>JAJEGM010000022.1 GCA_022819825.1 Acidimicrobiia bacterium | reverse complement strand
CGCGGCGACAGCGACCTTCGCGGACTTCGCCCAAACATACGGAATGCTCACCTTCGAACCCGGCGACACAACCAAAACCATCACCGTGGCACTAATCGACGACAACACACCAGAGGCAAACGAGACATTCAAACTCGTCCTATACACCCCAGCCCAAGCAAAAATCACCGACGGCGAAGCAACCGGCACCATCACCGACAACGACTAACCAAATACACCCCCTCCACTAGGAAGCTTCGTTGACGGCTCGGGCGGCACCACCTCCCGAGCCGTCAACCGACAGGGGGACAAAGCCTTACCCGCCACAGCGAGCAACCAGCCCCAACACTCCCACGGTCAGATCCGTACAGCAACGTAAGGGGGCTACGGGCCCAATTGTTGCTTCAGCGGGCAATAGAACTAGAGTACCGTCACCGCAGACGAGAGAAAGGGCCTCGGGTGACTGCTGCCCCAATCGCCGAGCGTAAACCCGTGGAGCGGATGCCCGTCCACGGGAAGTTATCTCTAGCGCTCAGAAACTGTGTGTATTGGACTCATTCTCTCGCGGTCATTGCTGAGATCAAACGCCGCTCCCCGTCTCGTGGCGATATCAGGGTCGTTCTCGACCCGCGCTCTCAGGCGTTGGCCTACCAGAATGGTGGAGCCGTGGGGATCTCGGTTCTCACCGACACAGAGCGGTTCGGGGGGAGCGCCGACGATCTTAGAGCTGCGAAGAGCGCGGTCACTGGCGTGCCCGTTCTCCGCAAAGACTTCCTAAGGACGCTGGAGGATGTCGAGGAGTCGGCGGAAATGGGCGCCGATGCGGTCCTCCTCATTGTCGCCGACCTAGAACCTGGACATCTGGTAGCCATGCAATCCGCCGCCCACGATCTGGGAATGGACGCTCTAGTCGAGGTGAAAGACGAAATGGAAATTCAGATTGCTTCAGACATCGGTGCCACCCTCATCGCTGTGAACCAGCGGCATAAGCCCGAAGACTCAGCGTTCACAGTCGACTACCGCATCGCCGAGCAGATGGCCCAGCACTTGCCCGACGACGCGATCAAAGTAGCTGCCTCAGGCATCGGAGTCGAAGGCGGAACCACAGTGGCCGCAGTGCGCGACGCTGGATACGACGCAGTGCTTGTCGGCGAAGCGCTCATGCTGGCCGACGATCCCGCTGAAGCCATCAAGGCAATGCGGATCGCTCATTCGGCATATCTTTAACCACCGCTACTTCTGTAAGGCGGTATCCGGCGCAGCGGCGTTCAGATGGAGCGGCCCGCTTCTTCCCAGTGGTGGGAGCGGAGCGCTTTCTTGTCGATCTTGCCGATGGCGGTTCGGGGCAGTTCGGCGACGAGGTCTACCGACTTGGGGGCCATGACCGATCCGACCGCCTGCTTTGAGTGGGCGATGATGTGGGCTTCGGTGAGGTCGGTGCCGGGGTGGAGGCGGACTATGGCCTTCACTTCTTCGCCCCAGCGGTCGCTGGGCACTCCGATGACCGCGGCTTCGGCGATGCCGTCGATGTTGAGGAGGGCTTGTTCGACTTCGCCGGAGTAGACGTTGAATCCGCCGGTGATGATCATGTCTTTTTTGCGGTCAATCACATAGATTCGGCCGCTTTCGTCCACCACGCCGATGTCGCCGGTGAGGTGCCAGCCGTTGCGCCTGACCTTCGCCGTTTCCTCTGGATTCCGATAGTAACCCTCCGACACCATCGGTCCTTTGACCGCGATCTCGCCGCGGGTTCCGTCTGGGACCGGGTTGGCGTCTTCGTCGACGATGGCGACGGTCGACAGGACCGTCTCCCGGCCCACCGAGCGCAGGGCGTCGTCGTCGAGGAGTTCGCCGTGGATGTCGCCGTCGACGAAATGGTCGGCGGTCTCTCGCTGCGCGATGTAGATGGGGCTCTCGGTCTGCCCGAACCCGCCCACCATGACCGGGCCGAACACGTCGAAGGCCTGGCGGAGGCGAGGGATCGACATCGGTGCCGACCCATAGGCGAAGCGGCGCAGGGAGCTGAAGTCGGTGTTCGGCGTGGCCGGGTGGTCGAGCAGGCTGTAGATGGCGGTCGGCGGGAGGAACAGGTCGGTGACGCGCTCGCGTTGGATCGCTTCGAGGATGGAGGCTGGGTGGGGGGCGCCCAAGATCACCAGCCGGACGCCGATGCCGAGCGAGATGAGCGCGGCGCGCCCGCCTACGTGGGTCATCGGCGCGGCGCACAGCATCACACGGGGCTCGCCGTCCCAGCGCCGGCGCCCGGCCCACGCCAAGGCGACGAAATTCCGGTGGCTGAGCATCACCCCCTTCGGGGTCCCGGTGGTGCCGCCGGTTTGGGGTAGCGCAAGCGTGTCACGCCCGTTGCGCTCCACAGACGGCGCGGCCGGGGACGCGTCGCCGAGCCAGGTTGCGAGCGAGTCGGCGGGGAAGTCGTCTATGGGGACAAGGGTCGCATCGCCGATCGCTTCGGCTGCGCGGGCCGCCGCGTCGGCAAAGGCCGGCTGGTGGAACAGCACACCGCACCCGAAGCGCGACAGGACCTCGATGTTGGCGGCCGGCGAGTGGCGCGGGTTGATGGGAACCCAAATACCCCCGGCCCGCAGGATGCCGAGGGCAACGGCGAACGCGGTGATGCTGTTGGCGCTGTAGACCCCGCCGAGGTCGCCCGGGGCGAACCCGCAGCGCTGGAGCGCGTTGGCCACCCGGGCAGATAGCGCGTCGAGGTCGGCGTAGGTCAGCCGGTCGTCTCCATGGATCGCGCAGACTTGGTGGGCGTAGGTTCGGAAGGCATCGTTCAGGTAGGGAAGGAACGACCGGTCGAAGTCGGGGAAATCGCGATCCATGGGCGTCTCAGGGCGGCGGTCGCCCGCCTCAGCCGGAGGCGGCAGGACAGGTGAGCACCGGCATCTCGGTGATCGCGTTGAACCAGGCGCTGTACATCGGCGTCGGCGCGTCGGCCAGCGCGATGTCGGGCAGGCGGGTGTAGAGCTCGCTGAGGATGCAGCGGAGTTGGAGCCGCGCCAGGCTGGCGCCCAGGCAGAAGTGGGCGCCCGTGCCGAAGGCGAGGTGCTTGTCGGCGTTCGGGCGCAGGATGTCGAACCGCTCCGGGTCTTCGAACACGTCTTCGTCGCGGTTGGCGGATATGTAGGACATGTAGACCTTGTCGCCCTTGGCGATTTCGGCGCCGCGGAGGGTTACGTTCTCGGTGGCCGTGCGGCAGAACTGCATGACCGGAGGCGAGAACCGGAGCACCTCTTCGATGGCGTTCGGGAGCCGGCCCTCGAGGTCTTCGAGCAGCAGCGCCTTCTGGTCCGGGTGCTCGTCCATGAGCCGGACGAAGTGGGCGGTGGTGTTGCGGGTGGTCTCGTGGCCCGCAATCGACAGGGTCTGGAAGAACTGGGTTATCTCTCCCTCGGCGAGCTTGCGGCCGTCCACCTCCCCGTGGACGTACTTCGAGACCAGCGTGTCGTCTGGAGCGTCTTTGCGGGTCTTGACGATGTCGTCGAGCAAAAGGAACAGGTTGATCTGATCCTCGACGAAGTTCTCGTTGAACTCGAAGCTGGCGGTGGCGTTGCCCAACTCGAGGTACTCATTGCGCCGGTCTTGGGGCACGCCCATCAACTCGCATAGCAGGATCATGGGCAGCTCTGCGGCCACCTCAAACACGAATTCCGCCCGGTCGCGCTCTGCCAGCTCGCCGACCACTTTCGCGGCCTCCTCGCGGATGTGGGGCTCCATCGCCGCCACCGACCGGGGGGTGAACCCCGGCTGGACCAGTCGCCGGAACTGGGTGTGCTGGGGCGGGTCCATGCCCATCAGGCCCGCTCGCTGCGCGGCAAGGGCCATCGGGCTCTGCTTGACGTCTATCCACAAGATGGCGTTCTCCCAACACGAGAAGCGCTCGGTGTCCTTGGACACCGCTGCAACATCGTCGTACTTGCTCAGCACCCAGAAGCCGCAGGGCTTGTAGTCCTCCACGTCTCGCAGGACGGCGCCGTCCACCGGCGGCGGGTTCCAGAACACCGGCGCCTCCCGCCGAAGCACCGCGAGGTACTCGAAGGGCACGCCTCCTGCCTTCACCATGTCGCCGCTGCTGGCGAGGTTGATGTCACCGGGCTTGAGGATCATGGGCTTCTCCTATCTGTCTTCTTGGCTTATCTGGCTTCTTGGTCTTCTGCCGCTGCTGTCAGGAATGCGGCGACGGTTCTGTTGAGGTCGTAGTCGGCGGTGTCGATTTCGGCGAGGCGGTCGTAGGCCTCGGCCATGTCGTCGGCCCGCTGCTGGGCGTAGGCGCGGGCGTGGTAGTGGGTGGGGATCAGGAAATGGCCCTCCGCTATTGCGTCGAAGGCCCGCTGGGCGACGGTTTCGGCGCTCATGCCCATCTGCTCCGTGAACACCCCTGCGCCCGGGTCGCTGTCGGCGTTGCCGCCGTATTGCTGGGGACGCCGGCGGGTGGCGTTCCACAGCTTGCTCACGGTGAGGCCGGGGCAGACCACGCTGATCCCAACGTGGTCGGGAAGCTCGGCTCGCAGCACGTCGCACATGCCCAGCACCGCGTGCTTGGATGCGGTGTAGGCGCCGGCGTTGGCGTGGGGAACGCCCACGGAGTGCTCCGAGCCGGTGGCCATGAGCCAGCCCTGTTGTTGGCCGTCGGCCATGAGCCGACCGAAGCTCTGGAGCGTGTTGATGGTGCCCAGCACGTTGACCCTCACCACCCATTCGGTGTCGCTCGAAGCGGTGTGAAGCAGCGGCGCCATCGCCGACATCACCCCGGCATTGGCGCAGACCAGGGCGGGAACGCCATGTTCGGCGGCGACGGCTTGGGCCAGCTCTTCCACGGCCGCCGCGTCGGTCACGTCGCATCGGCAGCCCGCCGCGGCACCGCCCTGGGCGGCGATGCTCTCGGCCACCGCTTGGGCATCCTCGAGGTCTACATCTGAGACCGTGATGTGGCCGGCGCCGCGGTTTGCGGCTTCCAGGGCCAGCGCCGCTCCGATGCCGCTGCCGCCGCCGGTGACCACCACCGGCCTTCCCTTGATTTTCGCTCCCAAAGCCCTCTCCTGTTCTGCTTGTGTCAATTGGGTCGAGCGGCCCGGGCTTCGATCTGATCCAGTACCGGCAGCAGGTACCGCACGAATGCCTCGGGGTTCTCCTGCATCGGGAAGTGCCCCACGTCGGCCATCTCGGTGTGGGTGGATCCGGCGATGGCCAGATGCGCCTCCCGGCCCGCCTCGACGGTTCCGGTGTAGTCGTACTCGCCGTTCATGATGTGTACCGCGGTGGCGCTGGTGTCGATATCGCCAGCCCGGTCGCGGATGTCGTAGTCCTCCATGTAGTAGAAGAGGTCGCCCAAGAACGCGGGTGGCCAGCCGGAGGAGTACACCTGCGACACCTCCTTCACATAGGGCAGGGGCGAGGTGGGCGAGCACAGCCCCTCCATCATCCGGGCCTTGGAGTGGTTGCTCACCTGCGGGTGCCAGAAGCCGAAGAACTCGTCCCGGCTGCCGCCGATGTGCAGCGCCCCCTCGAGGGCGATGACCGCTTGAAACTCGCCGGGATGGCGAAGCGCCAAATCCAAGGCCAGCAAACCGCCCACCGAGCAGCCCATGAACACCGGCCGCTCCAGCCCCAGCGCCTTTGCCAGAGCCAGGGGCACCTGTCGCAAGAACTCCCCGCGCAGCTCGTAGCTTTGCTCCCACCAGGGCTTTTGCACCGGCGGCACCGATTTGCCGTGGAAGGGCAGGTCATAGGCCACCAGGCGGAAGCGGTCGGTGATCTCGGCCACCTCGAACAGGTGCCGGTACTGGATGCTGTCGGCCCCGGCGGTGTGCTGGCAGAGCAGGGGGATGCCCGAGCCCGCCTCCTCGTAGTAGACGCGGTGGTCGAGCCCGTCGATCTCAAGGTGGATGTAGCGGCCCACCGGGCTGTCGTGGCGGGGCATGGGGCCGCTCTCGTCCACCTCTGTTGGGCGGCCGGCGCTGGGCGCTCGCAACAGCTCGCTGGCCCGCTCTACTGCGGGCAGGTACTGCCACAGCAGCAGCGGGTCGGTTTGGCCCCGCTGAAGGCCCATCTCGCCGAGGGCCAGCAGCACCGAGATCTGGGCGAACCGGGGTGGTATGGCCTCCATCAGCGGCGCCCACAGCTCCGTCGGCCCCGTGATGGCGATCACCCCGTCGCCCTCGACAGGCACACCGGCGCTGATCTCTCCGTCGGCAACGGTGAAGCCGGTCCACGAGTTGCCGATGCCCAACCGCAGCCCGCCCGTCCAATGGCGGACCGCCAAGCGCATCTCGCCGTCCGCGGCACAGGCCGCCGCGAATTCAACGGGGTCAGGGGCGGTGACGGTCATCGTCAAATTCATCAAGGTCGGAAGCGGTAACAGTCATAGTTTTGTGAATTAGGAGTTTTCCAGGGCTTTGTCAAGCGATGGCCCTGTCACACAATGTCCAGGGTGGACAAGAACGCGGTGGCCACGGCCATGTCGCCCTCCACCTCGCATGTAGTGTGCCACGCAGCGCGGCCCGTGCCCCACGACACGAAGTCTACTGCCGTCGACGACACCACCACCTCTGCACCCCCGCTGGATTCCACCACCAGCCCGCCTGCGGGGTCGGGTCGGCGCACCGTCCACTCGCTCTCGCCGGGGCCGGTCAGGCGAATGGTGACGGGCGCCAGCAGGGAGTCGTCCAGCTCGGGGCCCTGCATCTGGGGCAGCCCCCACATCATCCACTGCACCACCGGCAGCATCTCCTCGTGGGTCGGTGCCGGCAATTCCCGCTGGATAGGGCCGGCCGGAGTGGTGATGTCGTGGTAGAGGTGACAGAAGCAGTCGAAGGCCAGCCCGTTGGCTGCGGCGTGCATGGGGTAGGTGCCCAGCCCGGGTATCTCGATCTCGGTGGAGGCGAGCGGCTCCTCTTGAAGCCCCGGCAGTCGCTCCAGCCGCTCGGCGCCGAACTGCTCGAACTCTTCCATCACCTCGGCGACCGTCCAGCTTCGGCGGATGTCCACATGCACATCGTGCTCCCGCTCCCGATTGGCGGGCAGCGGCTGCCTGTCCTCGGGCACCGGCAGCGGGTCGATCACGCTGCGGGCACCCGCTCCGATGTGGGCGATCACATCCCGCACCCGCCAGCCCGGACAGGCCGAAGGAGCTATCCACTCGGCATCCGAGAAGGTTCGGGCCACCTCGACGATCCTGCTGTGAAAAGCTCCTAGCGCGGCAACACCCTCAACGGTCACCGGCCCATGCTTGACCGCGAATCACCCCCTGTCAAGAGGATGGGCGGTGAGGTTCATGGTGGCTGCTTGTTGTGGAGGGGCTTGGTTGTTAGCGTCGGGCGGTGATGGGCGAGCCTGATTTCGACAGCTTCCCTATAGTTGTCCATGGCCACCAGTTCGAGGACTTTCCCGAGGGGCGGGAGTTTGCCCACCACTGGGGCCGCACTATCACCGCCGGCGACAACGCCCTGTTCTCCACGGCGACGTGCAACTGGAATCCGATGCACCTCAACGCCGAGTTCGCCAAGGCGCACGGCCATCCTGATGTGGTGGTCAACCCGATGCTGGTGCTGTGTACGGTGGTCGGACTCTCGGTGGAAGACCTGAGCGAGATCGGCGGCCCCTTTCTGGGCATGGAGAAAGTGAGATTCCACCGCCCGGTGCATCCGGGCGACACGCTCACGGCCTCCTCCAAGGTGGTCGAGGCCCGCGAGTCGAAGACCCGACCCCATACCGGGATCGTCACCTGGCACACCGAGGCCCACAACCAACACGGCGAGCTGGTGGTCGACTACCAGCGCACCAACCTGGTGGCCAAAAGGCGCCCCCCAAAGGGCGACTGAAGATGCCCCGCGCCCTGGTGGACCCGCGTCCCCCGATCCCGGCGCCCTACCGCACCGACGAGCGGACAGCGATCCAGGAGATGGCCCGCGACTTCGCCATGAGCCGGGTGCTGCCCATCGCCAACCGCCTCGACCCCGAGCACGGTCTCATCCCCGACGAGCTGCGCGCCGAGATGGGCGAACTGGGGTTCTTCGGGGTCATGGTGCCGGAGCCCTACGGGGGTCTCGGCCTCGGCGTGTTCGAGTATGCCCTGATCACCGAGGAGCTTTCCCGAGCCTGGATGAGCGTGGCCAGCATCATCGCCCGCGCCGGGATCGCCCTCTCACTCGACCCCGCCCAGCGCGAGAAGTACCTCCCGCTGGCCGCCAAGGGCGAATGGCTGGGCTGTTTCGCCATGTCGGAGCCCGGTGCCGGCTCCGACATCGCCTCGATCCGCACCCGGGCCGAAAAAACCGAGGGCGGTTGGCTGCTCAACGGCCAGAAGATGTGGTGTACCTTCGCCGACCAGGCCGACTGCATCCTGGTGGTGGCCCGCAACAAGCCCTACGACCCCGACAACCGCCACTCCGGGATCCGCCAGTTCGCTGTCCACAAGTTGCCGGGAGCATTCCCCGAAGGGGTGTCGGGCAGCCCCATCAGGAAGATCGGCTACCACGGCTGGCGCACCTTCGAGCTGTCGTTCGACGACTGCTTTGTGCCCGACGACTGCCTCATCGGCTATCAGAAGGCCGAAACGGCCGACGACATCGGCTTCAGGCAGACCGCGGCGGCCATGGCCACGCCCCGCATCCACACCGCGGCCCGGTCGATCGGCCTGGCCCGTGGCGCACTGGAGGACTCCATTGCCTACGCCCAGCAGAGAGAGCAGTTCGGCCGCCCCATCGGTGACTTCCAGGTGACCCGCTTCAAGATCGCCAAGATGGCCTCAGAGGTTGAGGCCTGTCGGGCGCTGATGTACCAGGCTGCGGCCGGCGCCGACGCAGGGGAGAAGCCTGACATGGCGGCGGCGATGGTGAAGTATCTGGCCGCTGAGATGTCGGAGAAGGTCACCTCAGAGGCGCTCCAGATCCACGGCGGCGCGGGCTACACCACCGACTTCCCCGTCGAGCGCTACTGGCGCGACGCCCGGCTCACCAAGATCTTCGAGGGAACCAGCGAGATCATGCAGCGGATCATCTCCGATCACCTGCTCCCCCCATCCCCGCTGCGCTAGAACAAGACTATGAGCGATTTGTCCTCTCTAACCGGCTCGAACAACTACTTCGAGGACTTCGCGGTGGGGCAGCGGATGCGCCACGCCCGCTCGGCCACCATCGACGAGGTGGAGAACAACTACATCTCCAAGCAGGTGATGAACACCGCTCAGACGCATTGGAACGAAGAGATATTGGCCGGCTCCCCCCTGGGCGACGGCCGACTGGTGTTCGGGCTCATCACCGGGTCGATGACGGTGGGGCTCTCCAGCCAGGACACCGCCGAGAACGCTCTGAGCGAGCTCGGGCTCGACGCGGTGCGGTTCTCCAAACCGGTACACCACGGCGACACCATCACCGCCTACACCGAGGTGTTGGATACCGCCGATGCCCCCGACCGCGACGATGCCGGTATCGTGCGGTTCAAGCACTGGGGGTGCAACCAGCACGGCGAGGTGGTGTGCGAGTTGGAGCGCCTGGTGCTCATCAAGCGCCGCAGCCACTGGGGGGCGGCCATTCCCGAAACCGAAACCGAGACCAGGGAGGTCCAATGAGCAGTTATGAACGCCAGATGCCGGTGCGGGTGCGGCGCTCGGAGCTGTCCACTCCGGGGCACTCCGAGAAGATGATCGCCAAGGCGGCGCAGAGCGATGCGGACATGGTGTTCTTGGATCTCGAGGACGCAGTGGCCCCGTCGGCCAAGGTGGACGCCCGCCAGAACATCATCGCCGGGCTCAACGAGTTGGACTGGGGCACCAAGATCCGCTCCTACCGCATCAACGGCGTTCACACCCAGTGGTGCCACGACGACATCGCCGAGGTGGTCACCGGCGCCGGAGCCAACATCGACGTGATCATGGTGCCCAAGATCAAGGGCCCCCGCGAGGTGTGGTTCGTGGACGACATGTTGACCCAGCTCGAGCTCAAGCTGGGCCTCGAGGTGGGTCGGATCGGCATCGAGTGCCTGGTGGAGGAGGTGGAGGCGATTCAGACGGTGGACGAGATCGCCCGGTGCAGCCCTCGCCTGGAGGCTCTCACGCTGGGGGTGGGCGATTTGTCGGCCAGCCAGGGGATGCGACTTGGCCACATAGGGGTGACCGACGGCGACGCCGCCCTGCGCTATCCCGGCGATGTGTGGCACTACGCCCGCACCCGCATGGTCGTGGCCTGCCGGGCCGCGGGCATCGACGCCATCGACGGGCCGTACGCCAACTTCGCCAACCCGGAGGGCTATGAGAAGAGCGCGGCCACGTTCTCGATGCTGGGCGGCGTGGGCAAGTGGTGCATCCACCCCAGTCAGATCGAGGTGGCCAACCGGGTGTTCGCCCCAACCCCGGAGGAGATCGCCGAGGCCCAAGGGGTGATCGACGCCGTCGCCCAAGCCGAGGCCCAGGGACTAGGCGCGGCCAACTACAAGGGCCTGATGATCGACGCCGCCACCACCCGCCTCTTCGAAGTCACCCTCAACCGAGCCCGCCAATGCGGCCTCATCAACTGACGGGGCCGATTCGCAGGATGAGGTCGCCTTCGGGTGGGCATTCGCCGCGGGGTTTGTGGCTGTTTCAAAATTAGATTTTGAATCAGCCGTGTTTGTCTAGACCTAGAGCGCGACGTGCGAACGCTGCGCAACGTGGGCGATCTCTCATTCGCAGCACGCGGCTACACCGCATCCCCAGAAGCCATCGACGGCAACCAAGGGCTATTTCAGGCCGCGGGCCCGAGCACAGCTGGACGGATATGTCGAGCGCCTTGTGGAGCATGATATCGACACTGTGCGGGTGTGACTTCAGCGGTAGAACTGGATATGGAACACCGCGTCTTGTGCTGGCTCGATGTGGTGGTGGATGTCGGGGGGTATGGGGGTGCGCTGTCCTGCCGTTGCGTTTACGTTGCGCGACGTTTCGTCGGTGAACTGCACCGAGCCTTCCTCCACTACCAACTCGGCCCACACTGAGGTGAGGTGGGAACGACCGAGCGCGGGCGGCATGGATTCTGCTGTGAAACTAGGGGTGCGCCGGGCCGGAACCGCTGCTGGCGGCACTTCGAATCGCTCCGTCGTCACGACAGACATCGCCTCCCGTGTAGGGACAAAGCAACAGGATAGATCATTGGGAAGTTCCATACCGGAGCACGCCGCCCCCTTGGCAGGCGGCGGTTCGCGGTGTGTGGTTTTCAGGGTCGTCTAGGGTGGGGGCGAGTCAGGGGGTCGGGGGTTTTGGGCAGGCGCAGGTGGACGGCGGTCGATATGCCTGGGCTGGGGGGGCAAGGTGGCGGTTGTGACCGGCGCGAGCTCGGGCCTGGGCCTCGAGACGGCGTTGCAGCTTGCCCGGCGGGGTGCGCTGGTAGTGGTGGCCTGTCGCGACCTTCGGCGCGGTGCCGCTGCCGCCGAGGCCATCGGCGATGAGAGCGGTCGTGGCGATGTGGATGTCGCCAGGCTGGACCTGGGCGACTTGGACTCGGTGCGCGAGTTCTCGGACTGGTGCTGCGGCCGCTTTGAGCGGCTAGACCTGCTCGTCAACAACGCGGGCGTCATGGTGCCTCCGGCGTCGAGCACTGCGGATGGCTTCGAGCTTCAGTTCGGCACCAACCACCTCGGGCACTTCGCGCTCACAGCCCGGCTGATGGGCCTGCTGCGAGCCACCGCCGAGAGCCGGGTGGTCACCGTGTCCAGCCACGCCCACCGCATGGGCGAGGTCTGCTTCGACGACCTCCAGTGGGAATCGCGCCCCTACCGGGCTGCGGCGGCCTACGCGCAGAGCAAGCTGGCGAACCTGTTGTTCTGCTTCGAGCTGCAACGGCGCATCGACGACGCCGGCATTGAGATGCTGTCGGTGGCGTCGCATCCCGGCTTCAGCCGCACCGGCATCCTGCGCCACAGCCGAGTCCTCAAGGTCTGGAACCCGCTGTTCGCCATGCCAGTCTCGCAAGGAGCGCTGACCACCCTGTTCGCGGCCACCTCCCCCGACGCCGAGCCCGGCGGCTACTACGGCCCCAACCGCTGGGGTCAACTGCGCGGCCACCCAACCCGAGTGAAGCCATCGGCGGCCGCGAAGAACCGGGAAACGGCCACACGGCTCTGGCAGGTGTCCGAAGAACTCGTCGGCCTGCAATGCCTCCCCCAATGACAAATCCGCCCCGTCGCCGAAGCCGAGACCCAGGGACTAGGCGCGGCCAACTACAAGGGCCTGATGGTCGCCGCCGCCACCCGCCTCTTTGAGGTCATCCTCAACCGAGCCCGCCAATGCGGCCTCGTCTGATTTATTCGACGAGGCGCTCCGTCAGTAGAGCTTTTCTCGGTTGGCATTTTGTTCGTCGCGGTCGATGGCCTCGGCGTCGGCTCCGGCGATCTGCTCGGCCAGCACTTGGCCGTAGGTGGGATAGCTGGAGCGGTCGATCTGGACCTCGGGATCCCATAGCCGGGAGCGGAGCAGCGCTCGCCCGCAGTGCAAGAACGCGTCCTTGACCGTTATTTTGAGCCCCGATTTCGGCGCTCGGCTGCTTACCGAGAGCGGGGCCAAGACCTGCTCGTCGGTGACGATCTCCGCTGAGCCGCATACCCGCAGCGTCTCGTTCATGCCGGGTACGAGGAACAGCAGCCCCACAACAGGGTGGTTCAAGATGTTCTGCATGGTGTCGACTTGGTTGTTGCCGGGCCGGTCGGGCAACAACAGGGTGTGCCTGTCGACGACCTTCACGAACCCGGGCGGGTCGCCCCGGGGCGAGGCGTCGGCTCGGCCGTCTGCGCCGGTGGAGCTGATGACACAAAACGGCGACATCTCGATGAACCTGCGGCAGTGGGCGTCCAAATGGTCGAGCACCTTCTGCGAGGCCCGCGGCAGCGGCTCTGAGTAGACATCCCGCAGTTGCGAATAATCCGACACTCCTGGTTGGGATTCGATGGCAGTCATAAAGCTGAGTCCCCTGCTGGATATACCGCCCAATATACACCGCTGCCGATTGGGGCGGGTCTCAAGGGAGGTCGCCAGTCATACAGGCCGAGCGTGGTTACCAGGACAACCCCTGCGAAGGGGAGCCACACCCAATAGGGGCCGAGCCATTCGGTTACCACCATTCCGCAGCCCACCATTTGCAAGGTGATGATGATTTCCAGGCGTTTCGGGTAGGGCGGCAAGTGCTCGATGGCCAGCTGCGGGTAGCTCACTGGCGGCTCCCGGCGGTCTGGCGCGGCCATCGCTGTTTGATCCATCGGCTAGCAGCGTCTTCACACACAGCGACCGCATGGCGGGCCAGCCCCCCCGCCACCACAGCCGCGACGACACCGGCCACCAAGCTGGCGGGAAAAGGCAGCCCCGCAGAATCGAGCCGGTCTGCGAACCAGGGCATGGAAGCGGAGATAACGAGAAGGAGTGCCAAAAAGGCGATCTGGTGGCCCCACCAGCGCTCCCAAGCTCGAGCGCCTGGGCTTGAGATTTCAGGGCTGCTCTCTCCTATCACCACTTCTGCCAGCTTGGCTGCGCGGTTCACAACGCTTCGGGCCATCCCCCCACTGTAGGGGAGCGGGCGGGCCGGGGCCGCTGGCTGGCCTAGGGGTCGGGGCGGCCGAAAATGTCGATGTCTTCGCGGTCGCTTTCGAGCGCGCGGAAGCGATGGCTCAACCATTTCCCGGCGCGGAAAACCAGATAGGAGCCAAAAATCACGATGCTGAAAGTGCAGAGCACCAGGTAGAGGGGGGAGAGGCCCAGACCGGCTAGCCCATCTCTGATTTCGCCGGTCATCGCCCCGCAGACGATGGGCGGGTATCCATACCAGGGCATCTTTTTGTAGTTCTCTCGTAAGACCCCCACAGCCCCATTATCGCCCAGGGGCCGCCAGCGCTGCGGGGGTCGGGTTGGGCGGCCGATAGAAGCTCATTCCGCAGGCGCTTAGAACCCGGTTGATTTCTCTGGCTGCGCCGGTGGTGTCGAAAACGATTGTGCCGATCAGAGACTCATCGTGGTTCCACGCTGTGAAGGTGAGTTCTTGGGTTGCGGTCAGCCAATCGGCGAACTCTATGGGGTTGGGGGCGAGTGCGTGTTCGTTGTTTTCGGATTCCTCCCACAGCACGTTTTCCAGCGGGTGCGGGGGCGAGCCGTCGCGTTCGTAGTAGACGGGGATTTTGCCGCTGAGCGCTTGTTGGCCGCTTATGCGTTGGCCGTCGAAGTCAACGAAAACGCTGAGCGAACCGTCCTCGCAAAGGATATTGAGCGTCGGGGTGTCGTCGTCGTAGGGGTGGTCGAAAGTGTTGCTCTCTGAGAGGAGGAAGCTGTGGACATACAGAAACCCCGGATTGAGGCTTTCGAGCCGGACCCAAGACGTGCCTTCCACCAAGCACGAGGTAACGAGGCCCTCAAATTCAAGGAACGGCAGGCAGGCCGGATCGTCTGAGCTTTCCGACGTGCCGCAAACTCCCGCTGTGGGGATGCCCGCATACTCGGTGAAAAGGTGGTCGGCCACGCAGCGGAAAACGTCGTTGTGGAAGCACCCTTGAAGCTCGCTGTCGAAGGTGGCCTGGTCGCACTCTGCTACTGAGGGGTGGTCTCTCATCAAGGCGTGGGCCACCTCGTGCAACAGCGTCTCGGTGAAAGCGTCTGAGCGGGTGATGTGGTGGGCCTCGAAGTCGTAGCAGCCCAAGACAACGCCGCCGAGAGCGCAGGCGGTGGCGGCGTTCGTCGGAACCAGGGCGCTTGTCGGCGGGTCGGCCGGTTTGCCCTCCACTTCGACTTCCTCCCAAATCACCCCGATCAAAGCATCGGCGTCGGCGTCGGACAATGCCCGGTTGTGCTCTGGGTTATCCCGGTACGGCTCCCAAGCGCAATTCTCCCAGGCGTAGCCGCCCCGCGAGGCTTGCTCAGCGCACCTTCCCTCCGGGGCGTCGGCGGGAACCTCTATGAGAACAGCGCCGCTAGCCGGCGTGATTGCCGCTGGTGCTTGCGGCCCATCGGTTTGGCCGTCTTCGTTTGCGCCCCAGCACTTGATGGCGCCCGCGGTGTCGATGGCGCACAAAAACAAGCCAGAGCCAGCTGAGATGGCGGTGTAGCGGCCCTCCGGCGCATCGGTTAGGCCGAGGCCGCTTGCGCCCCAGCAGGCGATGGTCTGGTCGGCGGCGATGGCGCACGAATGGTCCCAGCCGACGGCGATGGCGGTGTAGCCGCCCCCTTTCGGCGCATCGGTTTGGCCAGCCGCGTTGACGCCCCAGCAGGCGATGGTCTGGTCGGTTGCGATGGCGCACGAGTGATTGAGACCGGCTGAGATGGCGGTGTAGCCGCCCCCTTTCGGCGCATCAGTTTGGCCAGCCCCGTTCCAGCCCCAGCAGTCGATGGCTCCCGCGGTGTCGATGGCGCACGAAAACGAGCCAGGGCCAGCGGAGATGGCGGTGTAGCCGCCCCCCTTCGGCGCATCGGCCTGGCCAGCCCCGTTGGCGCCCCAGCAGTCGATGGCTCCCGCGGTGTCGATGGCGCACGAATGGTCCCAGCCGGCGGAGATGGCGGTGTAGCCGCCCCCTTCCGGCGCATCGGCCTGGCCAGCGGCGTTCAAGCCCCAGCACTTGATGGCACCCGCGGTGTCGATGGCGCACGAATGGCTCTGGCCGGCTGAGATGGCGGTGTAGCGGCCGGCGGTGTCGCCGGTTTGGGCGGAAGCGCCGTCGGCGCAGCCTCCGGGGACGATGTGAGTGTCGATGTCGTGTTGGCAGCGGTAGGCGTTCAACAGGTTCTCTTGGGCGGCGATGAGCTGGTCGCGGGCTTCGATGTCTTGGGCGGTGGGGGTGCTTTGGAAGTCGCCTGGCGGGGCGGCGGGCTGTGCGGGTGCGCCGTCGGCGCAGCCTCCGGGGACGGCGTGGGTATCGACGCCGAACCGGCAGCGGTACACGTTCAAGAGGGCCTCTTGGTCAGCGATCAGCCTGTCGTAGGCCGCCACGTCGCCCATAGACTGGGCGGCCGCTGAGCCACCGGTCACCACGGCCGCCGAGGCCACCACCCCCAGAACCAGAAATACCGCCAAAAACCGGCTTTTGTTCACATCACAAGCTAGCAAGCCGGGCCGGGAAGCCCACCACCACAGCGCGCCTAAGCTGGGGGGCGTGAGCGGTCAAACCCCTCCGCAGCGCCCCGACGGTACTGCTTTGGGGCCAGCTCGGGAATACCTGGAGAGGGAGCGGCGACACGACGAGGCCGCAGCTCGGGCGACGCCCCCGCAGAGCGCGAAACCAGAACGCTCCGAGTCCTGAAATCCGACATCACGCTGTACGGGCTGATTTTGTGGATTCTTGTGAGCCCAGCTTGGCTTTTGACCAGGGGCGTGACCGTTTGGGGAGCGGCCGGCTTGCTCGTTGCGGTCGCCTGTTTCCAGGCGACGCGGTACTTGAGCAAAAAGAACCCCGAGAGCAGCGGCGGCGTTCGGCTCGATTCCCCTGAGCCGTAGCGGCTGCGGGCAGGGAGGTGAGTTTTGCCATGAGGCCAAGCTACCCCGCAGCGCCCACAGCGCCGCCATAGCCGCCACAGCGGCCGAGAGAGCGCCCAGGGCCTCGGGGGTGTTCGGTGTCGGCGGGTATTGTGCGGGTGTGGCTCGGGTTTGGCTACCGGGTGGGGGCAGAATGCGGAGTCTTTGGCCTAGGATCGGCTCAAGCTATGAAGGTGACACTTTGCGGTACGGGAACGCCGCTGCCCGATCCAAACCGGGCCGGGCCGGCAACGCTGGTTGAGGCCGGCACCACGACGCTGATGGTGGACGCGGGGCGGGGGGCGCTGATGCGGCTGGTGGCGGCCGGGGTGCTGCCGCTGGGGCTGGATGCCGTTCTGCTCACCCACCTGCACTCCGACCACATCTGCTCGCTCAACGACGTGGTCTCGATGCACTGGACGATGAGCAGCGAGCCCACGCCGCTGAAAGTGTACGGCCCGGTCCGCACCAAGGAGATGGCAGACGGCCTGTTGGCCATGCTCGGCCCCGACATCAGCTTCCGCCTGGCCCACCACGACGATCTCACCTGGGAACCCATTGTGGAGGTGGAAGAGGTGTTGGCGGGAGACCATTTTGAGGTGGGCGAAGCCGCGGTCATAGTGGGGCGGACCAACCATGCACCGGTGGAGCCGTCAGTGGCATTCCGGGTGGAGCATGAGGGCGTTGTGGCAGTGCTGGGCGGCGACGGAGTTCCCTGCGACGAGCTCGACCAGCTGTGCGATGGGGCCGACGCTTATGTGCAGACCGTGATGCGCGACGACTTAGTGCGGCTCGTTCCCTCCGAGCGGTTCCTCGACATCTTGGACTACCACTCAACGGTGCAGGACGCGGCGCGGACCGCGGCGCGGGCCGGGGTGGCCCGGTTGGTGCTGACCCACTACATCCCGTCGCTGCCCGCGGGCCAAGAGGATGAGTGGCGGGCGCTGGCCGCCGAGCACTTCGAGGGTGAGATAATCGTGGGCGACGACCTCACGGTGGTTGAGTTCTAGGCTCTTGCACACGCCGCCGAATCTGTTGTTGGCGCGCGGTTGGACTCGGATCGAAGCCTTGGGCTTGTGTCCGAAATTGACACCGTTGTCCTGTAACCTTCACGAGGGTTGGAAACAGCCACTCAAGGCGATAACAGGCGGACAGGCATGAGCAAGTTGTTCCAGGTTTACGGTCGTTGGGTTGGGCTCCGTCCGTGGACGGCGCTGGCGGCAATGCTGGTGGTGACCGTGATAGCGGTGGTTGGCTTCACCAGAACCTCCGACACCGCGGACGTGGAGGATGCGTTCCTGCCCGAGGGCAGCGAGCTGGTGGAGGCCATCGACAACTTGGCCGAGAGCTTTCCCGACTCCGCTGAGCTCGAGGTGATGCAGGTGGTGCTGCGGGGCAATGTTCTGAGCCCCGCGGGCGCGGCGGATGCCGCCGCGGCCACCAACACCGCCGCCGCCCACCCGGAACTGGCCGGCTACCTGTTCCAAGACCGGCCGGCCACATCGCCCGGCCATGTGCTGGCCAAGATGCTCGCCGGTCCCGGTGGGGACCCCCGCAGCATGGATCTGGCATCGGTCCCGCAGGGGGAGATCGACGCCGCCATCGCCGACGAGTCCAACGCCGCGCTGGCCGTGTTCCTGGACGAGATCGTGGCCCGCGACGATGCGGGCCGAGTAATCGGCGGCATCGGCATCGTCACGGTGAACGCCTACGGCGACCCCGACGGGCTGGCCGAGGCGCAGCTAACGGTGGACGAGGCGGTGAAGCAGGTGCCGCTGGCCGAGCTGGAATCGGCCCGCGCCGCCTCTCAGGGCAAGAGCGACAAGGAGTCCGACGACTCCAGCCAGAGTTCCACCCGCAACCTCATGCTGGTGGCGTTTCTGGTGATCGCCGTACTGCTGGTGCTGTTCTACCGGCAGCTATCCGACGTGTTGTTGTCGATGGGCGGGTTGATCCTCACCATCGTGTGGGCGCTCGGCTTCCAAGGGCTGCTCGGCCCCGATGGACTCGGCCTGATCGGAGCCCCCAGCGTGCTGGCCCAGATGGTGCCGGTGATGCTCATCGGGCTGTGCGTGGACTACGGCATACAGGTCACCTCCCGCTATCGCGAGGTGCGCTCCGGAGGGGCCGATACCACCGAGGGCATTTCCAAGTCGGTGGCCGGGGTGATGCTGCCCCTGGGATTGGCCGGGGTGACCACTATCGTCAGCTTCCTCACCAACCTGTTCGGCGATATCTCGGGGCTGGCCGACTTCGGCGTGGTGGCCGCGGTGGGCGTGTTCAGCGGCCTGACCGTGTTCTTGACCGCGGTTCCTGCGGCGCGCTCGCTGTTGGACCGCCGAGGCGAGGCCAAGGGCAAAACACCCCAGATCCGGCCCATCGACCAGGCCATCCCCGGCGCCGGCAAGCTGGTGCAGTCCATCGGCGGCGCCACGGTGCGCCGCCCCTCGGTCATCTTGGCGGCCACCGGCATCGTCACCGTGGTCTTCATGGCGCTCACCACTCAGCTCGGCACCGAGTTCAACTCCACCGACTTCATCCCCGACGGCACCGAGAGCAAAGAAGACGCTGTGTTCATGACCGAGAACCTGGGCGGCAACACCGAGCCGGTGACCGTACTGGTGGAATCCGATCTGTCCGACGACCGCACGTTGCGCAACCTGCTGGACTTCTCTGCGGCCATCGAAGACCCCTCTCAGCGGCCCGAGGCGGTGAGCAGCGCTATCACCAACTCGCTGGGCACCTACTTCGCCGACCTGCCCACGGAATTGCAGGCCCAAATCCAAGGTGAGTTGACGCCCGACGATTCAAGCCCGCTCGTCATCGACAGCGACACCATCGACCGCGTGCTCGAGTTGATGCGCAGCCACGATCCAGATCGCTTCGACTCGGTAGTGGCGCTGGGGGCGGCAGGCAGCGACGACCGCACCATCTTGCAGTTCAACGCGCTCACCGGCGACGCCGACCGCACCCGCGAGCTGTTCGCCGACGTGGACGGGCTGTGGTTTGGCAGCGACGACGACATCACCCCGGTGGCCAATGAGATCACCTCACTGGAGGTTACCGACAGCCTCACCGAGAGCCAGGCCACCTCCATCATGTTGACCATCCTGGCCGCCTTGGCGGTGCTGATCCTGTTCTTCTGGATCACCGAGTTCCGGCCCATGCTGGCCATCTTGTCGGTGCTGCCCATCCTGCTGGTGCTGGTGTGGGTGCTGGGCACCATGGTGCTCCTGGGCTACAGCTACAACGTGATAACTGCTCTAATCACCGCGCTGTCCATCGGCATCGGCGTGGACTACACCATCCACGTCACCCACCGCTTCATCGAAGAGGTGGACCACGGCAAATCGATCAGCGAGGCCATCAACACCACGATGAGCACCACCGGTGGGGCGCTCATCGGCTCGGCGCTCACTACGGCGCTGGGGTTCATGGTGCTGATGTTCAGCCCCATCGCGCCGATGGGCCAGTTCGGTCTGCTCACTGCCATCACCGTCATCTACTCGCTCATCGCCGCAGTAGTGGTGCTGCCCCCGATGCTGGTCATCTGGGCCGCCTACCACCGCTGGCGCCAAGAGGCCCACTAACCTGCCCATCTGCTCTTCGGGTTGACGGATGGCTGCCGCCGGAGGCGTCCACGTCTCACGGCCCGGCCGATGCCTCGGCCAAGAGCTCAGCCGATGGCCCTTCTCCTCCTCGGTCCCCCAGCTCGCCGGTGTGGCCCCCTAGCTTGTGCTGTTGCGGGGGCTGGGCCGATCCCTACAAAGCCTCTCGGCCCGCCCCCGCCACTGCCCTCCCCGGATCGGCTGGGAGGCCAACCCCTGGCTGACTAGGTAAAACGACAAGCCTTCGAATCCTGCCGTGGGCGCTTTTTCCGAAATTCATGGAGATCGTTGACGCCTGGGTGCGCTGTGTAGCCCGGCATTAGCTGGCTATAGGTTGGCGAGGGTGCTTTTTCCCACTTTCAGCTTTGCTGCGTTCTTTGCTGTGGTGCTGCCTGTGGCATGGGCACTGCGGCGGTGGCCGGTGCCGTGGAAGCTGTTTCTGCTGGGGGCCTCATACTGGTTCTACGCCGCTTGGGACGCTCGCTTCGTGCTGCTGCTGGTGGGCATGACCTTGGGAAATGCGATTGCTGCCGCAATCAACGTGCGCGCCAACAGCGAACGGGTTCGCAAGCTTGCGGTGGCCGGCGGGGTGACGCTTTCGCTCGGGGTTCTGGCCTTTTTCAAGTACTACGACTTCTTCACCGACAGCCTTGACCGCAACCTGGGAATCTCCAGTCCCGCTCTCGACATCGTGCTGCCGGTGGGGGTGTCGTTCTTCACCTTCCAGGCCATCAGCTATGTGGTTGATGTTCACCGGGGCCGCACCGAGGAGGCAATGCTGCTCGACTTCGCGGTCTACTTGTCGTTCTTCCCCCAGCTGGTGGCCGGTCCGATCGTGCGGGCCACCGAGTTCATGCCCCAGCTGCGCTCCGAAGCCCGCCCCGACCGGGCGGAGGTGGCCCACGCCGTGAGGCTCATCGGACGGGGCATGTTCAAGAAGGTGGTCATCGCCGACTTCCTGGCCCGAGCAGTGGTGAAAGACGCCTTTGAATCTCCCGGCGAGCACGGTGCCCTGGACATTCTCGCCGGGATCTACGGCTATACCGTGCAGATCTACGCCGACTTCTCCGGCTACACCGACATGGCCATCGGCATCGCCTTGCTGATGGGGTTCCGCTTCCCCCAGAACTTTGATGCCCCCTACGTGTCCGACTCCATTCAGGACTTCTGGCGACGATGGCACATGACCCTGTCTCGCTGGCTGCGGGATTACCTCTACATTCCTCTGGGGGGCAATCGCCGGGGGCGCCTCGCCACTTACCGGAACCTGCTCATCACCATGGCCCTGGGGGGCCTGTGGCACGGCGCGGCCGGGGTGTTCATCATCTGGGGCGTCTACCACGGGGCGGGCTTGGCGGTGGAGCGATGGCGGAGCGGAACCGGCCATGGCCCAAAACCGCGGGAACTAGCTCTGTTGGGCTGGCGCTGGACCCCGTCAGACACCACCCGTCTTTGGGTGCGGCGGTTCTGGGTCTTCCACTTCGTGTGCCTGGGCTGGGTGCTGTTCAACAGCGAGACGCTGGGCCGCGCCGGCGACGTGCTTTTGCGGCTGTTCACCGGGTGGGGCACCGGACCCGAGCTGCTGAACCCACTGGTGGCCTTGGCCATCGTGGCCGCCCTCGCTGCTCAGTTCTTCCCCCGGTCTTGGTCCGAGAAGGGATCGGAGGCACTGGAGAGAACTCCGCTCGGCCTGACCGCGGTGGGTTTCTCGGTATGGATCATGGTGGTTGTCGCCCTCGGCCCCGAAGGGGTGGCCGACTACATCTACTTCCAGTTCTGACATGAGCACTTCCCGCTCCGACATCGCTACTACCGGCACTGACATGGGTGGCCCCGGACTTGGACGCGGCACCTCCAGCGTGACGAGGATGACAGCAGGAGTCTTGGGCTGCCTGTTGCTGGCGGTGTTCTTGGTGAGCGGCAAGCTGGTGGAGATCGCCGAGCGCCAGCCGCTGGGCGATAGCCGAGACCGATGGTTGGAGGTGGCCGAAGGAGTCGACCAGGTGGCCAACTTCTTGGCGTTGAACCGGCCCTACGACCTCATCACCGACATCCGGGGAGTGGGCACCGACGCTGGCGAAAAGGTGGACAGCATCCAGGCGGTGGCCGCCAACTTGGCTCGAGAGCGGAGGTCGTCGTCGGTTGCGGCGCCGACGGCAACCCTTGCGCCTCCGACAGCCACTTCTGCGGCTCCCGCGGCTACTAGCGCCCCGGCACAAACGGAGTCGCCGACGCAGAACGACCAGCCCTCGATTCCCGAAGCAGAGAAAAACCCCGGACCCACCGACCAATCTGGGACACCGGCTCTAGCTGGAGGTCCCGCTCCGGACGGGGACCCGACTCCGGTTGTCAGCTCAGACCCAGACGGGAGCCCGACGCCCACGAGTGGCGACATCCCGAACGGAGAGTCCGAGCTGACCGGAGCATCCCCCGATCTTCAGCTCGGCTTCGACGATGCGGGTGAGCCCCTGCCACCTCTTCCCCCTGCCAACCCCGAGCTGCTGCTGCCTCCAAAGATCCGCGTCGTCACCCCTGAAGATCCATTGCGGGTGTACGTGGCTGGCGACAGCCAGGCCTTCTACCCCGGTCACGCATTGGCTGGGGCAGTTGACGGCGGGATGCTCGATGTGACTGTGGACTCGCGCAACGGCACCGGACTGGCCCGGCCCGATTTCTTCAACTGGCCAGCCGAGTTCCTCGAAATCGTGGCCGAACACGACCCCGAGCTGGTCGTGCTGATCATGGGAGGAAACGACTGGCAGGCCATGCAGTCAGCCGATGGAGTGGTGCTGATCCCAGGGTCCGACGCATGGCGGTCTGAGTGGACCTGGCGCATGCACATCACTTTCGACACCCTTGCTGCCTCCCACCGCCATGTGGTGTGGGTTGGCCTGCCCCCGGCCCGGATCGAGCCGTTCAGCATCGGAAATCCACTGATCAACGAGATCTCATGGCCGGTGACCCTGGTCCGCCCCAGTGTGACCATGGTGGATGTCTGGGACCTGTTCGGCGGCGACGGCCCCTATCAGGAGAGCCTCCCTCCGCCATGGGGCGGCGACCCGGTTCGGGTGCGGCAAGAAGACGGAGTCCACATCAACCGCACGGGGTCCGCCTGGGTAGCAGAGAAGATCGTGGAGGTCGCCCGGGAGAGGTGGGACTTCGAAGAGAGCGGGTGACGAGAATCGAACTCGCGTCATCAGCTTGGAAGGCTGGGGTTCTACCACTGAACTACACCCGCAGGGCTGGTCGTTCATGATATCCATCCGTTCCGGCAACCGGCTACGACACGAGGATTCGAGGGGTCGCCGGTAAACTGCCACACCTGTGAGGAGCACAGTCGAGGTCTTGGACGACAACCGGGTCAAGGTGTCGGTGGACATCGATGCCGAGGAATTCGAGCAGAAGCTCGACGAGGCCTTCCGCAAGCTCGCCCGCCAAGTGCGCTTGCCTGGGTTCCGTCCCGGCAAAGCCCCCCGCCGGGTGTTGGAGGCTCGGCTGGGCCCTCAGGCGGCTCGGGGAGAGGCCCTCAGCGACGCTGTTCCCGAGTATTACGCCCAGGCGGTGAACGACCACGACGTAGACGTGATCTCCCCGCCGGAGATCGACATCACTGGCGGGGCCGAGGAGGGACCGGTCAGCTTCGACGCAGTAGTCGAGGTGCGTCCCCTGATCTCGGTCACCGGATACGACCAGCTCAAAGCCGAGGTGCCCAGCCCGGTGCCCACCGACGAGGAGATCGACCAGCAGGTGGACCAGCTCCGCAAGCAGTTCGGGGAGCTGGGCCCGGTCCCCCGCCCGGCAATCGACGGCGACACCGTGACCATGGACATCTACGGGACCTACAACGGCGAGGAAGTCGAGGGCCTCACCGTGGACGACTACGCCTACGAGGTGGGCCAAGGTGCCGTGGTGCCGGAGATCGACGAAGAGCTCCGAGGTTCTAAAGCGGGCGAAATCTTGGAGTTCAACGCCCAGCATCCCGATCCCGACGAAGACGGGCTGTTGCGGTTCCGCATCCTGGTCAAAGAGGTGCAGGAGACGGTTCTGCCCGACTTCGACGACGAATTCGCCCAGGATGCCTCGGAGTTCGACACCGCTGAAGAACTGCGGACCGACGTCAGCGACAACATCGCCCGGGCCAAGCGGGCCAACGCCTTGGCTTCCTTGGGCACCCAGGTGGGAGAACAGCTCGCCGAACTGGTGACCGACGACATCCCCGACGCCCTGGTGGACGCCGAAGTCCAGCATCGCCTGCGGACCCTCCAAATGCGCCTGGGCAGCCAGGGAATCGAGATGGACGCCTATTTGGAGGCCATTGGCCAGACCGCTGAGGAGATGGCCGAAGTGCTGCGCGAACCCGCCCTTCAGGAGGCGAAAACCGATCTGGCTCTGCGGGCGGTGGCCGCCGCGGAGTCCATCGAAGCCACCGATGAGGACGTGGATTTCGAGCTGGCCATGCTGGCCGCCCAGGTGGGCCAGACCGTGGACGAGCTCAAGTCATCGGTATTTGCTGCCGATGAAAGCAGTCTCAAGGGGGTACGATTGGACGCAAAGATGCGCAAGACCCGGGAATGGGTGTTGGAGCGGGTTGAGATAAAAGATCCCGACGGAAACCCCATTCAGCGGTCTAGCCTGAACCCCGACAACGAGTCTGACCTTCCCCCCAACACCATCGAGAGCCAAACCACATGAACCCTCAGAACTACATGGTGCCAGTCGTGGTCGAGCAGACCAACCGGGGTGAGCGCTCGTTCGACCTCTACTCCCGCCTGCTCAAGGAGAACATCATCTTCTTGGGCACTCCGATCGACGACACGGTGGCCAACCTCATCTGCGCCCAGCTTCTGCACTTGGAGTCGGAGAACCCCGACAAAGACATCAACCTCTACATCAACAGTCCGGGCGGCGACATCAACGCCATGTTCGCCATCTACGACACCATGCAGTACCTGAAGCCCGACATCACCACCATCTGCTTCGGGCAAGCGGCCTCGGCGGCCGCGGTGCTCTTGGCCGCGGGCGCCCCCGGCAAGCGCCTGGCGCTGCCCCATTCCCGGATGCTGATCCACCAGCCCTACGCCGGGGCGTCCGGACAGGTTTCCGATATCGAGATCGCCTCGCGGGAGATCCAGCGGCTCAAAGACCAGCTTGAACAGCTCTTGGCCCGCCATACTGGTCAGGATCTCGAGAAGGTCAAGCAGGACACCGACCGCGACTACGTGATGACGGCCGAGGACGCCAAGGAATACGGGCTAATCGACGAGGTCATCTCGTCGCGTGACGCCGTCGAGACCGCCGGCCCCATTACGGCCATCCGGTAGGGGGGACAGGAACCGTGGCTAAGTTCGGAGAGGGCGGCGAACTTTTGAAGTGCAGCTTCTGCGGTAAGACCCAGAAGCAGGTCAAGAAGATGATCGCCGGCCCCGGCGTCTACATCTGCGATGAGTGCATCGACCTCTGCAACGAGATCATCGAGGAGGAGTTGGCCGAAGGCACCGACGTCGGATTCAAGGAGCTGCCCAAGCCCCAGGAGATCTACTCCTTTTTGAACGATTACATCATCGGCCAAGAGCACGCCAAGCGGATCTTGTCGGTGGCGGTGTACAACCACTACAAGCGGGTCCAGATGGGCTCTTCCGACCCTGAGGTGGAGCTGTCCAAGTCGAACATCTTGCTGCTCGGACCCACGGGATGCGGCAAGACGCTGATGGCTCAGACCCTGGCCCGGATGCTGAACGTGCCGTTCGCCATCGCGGATGCCACCGCGCTGACCGAGGCCGGGTATGTGGGCGAGGACGTGGAGAACATCCTGCTCAAGCTGATTCAGGCTGCGGACTACGACGTCAAGAAGGCGGAGACCGGCATCATCTACATCGATGAGATCGACAAGATCTCCCGCAAGAGCGAGAACCCGTCGATCACCCGGGACGTCTCCGGCGAGGGCGTCCAGCAGGCCTTGCTGAAGATTCTGGAGGGGACCACTGCATCGGTGCCGCCCCAGGGTGGGCGCAAGCATCCCCATCAGGAGTTCATCCAGATCGACACCACCAACGTGCTGTTCATCGTCGGTGGCGCATTCGCCGGTTTAGAACAGATCATCGAAAACCGGGTAGGAAATGTCGGCGTCGGCTTCGGGGCCGAGATCCGCTCTGATGCCGAGCGCGACCACGGTCAGCTCTTCAACCAAGTCCAGCCCGAGGATCTGATCAAGTTCGGCCTCATCCCCGAGTTCATCGGCCGCCTGCCGGTGGTCGGGGTGGTCTCGCATCTGGAGCGGGACATGCTGGTGCGGATCCTGGTGGAGCCCAAGAACGCCCTGGTGAAGCAGTATTGCAAGTTCTTCGAGTTCGAGAACGTAGAGCTGGTGATCAGCGACGATGCTCTGGCCGAGGTGGCCGAGTTGGCCCTCAGCCGCAATACCGGGGCCCGGGGGCTGCGGGCGATCTTGGAAGAGGTGCTGCTCGACGTGATGTACGAGTTGCCCAGCCGCGACGACGTGGTTCAGTGTGTGGTCAGCGCGGCAACCGTCCGCGGCGAGGAAACCCCCCAGCTGCTCAATGCGGCCAAGGCCCGTTCAACCGACCGGTCCCGGCGCCAAGCTAGCTGACCTCCAGGCGTGGCTGGACAGCCACGTCAATCTGGAAGCGACTGCTGGCGATACCGACGGCCTGTCGCTGGCCCCGATGCGCCAACTGCTCGAGGCGCTGGGTGACCCCCAAGCCGACTACCCGGCAGTCCACATAACCGGTACTAACGGGAAAGGCTCGGTGGCCGCGCTCATCGCCGCGCTGGCTGGGGCGTGGGGGATGACCGTCGGGACTTACACGAGTCCCCATGTCGAGCGCATCAACGAGCGCATGGCCGTGGGCGACGACCCCATCGGCGATTCCGAGTTGGCCGATCTTCTCGGGCACTTGCGGCTGGTGGAGAGCCATCTGGCGGCAGAGTCAGCGGGCGCAGCCCCATCGTGGTTTGAGCTGGTCACCGCGGCGGCCCTGCGCTGGTTCGCCGACGTGGCCGTGGACTTGGCGGTGGTGGAAGTGGGGAAGCTGGGCCGCTACGACGCCACCAATGTGGTGAACAGCGAGGTGGCGGTGATCACCAACATCGGCCGCGACCACACCGACGGCCGCCCTGGCTGGGAGCGGGAGGTGATGGGAGAGAAGGCAGGCATCATCCATCCTGGCGCCACCGCGGTGCTGGGGCCCATGGCCCCCGAGCTGGTGGCTATTGCCGCCCAGGAGAACCCCGGAGAATTGCTGGCGGCCGGCCAGCACTTCGAGTTGCTGGAGAATCAGCCGGCGGTGGGCGGGCGACTGGTCTCGGTGCGCACCTCCCACAGCCGCTACGAGCAGGTTTACGTCAGTTTGTTCGGCGCCCACCAAGGGCAGAACTCGGCGCTGGCTATCGCCGGGTTCGAAGCCCTGGTGGGTCAGGCGCTGGATGAGCCGCTCTTGGACGCCTTGGGCGATGTGAGGGTGCCAGCCCGGTTCGAGGTGGTGGCCCGCCAGCCCTTGGTGGTGATCGACGGGGCCCACAATCCCGACGGTCTGGCGGCGGCGGCGGACACGCTGGCCGACCAGTTCACGGTGTTGGGCGCAGTCACGTGGGTGGTGGGCATGATGAGCGACAAGGACCCCGATGCCATGCTGGCGGCCATCGGCGCCTCCGGTGCCCGCTGCGATCTGGTGGTGTGCTGCGCTCCTGATTGGCCGAGGGCCCTGCCCGCTGCCGGTCTGGCCGCCGCGGTCCGAAATCGAGGGATCGAAGCCGAGGTGGCCGGCACTGTGAGCGAGGCGGTGGACCGGGCGCTGGCCCTGTCCACCGAGGAAGACGCGGTGGTAGTCACCGGCTCTCTCTACACGGCGGGTGCGGCCCGTCTTCACATGGCATCACAAGGTCAGTAGGGTTCTGGCGGTGTTGAATGGCGGGTTGAGATCGGTAGGGTTCTGGCGGTGAATCGGACGCTGGTTTTGTGCAAACCCGATGCGGTGGAGCGTGGTCTGGTGGGTGCCATCGTGTCCCGGTTCGAGTCCCGGGGGTTGCGGATCGCGGCCATGCGCATGGTCACTATCGACTCCGATCTGGCTGCCCGCCATTACGCCGAGCACGTGGACCGTCCGTTCTATCCCGACTTGGTGGCATTCATTGGCCGCTCACCGTCGGTGGCTCTGGTGATCGAGGGGCCTGAGGATGTCTATGCCGTCGTCCGCTCCATGATGGGGGCCACCAACCCCCTGGAATCTCCCCCCGGCACCATCCGGGGCGACTATGGGCTGGAGGTCACCGAGAACCTGGTCCACGGCTCCGACAGCAATGCCTCGGCCGAGCGCGAGATCGCCATCTTCTTCCCCGAACTGTGAGACGCGCCCGTGCGTTTGCCGGTGTGCGAATTCCCTCCCGACCTGCGACTCACGCCGGTGTGCGAACCGGGATCGGCTGTTCTAACCTTGCCCCATGGTGAAGCGGCGGTTCTCTTCCAGTAGCGGTCTGGTTGGCCGCGATGTCGCAATCGACCTGGGCACCGCCAACACGCTGGTGTATGTCCGCGGCGAGGGCATCCTGATCAACGAGCCCTCGGTGGTGGCGGTCACCAACGAGGGCGTGCCTCTGGCAGTGGGCTCAGAGGCCAAGCGGATGCTGGGGCGCACTCCGGCTCACATCCAGGCCATCCGCCCGCTCAAAGACGGGGTTATCGCCAATTTCGACATTTGCGAGAAGATGCTGCGGTACTTCATCCAGAGAGTGTCTCCGGGGAGGTTCATCCGACCTCGAATGGTGATCTGCGTTCCCTCCGGCATCACTCCCGTGGAGCAACGGGCCGTGCAGGAGGCGGCGATCTCCGCCGGAGCGAAGAAGCCGGTCTACATCATCGAAGAGCCTATGGCCGCGGCCATCGGTGCCGGTCTGCCGGTTCAGGAGGCCTCGGGCAGCATGATCGTGGACATCGGCGGCGGTACCACCGAGGTGGCCATGATCTCGCTGGGCGGGGTGGTCACCGGTCAGTCGATCCGCATGGGCGGCGATCGGATGGACGAGGACATCATTGCCTACCTGAAGAAGGAGCACAGCCTCACTATCGGCAGCCGCACGGCCGAAGAAGTGAAGATGGTGTTGGGCACGGCGTGGGCGGGTAGCGACAACCGCTATGCCGAGGTCCGAGGCCAAGACATGATCACCGGCCTGCCCAAGACGGTGGTGACCTCCACCGCTGAGATCCGCGAGGCCATCTCCGAGGTGGTGCGCTCCATCGTCGATGCAGTCAAAGTAACTCTGGATGAGACTCCGCCCGAGTTGGCCGCCGACATCATGGAGGCGGGGATTGTTCTGGCTGGCGGCGGGGCCCTGCTGAACGGCCTGCCCCCTCGGATCGAGGAAGAGACGGGAATACCCGTCCGGTTGGCGCCCAACCCCCTCCACGCAGTTGCCATTGGCTCTGGTCAATCGCTGGAGGAGTTCGACGCGCTTGAGGGGCTCCTCTTCTCGTCGTCGTACGACTGATCGCTCGGTTCGGCCCCGTGGCAACGGGCACCCGCACAGGGCGGTCGCGATTCACGCTCATCTTCCTGCTGCTCACCTCCGCGACGCTGATCACCCTGGATGCCCGTGATTTTGAGCCCCTCCAGCGAACCGAGGAAACCCTCTCCGATCTGATCTCGCCGCTGCGGTCGGGAGCCGATCGGGTGTTCGAACCGGTGGGCGATGCCTGGGCCGGAGTCACCGGCTACGACGAGTTGGAATCCGAGAACGAGGCGCTGCGCCAAGAGCTGCAAAAGCTGGAGGGCCAGCAGATCTTGGACTCCGACGCAGCCATCCGCCTGGAGTCGCTACTCGATGTGCTGGGCCTGCCCTACGTGCAAGACATCCCCAACGTGGTGGGCGAGGTGGTCACCGCCAACGTGGGGAACTTCGATCGGTACTCGGTACAGATCAACCGCGGTGCCGAAGACGGGATCCGCAACGGGATGCCGGTGGTTACCAGGGGTGGTCTGATCGGGAGGATCGACGGCGATCCGGGCCGAGGGCATTCCCGGGTCACGCTGCTCACCGATCCCAGCTTCGAGGTTGGGGTGCTGGTAGTGGGCACCGAAGATGTGGCCCTGGCCTCGGGGGGCGGTCACGGCGAGCCTCTGATGGTGACGAAGGGTCTGGAAATCGATACCGAGGTGGCCGTTGGGGATGAGGTGGTCACCAGCGGGGTGGATCGCAGCCGCTATCCCCCGGGAATTCCCATCGGCACCGTTACCGATATCGACTTCGACGAAGCACGCCTGCTCCAGCTCCTCACCGTGGTGCCTTCGGCCAACACCGACAGCCTGAGCTTCGTCACCGTGCTGCTCTACGACCCGTTGGAGGATGGCTGATGACCACAGCCGGCGCGTACGTTCGCAGCGGGTTGAGGGCGGGCTGATGAGCCTGACATCCGCCTATCTGCGCAGTGCGCTGTTCCTGTTGACCGCGCTGGTGCTCCATTTGGCGCTGTTCTCCGATCTCCGGGTGCTGGGGGTTGCTCCCGAGGTGCCTCTGGCCATAGCAGTCACCGCCGGACTGGTTGGCGGACCAGAGCGGGGTGCGATCGCCGGGTTCGCCATCGGATTGGGCATCGATCTCTATCTCCCCACGTTGTTCGGGCTGTCTGCGCTCATCTACACCGTCTGGGGCTACACAGTGGGCCTGTTGGAGGAGCGGATCTTCCGCAGCGCCTGGTGGATCAACGTTCTGGTCACCGCGGCGGCCACCGCGGGCGGGCTGTTGGTTTACGCCGTGCTCGGGGAGCTGCTGGGCGAGGTCAATCTATACACCGACCGCCTCTACACGGTTATGGGCGTGGCTGCGGCCTACAACTTGGTGCTGAGCTTGCCATTGCTGGGCCTGTGGCACTGGTCGTGGCCCAGGCTGCTAGGTGAAGAGCGATGAGCCCCGAGTCTCTTCGCTTGCGGTTGAGCTTCCTGGCCTTGTTGGCCCTGCTGGCCTTCGGTGCGCTGGTGGCCCGCCTGTGGTTCCTTCAGGTGTTGAGTTCTGAGGAGTTTGAGGCCCAGGCCCAATCCAACACCGAACGGGTGATCTATGAACCCGCTCCCCGGGGGCGCGTCTTCGACCGCAACGGCAACGTGCTGGTGGACAACCGGGAGTCGCTGGTAGTGACCGTGGACCGGTTCACTTACGACACCGGATTCGACGAGGAGGGGCAAGAAGAGCTGGTGCTGCGCCTGGCCACCGAAATCAGCCGAGCCGGGCGGCTCACCAAGGTATTCGAAATCAACGACGCGCTCGACGATCCCCGATATGGCCCTCTCGACTCCGTGCCGGTGGCCGACGACGTTACCGAGAACTTCGAGATCGTTCTGGCTGAGCGGGCCGACGAGTTCCCCGGCGTGGGCACCGTTGTCCGCAGCGTCCGCACTTACCCGTACGGCGACCTGGCCGCTCACATTCTCGGCTATGTCTCCTTGCTCAGCGAGGAGCAATACGAGTTGGTTGCCGATGATCCCAAGACCTATCGGCGCAATGACGAGATTGGCCAGACCGGAATCGAGGCGTCCTTCGAGTCGGTACTCCGGGGCACGCCCGGCTTCAAGAGGCTGGAAGTGGACAACGTGGGCGATCCGGTGCAGGTGTTGGAGCAGGTGGATCCCGTTGCCGGGGCCGACGTCCACCTCACTTTGGACATCGACGTTCAGGCGCTGGCCGAGAAGGAGCTCTTGGCCGGCCTCGCCGAAGCTCGTCAGCAGGAGACCGATGACCCGAATGATCCTCCGTTCAAGGCCCCCGGCGGCGCCTTGGTGGTGTTGGACCCCAACGGTGCCGAGGTCTTGGCCATGGCGTCATTTCCCACGTACTCCCCCAGCGAGTTCGTGAGCGGCTTCTCCGAGTCCCGGTGGGCTCAACTCCAAGATCCGGCCAACCACCAACCGCTGCACAACCGGGCCTTGGCCGGCATCTATCCACCGGGGTCTACATTCAAGCTCTTCACCGCCTATGCCGCGATGAACAGCGGGGTGATCGGTTCGCGGGGAGTGCTGGACGTTCGTACCCTCTACGAGGACACCGGCACGTATGTGGTGCCGTCTTGCGAGGAGGACGTGATCGCCTCGTGCACCTTCCAAAACGCCGAAGAGGCCATCTACGGGCCGGTTGATCTGATCCGGGCCATCATCGTGTCATCCGACGTGTACTTCTACTACTTGGCCGACACCATGGACCGGGCCGACCGCTTCGACCGGGAGGGAATCCAGAGAACCGCCCAGCTATTCGGGTTCGGAGCGCCGTCGGGCATCGCGCTGCCCGGCGAAGGCGTGGGCAGGGTGCCCTCCCCGTCGGCGGCCGAGGCCGCAGGAGAGCCTTGGCGAACCGGCGATTCCATCGTTTTGGCCATCGGTCAGGGCGTGCTGGGGGCCACCCCGTTGCAGCTGGCCAACGGCTACGCCGCGTTCGCCAACGGCGGCACGCTGTATGCCCCCAAGATGGTGGACAGGGTGGAGAATCCGGTTACCGGAGAGGTGATCCAGGCGTTTGCCGATCGGGTGCTCAGCCAGATATATCTGCCGGGCGCCATCCGAGTGCCGATCCTCGAAGGGCTACTCGGGGTTACCGCAGAGCTGGAAGGCACCGCCCATTCGGCTTTCTATGGCTTCCCCCATGAGGAGTGGCCGGTGGCGGGAAAGACGGGCACGGCCGAGGTAGTAGGCCAAGCGGACAACTCGCTGTTTGTAGCCTTTGGCCCCAATCCGAATCCCGAGTATGTGGTGGTGGCAATCATGGAGGAGTCGGGATTCGGGGCATCGGTGGCTGCCCCCGCCGTTCGCCGGGTTCTGGAGCCAATCGCCACCAACTCGGTTCCGGCGGTGCGTACCATCGACGATCTCGCCGAGCTGGGCGGAACAATCGGTGAAGACGAGGCCGAAGATGAAGTTGACCCTGCTGAATCAGGGGGCGCGGCCTGATGGCAGTTATCTCCTTGGAGGAGCGCCGCCTGCGGGAGCGGGAGATGAACCCCCGGAGCGGCCCATACGCACCGTGGATGCACATCGATGTGCTGCTGGTACTGGCCGCGGCTGGCCTGGCCGCCATCGGGATCGCGGCCATCTACAGCACCACCCGGGGCCGCGACCCGGAGAACTTCGACTCCTTCTTCTTGGAGCGCCAGACGCTGTTCGCGGTGGCTGGCGCGTTGTTCATGGTGTTCGCGGCGTGGTTCCCGTATCAGGAGCTGTCCAAGTTCGCCATGGCCATCTATGTGGCAGGGCTCTTGGCGCTGATCGTGGTGTTGAGCCCCCTGGGCGAGGAGGTCAACGGCGCTCGATCGTGGTACCGGTTCGGCGACTTCCAGCTACAGCCCTCCGAGTTCCAGAAGCTCGCCGTGATCGTGGCGGTGGCGGCCTTCCTGTCCCGATACGAGGACCACATGACCGCGCCTCGTGTGTTTTTTGCCGTGGGCATCGTGGCTTGGCCCGGACTCTTGGTTCTGCTCCAGCCCGACGTGGGCACCGCGCTCATCTACGTGTTCATCGGGTTCGTGTTGCTGCTCATCGGCGGCATCCGCTTTCGCCAGGTGCTCGGCATCGCCCTGATCGCCGTCACGGTGGTGGCCCTGATGGTGAACTCCAACATGCTGGAGGAATATCAGACCAACCGGCTCCGAACCTTCGTCGATCCCACCACCGGCATCACCGAAGCCGGCTTCCAGCAGCGCCAGGCCCAGATCGCCATCGGCAACGGCGGGGTGAGCGGCAAGGGCTACGGCGAGGGCTCCCAGACGCTCAGCGGATTGGTGCCCCAGCAGCACACCGACTTCATATTCACCGTAGTCGGCGAGGAGTTCGGGTTTGTCGGCTCGGCCACCACCTTGGGGCTCTATGCCATCCTGCTGCTGCGGATACTCCAGGCCGCCCGGTTGGCCAAAGACCGGTTCGGCGCGCTCATCTGCTCGGGGGTCTTCGCCATGATCCTGTTCCAGATGTTTGAGGCGGTGGGCATGACCCTGGGCATCACCCCCATCACCGGAATCCCGCTGCCTTTGGTGTCTTACGGAGGTTCTTCGGCCATTGCCACCCTCATTGGTCTCGGCCTGGTGCTCAACGTCCGCATGCGGCGGTTTACCTAAGGTGATCCGGCCCGGTGGCCATGCGGCGATTCGTCTGAACTGGTTCTGGCCGGCAGGGGGCTGGCGGTAGATTGGTACTGATGTCCCTTTGGCCTGAATTGGAGCTAGTGCTGCCCGAGGTGTCGAAGCCGGCGCGCTACATCGGCGGCGAGGGCGGCATGGTGGAACCGGAGCATCATCCGTCGAAGGTGGCCTGGCTTCTGGCCTATCCCGACACCTATGAGATTGGCCTGCCCAATCAGGGCCTCCAGATTCTCTACGAGATCCTCAACGAACGGGACGACGCGGTGGCTGAGCGGGCCTACGCCCCCTGGGTGGACATGGAGGCCGAGATGCGGGCGGCGGGCCTGCCGCTGTTCTCGGTGGACACCCATCGCCGGGCCGGGGAATTCGACGTGCTGGCGTTCAACCTGTCGGCCGAGTTGGTGTACACCAATCTGCTCAACTGCATCGACCTGGCCGGGGTCCCGGTACGAGCCGAACAGCGGGCCGACCACGATCTGCTGATCGGTGCGGGCGGGCATTGCACCTACAACCCTGAGCCGCTGGCCGATTTCGTTGACTTCTTCGTGCTGGGCGATGGCGAGGAGGTTGTCTCCGAGATCAATGCCGTGATCTGCGACTGGAAACGGGCGGGCAAGAGGTCGCGCCAATCGGTGCTGCGGGCTCTGGCCACGGTGGAGGGCGTATACGTGCCGTCGCTATACGACGTGGTCTACGACGGCCCCGCACTGGTATCGATCACCCCTCGGTTCGCCGATGTGCCCGCGGTGGTGGAAAAGCGCACGGTGCCCGATCTGGCCGCCTGGCCCTACCCCAAGCGCCAACTGGTGCCGCTCACCGAGGTGGTTCACGATCGGCTCAACGTGGAGGTGTTCCGGGGCTGCACCCGAGGATGCCGGTTCTGTCAAGCGGGGATGATCACCCGCCCGGTGCGAGAGCGGCCCGCCGAGCAGGTCCGCACGATGGTGGCCGACGGACTGGCCCGCTCCGGCTATGACGAAGTGGCGCTCACCTCGCTGTCCACCGCCGATTTCAGCGGGATCACCGAGGTGGTGTCCGCCACTATGGACTGCGGTGCCGGCGAGGTGTCGGTGTCGCTGCCCAGCCTGCGGGTGGACGCCTTCACCGTGGGGCTGGCCGCCCAGATCCAGCGGGCCCGGCGCACCGGCCTGACCTTCGCTCCTGAGGCCGGGTCGTGGCGGATGCGCCAGGTGATCAACAAGCTCATCGACGAGCGGGACCTCTACGGAGCGGTGGAATCAGCCTTCTCCCAGGGGTGGCGGCGCATGAAGCTCTACTTCCTCACCGGGCTTCCCACCGAGACTGACGTGGACACCCTGGCTATCGGAGAGCTGGCCCGCAACTGCGTTGAGTTGGGCCGGGCCCACACCAAGAACCCCTCGGTGACGGTGTCGCTGGGCGGGTTCGTGCCCAAGCCGTTCACCCCCTTCCAGTGGTTCGGCCAGAATACGGTGGCCGAGCTGCAACGCAAGATCTTCTTGCTGCGCGACGACATCAAGCGGAACCGGGGTGTGCAGATGAAGTGGCACGATCCCAAGGCCAGCCTGGTGGAGGGCATAGCCAGCCGCGGCGACCGCCGCATCGGGCGGGTAATCGAGGAGGTGTGGCGACAGGGGGGCACGTTCCAGGAGTGGTCCGAGCACTTCGACTACGACCGCTGGACGCAAGCCATGGACCGACACGGCCTGTCGGTGGACTGGTATGTGCATAGGCACCGCACCGAGGACGAGGTTCTGCCCTGGGATCACATATCGGCCGGCTTGCACAAGGACTTCTTGTGGCAGGACTGGCGGGATGCCCTCAACGAGGTGGGCTTGGAGGACTGCCGGTGGACCCCGTGCTATGACTGCGGGGCCTGCACCGGCTACAGCATCGAGCACATTGTGGCCTCTGCGGTGCCGCCGGCCGGGGGCAGCCAAGGGACTGGTCAAGTTCCTACTGGCTACCAGCCCCCACGGGCGGTGGAGGTGCAGCTTTCCGGCGTTGGTGAGAGGGCTTCATCGTGAACCCGAATCAAGCACCCCGCACCCGGATTCGGCTGCGGTACAGCAAAGCCGGGCGTATCAGGTTCACCAGCCATCGTGATGTGGCCAGGATCTGGGAGCGCTCGTTGCGGCGGACCGGGCTGCCGGTGGCTCAAACCGAGGGGTTCTCGCCCCGGGCCAAGCTGCACTTCGGACTGGCGCTAGCCACCGGCTATGAGTCGGACGCCGAGTATCTCGATATCGACTTCAAATGCGATGAGATGGCGGTGGACGAAGTGCTGGATGCCCTGGTCAGCACGCTGCCCGACGGAATCATCGCCACGGGGGGAGCAGTGCTGTCGCCCGGAGCGATGTCGCTTCAGCAGGCGGTCACCAGCTGCGATTGGGATATCGAACTGCTGAATGTGACCGCCGGTGATCTCGCTCAATGGGTGGATCGGGTACTCAGCGCGGCTACGCTTATGGTTACGCGAGAACGCAAAGGCAAACAGATCACCGACGATCTGGCCCCTCAAGTGCGTGCCCTGGAGGTCGGTGAACCGACGAGCCGGGGGGTTCGCCTCCTGGCTACCCTGGGCACCCAACCGCGGGCAGCACGCCCGTCGGAGCTTTTGGCCACCTTCGAATCGGCATATCGCCCGATACTGATTCGGCGTACTCGTCAATGGATTGAGCAGGATGGCGCCCGCTTGGAGCCACTTGAGGTCGGCGCAGCCCCTGCTCAGCACACCCTGATTGGTGTGCAATGAGAAAGGACTACACAGATGACCGAAGCCCGCCCCAAAATCGGGGATTCCCGCCCCGCGCCTCCTACTGACGGAAAACCCAAGATCGGGGATTCCCGCCCCGCGCCTCCCTCTGACGGAAAACCCAAAGTCGGGGATTCCCGCCCCGCGCCCAGCGGCAATGGCTCTGGGGGCTCAGGCTCCGGCGGGAGCGGTTCCGGATCGGGTCGCAAGCGCCGTCGCCGTCGAGGCGGGCGGGGCCGCGGAGGAGGCAGCCGTCCGGTGCAGCCGGTGGAGCACCGGGTATCGGACGGTCCGGTAGAGCTGGACGAGAAGACTCTGGAACGCCGACGGGGCCGCCGTCGCAAGGGCCGGCCGGTGGGCCGCTACATGATGCTGGTCCAAGTCCGCCCGGAAGTCACCCAGATCGCAGTGTTGGAGGGCCGTGCGCTTATTGAGCACTACGTGTCCCGTCCGGCCGACGACGTCGGGGAGATCCACGGCAACATCTACCTGGGTCGGGTCCAAAACGTGCTGCCCGGCATGGAGGCCGCCTTCGTGGACATCGGCACTCCCAAGAATGCGGTGCTGTACCGGGGCGATGTGGTGTTCGACCCCGACGATGTGGAGACCTCGAACGGTTCGCCCCGAATCGAGAACCTCTTGGAGGCCCGCCAGACCATCATGTGCCAGGTCACCAAGAACCCCATCGCCCACAAGGGGGCCCGGCTGACCCAGGAGGTGTCGCTGCCGGGCCGGTTCGTGGTGCTGGTGCCCAACTCCAAGACCTACGGCATCTCCAAGCGGCTTCCCGACAAGGAGCGCAAGCGGCTGCGAAAGGTGCTCGACCGGTGCAAGCCGGAAGAGCACGGGATCATCGTGCGCACCGCAGCCGAGAAGATCACCGCTGAGGAACTGGAGCGCGACGTGAAGCGGCTGGTGTCGCAATGGGAGGAGATCGAGGCCCTGACCAAGAAGGCGAAGGTGCCCGGGCTGCTCTACCGGGAGCCCGAGATGGCGGTTCGGGTCATCCGGGAGGAGTTCAATCAGGACTTCCGTTCGGTCCACATCGATGATCGCCGCCTGTTCGACGAGGTACACGACTACGTGTCCAGCGTGGCCCCCGAACTGGTGGAGCGGCTCGAGTACTACGACGCCGACAGCGAGCATCTCAGTTTGTTGGAGCGCCATCACGTACACGAGCAGTTCGTCAAGGCTCTGGACAAGAAGGTGTGGCTCCCGGGTGGCGGATCGCTGATCATCGAGAGCACCGAAGCGCTCACCGTGATCGATGTGAACACCGGCAAGAACGTCGGCGACTCCAACCTGGAGGAGACCGTGTTCCGCAACAACCTGGAGGCGGCTCAGGAGATTCCCCGGCAGCTTCGGTTGCGCGACATCGGCGGGATCATCGTGATCGACTTCGTGGACATGGAGAAGCGGGGCAACCGCGAAGAGCTCATGAAGGTATTCCGGGAGTCTCTGGCTTGGGACAAGACCCGCACCCAGGTGCTGGACATCTCCGAATTGGGCTTGGTGGAGATGACCCGAAAGCGCATTGGTGAGGGCCTGCTGGAGTCGTGCTCTTCGGTCTGCCCGACCTGCGAGGGGCGGGGCCTGGAGCTCGACCGACAGCTAGTAAGAACCCGTCGAGACGGGTAGCCTTGGACAGGTGTATGCCGTTATCCGCACCGGCGGAAAGCAGTACAAGGTTGAAGAGGGCCAGATCCTCGATGTGGAGCTGCTGGGCGAACCCGGGGCTGAGGTCGAGCTGATCCCGCTGTTGTTGGTGGACGGCGACTCGGTGACCGCCGCCCCCGATCAGCTCGGTAAGGCCAAGGTCACCGCCACAGTGGTGGACTCGGTCAAAGACCGCAAGATCAACGGTTTCACTTACAAGAACAAGAGCAACCAGCGTCGGCGGTGGGGCCATCGCCAGCGCAAGTCCCGCATTCAGATCACGGCGATCAAGGCGTAGAGGAGCGAACGATGTCCAAGACAAAAGGCGGCGGCTCAACCCGGAACGGCCGCGACTCCAACCCCAAGCGCCTCGGGGTGAAGGTGTTCGATGGCACGGAGGTAACCGCCGGTTCGATCATCGTGCGCCAGCGGGGTACCCGCATCCATCCTGGCGAAAACGTTCAGCGCGGCCGCGATGACACCTTGTTTGCCACCGCTGACGGGCGGGTCAAGTTTGGCCGTCGGCGGCGCCGCAAGCTCGTCGACGTCATTCCCGGCTGATCGCCCTCCTTGCGGCTGTCGGCCGCTTGACTCAGGCGGTTGCGGAAAGACAGACGATGTCCCAGTTCGTTGACGAGTGCGGCCTGAATGTGCGAGGTGGCGACGGCGGCGCGGGTTGTGTGTCGTTTCGCCGTGAGGCCCACGTGGCCAAGGGGGGTCCCGACGGCGGCGACGGCGGCGACGGCGGCAGCGTCTGGCTGGTGGCCGACCATAATGTGGCCTCGCTGATCGCGTTCAAAGACCACCCCCATCGCCGGGCCGACAGCGGTCGCCACGGCCAGGGCAAGCGTCGCCACGGCGCATCGGGCGAGGACGCTATCGTCCGGGTTCCAGTGGGAACCACGGTCAAGTCCCAAGAAGGGGAGCCGCTGGCCGACCTTGCCGCCGACGGAGTCCGCTGGCTGGCGGCCGCGGGCGGCCAAGGCGGCCAGGGCAACACCCGGTTCTCCACCCATCAAAACCGCGCCCCGGCGTTCGCGGAGCAGGGCGAGGCAGGGGAGCAGCGCTGGCTCAGGCTGGAGCTGAAGCTGCTGGCCGACGTGGCGTTGATCGGATTCCCCAATGCGGGCAAGAGCACGCTGATCTCCCGGATCTCCGCGGCCCGCCCCAAGATCGCCGACTACCCCTTCACCACTCTGGAGCCCAATCTGGGCGTGGTGCGTACTGGCGACAACACTGGCGACGACTTCGAGATGGTGGTGGCCGACATCCCCGGCCTCATCGCCGGGGCGAGCGACGGGCGCGGCCTTGGTCACCGTTTCTTGCGCCACACCGAGCGGGCCCGGGTCATGGTGGTGATGGTTGATCTGGCCTCGGTGGAGGAGGTCTCGCCTTCCGAGCAGCAGCGGGTGTTGCTGGAGGAACTGAGTGCCTACCGGCCCGAACTGCTGGAGCGGCCCAGGGTGCTGGTGGGGTCGAAAGCCGATGCCGGCCATTTGGATCCTCCGCCGGGGGCCTTGCTTGTTTCCGCGGTGACCGGTGCTGGCCTCCCCGAGTTGATCAGGGCGATGGCCGACGCGGTTCGCGAAGCCCGGGCTCAGGAAAGCCTGGGTTTGCGCGCCAAGCGCTCCGACGATGTGGTGATCCACCGGCCGGTGCCCGAGGGAATCAGAGTGGAGCGGGCCGATGACGGCGCCTATGTGGTGGTGGGCCGGGCTGCCGAGCGCACCGTGGCGTTGTCCGACCTGGATGCCCCTGGTGCCTGGGACTTCGCCCGCCGCCGACTGGAGAGGCTGGGGGTGGATCGGGCACTGGCCCGGGCCGGAATCAAGTCGGGTGACACCGCCCGGATCGGCGCTTTTGAGTTCGAGTATTACGACGACGATGAGTACTTCAGCGAGGAGGCATCGCCGTGATCGTGGTGGTCAAGATCGGGACATCGTCGATCACCGAAGCTGATGGCACCATCAGAGCCGAGGCGGTAGCCAAGCTGAGCGGCGAGGTGGCTGCCGCAGTGGCCGACGGCCATCAGGCCGTGGTGGTCAGCTCCGGGGCGATCGGCGCCGGGCTGCCCGTGCTCGGCTTCGACCAGGGCCGTCCCCGCGACTCGGTCACTCTGCAAGCGCTCTCCGCGGTGGGCCAGAGCAGGTTGATGGCCCTGTACCAGGAGCGCCTGGGCGGCTATGGCCTGATCTGCGGCCAAGTGCTGCTGGCTCCTCGGGATTTCTTGGAGCGCCCTCAATACCTGCACGCCCAGCGCACGCTCAACCGGCTGTTGAAGCTGGGCGTCGTTCCCATTGTGAACGAGAACGACGCGGTGGCCGATGACGCCATCCGCTGGGGGGACAACGATCGCATTTCGGCCCTGGTGGCTCACATGGTGGGCGCTGGGCTATTGGTGCTGCTGACCGACACTGAGGGGGTCCACACCGCCGATCCCCGCTCCGACGCTAACGCTCAGATCATCGAGGAGATCACCGACCTGAGCCTGCTCGAAGAGTTGGCCGCCGCCGCCGGCGGGGCCGGCACCGACCGGGGCAGCGGGGGCATGGCCTCAAAGCTGGCCGCGGCCCGGATCGCCAGCTTGTCGGGGGTCCGGACTGTGATCGGAGCCGCCGAACGCGACCAGATTGTGGCCGACGCGCTGGCTGGCGCGCCGGGGGCCGGAACGACGGTGGCGGCTCAGCCCCAGCGGTTGAGCGCCCGCAAGCTGTGGATCGGATTCGCCATGGTGCCCTCTGGCACCGTGCGGGTGGATGCCGGCGCCCGCCGAGCCATGGTGGAGCGGGGGGCCTCGCTCCTGGCCATTGGCATTACCGGCTTTGAGGGCGTGTTCCAGCAGGGTGATGCGGTGGATATCCGGGGGCCGGACGATGAAGTGTTCGCCCGCGGCTTGATGGAGGTCTCATCCGACGACATGGATTCGGTGGTCGGCCTGCGCTCCGACGAGATGCCCCCTGGAGCACCCGACGAGGTTATCCACCGCGATTCCTTGACCGTGTTGCCCTCGTAACGCGGGCCATGGCCTGCTCCATCAGGGAGGCGGCTTCCTCAGCCGCGGCCACCCCGGAGCCTCGCCCGAGGATTACATACACCCCTCCAGTTACCAGCAAAGCCACCGGCGCGGCCACCAACAGTGGCAGGGGCTCAAAGCCCCAGGCCAGTACTCCGCCCAGCACCGCGGCCGACAGAGCAGCAACCGCCAGGCGTCTCATCGGACCCCGCACCGGCTGGCGGCGGCGCAGCAGATAGCGGATCCGATGGCGCAGGATGCCGTACTCCACCCAGGCTGCCACCGTGCTGCCCAGGGCCAGGCCCACCGCTCCCAGCCGCACCGCGCCCTCGGCCCGTTCGGCGTCCGACAGCGGTGACAGCACCTGGAAGTCGCCCAGCCGCTCCACGCTGCCGTTGACCACCCCATAGGAGTCGAAGCTGAACATGAGCAGAATCCCGACCCCGGCGGCCAGCACCACTCGCACCACCGCCACCCGGGCCGGGCCTTTGGCATCGCCTGCCGCGAAGCAGGCGTTCTGAAGCAGGCGAGATGACGCCGAGGCCACTAGTCCCAAGGAGTAAGCGGCCAGGATCCACCACACCTGCACGGTCTGGTCGCCGTTGAACTGCCCCCGCTCCAGCAGCGCTCCAACGATCAACCCGCCCAGGGTGATGAACGCCACCGCCGAGTACAGAACGTAGAACCCGATCCGGTCGAGGCCGGCTTGGAGCCGTCGCACCAGTGCTTCGGGGTCGCCTTGCTCCCGGGCCATCTCCGGCAGGTCGCTGGCCGCCACGCTCATGGCGAACAGGCTGATGGGCAGGAAATAGATCACCTGGGCGAACCCCAACGCGGCGATGGCCCCGCCGGCGAGCAGCCCGGCCAGGATCAAGTCCACGTAGGCCGACACCTGCACCACCCCTCGGCCGATGAACGCCGGCCCGAACCGGTTGAGCACCGTCCGCACATCGGGGCGCCGCCAGTTCAGGCTGAGCCGAAGCGACGGGACGAGCCGCAGCACCAGCGGTACCTGCACCAAGAATTGGAGGGCGCCGCCCACCACGACCCCCCAAGCCGCCATCTTGGCCACGTCGGAGGCCCGGGTAGAGGGGTCCACGTCGTGCCACACCAGCCAAGCCCCCACCATGAACGCCACCTGGGCGGCGTTCCAGATCACCGGGGCGGCAAAGGACAAGAAGAACCGGCGGTGGGCGCTCAGCACCCCCAGGGTCCACGCCGCCAGCACGATGAACCCGATCCCGGCGAACATCACCCGTACCAGCTCCACGGTTAGATCAGCGGTGTCGTCGGACAGCCGCCACAACAACAGCGACACCACCGGCTCGGCCAACATCCACCCGGCCAGCACCAATAGCCCGGTGACCACCGCCAACAGCCCGAACACTGCTCCGGCCAGACGCCCCGCGTCCTTGCGCCGCCCCTGCTCCACCAGCTGCGAGTAGATGGGGATGAAGGAGGCCGACAGCACCCCTTCGCCCAGCAGGTTTTGCAGCAGGCGGGGAATGGTCAAAGCGGCCCGGTAGGCATCGCCGATGCGGCCTGCGCCGATGAACGCGGCCACCGCCACCTCCCGGCCGATACCCGAAACGCGGGACAGGAAAATCCCCGCACCCACCAGGGCTGCTCCCTTGCCGCTGGGGCGCTCGGAGGTAGATGTGTCAGCCATCGTCTTGTCTCTGGATCGCCCCTTTGCCGCCAGACCGCGGAGCGTCGTTCGGGCCGTTGAGTCGTTGTTCAACCGGTGGAATGCCAAAACACGCTACCGGAGCAACGGGTGCAGTCGGGTACGCTCGCGCCGTGAGCGCCGATATACCCATGGCCGAGTTGGCCGACCGGGCCAAGGCCGCAGCCCGGGTTTTGGCCACTGCCGATACCGAGACCAAAAACCACGCCCTGTTGTTGGCCGCCGACCAACTGGAGCAGGCCCGAGACGATCTGTTGGAGGCCAACCAGGCCGACGTGGAGGCGGCCACCGCGTCGGGCATGAGCGCCACGCTGGTGGACCGGCTTCGACTGACAGACTCCCGGTTGGAGGGAATGGCCGGCGGTTTGCGTAAGGTCGCCGGCCTCGCCGACCCGGTGGGGGAGATCGTGGGCGGCTGGGTAGTGCCCTCCGGCCTGAGGATCAGCCAGGTGCGAGTGCCGCTGGGCGTGGTGGCCATCGTGTATGAGAGCCGCCCCAACGTGACCAGCGATGCCGCTGGCCTGTGCCTCAAGTCGGGCAATGCCGCCTTCTTGCGGGGATCGTCCAGCGCGCTGGGCTCCAACCTGGCCATCGCCGGGGTGATGCGGGACGCGTACGAGAAGGCCGGTTTGCCCAGCGATGCCCTGGTACTGGTGAGCGATACCAGCCATTCCGCGGCGGCCGAGTTCATGCAGCTGCGGGACAGCATCGACTGCCTCATCCCCCGAGGCGGTCCCGGGCTGATCGCCTCCATTCTGGAAAACGCCACCGTGCCCTATGTGATCGACGGCGACGGCAACTGCCACGTGTACGTGGACGCCTCGGCCGACTTGGACATGGCTCGTCGCATCGTGGTCAACGCCAAGACCCAGCGCCCCTCGGTGTGCAACGCGGCCGAGTCCTTGGTGATACACCAGTCGATTGCCGCCGAGCTGCTCCCCCCGCTGGCCGACGACCTGGCTGGTGTCGAGTTGGTAGGCGACGAGGCGGCCCGGGCCATTTTGGGGCCGGATCGCATCGGCGAGGCCACCGAGGCCGATTACTTCACCGAGTTCTTGGACCTGAAGCTGTCGGTGAAGGTGGTGGACAGCTTGGACGAGGCCATCGCCCACGTGAACGACACCGGCAGCGGTCACAGCGAGGCCATCATCACCGCCGATCTAGAGGCTGCCGACCGGTTCTGCACCGAGGTGGACGCCGCCGCGGTGCTGGTCAACGCCTCCACCCGGTTTGTGGACGGCGAGGAGTTCGGCTTCGGCGCGGAGATCGGCATCAGCACCCAGAAGCTGCACGCTCGAGGTCCGATGGGTCTGCGCCAGCTCACCACCACCAAGTATGTAGTCCGGGGCGAGGGCCAAATACGGGGCTAGGCCCTTACTGATTTCGGGGCTAGATCGAGCGAGACGTAGCCTTCAGCCATGAGTTTCTCCTTCGCTGACGTCGACTCGGTGCGCAAAGGCCTGAGCGATGTGCAGTATCTGGCCGATGAGGGCATCGCCGGGGTGGTTTATCTGGCCGAGCGCTTGCAGAAGCCGGTGCTGGTGGAGGGTCCAGCCGGCACTGGTAAGACCCAGTTGGCCAAGAGCGTGGCCGAGGCCACTGGCGCCCGGCTCATCCGCCTCCAGTGCTACGAGGGTCTCGACGAGTCCAAGGCTCTGTATGAGTGGAACTACAAGAAGCAGCTCCTGCGCATCCAGGCCGAGCGCCAGGGAGAGGATCCCGAGGGCGAGGGCATGTGGCAGCAGATCGAGGACGACCTGTTCTCTGAGGAGTTCCTGCTCACCCGACCGCTGTTGGAGGCCATCCGCGCCGCTGAGCCGGTGGTGCTGCTCATCGACGAGGTTGACCGGGTGGAGATCGAGACCGAGGCGCTGTTGCTGGAGATCCTGTCCGACTACCAGGTGTCCATCCCCGAGTTGGGCACGGTGGCTGCCAGCCAGATCCCGCTGGTATTCCTCACCTCCAACAACACCCGGGAGCTGTCGGAGGCCCTCAAGCGGCGGTGTCTGTTCCTGCACATCGACTATCCCGATCTCGACCGGGAGAAGGAGATCGTGCTGGCCAAGGTGCCCGGCGTGGGCGAGAGCTTGGCCGACCAGGTGGCCCGCATCGTGCGCTCGGTTCGCCAGATCGAGCTGAAGAAAGCCCCGTCGGTGTCCGAGACCCTGGACTGGGCCCGCACTCTGGTACTGCTGGGAGTGGAGCACATCGACGCCGACACCGCGGCCGAGACGGTGAACATCCTGCTCAAGTACCGCAGCGACATCGAAAAGGCGCTCAAGGAGTTCGCCTCCTCCGACGAGGAGTTTGCCGCCCCGGTCGCAACCTCGTGACCCTCCTGGTCAGACGCAAGGTCACTGGCCTCACTGGCAAGCCCTTTACGGTTCAGCCCTGAGCCTGCCATGAAGGTCGAGCCCGCCACCTCCCCGCTGCTGGCGCTTCTGGCCGGGTTCATCTCCGAACTGCGGGCCGCGGGGCTGCCGGTCAGCCTCACCGAGAACCTGGACGCCATGGAGGCAATCCAGCACATCCCCATTGAAGACCGGGATGCGTTCAAGTACGCGTTGGCCGCCACCCTGGTGAAGAACCACGCCCACTGGCGAGCCTTCGAGACGGTGTTCGAGGTGTACTTCTCGCTGCGGGGGGCCGAGTACGACCTCATCGATGGCGAGTGGCCCGAAGGCATGGACCTGTCCGACTTTGTCGACGGCATGGACGGCCAGCAACGCCGCCAGGGCGGGGGTGGTGGCGAGGCCATGTCGGCCGAGCAGCTGGCCGAGATGCTGTTCCAAGCGCTGATGCGGGGCGACGACGCCCTCATGCGGGCCATCGCCCGCCAAGCGGTGCAGCGCTACGCCGGCATGGAGCCCGGCCGGCCGGTAGGCGGCACCTACTACCTATATCGCACGCTGCGAAACCTCGACCTCGACGGGGTTCTGGAGCGCTTGATGGACCAGGCCCGCCAGGACGCCCCCGGCGACCTCACTCCCCTGGAGGAGCGGCTGGAGCGTGACGAGTTCGAGGCTCGCGTAGACCAGCTCCGCAAGGAGGTGGAGGCCGAGATCCGCCGCCGGCTGGTGGCCGACCGGGGAGTGGAGGCCATGGCCAAAACGCTCCGCAAGCCCCTGCCCGAAGACGTGGACTTCATGCACGCCAGCCGGGAGGAGATGATGGCCCTTCGCCGGGCCATCTACCCGCTCACCCGCAAACTGGCTGTGCGGCTGGCCCGCAAGCGGCGCCACGGCCGCAAGGGCCCGTTGGATTTCCGCAACACCATGCGCCACTCGCTCTCCTACGGCGGGGTGCCCGCCGAGCCCAAGTTCCGCTATCCCCGTCCGGCCAAGCCCGAGATCATGGTGGTGGCCGACGTGAGCGGGTCAGTGGCCGCCTTCGCCCGGTTCACCCTCCATCTTGTGTACGCCATCAGCAACCAGTTTTCCAAGGTGCGCTCATTCGTGTTCATAGACGGCCTCGACGAGGTGACCAGCTTCTTCGAGGGGGTGGACGACATCGGTGAGGCCGTCCACCGGGTGAACGCCGAAGCCGATGTGGTGTGGGTAGACGGCCACTCCGACTACGGCCACGCCTTCGAGGTGTTCTGGGAGCGCTACGGGAAAGACGTCGGCCCCAAGACCACGGTGATGATCCTGGGCGACGCCCGCAACAACTACCACGCCTCCCAGGCCTGGATCCTCAAAGAGATCGAGCACCGAGCCCGCAAAGTCTTCTGGCTAAACCCCGAACCCGGCGCCTACTGGGACACCGGCGACTCCATCGTCTCCGAATACGGCGTCCACTGCGACGGAGTCTTCGAAGTCCGCAACCTCCGCCAACTAGAAGGCTTCGTAGAAAACCTCGTGTGAAACCGCCCGGTCTTAGCTGCGGGTGGCGATCACCACGTTTTCTAGGACTTCGCTGTCGCCGGTGCGGACGTACCATTCCCAGGCGGTGCCGTCGGGGTCGGTGACCCAGGTTTCGGTCTTCTCGGCGAAGCAGCACCGGGTGTCGTCCACTCCAGTGGTGGCCAGGCCCGACCCGGTAAGGCGGCGTTCGGCGTCGAGGACTTCCTCAGTGGTCTCCACCTCCACCCCAAGGTGGTTGATCGTGCCGCCGGCGCCGTTGAAACATCCTTCGTCGTCACTGCATTCGTTGCCGGCCTCGAACAGCACCAGCTTGAGGGGTGGCTGATCGATGGCGAAATTGGCGTACCCCGGCCGCTGTCGGGCCGGCTCCACACCGAACAGGCGGGAGTAGAACTCCACCGCCTCGTCAAGGTTGGACACGTTCAGCGCAAGCTGCAATCTCATGAGAACTCCCTTTCGAAGATCATGTCATAGCCCGGCGAAATCAGCCGCCATCTCAAGAGGTGCAACCCAGGGGGCGGCTCTTCTATTTCACCGCCACCGGCAGGTGTTTGAGGCTGTTGAAGTGGGTGGTACGAAGCCTCGCCTCCGGGCCGGACCGCTCCAAGCGGTGAAGGTGGGGGGCCAGCGCGGAGAAGTAGGCCCGGGCCTCGGTACGGGCCAAGTTGGCGCCCAGGCAGTAGTGGGGGCCACCTGAGCCCAGCGACAGTTGGCCGCTGGCGTCGCGGCGGATGTCGAAGGCGTCGGGCTCGTCGAATATTTCGGGGTCGCGGTTGGCCGCCGTCATCCAAAGGTCCACGATCTGGCCGGGCTCGAAGCTAACCCCGCTCTCATGCTCCATCGGAGTGGTCACCCGGCGCTGGTGGTGCATGACCGGGGTCACCACCCGCAGCATCTCGTCGATTGCCCCGTCGAGCAAAGAGTCGTCGGCAACCAGCGCCGCGGCCTGGTCGGGGTGATCCAAAAGCAGCATCAAACCACTGCTCAACAGGTTGCGGGTAGTCTCGGTGCTGCCGGTGACCAGCAGCTGCCACCATCCGCCCAGCTCCTCGTCGGTCAGACGCCGTCCCTCATACTCGGCGTGCACGAGGCTGCTGAACACGTCCTCGCCGGGCTCTGCCTTTCGGCGGGCGATGTGGGCTTGCCCGTAGGCGGCGAAGTTGGCCATGGCCGCCCGGGCATCGTCCATCGTCGGGCACATCTCGGGATCGAACGCTCCGATGGTGGTGTTGGTCCAAGACAAGATGTCGGCCCGGTCCGACATCGGGATGCCCAGCATCTCCCCGGTCACATGAAGGGGCAACTGCGCGGCCAGCATCTCGGCGGCGTCGCCTCCGCCACTGGCCAAGAAGCCATCGACCAGCTCACCAGCAATGCGGTGGGCGCTGTCCTCCAGTCGGCGGATGGCCCGAGGCGTGAAGCCCCGATTCACCAACAACCGCAGAGCGGTGTGGTCCGGGGGATCGAACTCCAACAAGGTGATGGCACCCTGACCGCGGTGCTCACCCTCGCCCCCAGAAACAGCCAGCTGCGAAGAGGAGAACTGCTGCCAGTCCCGATTGAACTCCCGCACATACCGATAGCTGGTCACCACATAGCGCCCCCCGCCCCGGCGGTGGGGGAGCCAGTGCACCGGGTCTTCCTCTCGAAGCTGGGCCAACAGCTCCAGCGGCAGCCCAGCGACAAACGTGTCCGGGTTGTCCAGCGGCGCGGCATCAATCATCGGCGCGGAACTCTAGGCGGTTCCCAAACGGGTCATAGATGTAGACCTGTTCGGTTTCGTCGTCCTGAACCTCGAGCACTTCGTAACCCTGAGGTCGAGCCGTCTCGGCGAGCTTCGTCACATCCGAGACAACAAAGGCCACATGGGCCTTCTTGGCCGGCCGAAAGTCCGGGTCAACCCCTAAGTGCAGCTGCCCGCAAGTCCCTTCGGGCAACTCGAACCAGCACCCGCCCCTCTTGGCCAGCTCCGGCGGCTTGGCGACTTCAACCAACCCCAACAGGCCGCCATAAAACGCTCGAGCCTCGTCCTCACCCCCCACCGGGATCGCCACCTGCACATGGGTAACCGACCTGACTAGTGATTCCATGCTCGCTTCAGTCTTCGAGGGGAATGTTGTGGTGGGCGATGTAGTCGGCGAACCCGGCGCGGATAGTGGACTCGTCGAGGCCGAGCGCGACCGGGTCGTAGACGTGTTTTCCGAACTTGTCCTTGGGCTTTTCGGCCAAGTAGGCGGGGATGGCATCGGCCAACACGTTGGAGAACTCCAAGCCCAAGCGGTCGTACACGACCCGAACCGCGGCAACCGGGTCGCTCATCAGGTCGCGGAACAGCAGATCGGCGATCTGGTCGTCGGGGACCTCCCCCGAAGCCCGCTGGCCCATCACCATGCCCATCATCATCTGGTAGACGAACAACATGATCGGCCCGTTCTCGCTTGGGGTCACTGCATCGCTTCGCATCCAATGCATGGTGGTGGTGATGTTGGCCACCGACCCAACGAATCTGACCGGGTCGCGGTGGGTGAGGATCACCCGAGCATTGGGGTAGGCGGCAAACAGGTCCGGGAGCGTTCCCATGTGGGCGGGCGACTTCAACAGGAACTGAGCCGGAGCGCCGTCGACGTGCTGCAAGGTTTGCAGGAAGTTCTTGTGCCACCGGTACACCGCGTCAAAGTCAGCGGGCACTCCCCGTTCGGCAAGATCGCCGATGGAATGCATCATCGGCCAGTGCCAACTGCGGAACTCGGGTTGGCAGAAGTGGATGCATTCCACCGGCAGGTCGCCGCGCAGCTCGTGCATGGTCATGAACTCGGGCTGGATGTCGGCCCAGAACTCCTGTTCAGGCTCGCTGCACGCCAGCGCGTCAGCCCCCGTGTCTGGAAGCGTGCCCAGCGGGAAATGCGCCTCGTAGCCCCGCACCCCCCGCAATCTGGGGTCCAGCGCCAACAGCTCCAACAGGATGGTGGTGCCGGTTCGGGGCGGCCCGGAGATGAACACCGGCCTGGCGATCTCGGCCTTCAGGGTTTCGGGATTCGCCTGCCAGTAGTGCACGAGACGAAGCCGGTTTTGCAGGTTGCGAATGATCTCTCCCCGGGCGCTGAGCCGCCCCACCACATTCAGGTGGGCATTCTCATCAAGCGCACCGCACAATGCCCGGTAACCGGCCTCCCAACCCGGCTCGTCGCCGAAGTCCGACAGCCCAACCGATTCAACAGCCACCACCAGCATCTCGTCGGCATCCAAGCTCACCAGGCGGGCCGGATCGCCCAACGCGGTGCCAAACAGGTTCATCCGCCGCACCCAGTTCGGCCGCTCAAGGTGGCCGGCTGGTTCTATGGCTGTGCCTTCTTGCTTGCCCACGCCTTCAAGCGTGCCGCTCCTTGGCCGCCTCTCCCAAACCGAGTTCTTCGACTGACTGCTCCCGCATGAGGTATTTCTGGATCTTGCCGGTGATGGTCATCGGGAACTCGTCGGTGAACTTCACGTAGCGGGGGATTTTGTAGTGGGCGATCTGGCCCCGGCAGAACTCTTTGATGTCGTCGGCGTCCAACGAGACCTCGTCCCGTAGTTGCACCCAGGCCATGATCTCCTCTCCGTATCGGGCGTCGGGCACGCCGATCACCTGCACTTCGACCACGTCGGGGTGGCGGTAGAGGTACTCCTCGATTTCCCGGGGGTATACGTTCTCGCCGCCGCGGATGATCATGTCCTTGATGCGCCCCACGATGTTGATATACCCGTCGTCGTCCATCACCGCGAGGTCGCCGGTGTGCATCCAGCCTTCTTCGTCGACGGCCTCGGTGGTGCGGGCCTCGTCGTCCCAGTAGCCCAGCATCACCGAATAGCCCCGGGTCATGAACTCGCCAGCCGCACCCCTAGGAACGGTCTCGCCGGTGTCGGGGTCCGCGATGCGTACCTCCACGTGGGGGTGCGCCCGGCCCACGGTGGCCACCCGCTTGTCGAGGGAGTCGTCGACCGACGTTTGGGTGGAAACCGGCGACGTCTCGGTCATGCCGTAGGCGATGGTCACCTCAGCCATGTTCATGCGGTCTACCACCTGCTTCATCACCTCCACGGGGCACGGTGAGCCGGCCATGATCCCGGTGCGCAGCGACGACAGGTCGTAGCGGTCAAGGTCGGGTTCGCCCAGCTCGGCGATGAACATGGTCGGCACCCCGTAGAGGCTGGTGCAGCGCTCCTGCTCGCAGGCCCGCAGCGCGGCCGCGGCGTCGAACCCGGCCGCGGGCACAACCATGGCCGCTCCGTGGGTGGTGCAGGCCAGGTTGCCCAGCACCATGCCGAAGCAGTGGTAGAAGGGCACCGGAATGCACACCCGGTCGGCGGAGGTGTAGCCGCAGGCCTCGCCCACGAAGAAGCCGTTGTTCAAGATGTTGCGATGGCTCAGTGTGGCCCCTTTGGGAAAACCCGTGGTCCCGCTGGTGTACTGGATGTTGATGGCGTCGTCTGGGCGAAGGCCCGCGGCGCGCTCCTCAAGCTGGTCGGCGGATATCGCCGCTCCAGCATCCAACAAGTCCTCCCAATCAGAGGTCTGGAGATAAACCACCTGCTGAGCGGGTACCCGGTCCCACACCTCCTCGATCATGCGCCGGTAGTCGCTTTGGGAGAACGACTCTGCCGCCACAACCACACTGCTGCCCGACTGGTTGAGCACATACTCCAATTCGGCAACCCGATAGGCCGGATTGATGGTCACCAAGATGGCTCCAATGCGGGCGGTGGCGTATTGCACCAGCACCCACTCGGCGCAGTTCGGGCTCCAGATTCCCACCCGGTCGCCCACCTGCACGCCCACGGCCACGAGCCCGGCCGCCACCTCGTCGACCGCGGCAGCAAACTCCCGGTAGGTGAATCGCAGGCCTTGCTCGACGGAGATCAGCGCATCCCCGTCGCCATGGGCTTCCACCGTACGGGCCAAGTTGGCCGAGATGGTCTCGCTCAGCAGCGCAGTGGTGGTGGGCCCTGACGCAGATGAAAGCACTGTCCCTTCCATTGGGAACGCAGTCTCAGTCGTGACTGGTGACGCCCCCGTCGACGATGAGGGTGGTGCCGGTGACGAAGCCAGCCTCATCCGACATCAGGAAGCGAACCGCCTTGGCGATGTCTTCGGGGGCGCCCACCCGGCCGAGCGGGGACTTGTCCACGCAGGCGGCTTTGCTCGGGGGGTCGGCCATCATCGGGGCCGTCATCGCGGTTTCGATGTAGCCGGGGCACACGGCGTTCACCCGGATGCCGTCGGGGCCGAGGTGGTTGGCCAGCGACTTGGTGAGCCCGACCACGCCGTGTTTGGAGGAGGTATACGACGGGATGGTCGCATTGCCCACCACCGACATGATGGAGCCGATCCCCACGATGGCTGATCCCTGGTGGCTGCGCAGATCGCCCAGCAGCGCTTTGGCCACGAACACCTCTGCCCGCAGGTTCACCCCCAGCACCGCATCCCAAATCTCTTCGGTGAGATGGTCGATGTCCATGGCGGTCACGATCCCCGCGGCATGCACCAGCCCGCCGATAGAGCCCAGCGCCTCTCGAGCCGCGGCCACCGCATCAGCCACCGCCGCCCCATCAGTCACGTCGAGGCCCAGCGAGTGGGTTGCCACCCCGCAGTCGGTGGAGATGGAAGCCGCCGCCTCAGCAGCTCCCTCGCCGTTGAGGTCCCACAGCGACACCGGTCGTCCAACCTCGGCTAGGGCGCGGGCACAAGCCCGTCCTATTCCGGACCCTCCACCAGTGACCACGACCCCGGTGGTCGGCGACATCTGCAAAACAGCCATAGAGGCCACCCTACGCGGTGGCAGCCAAGGGGGATGACTTCAACCGACAGGCTGAAAGCGCCTAGTCGTGCAGGCCGCACTCGGTTTTGTCGGTGCCGGCCCAGCGGCCGGAGCGGGGGTTTTCGCCGGGGGCCACCGGCTTGGTGCAGGGCATGCAGCCGATGGAGGGGTAACCCCGCTCCAACAGAGGGTTGAACGGCACCCGGTGCTCGGCGATGTAGTCGTCTACTTGCTCGTCGGTCCAGGTGGCGATGGGGTTCAGCTTCACCAAGCCCCGCAGGTCTCGCACCACGATGGGTGCCGACACCCGGGTGACGGCCTCGGCCCGGCGCAAGCCGCTCATCCACGCTGATTTGCCGGCCAGCGCCCGGTCGAGCTGTCCGGCCTTGACCGCCGAGCAGCAGTTCTCCGGGTCCATGTTCCAAAGCTCGGGATCGTGGCGGGCCACCGTCATCAGCCGCAGGTTCAAGCCGTAGTGGCGGCGCACCCGCTCCACTGTCTCCAGCGTCTCGGGGAAGTGGAAGCCGGTGTCGATGAACACCACCTCGATGGCGGGGTCTACCTTCACTGCCAAGTCGATCATCACCGCGTCGGTCATCGAGGCGGCCAGCGCTAAGTGGGGCGAGAAGTTGTCCACGCCCCACTGGATGACCTTTTCCGCAGGCAGGTGCTCGAACTCTTCGTTGAGAGCAGCCAACTCTTTGTCGGTGAACGACGGTACGGTCAGGTTGCGCATTCAGAGTCGCCGATCGGAATGAAAGTTGCAGAGCGTCTCAGGTTGCGCATTCAGAGTCGCCGATCACGGCTTCATAGGGGCCGGTCTCGTCGTAATCGACGTAGTAGTCGGGACCGACCTCAGGGGCGGGGAACTCGTCCAGGTCGGCGAGCGTCTTGCCCACCTCTCGAGACCCGCCCTTGCGCTCCAACCAGTGGCGGAACTCTTCGCCGGCCTCCCGTTCAGCGGTGAACTGGCGCACCACCCTCACCACTGCCTCAGGGGCGTTGCGAGCGGGCAGGCGCAGCGCCTTGGTACCGAAGTGGATCTGGGAGTCGCCCACATAGCCGCCGAGAAGCATCTGATAACCCGGTGCCGACCGTCCGTGGGCGCGGCGCTCGGCGCCGAAGAAGCCGATGTCGGAGGCGTGGTGCTGGCCGCACGAATTGGTGCAGCCCGAGATATTGATCCGCAAACCGCCCACCTCAGCTAGTCCCTCTTGATCCAGGAGTTCGCCGATAGCGTCGGCCAGTCCCCGAGATTGGGTCACGGCCAGGTTGCAGGTGTCAGCGCCGGGGCAGGCCACCACATCGCGCAACAGCTCCGCGCCGGGCTCGGCCATGCCGATATTCGACAAGGCCTCGAACAGCCGGGGCAGTTGGTGCTCGCGCAAATCCCGGAAGACGATGTTTTGGCGGTTGGTCACCCGGCCTTCCGCACCCAGCTCCCGCTGGATGTCGGCCAGGGCGTCGAACTGGTCGGCGGTGATGTCGCCCAGACGGGCCCAGGCATAGGCCGAGACCGTGCCCTTGGCGGCCCCTCGCACCACGTTGGCCTGCTCCCACCGCTCGTACGGTGCCCGACCGCCGATAGAAACCGCCACTCCTTGTCCCACTGGCGTGACTTCGACGTCGGCCTGGCGGCCGGCGGGGGCGTCGCCGTGGACCCTCACCAAATCGGGGATCCCGCCGGGCCAGCTGGAGGAGGCCAGCAGGAACTTGCGCTCCCGGAAGATGCGGCGCTGGAGCTCTTCGAAGCCCAGCTTCTCTACCAGCCACTTCATACGGGCTCGGAGCTTGTTGTCCCGGTAGCCGTCGTGGTCGAACACCCGCAGGCAGGCCTCGATGGTGGGGAGCAGATCCTCGCGGGAGGTGAACTCCTCCAGGGCCAGAGCCGGATGGGGGTTGGCCCCCAAGCCGCCGGCCACGTACACACGGAACCCGGCCTCCACGCCTCCGTCCACCTCGCGGGTAGCGGCTATTACGCCTACGTCGTTGAACATCGCCTGACCGCAGTCGGTGGCGCACCCCGAGAAGTTGATCTTGAACTTGCGGGGCAGGCGCTGGGCATAGGGGTGGCGCAGGAAGTGCAGTGCGGTGGCCCGGGCCCAGGCAGTGATGTCCAGCACTTCGTGGGGGCAGGCGCCAGCCAGGTGGCAGCCCTGCACGTTGCGGACGGTGTCGCCGCAGGCCTCCCGGGTAGTGAGCCCCACCGAGGCTAGAACCCGCATGACGTCGGGGACGTCTTCGATGTCCACATAGTGGAATTGGATGTTCTGGCGAGTGGTGATGTGGCCCCAGCCCCGGGAATAGGTCCGGGCGATGTGGGCCAAGGCCTCGAAATGCTCGGGATAGATGATGCCGGCGGGGATCTTGACCCGCACCATCTGGTTGGTGCCGCCCTGGCGCTGGCCGTAGATGCCGTTGTTCAGGCGGAACACTCGCATGACGTCTTCAGGTATCTCGCCGGCCTTGTAGCGAGCCAGCATCCGCTCGAACTTGTCGATGTCGGCCTGCTGGGCCGGGTCGATTACCGCGGTGTTGTCGATTTGGACCGTGACCATCGGACCTTCTTTTTCGTATGTGGCTTTGGAGCGTCGGAGGTGGGGTTCAGCTAATTCGGAGTACTTTGATCCGATTAGTTGTTTATCAGGATAGCGGCCTGAAATCAAATCCCGAGTGTTTTGATCCGAATTATCCGAAAAAGGAAGGTTGTTGCCGCGTCAGACGCTAAGGCGCTCAGCCACCCGGAAGGCCAACTCGAGGCTCTGGGCGCCGTTCAAGCGGGGATCGCACATGGTCTCGTAGCGCCGCTCCAGGTCGTCGTCGCTCAGAGCTTCGGCGCCGCCCACGCACTCGGTCACATCGTCGCCGGTGATCTCCACATGGATGCCGCCCGGCCAGGTTCCTGCATCGCCATGGGCGGTGAAATAGCGGTCGATCTCGGCTATCACGTCCTCGAAGTGGCGGGTCTTGCGCCCGCCGGCGGTGGTGTAGGTGTTGCCGTGCATGGGGTCGCATTCCCACAGCACCGGATGGCCGGCGTCGCGCACCGCGGCCAAGAGCGGGGGCAAGGCGTCGGACACCCTGTCGGCCCCCATGCGGCTGATGAGGGTGAGCCGGCCGGGAATGCGGTCGGGGTTGAGGAGCTCGCACATATCGAGCACTTCAGCCGGATCGGCAGTAGGTCCCAGTTTGCAGCCCAGCGGGTTCTTGATGCCCCGCATGAACTCCATGTGGGCCCCGTCGAGCTGGCGGGTGCGCTCGCCGATCCACAGCATGTGGGCCGAGCAGTCGTACCACTGGCCGGTGATGGAGTCTTGACGGGTGAGGGCCTGCTCGTAGTCGAGCACCAGCGCCTCGTGGCTGGTGTAGAAGTCCACTTGATGCAGCTCGGGGGCGTCGGTGGAAATACCGCAGGCGCCCATGAACCGCAGGGCGGCGTCGATGCCGTCGGCCACCTTCTCGTAGCGCCGCCCTTCGGGGCTGGCTGCGATGAACTCCTGATTCCACATGTGGACCTGGCGGAGGTCGGCGTAGCCCCCTTTGGTGAAGGCCCGCAGCAGGTTGAGGGTGGACGCCGACTGGTGGTAGGCCCGCACCAGGCGCTCGGGATCGGCGACCCGGGAGTGCTCGGAGAAGCTGATGTCGTTCACCATGTGGCCTCGGAAGGAGGGGAGCTCCACGTCGTCCACCACCTCAGTAGACGACGATCGGGGTTTGGCGAATTGGCCGGCGATCCGGCCTATCTTCACCGTGGGTACACCGGCGGAGAACGCCAGCACCACGGCCATTTGCAGGATGACCTTGAGCTTGTCGCGGATGCTGTCGGCGGTCACGCCGTCGAACGACTCGGCGCAGTCTCCGGCTTGGAGAACGAAGGCCCGGCCGGCGGCGGCCTCGGCGAGCTGGCTTTGGAGCTGGCGGGCCTCCCCGGCGAAAACCAGCGGAGGCAGCCCGGCGAGGGTTTCGAGCACTATGTCCAGCGACGTCTGGTCGGGCCACTGCGGCTGCTGGGCTGCTGGCCGATCGCGCCAAGACGCGGGTTGCCAGGCGCTCGGGATACTGCTGGCCGCTTCGACTGGGGCCGAACTCATGGCAAAATGCTCGCCTGTCGCCGGGTATTGGGCAAACTGAATTTCTGCGGGCGGCTACGCGGCGTCGATGTCCAGCAGCTCGGCCCGGGCTCGTACCGAGTCCAGCGATCGACCGATGATGCGTCGGATGGCCTCTGAAGTCAGCCCCAGCGCTTCGCCGATCTCTCGGTAGCTGTGCTTTTCCCCGTCGATGAGCCCGTAGCGCATTTCCACTGCGAACCGGGCCCTTTCGTCCAGATCGCTGAGCAGCCCAGCCAGCGTGGCCGACTGGTCGGCGACCAGCGCCAGATCTTCGGGGCCGGGACCGCCATCGGGCTGGAGGTCCACCAGTTCGCTGTTGTTGTCGTCGCCCACTGTTGTGTTCAACGATGTGAGCGAGGTGAGCCGATGGAGTAGGGCGTGCTCAGAGTCGAGCTCTTCACCGCCCCCGGTGGCTTGGCGCACCGCAGCCCGCAGGCTGGCGGCCCGCTCGCCGGGCAGGCGGATCAGATTGGCCTTCTGGTCGAGTGCCCGGCCGATGGACTGGCGGATCCAGAACGTGGCGTAGGTGGAGAACTTGAACCCCTTGCGCCAGTCGAATTTCTCCACTGCCCGGTCTAGGCCCAGGTTTCCCTCCTGGACCAGGTCGAGAAGCTCCATGCCGGTGGGCAGGGGGTATTTCTTGGCCACGCTCACCACCAGGCGAAGATTGGCTCGAATGAAGCGCTCCTTGGCCTTGGCTGCTTCCCGCACTTGGGTGTGCAGCCGGGGATTGCTTTCTCCGGCGTCCAATCGAGCCTGAGCCTCGCGGCCCCGCTCGATTGTCTGGGCAAGCCGCACTTCGTCTTCTTTGGTGAGGAGCGGCACCAAGCCGATTGCGTTGAGGTATTGGCCTGTTGAATCGTCCATTTTTTCCTGTCTTGTTGTCTTCGTGAACTACAACCGATTTGCCCCTTCATTTGTTCCCGGTCGCCATTCACTGTTGTGGTACGAAATTACTGCGGCGTTGCGGTGATACCCGCTCGATTTATTCGACTCGCAGCCGCTCCAGGGGTAACAAGAATCCAGCCCTTTGTTTCGTACACTGCAAACTGTGAGCCGCATCGGGATCTTCGGGGGAACGTTCGACCCCGTTCATGTCGGCCACATCGCGGTTGCCGTTCGGGTGCGGGCGGCACTGGAACTTGATCGGGTCGAGTTGGTGGTGGCTCACGAGCCGTGGCAGAAGCTGGACCGACCCAGGCTCAGCCCCGCACAGGATCGATTGGCCATGGTGGAGGCTGCGGCCGAGGGCATCGACGGGGTGGTGGCCTCATCGGTGGAGATCGACCGGGGCGGCCTTACCTATACGGTGGACACCCTGGAGGCCTACCGGACCGCCGACCCCGATGGCTCGCTCTTCCTCGTTCTAGGCAGCGATGCCGCGGGCGCTCTGCACACCTGGCACCGCTTTGAGGAGATCGCCGAGATGGCCGAAGTGGTGGTGGTGGACCGGCCCGGCGCGATGGGAGAGCGCCCACCGGTGCCCCATCGGGTGGTGGACTGTCCGCTGGTCGACCTGTCCAGCACCCAGGTGCGGGAGTGGGCTGACGCCGGCCAGCCGCTCGACGGCCTGGTCCCTCCCGCGGCGCTGGCCTACTGCCTCCAAAAGAGGCTGTATGGGTGATTCCACGCCAAGCTCTGGGGGCGCAGCGCCGAGGAAGGGATCGCCGCGCGGGTGGCGCTGGGGCTGGCCGCTGCTGTTGCTGGGTCTAGCCGCCGCGGTGCCGCTGCTGGTGTGGCTGGGATGGTCGGCCATTTCCGGCAGCAGCGACGGCACGGAGGTGAGCGCCCCGGTCGATCCCGCCGCCCCCGGGTACGAGGCCTTTGTAGCCCCGACGCCCACGCTGCTGTTGATCCATGCCAACGGCGAACTTCTCCACGGGGTCACACTGCTGGCGCTGACTGACCCCGGAGTCGAGGGGGCGGTTCTGTTCATTCCCCCTGAGACGTTGACCTCTGGAGGGTCGATTAGCGAACGCTGGGTCGAGTCGGCCAGCGCGGGAGTAGCCGACTCGATTGCCGAGTTGTTGGATGTCCGCCCCGGCGAGACGCAGGTGGTGGATGATGGCAGCTGGGCGGCGTTGGTGTCGGCGGTGGAGCCTATTGCCTTCATCAGCGCTGTTCCGCTCGTTGGCCCTGACGGGGAGACCCGGTTCGGGGCCGGACTGGTGAACTTGGCCGCGGCCGATGTCGGGCCTTATTTGGCAGGGCGCAGTCCGGGCGAGTCGCCGTTCGAGGCCTTGTCTCGTCACCTGTCGTTCTGGGGGGGTTGGCTGAGGCAGGTGGGGGATTCGACCGCGCCCAACGTCATTCCTGGTGAGACTGACCGGGGGATGGGCCGATTCGGGCGGGCCCTCGCTGCGGGTGAGGTGTTCATGAGCACGATCATCGGGGGGGTCGATGACAGTGGGGTAGTGGTAGTGAATCCGGAGCGGGTTGGCAGGCAGGTGAGGGAGGTCATCCCGTTTCCCATCTTGGCTTCGAGCGGGAGCTTGCCCAGTGTCCGGTTGCTCAACGGCGTCGGAGACCTTGAGCTCACCAAAACTGCGGCCCGAGAGCTCAGCCGGGCCGGTGCGCAGATCACGCGGATCGGAAATGCCGCGGAGTTCGGATGGGAAACCACCAAAGTCGCCTATCACGACGTTGGTTTCGCCGCCTACGCCGAGGCATACCGAGACGCCTTGGGCACCGGATCGGTCATCGCCGAAGAGCTGCCCAATGCCTCCGCTGACATCACGGTGACCTTCGGCGCAGATTTCTCCCATCTGCTGACGGGAGATGGTTAGAGTGAGAGCGTGATGCCTGCATGAGCGCAAAGCCCTCCCCACGACAATTGCGGACAATGACGTGATCGCCACATGAGCGTCAGCACCGCTGACAAAGCGGTCGTGTGGGATTGGGTAAAGGCCGCAGCGGCCGCGGCGGAAGAGGGTCCCGGCGCTGACACAGTCATCATCGATGTAGGCGACGTGTTGGTAATCACCGATCACTTCGTGATCACCAGCGGTGCCAACACCCGAGCCGTGCGGGCGCTGGCCGAGCGGATCGAAGAAGCAGTGGATCTCGGCGGCGGCCCCAAGCCCATCTGCATCGAGGGGCTGTCGGATTACGAGTGGGTGCTGATGGACTACGGCGACTTCGTGGTCCACATTTTCACCGCCTCGGCCCGCGACTACTACGCCCTCGAGCTCCTTTGGAAAGACTGCCCCACCCTGACGCCTAATCCGTTGCCGTCTTAGGAGCAGCCCGATATAGTGGCCACGGGTCCCCAACCCGGCTACTGGTCAGAGCATTGGTCCCGTAGGACGCCGGGTGGGGACCCGCAGCGCGTCTGAACCCTACCCGGGAAACTGACGTTTTCAATACTGTCAGTAATTTTCAGTCAATTACTGCTCACGCAGAAGGCGACCGGGGGAGGTGCCGGTTTCCTTGTCCTCTTGAATGGTGACTTCGCCGTTGACCAGCACGTAGTGGTAGCCGGAGGCTCGCTGCACTCGGCGCCACTCGCCAGCGGGCATGTCATGGACCTTCTCGCTCGGCCCGATAGCCAGGCTGTCGAGGTCGTACACGATCACATCGGCGGCCTGGCCCGGCGTCAGGGTTCCCCGGTCGGTGAACCCGGCGCATTGGGCGGGAAGCCCGGCCATGCGCCAGTGGGCGTCCTCCAGCGAGATGATCTCCCGGTCGCGCACCCCGTTGATCAGCAGCTCGGTGGGCCACCGGCCGGCGGTGAGGAAGCGGGTGTGGGCTCCGCCGTCGGACACCCCGGGCAGCGCCCACTGGTAGTTCAACAGGTCGACCAGATGGTCGGGGTTGTTGAACGAGCCTGAGGCATAGAACGTGGCGGCCAGGTTGTCGGCCACCGCGATGTCCAGCATGGCGTCCACCGGATGGACTCCCAGATCGGCGGCGATGTCGCCCACCCGGGTCTCGGCGTAGCGCTGGTACTGCGGGCTGGCGGTCTCCAATAGCACGATGTCGGCGATCGGGCAGGTGACGGCAATCGACTCTGAGTCCCGCAACGCCGGGCGGCGGGCGGGGTCGGCCAGCTTGGCCCGGCGCTCTTCAACCGTGCCCAGCGTGGCCTCCCGCCACGCCTCCATGTCGTCCCAGAGATTCCACTCCTCGAAGGTGAAGGCCAGTCCCACGTCGGTGGTCACAGCCTGGCCGTAGATCGGCAGGCCTCGCAGGCGGCAGCTCTCCACCCAGTCGATCTGCTTGAGGTGCTGCTCAGGCCTCTGGGCGTTGGGGGTGATCACATTGAACAGCACCGGACGGCCGCTGATGTCGGCCAGGCGCTCATAGGTGCGGCGGTGCTCGGTGCGGGTCTCGTCGGCGGGATCGGGGGCGAAGGTGGCCTGGATAAACCCCTGGTTGCGCTCGGCCAGCACCTCAGCCAGCTGGAACAGCGTCTCGTTGGGCATCACGTCGGTGTTCATGGGGTTGCCGTCGTGGTCGCGCTGGACGTTGGAGTCCCGCAGCCGCTGCACCGACCAGCCGCCGGCACCGACGTCCATGGCCTCGTGCAGCAGCGCCCGGAGCTGGGCGTGCTCCTCATCGGTGGGCATCTCGCCGGCCTTGGCCCGCTCATAGCCCAGCACCCAATTGAGCGCGGGGTTCAGCGGGAAGAACGATCGCATGTTGACCGCCTTGGGGGTGCGGTCCACCGCGTCCAGGAACTCCGGGTAGGTGACCCAGTCCCAGGGCATGCCCGCGGCCATGGCGTCAAACGGGATGGCCTCGGTGCGGGTCATGGTCAGCATGGCCCGCTCCCGGTCTTCGGGGGCAACGGGGGCGAATCCGAAACCGCAGTTGCCGATGACGATCGAGGTCACCCCGTGCCAGCCCGAAAGTGTGCAGTACGGATCCCAGAAGAGCTGGGCGTCGTAGTGGGTGTGGAGGTCGATATGGCCGGGGGCCACGATCATCCCGTCGGCGTCCAACACCTCATCGGCATCGGAGGCCCGCAGCCGGCCGATTTTGGCGATCTTCCCGTCCTTGATACCCACATCGGCCCGGAGCCGCTGAGCCCGGGTCCCGTCGACCACCATTCCGCCAGCAATGATCGTGTCGTACATCGTCATCTCGTCCCCCTGGTGTGCGGTGACGCTCAGCATACCGAAGCGGCCAGTCCCCGAATATTCTGGCGACCCGCCACTAGCGTGGCCCCGATGAAAGGCCGTTCGTGGTAGAGCCGGTTGAGCGCCGCTCCTGGCTGGCGCTGGGGGCAGCCACCGCGGCGGCCTTCATGGTGGTGGTGGACGTGTCCATCGTCAACGTGGCCTTCCCGTCGATCCAGAAGTCCCTGGATGCGTCCAACGCCGCTTTGTCGTGGATCGTGAGCGGCTACTCCATCACGGTGGGGTCGTTCCTGCTGCTTTCGGGGCGCCTGGCCGACCGCCAGGGGCGGCGCAAGATGTTCAATCTCGGGTTGGCCATCTTCGCCGTCGGATCGCTGTTCAGCGGGATAGCGCCCCAAGTTGAGGTGCTGATTGCTGCCCGGGTGGTGCAGGCGTTGGGCGGGTCGCTCATCATGCCGTCTTCTTTGGCCATGGTGCTGCCCGAGTTCCCGGTATCCCGGCGCTCGGCGGCCATCGGGATGTGGGGGGCGATGGGCGCGCTGGGGGCGGCGTTCGGCCCATCCATTGGGGCACTCTTGATCAACGGCCTGGGCTGGCGGTGGATCTTCTACGTCAACCTGCCCATCGCCGCCCTGGTTTTCTTGGCCACCGCCCGGCTGGTGCGGGAGTCGCGCGACGAAGACACCGAGGGCCGCCTCGACGTAGTGGGGGTGCCGATAGGCACCTTGGCCCTGGCCCTGGTGATGGTGGCCATCGTCCAAGGCGAGGGTTGGGGCTACGGCGACTACCGCATCGTTGTCTTTGCGGTGGTGGGAGTGATCTTGCTGCCGTTCGTGATCTGGCGGTCGCGCTCGCACCCCAATCCCCTGCTCGATCTGAGCCTGTTCAGCTATCGCTCGTTCTCCGCGGCCACCGCCTCTTTCGGCTTGTACGCGCTGGGGTTCGTGCCCGGGTTTTTGATGAGCTCGCTGCTGCTGCAAGACCTGTGGGGTCTCACCGTGCTGGAGGCCGGGCTCGGTCTCACTCCGGGGCCGATCATTGCCTCGGCGCTGTCGGTTCCCATCGGGCGGATGGCCGACCGCTGGGGGCACCGATGGCTGCTGACTTCGGGGGTGGTGCTGTGCGGGCTGTCCTATGTGCTGCTGCTCGCGTGGGCAGGGGAGACGTCGGCGTACTTCTCGGTGTTCCTGCCCGCCAACGTGATCTTGGGCATCGGCGTTGGACTGTCCATCGCCACGTTCGTCAGCGCAGCCATGAGCGATGTCCCTCCGCCTCGCTTCGCCATCGCCAACGCCACCACCCGCACCGTTCAACAGGTGTGCTTCGCGCTGGGAATCGCGGTGGTGATCGCTCTGTTCAACTCCGCACCCAGCGGCGACCCGCTGAACGGATTCCAGCGAGCCTGGATCTGGGTCATCGCCACCTACGCGGCCTCGGCGGTGGTGATCATGGTCGCCTTTCCCTCCGGCACCGCCCTCCTTCGGGGAGGACTGCGGGGCGGCCAATCCGGTGTGAGACGCTAAGGCCATGTCGGAAACTGTTGAGACGCGACTGGCGGCGCTGAGCACCGAGGAGAAGGCCGACCTGGTGGCCGGCGAGGCCATCTGGACTACCAAGAGCTTCCCAGAGGCAGACATTCCCGGCATCGGGGTCACCGATGGTCCCAATGGGGCCCGAGGCGGCGGGCTGCTGGGCACCGGGACGGCCACGGCCTGTATTCCGGCCGGGGCGGTGCTGGGGGCCACCTGGGATCCCGAGCTGGTGGAGCGGCTGGGCGGGGTGCTGGGCGACGAGGCCCGGGCCAAGGGCTGCCGGGTGCTGTTGGCCCCCACCATCAACCTGCACCGCAACCCGCTGGGGGGGCGGAACTTCGAGTGCTACAGCGAGGATCCGATTCTGTCGGGGTTGGTGGCCGCGGCGTTCGTGCGAGGCGTGCAGTCGCGGGGGGTGGCCACCACGCCAAAGCACTTCGCGGCCAACGACTCCGAGTTCGAGCGCAACACCATCGACTCCCAGTTGGACGAGCGCACCCTGCGGGAGCTGTATCTGGTGCCGTTCGAGTACGCGGTGGCCGAAGGCGGCACATGGGGGATCATGAGCGCCTACAACCGGCTCAACGGCACCTTCTGTTCGGAGAACGAATGGCTGCTCACCCAGGTGCTGCGGGAGGAGTGGGGGTTCGACGGTTTTGTGATCTCCGACTGGTTCGCGGCCCGGTCCACCGCGGGCTCGGCCCGAGCCGGGCTGAGCCTGGAGATGCCCGGGCCGGGCCAGTGGTACAACCGCGGTCCGATCGGCGAGGCGCTGGCCGCGGGGGAGATGGACGAGGGCCACCTCGACCGGATTGCCGGCGACGTGCTGCGCCTGCTGGAGCGCACCGGGGCATTTGACGGCGACGACGGGTGCGAGCCCGGCCAAGAGCATGGGCTGGACCGTCCCGAGGACCGAGCGCTGATCCGCCAGGCGGCCGCGGCGGGGACGGTTCTGGTGGCCAACAACGGAGTGCTTCCGCTGGATCCGGCCACGTCAGGTTCGGTGGCAGTGATCGGCCCTAACGCCCGGAAGGCCCAGATCATGGGCGGGGGATCGGCCACCGTGCAGGCGTATCGCAATGTGAGCCTGATGGACGCGCTGGGCGAGGAGTATCCCGATCTCGACGTCCGCTACGCCCAGGGCTGCGATATCGAGCGCTCGCTGATTGCGCTGTCGGCTCCGATGCTGAAGGGCAAGCTCCAGTTGGAGTACTTCAACGGCCATGACTGGTCGGGTCCGGCGGTGCACGCCCGCGAGTCGGGCTCCGGCGAGATGGTGTTCTTCGGCGAGCCAGGACCGGGGGTGAACCCCGAGGCGTTCTCGGTGCGGGCGTCGGGAGTGCTGGTGGCCGAGGACACCGGCCAGCACACCGTGGGCCTGGTTCAGCTCGGACGCTGCCGGGTATTGCTCGACGGCGAGGTGGTGCTGGACGCCACCGAGGGCGACTACGACCGGGGCGACGACTTCTTCGGCATGGGCTCAGAGGTGATCTCCGCCCCGGTGCAGCTCACCGCGGGCCGGGAGACGCCGATCGTCATCGAGTACTCCAGCCGCGACAGCTTCATGCTATGCGGAGCCCGGGTGGGCCTGAAGTCGCAGGTAGATCGGGACTTGATCGCCGAGGCTGAGGAGGCCGCGGCCGCCGCCGACGTAGCCGTGGTGGTGGTGGGCACCAACGCCGACTGGGAGACCGAGGGGCGCGACCGCGACTGGTTCGACTTGCCCGGCGGCCAGCCCGAGCTGATCCGCCGGGTGGCGGCGGCCAACCCGAACACCGTGGTGGTGGTGAACACCGGGGGAGCGTGCAATCTGGACTGGGCCGACCAGGCCGCCGCGGTGCTGGTGGCCGGGTTCGGGGGCCAGGAGATGGGCTACGGGGTGGCCGACGTGCTGTTCGGATTGGCCGACCCTGGCGGACGCATGACGATGACCGTGCCAGCCCGCTATGAGCACAGCCCCGCGTATCTGAACTATCCCGGCGAGAACGGGGTGGTGCGCTACGGAGAGGGCCTGTACATCGGCCACCGCTGGTTCGACGCCCGGGCTATTGAACCGGCCGTGCCCTTTGGCCATGGCCTGTCGTATGCCACCTTCGAGTGGTCAGAGCCCCGGGTGTCGGGCGGGGGCGATACCGAGGTGGCCGACCCGGTAATCCTAGAAGTTGACGTGGTCAACACCGGCGACCGGCCGGGCAGCGACGTGGTGCAGGTGTACGTGGAACCGCCGCCGTCGCTTCTGCACCGCCCAGTGCGGGAGTTGAAAGGGTTTGCCAAGGTTCACCTGGCTCCCGGCGAGCGCACCACGGCCCGAATCGTGCTCAACCGCCGGGCCTTCGCCTACTACGACCCCGGCGACCAGTCGCCGCCGGGACTGGAGATCGGCAACCCGGTTCCCGCCGGGGAATCCGACAAGCGCACCGATCCCGGCTGGTACGTCGACCCCGGCCCCTACACCATCTGGACCGCCCGCTCCAGCGCCGACCTCGTCCACGCCGCCGAAGTCGATTTGAGGAATTGACGAGGATGACTTGGTCAGCTTTCTTCGACGACCAAGGCGCTGTTTTGGAATACACCTTCAATTTGGGTGAATCCAATGAGTAGTGTCGATCTGCGCTGATCAGGGTTCTGCAGTTTGGAGGTAGACGAAGGTGCTTATCTTCCAGAGTCCAGTGCGCGCGAATTCGGTTCTGAGGGCCATCTCAGCAAACGTTGGCTCGGAAACGACGGCCTACAGAGTGGCCGTTGCCTATGTGACTAGGGAGGGTGCGCGAACACTGGTTGAAGCTGTCAAGGCTCAGGTTGGTGAGCATTGGCCAGAGCTTTCAAAGACAGTGATTACTTGTTTTGATTTCGGGCATACAGAACCGGGGGCGCTCGTGTTCCTTCAGGAGCAGGGATTTGAGGTGCGGATCGCAAATCTTGGGGCTGATGGTGAGATTCGGCTCCGATCTAGTCTTTCCAGCTTTCACCCAAAGCTGTATCTGGCCTGTGGACCTGAGCGAGTGCGAGCAGTGGTTGGTTCCGCGAACCTCTCTCGACGAGCCTTGAGCGTGAATGCTGAGGCGATGAGCCTTGTAGAGCTCGATCTTCAGGAGGTTGAGGAGATCTGGGCAGAGTTAGAAATCGACTCTGTCTTGTTGTCGGATGAGATGCTCGAGACCTACAGGAACATTCGGCCCCAACAACGGGCAACCATGCGTCAGGATGAGCCTTCTGTGCCGCTACCAGCTGCGCCAGAGGAACTTTTGACCTTCAGAAATGCTGTCGAGACGGGAGAAGTCAATCCCGTGGAATACCGTGCACTCTGGGTCGAGGCTGGTGGGATGAGTGGAGGGTCGAAGAGCCAACTTGAATTACCGCGATTCGCCCAGCGGTTCTTTGGCGGCTCTTCGCGTCGAAGCTGGGACCAGGGTGATTTGGGGGTCCACCACTGAGGGTGGGGGCCTCGCCGATTCTTGTGACTGACACATAGTCCAAGAGACGGGAGGCCCCCGGTGGTTGAAGGTAGTGCAGCGGCG
>JAJEGM010000040.1 GCA_022819825.1 Acidimicrobiia bacterium | reverse complement strand
CAGGTCTGAGCCGTGGTCCAAGTCCTCGGACCCCGCCGCGGCGTCGCCCCATGTTTGGGTCGTGAGCTTCCATTGCACCCGATAGCCGAAACCGGCGGCGGGCGCGGTGGCCGACGCCGACCACGAGACCGCGATCTGCTTGTCGCCCGCTGTAACCGATAGGCCCGACGCCGGATCGGGAGCCGACGCCTTCGGCTCGGGCTTGGCGGCGATTGTGCAGTTGGCGGCCTCGGCCTTTTTCAGCTCGGCAACCACCGGGTCCCAACGCGAGCTCGAGTAGGCGTCGGCGTGGCCCTGGGCCTGCGCCGAGGTCATCGCGGAGATGCCGGGGAAGTCCTCAACGCACAACCCCTCCAAAGCGCTGTTCCAGCGGTCGACGTGGTCCTGGCCGTGGTGGGTCTCGGCCGCATAGCCCCTCACCGTGGCGACCAAGCTCGCCGGGGCCTTATAGGCGGGAGCCGTGGGGGTGGCCTGGTCGCTGATCCAGTCTGAGACGCCGTTGGCGTTGAACGCCGCCACCCGCACATCGTAGGCCGAGCCGCCCACAAGCCCGGTAATCGTGTGCGATGTCGCCAAATCCGAGCCGTGGTCCAAATCCTCGGCTTGGGCTGCGGCTGCGGCCTGGTCCCACGTCTGAGACGTGAGCTTCCACTGCACCCGATACCCGAAACCGGCCGCGGGAGTGGTTGTCGAAGCGGTCCACGAGACCGCTATCTCCCCGTCACCGGCGCTCAGCGACAACCCCGACGCCGCAGCCGGGGCCGGGGCGGTCGGGGTGGCCTGGCCATCAATCCACGTTGAGAGGCCGTTTTCGTTGTAGGCGGCCACCCGCACGTCATAAGCAGAGCCGTTCACAAGGTCTGCGATGACCAACGCCACAGCGTGATGGGCGAAAGCGTGCTCCAAATCCTGATGCTGCGCGGCGGCCTCATCCCACGTCTGAGACGCGAGCTTCCACTGCACCCGATACCCGAAACCAGCAGCGGGCACCGTGGCCGAAGCAGACCACGAGACCGCTATCCCCCCGTCCTCAGCGCTCACCCGCAAACCCGAAGCCGGAACCGGAACCGAATCGGGAGCCGAGGATTGGTCCGAACCGCGGACGGAATCTTGGGCCGAGTCTTGGGCCGGAGTGTGATATTGGCAGTAGCTATACACGCCGGCGCTGACTCCGATGGGCACCGCAGCAGTTACCACTATGACTTTGCCGCTCACTACGACGACAGAGGCTCCTGCTGCGGCAGTACCCCCGCTCGCTGCTGCACCTGCATAGCTGTAGCCTGCAACCGCGAGATCAACGAGGGCATTTGTTGCCACCTGCGTCCAGCCGTTGTAGCAGACGACCCCGTGGATTCTTTTGTCTGCTTCGCGGGCCAGCGCCACATATGACGCTGCCGGCATCCACACCGGCGAGCCCGGTATACCCACCGGCACATTCTCATACGCCCAGTTCAGGGAGTCGCCGCCCACGCTTATAGCCGTGCCGCCCACGGATACAGCCCCGTCTTTAGCCCCGTTTAATATGTCGCTGAAGGATATTCCCTTGCCGCTGCCGCCTGATATCACGGCGTTGTAGCAGGTGGGCCTGCCGCTCACCTGCTCCCACTCACCGCCATAGCCGTAACTTCGGACTTTGTAGCCGTAGTCGGGGTCGGAGGGTGAGATGGGCTCGTTGGTGTAATAGTTGATTATGGGGTAGCTCGTCGGCGGGGTCGCGAACTGCTGTTGGCCCGCGGAGCACACCTGGCCCGGCGTGGTCGTGGGCCGGTCGTGGCAGCCGCGGGCTGATATTTGGCCGTGGTTGTCGGTGCCAGAAAGGTGGCCGTAAACGGTGGCGGCCTGGTCCTTGTACTTGCCCGAGTCGCATTTGGCGTGGTTGCGGTGGCAGGTGTTGGTGCTGGCGTGGGGGTGCTTGCCGTCCCCCGCCTTGCAATCGGTTTGGACCGCCGGGCAGGTCTTCGATTGCTCGTTGTAGTGGGCGGTGACCCAGGTGACCCTCTGGCCGCCGTTGGAGCTGGTACAGGCCGGCTCGGCGGTCGTGTGGTCCTGGGCAGTGCAGTGAGACGCCAGCCCGTCGTGGGCGTGCTCGGCGCAAACCACCGGGCAGGTTTTCGATTGCTGGTTGTAGTGGGCGGTGATCCAGGTGACCCTCTGGCCGCCGTTGGAGCTGGTACAGGCCGGCTCGGCGGTCGCGTGGTCCTGGGTGGAGCAGTGAGACGCCAGCCCGTGGGTGTGCTCGGCGCACGGCTTCGGAGTCGGCGTGGGCGTCGGCGTCGGAGTCGGAGTCGGAGTCGGCGTGGCCGTGGGCTGGACCACATGGCAGTCGGCGTCGTGGTCGATCCAGACCCCGTTGCACTTCCTGAGCGTGTAGTGGCACGGCCCGGTAGTTCCGTGGCGGTGGGATAGGAAGCTGCACGGCTCCGGCGTCGGCTGGGGCGTGGGCCTGGGCGGGCAGGAGCCGATGCCGAACGCGACCACCTTCCCGTTCCAACAATGGGTGTGGGAAACGACGTGGACCTTCGGCGGCGGGCAGTGCTCAAACGGCCCCCACGGGGTTTGGACTGTCTCGCAGGGGAAAGTCTCGGTGTAGGTGATGTCGTGGGCGTCAGCGGCAGGCGTTGTGTCGGGCAACGCGAACACAAGGCCGCTGGCCACCAGCAGCATCGACAAAAAGGCCAAAAGCAGTTTCCGGCGCGGGCGCTTGGCAAATGCGGCCATCTTGGCGGCCCCCTTCGGGCGGAGTCGTTTCATTAGGAAGCCCCGATCTGGTATTCGGCGGACAATTGCCTTTATCCGCCGCGTTCGAACCCCGATCCGCGTCACCAAAGCGCGGCGCAGTGGCCGCTAGAACCGCGCCAGAGCAGGGAATTCAATTGGTCGCGGCAGACAGGCTCGGCACTGGCTCAAGGGGGCGGCTGACGGTGCAGCGGCCGCCCGAACTGCCACATGGCCGTGGCTGCCAAAGCTGGAGCACGGGCGCGAAGCCTGTTGCCCCGGCGAATTCAGTCGATAGAACCGCCTTCTGTTCCCCCAGGTAAACCCTTTGATCGACCGTCAGACACCAGCCTCGCCCCCGGGAAGTCTCCAAGATCGGGTTGACACGCGGCGCCAGGTTGAACTACCCAATAAAGGCAATTATCCGTCATGTGAGGCCACCTTTTACTCGGCGGATTCCGACGGTTTCCGGTTGGAAAAACGCATCAGGCATCGGCTAGGAAAACGGCGATGAAGCACCCCCCCCCCCCCCCCAGCCACATGTGTTCGCATGGCGCAGCGAACAGCGATGCCGGTCTGGCCTTTTGCTGCTTAGATGATCTGATAGCTCAGGCCGAGACCGCAGCGCTTTCCGCCAACAGCCGCAAGACCTATAGAACTGGTTGGAACAGCTGGGCCCGCTGGGCAGCCGCAAATGGCCAAAAGATCGCGAAGGCCACCGTCAAGAACATCCAGCGCTGGCTGGCCGACCTCTACATGGAGGGCAAGAAACTGGCCACCCTGCGCACCTACCTAGCCGCGGTGGCCTACAAGCTCCGCAGCCGCGCCGGCGCCAACCCAGCCCGCGACCACCGGGTTCGGCTGCTTTTGGCCGGGCTGGCCCGCAACGCCGCTGAACGAGGCATAACTGCCCGCCAGGCAGGCCCGCTGCGCCGGGAGCACATACAACGAATCGCAGATGCCGTATACGCGCCGAGGCGCAACCAGCCTGGCGGTCGGCTAGAGACCCCCGAACAAGCCCGAGAACGCGCCGACACCGACATCGCCATGCTCGCCGTCGGCCACGACGCTTTGCTGCGCTGTAGCGAACTCCTCGCCCTCACCTGGAGCGACATCGACCACCCACCTGACGGCGGACTGGCCACCATATGGATCCGCCGCTCCAAAACCGACCAGAACGGCGAAGGCACCGCCGTTGCCATTTCCGAGTACGCATCGCAAGCCCTGGCCCGCCTGAGAAAAGCAGGCGCCGATCCCGATGCCCGCATGTTTGATTTCTCGCCCAGCACCGCCCGCCGCCGCATCAAAGCAGCAGCCCGAGACGCCGGCATCGACCCCGCCGGCATCTCCACCCACTCCCTGCGCGTGGGCATGGCCCAAGACCTCGCCGCCTCAGGCATCAACATGAGCGGCCTCATGCTCGCAGGCCGATGGCACAGTCCCAAAACTGCCGCCCTCCACATCCGGCGCGTCCAAGCCCAACACACCCCCGCCGCCCAACACCTCAAAACCCAACAGCCCCTGATCCCCTGTTCCTGATGTCTCCCCTGTTGCCCAGACTTCCTTCTCAAAGGCGCCGATTCTGCAACTCTCGCAGCTAGCCCTGCCCCGATGGGCGGACGACGGCGGCCACCTGCGACAGAAGGCCGTTGATGAACCCCGCGGAGGCCGGAGTGGAGTACTCGTGGGCCAACTCCACTGCTTCGTTGATGATCACTGCCACAGAGATATCGGTGCTGTGGGCGAGCTCAAAGCTGGCCAAGCGCAGAATGGCCCTGTCCAGCGCGGGCATCCTGGCTACCGGCCAGCGGTCGGACAATTCCCCCAAACGGGCGTCGATTTCGTTTTGGTGCTCGGCCGCCCCGCTCACCAGAGTGTGGGCGTAGGGGTCGAGGGGCAATTCTTGGTCGGCCAGCAGCTCAGCCATGTCGATGCCCTTGGTCTCGGCCTCATAGAGCAGACCCAAGGCCCGCTCCCTCACTTGGCGGCGCTGTGACCCGGCGACCAGCGGATCGGGAGAGCTCATTTGTCACCGAGCAGTCGTCGAAGGCGCCGGGATGCTCAAGCCCGGCTGATGTATTCGCCGCTGCGGGTGTCCACCTTGATCCGCTCGCCCGGGTTCAAGAACAGGGGCACCTGCACCACCAGGCCGGTCTGGCAGGTGGCCGGTTTGGTGGCCCCCGACACCCGGTCGCCCTGGACGCCGGGCTCGGTTTGGGCGATGTCCAGCTCCACTGCGGCGGGCAGGTCGGTGCCCACGATCTCGGTGCCGAACATGCCAAGGATCACCGAGTTGTTCTCCACTAGATAGTTGACCGCGTCGCCCAGCACGTCGGCGCCCACGTGGAGCTGTTCGTATGTCTCACTGTCCATGAACACGAAGCTCTCGCCGTCGGAGTACAGATATTGCATCTCCCGGCGGTCGATGTTGGCCCGCTCCACCTTCTCCCCTGCCCGGAACGTGCGGTCGAGCACGGCGCCAGTGCGGGCGTTCTTCAGGGTGGTGCGCACGAACGCCCCGCCTTTGCCCGGCTTGACGTGCTGGAACTCGACCACGTTGAATAGGCCGTCGTCGAGGTTCAGCGTCATGCCGTTCTTGAGGTCGTTGGTGGTGATCGTGGGCATGGCCAAAGTTTGACCTACCCAGTCCCCTCAGGCCACAGCGAGCGTCTTGGGCGAGTGGGTCAGCCGTCGGGCGCCGTCTTCGGTCACCACCACGGTGTCCTCTACCCGGGCCCCGCAGAATCCGGGAAGATAGATCCCGGGCTCCACGGTGATCACCTGGCCCACCTCCAGCGGCTCCGTGGCGGTGGCCCGCACCCAGGGCTGTTCGTGAATGTCGAGCCCCACACCGTGGCCGGTGCCGTGGACGAAGGCATCGCCCCAACCGTCGGCGTCGATGCGATCCCGACAGGCCTTGTCCACTTCGGAGATGGGAGTGCCGGGGGCCACCTGCTCCACCCCGAGTTGCTGGGCGTCCCTCACGGTCTCGAACACCCTTTTGGCCTCGTGATCGGGCTCACCCACCGCCATGGTGCGGGTCATGTCGGAGCGGTAGCCGTCGACCACCGCGCCCATGTCCACAATCACCAGCTCGCCCGACTCGATGGGGCGCTCGGTGGGCCTGATGTGGGGCAGAGCGGCATTCGGGCCCGCGGCCACGATGGTGGTGAAGGCGCTCGTTTCTGCCCCCCGGCGTCGAAAGGCAGTGTCCAACGCCAATGCCACTTCCTTCTCGGAGGGGCCGTCGGCCAGCATGGGGCGGACTTCGGCCAACGCGGCATCGGCGATGGCGGCAGCCTTCGCCATCCGATCGAGTTCGCCGTCGTCCTTGATCTGTCGGGATTGCTCCACCACACCGGTGGTGGGCACCAGCTCAGCGCTGAACCACTCGGCGTACTGGCGCTGGGTGGCCCAGCTCACCGAGGCCGCCTCCAAGCCGATTCGACCCGCGCCGGTGGCGGCCGCGGCCAGTATTTCCTTGGGGGCGTCGTTGGTGATCTCGATTCGGATCTCCACACCAGCCCGATTGGTTTCAGACTCAGCCTGCTCGGCGTAGCGGCGGTCGGTCACCAGCACCAGCTCGTCGGCGCCGAGCCAGACCAGACCGGCCGAGCCGGTGAACCCGGTGAGGTAGCGGACATTGACAAGGTTGGCAACCAGCAGCGCGTCGCACTCCGCCTCGGCCGCCGCGGCCCGAACCCTCTCCGACCGTCCGGCGACATCCATGGGGACGAGAGCTTGGGAGACCTGAGGCTCGCTCATGTCAGCAATCGGGCCACCGCTTCCACCGCCAACTCGTAGCCGTGACCGCCGAAGCCCACAATGGTGCCGGTGGCCACCGGGCTTACCACCGAAGTGTGGCGCCACGGCTCTCGAGCATTGGGGTTTGACAGGTGCAGCTCCACCACCGGACCCTCGAAGGCGGCCAGGGCATCGTGGATGGCCCAGGAATAGTGGGTGAAAGCGCCGGGATTGATGATGATGGCCGCACACCGCCCCCGAGCCTGGTGGATGTGGTCGATGAGGGCAGCCTCGTCGTTGGACTGGTGGTGCTCGATGGAGAGCCCATGGCGATCAGCGGTAGTGCCCGCAGTGGCCACATGGTCGTCCAAGGTGTCGGTGCCGTACACCTCGGGCTCGCGATCGCCCAGCAGATTCAAATTGGGCCCCGACAGGAGAAGGATTATCTGGCTCATCTGATGGCCTCCAGTGTTTCTAGCAGCAAGGCAGGTTCCAACCCGGTAACCGGCTGGATGCCTTCGGGGCCGTCCAGCATGAAGGTAACCCCGTCTACCGCCTTCTTGTCCCGGTTGAACAGTGAGACGAGGGCGTCGGCATCGGCACCGGCAGGCAGCCGGGTGGACAAGTCGTAGTCGCCCACCACCTGGCGGTGCTCGGCTATCCGATCAACACCGATGCGTCCGGCCCGGTGGGCCAGCTCGGCGGCGTAGACCAAGCCGACCGCCACCGCCTCGCCGTGGCGGAGGTCGTAGCCGCCGTGGGCTTCGAGGGCGTGGGCCAAAGTGTGGCCGTAGTTGAGCACCGCCCGGCGACCTGACTCGCGCTCGTCAGCCGCCACCACCTCGGCCTTGATCTCCACGCAACGGGCGATGCGCTCCACCAGGCCCAGGGCGTGCAGGTCGGCGTCGGCGATGAAGTGGTACTTGGCCATCTCCCCCAGCCCCGACCGCATCTCCTCGGGGGGCAGGGTTGCGAGCGCCTCGGTGTCGCACAGCACGGCGGAGGGCTGCCAAAACGCGCCCACCAGGTTCTTGCCCTCAGGAAGGTTCACGCCGGTCTTGCCCCCCACCGAAGCGTCGATCTGGCCCAACAGGGTGGTGGACACGTACACCACCCGGATGCCCCGGTGGTAGACGGCCGCAGTGAAACCGGCCAGGTCGGTGACCGCGCCCCCGCCCACGGCGACCACCGCGTCGCGGCGGGTGAGGCCCCACTGGGCGAACTCCCGGCACAGCTCCTCCACCGCGCCCAGCGTCTTGATGTGCTCGCCGTTGTCGGTGATGAACACCCGGTGCTCGACACCGGGATCCACGGTGATCCCGGCATCGGCCACCGCCGCCTGGGTGACCACGGCAACCCGCTTCGCGTCGCCAGGCACCACTTGGGACAGGCAGTGTCGAACGCCGGGACCCACCCAGACGTCGTAGGACCGCTCCCCCAGCTCGATCGGAACCCGGATTGCGCTCTCCAGGCCAACACCGGTTTCGGCAGTCATCGGGCCGACACTGGCCGGGGCCAGACTCGCCTGATCTGCTCGGCGACTTGCTCGGCCTCCAAGCCATCCACATCGACAATCTCGTTGGCTGCCTCGGTGTAGAGCCCCGATCGAGCAGCGCTGATGGCCTTCAGATTGACTACCGGGTCTTCGCCCAAGAGCGGCCGGTTTTCGCCCGATCGGACCCGCCGGCCCAGGGTTTCGACGGTGGCCCGGAGCCAGCAGACCCAGGCTCGGTCCCGCAGAAGTTCTCGGTTCTCGGCCCGCAGCACCGCTCCCCCACCGCAGGACACCACCAGTGGCTGTGGAGAGGCCAAACAGGCCACCAGCTCCGACTGCTCCATGTCGCGGAAGCGGTCCTCGCCGTCAGCCTTGAAGATCTCAGGTATGGACCGACCTTGGCGCTCTTCGATGGCAGCATCCAGATCCACAAACCGCAGCCCCTCCGACTGCGCGAGCCAGAATCCTGCCGTCGATTTTCCCGACCCCATCATCCCGATGAGGGCCACATGGGGCCTACTTTCCACAACGCGATACTACAAGTGGGCCGCCGCCACTCTGAGCGCACTTATCGGCATCGGCATCGGCTTCAAGGAACGGGGTCAGCTCCCTGTGTAAACGGCCAGCACAACGGCCGCGGCGGCCACGGCCATGGACGGAGCAAACGGAAAGACCGTGGGGCGGGGGTTGTCAGGATCGGCCAAGGGATCGGGCAGGAGTTCGATGCCCCACTTCCGGATTCCCCACACGATCACGCCCATGACCACCCCAATAAGCGAGGCCAAACCGAAGGCCAGCAGCACGGCCAGCAGCGACTGGCCGTAGCCGGAACCCACCCATCCGAGCACCAGGCCCACCGGCAGAGCCAGTTTCACGTCACCCCACCCGAGACTGCCCCCTGATGCCGAGTGCAGGATGGCCATGATGCCGCCATAGAGTCCGGCGGCGGCAAACGCCTGCCCGATGGCGCCCGGCTCGTGTCGCAGCAGCGAGATGAGGGTCATAAGCGACAGCAGAACCAGCACGGCGGGGAACACAATGGCGTTGGGGATGCGGTAGTGGAACAGATCTACGGTGGTGACTCCCGCCAAGGCGACGAACAGCACCCATACTGGGATCACATCCCAGGTGGTGCCCATTAGGCCGCCCGCGATGCCCAGGGGCAGGGCGGTGAGCGCGGTAACCATCACCCGCAAAGATCGGCTGTTGCGCACTTGGAACTTCCAGAGGACCGGGAGAAGGCGCCGACCGGCGACGAAGCCGATGGCCAGCCCGGCGATCACCATCGCCGCTTTGCTCACGGCCTGCCTTCGACCGCTGGGCTCATCTGCCCTGGAGCGCCGCGGTGGCCGCGGCGGTCATGGCATCCACCGGTGGCTCGGAACCGGTCCATATCCGAACGGCGTGGGCGGCCTGGTGTACCAGCATCCCCACCCCCGTGGACACGCCCACGCCTCGGCGGTGGCATTCAGTCAACAGCGGGGTGTGGAGCGGGTTGTAGACCAATTCGGCTACATGCTGGCCGACATGGAGAAGATCGGGATCAATAGGCAGCTCGCCAGCACCCTCGGTTTCGGCCATTCCGACCGGGGTGGCGTTCACCACCAAGCGATACCGCCCCACATCGGCCAGGCCAGCCGTGCTTCCCACCGATCCGGCCAACGCTGCGGCGGATGCGGCTGCCTCAGGCCGACGGGCGATCACCGCCACCTCTCCAACCCCTCGGCGGGCCAGTTCGGCCACTACTGCCCGGGCGGCCCCGCCTGCGCCCAATACCGCGCAGTCGATCCCGGCCAGATCCACCCCCTCCGCCAGCAGGGCATCGCAGAATCCGGCGCCATCGGTGTTGTGGCCGACGAGCCGAGCGCCATCTCGGCTCACGCAGTTCACCACTCCCAAGGCCGCGGCTGCCGGGCTCAGCTCGTCCACCGCAGCGGCCACGTCGGCTTTGTGGGGCATGGTCACCGATAAACCGGCCATGTCTCGTTCTCGCATGTGGTCAAGCGCCTGACCGGCATCACCGGGGAGCACTTCGAATGCCGCGTAGACCCAATCCAAACCCAACTCGTCGAACGCGGCCTGGCAGATGGTCGGGGACAGGGAGTGCCGCACTGGATAGCCGATCACCCCGGCCGCCACCTCCGTGCCGGCTGGCACCCCGATTGGGGTCAGCATCCCAGGCTCCGCTCTCCACCGGCCATGGCGGTCAGCACCCCAGGTCTCTCTCCCGGCATATGGCCACCGCTTCTTCGTGCTCCTCGAAGGTAACGCTGAAGGTGTGGGCGCCGGGCACGGGATCGTCGGTGCGGGCGTAGAACTGCCAGAAGCCGTCGGCAGGGTTCAGCGCCGCCTCGAGCGATGCCCGACCGGGAGCGGCGATTGGACCGGGCGGCAATCCGGTTCGGTTGTACACGTTGTAGGGATTGTCCACTCTCAGGTCCGACAAGGTCAACGGCTCAGAGGGCTTGTTCAGCGCGTAGCGCACCGCGGCGTCGATCTGGAGCGGCATTTCCAGGCCCAACCGGTTGTAGATCACCCGGGCTATCTTGGCCCGGTCTTCATCTATGAGGGCCTCCTTTTCGATCAGCGAGGCCACGATGACGACTTCGTAGGGACTCAGACCCACCGTTTCGGGAGCGGCATCCAGGCCCACTTCATCGGCCACAAGGTCGAACTGGTTGATCATGCGGACAACGAGGGCGGCCTCGTCTTCGGCGGTGGCTGCATCGAGCAGATAAGTGTCGGGGAAGAGCATTCCCTCCAACGTGCTAGTGGGCGGCTGATAGTCGGATCGCAAGGGTGGGAAGGCCAGGGCGCGGGCCAATTCGTCGGCGTCGAAGGTGGGAAGCTGATCCAATAGCTGGCTTTGCATCTGGACCAGCGTGAGGCCTTCGGGCACCAACACCTGCAAGGAATCCTCCACTGGCCCGGAGGCGGGACCAGCCAAGAGCACGTCTTTGGCCCGCCATACCGCCATATCCTCATTCAGGATGTAGTTGCCGGCCTGGAAGTCACCGGCGTCCTTGTAGCGCAGGTAGTAGCGGAACACCGTGGAGTTGGGCACCACACCCTCGTCTTCGAGAATACGGGCGATGTCGTTGATCGACGCCCCTTGGGGAATGCTGACCACCAATTCTGGACCCTCCTCACCGGGGGGGTCGAGCCGGTCATCGATCCAACCCTTGATCAACAGCGAGGCGATCAGCACAACCACGCCCAACAGGCCCAGCAGGATGACGACCCGGGTGAGGGTGGAGGTTCTCCGAGGCAACCAGTCCCAGTCTTGCGGATCATCGCCCTCCGACAGGATCACCGGAGGCTTATAGCCCGCCTTGGGGTCGTCGCTCATCGCTGGCCCTTCGAGCCGGAAGCGTCCAGCCAGCTCTGCGACGCGCTGCCATCAATCACGAGGATTTCCGTTCAGGAGCGTCCAGCCAGCTCTGCAAAATGACCGACGCGGCCACCATGTCAACCCGTTGGCGGCGGGCTTTGCCACTAAGCCCCGACTCGGCCAGAGCCCGCTCGGCAATGGCGGTGGTGAACCGCTCGTCGTGGGTCAATACCGGCACGGCCAGCGCCGCCTCCAGCTCCCCGACTTCTTGCTCTGCGGCCTGAGCGGCCGGACCGGCGCTGCCATCCAGCGAGAGGGGAAGGCCCACCACCACCACCCCGGCCTCATACTCGGCAACCAGCTCGGAGATCCGCTGGTGGTCTCGGTTTCGACTGCCAGAGCGCTCGATGACGGTTATGGGAGTGGCCACCCGGCCTTCGGCGTCGGAAACAGCCACTCCGATGCGGCGCTCGCCAAGGTCGATGCCCAGCGCCCTTGCCCCCATCAGCCGCCAATGCCAGCGGCGGCTCGCACTTGGTCGAGGGCTTCTGCCAGCCGCGACGGATCCCGGCCGCCGGCGATGGCCAACTTGGCGTCTCGACCTCCGCCACCGCCGATAGTGGCAGCCGCTTCGGCGATCAACTCGCCCGCGTTCAGGTCGCAGTCGGCGGCCACCGCGGCAACCAGGGCCGCCCCGCCTCCCTCGGGAGCAGCCCCGAGGACGACGGCATTCACGCCGGGGCGATCTCGGGTGGCAATGGCCAGGTCGCGCAACTGCCCTCGGTCCAACCCATCGACTGCGGCCACAACCACCCCGTCGACGGCCTCCTGGGCCAAATCCCCCGACTGATCAGACGATGCCGCCTTGCGCAGCTCGGCCAAATCGGCTCGGAGGCTCTTGATCTCGGCCATGCGCTTGTCGGCCCCCGCCAACAGCTGATCGATGGGCACGCCCAAGCGCTCAGCCGCCTGGGCCAACACCTGTTCCCGTTCGGTGAGCATTTCGACTGGGCGGGTGCCGCTCACCGCCTCGATGCGGCGGATATTGGCCCCGATCGAGCCCTCAGAGATGATCTTGACCGGACCGATGTCGCCCAAAGCCCGCACATGGGTGCCTCCGCACAGCTCGATGGAGTGCGGCCCGGCCTCAAGCACCCGCACCCGGTCGCCGTACTTGTCGCCGAAAAAGGCGATGGCTCCGGCCTCGGTGGCCTCGGCCATCGACGTCTCATAGTTGCGGGTGGCGGGGTTGTCCAGAATGTCGGCGTTGGCCAGCCGCTCGATCTCGGCAATCTGCTCGTGCGTCAGCGCCTCAAAGTGGGTGAAGTCGAAGCGCAGCCGATCGTCGGCCACCAGCGAGCCCTGCTGCTTGACGTGGTCGCCCAAGGTCTCCTTCAACGCCCAGTGCAAAAGGTGGGTTGCCGTGTGGTTGCGCCGAATGGCGGCCCGGCGGTCGGCGTCGATAGCTGCTATCACCGTCTGTCCGACGGTGATCTGACCGTCGATGGCCGTCACATGGTGCAGGTGGAGATCGGGCACCACATAGGTGGTGTCGGACACCTCGGCTCGCCCGGTGGGTGAGGTGATGGTGCCGGTGTCGCCCACCTGGCCACCGGCCTCGGCATAGAACGGAGTTCGGTCCAAGACGATGCCATCGTCGGTAACGGCCAATACCACCGCTTCGGTGGTGTCGAAGTCCCGACCGATGAACTCGGTGGGACCGTGTTCGGCCACCAGCGCGGCATAGGACGAAACGTCGGCCGCGGTGGCGTGCCGGGCGTCGAAGTCCTCGCGGGCTCGGGAGCGCTGGCCCTCCATGTGCTGGTCGAAACCAGCCCGGTCTACTGCCACTCCCCGTTCCCGGGCTGTCTCCTCGGTGACCTCGACCGGGAAGCCGTAGGTGTCGTGCAAGAGGAAGGCCAGGTCGCCGGGCAAAGCCTCGTCTTCGCCCAGGCGGTCGATGGCGTCGTCCAAGATCTGGGATCCCTGCGCGAGAGTGGTCCGGAAGCCCTCCTCTTCGCGGGCAACCACGTCTCGAATGAAGCTGTGGTTGGCCGCGATGTCGGGATAGTCCGGGCCCATGATGTCGACCACTTTGTCGACCAGCATGGGGGTGACCACCTCGGTGACCCCGAGCATGTAGGCCCGGCGGATGGCGCGGCGCATGATGCGGCGCAGCACGTAGCCCCGATCCTCGTTGGAGGGGAACACCCCATCGGAGATGAGGAAGGTCATGGTGCGGGCGTGCTCGGCCAGTATCCGCAGGGTGACGTCGCTGTGCTCGGCCGCACCGAGCTTCACGCCGGTCACCGCGGAGGCTTCGCCCACCAATTCGGCCATCTCGTCGATGTCGAATACCGACTCCACCCCCTGGATCAGGGTGAGAATCCGCTCCAGGCCGGCCCCGGTGTCGATGCTGGGCTTGGGCAGGGGAACCTGGCCGTCGGGACGCTGGTCGAACTGCATGAACACCAGGTTCCAGAACTCCAGGAACCGCTCGTCCCCGCCGTGAGCCGGGCCGCCGTCGGGGCCGAACTCCGGCCCCTTGTCGAAGAAGATCTCCGAGCAGGGGCCGCACGGGCCGGTGTCGGCCATGCGCCAGTAATTGTCCTCGTCCATCCGCTGGATTCGGTCGGGAGACACCCCGGCCACGTCCCGCCAGATCTCCGCGGCCTCATCGTCGCTGAGGTGGACGGTGATCCACAGCCGGTCGGGGTCGAAGCCCAGACCCTCGGTGACGAACTCCCAGGCCCAGTCGATGGCCTCGGTTTTGAAGTAGTCGCCGAAGCTGAAATTGCCCAGCATCTCGAAGAAGGTGAGATGGCGGCGGGTGCGGCCGATCTCGTCGAGGTCGTTGTGCTTGCCGCCGGCCCGCACGCACTTCTGGACGGTGACGGCCCGGGGATGGGGGGACGCCTCCTCGCCGAGGAAGTAGGGCTTGAACGGCACCATCCCGGCCACGGTGAACAACACCGTGGGATCGCGGGGAATGAGGCTGGCCGACGGCAGCACGGCGTGGCCCCGCTCGCCGAAGAAGGAGGTGAATGCGTTGCGGATCTCCTGAGCTCGCTTGGGGGTCAAGGCGCCGTCCTATCGACCCGGCGGATCGTCGAGGGCCCGACGGGCGATCTCGGCCCGATAGCGCCGGACCGCGGCAGTCCCCTCGGCCAAGGCGGCCCGGGCTTCGGAGGCAGCCGCCTTGACGCGGGCGCTGGCACCAGAACTCGGCCTGATGGGAACCGCTCGCTGGGCGGCCTGGCGCAGCTTGCGGCGCACATACGACGCTCCGGCCGCGCCGGCACCAGCCCCGGCGGCAAACCACACGAGTCGCTTGGGCATCAGCTCTCCTCGCTGTCGTTGGTGTCTGTTTTCCGATCCATCATTCTCCGGCCAATCTCCCTTTCGGCACCGTGTTGTGAGGGATGGTAATAGCGCTGATCCTCAAAGCGATCGGGGCGATATTGCTGGCTCACCCAGCCCTGGGGATCATCATGAGGATACACGTAGCCTGCGCCGTGCCCTAGGCCGGCCGCCCCCGGGTAATGGGCGTCTCGGAGGTGGGACGGCACCTCACCGCTGCCGTCGCCGGCGTCGGCCCGAGCCCTTCCCAACGCGGTGGTGACCGTGTTCGACTTGGGGGCGGTGGCCAGATACACCACCGCGTGGGCCAGATTGAGCTGCGCTTCGGGCAGGCCGACGTACTCCACCGCTCGGGCGGCGGCGTCGGCCACCACCAAAGCCTGGGAGTCGGCCATGCCGATGTCCTCAGAGGCCAGAATCACCATCCGGCGGGCAATGAACCGGGGATCCTCCCCCGCCTCCAGCATTCGTGAAAGCCAGTACAGCCCGGCGTCGGGGTCGGATCCCCGCAGGCTCTTGATGAACGCGCTGATGATGTCGTAGTGCTCGTCGCGGCCGTAGCGGACCGCGCTCGCCCCCAGGGCGTTCTCGGCGTCGGACAGGGTGACGCGGGGAGGATCGTTGTCCTGGGCTGACGCCAGGGCCACGGCCACCTCCAGGCTGGTCAGGGCCTGGCGGCCGTCTCCCGCAGCCTGGATCGACAGGTGATCCAAGGCATCGTCGTCGGCTTCTGCGCCCTCAGCCACCAGCCCCCGGCGCAGCAGTTCGTCCAGCGCATCGCTGTCGAGGGGTTCGAGGCGGAAGAGGGTGGAGCGGGACCGCAGCGGCGGGTTCACCTCGAAGTACGGGTTCTCGGTGGTAGCCCCGATCAGGGTGATGAGCCCAGACTCCACTGCGGGCAGCAAGGCGTCCTGCTGGGCGCGGTTGAACCGGTGCACCTCATCGAGGAACAGGATTGTGCCCTGATCGTGCTGGCCGAGGCGGTCGCGGGCCGAGGCGATCACTTCCCGCACATCCTTGACGGTGGCCGTCACCGCGGATAGCTGGATGTAGGCCCGAGCGGTGGTACCGGCCACCAGCCGGGCGATAGTGGTTTTGCCGGTGCCCGGCGGCCCCCACAAGATGGCCGACGACAAGCGGTCCGACTCGATGAGCCGGCGAAGCGGCTTGCCCCGGCCGAGCAGGTGTTCCTGGCCGACTAACTCGTCCAGGCTCCGGGGTCGGAGCCGATCGGCCAGGGGCGCAGTTTTGGACAGGCGCTCAGCCGCGGCGGCGGCAAACAGATCGTCGCTCATCGCCATCCGGCCCGGCTGTGGCGCTCCATTTGCCTACCCGGCAGCGGCGGGGGGCGGAAGCAGGCGCAAGCCGAGCTCGTCGAGGTGACGGTCGGCAATCGGGGTCGGCGAGTTGGACAGCGGGTCGGCGCCCGACTGGGTCTTGGGGAAGGCGATCACTTCTCGAATGTTCTCTTCTCCGGCCAGGATGGCCACCAACCGGTCGATCCCGAAAGCGAACCCGGCGTGGGGCGGGGCACCGTAGCGGAAGGCGTCGAGAAGAAAGCCGAATCGGGTCTCGGCCTCGTCGTCGCTGATGCCAAGAGCCCGAAACACCGCCCGTTGGATATCGGGCCGGTGGATCCGCACGCTGCCCGAACCCAGCTCCCAGCCGTTGAGCACCAAGTCATAGGCCTGGGAGCGCACCGCCAACAGATCCTCGCCCGAGCCGTCCAGCAAGCCCACGTCGTCGGCGTGAGGCATGGTGAACGGGTGGTGGGCGGCAATGGGCCGGCCCTGGTCGTCGATGGACTCGAACAGCGGGAACTCGGTGACCCACACGAAGTGCAGACCTCCCTCGGTGACGGGCGGTCGGCCCAGCTCCAACCGAAGCAAGCCGAGGATGTCGCGCACCTTCGAGCGGCGGTCAGCAATCAACAACAGCAGGTCTCCGGGCTCGGCGCCCATGGCCGGACCGAGTGCGGCCTGCTCCTGCTCAGACATGAACTTGGTCAACGCGCCGTCCAGAGTGCCGTCGTCACCCACCCGGAACCAGGCCAGGCCCTTAGCCCCCCACTGCTGGCATTTGCGGGTGAGCTCGTCGATGGCGTTGCGGCCCAGGCTCTCGCTTCCCCCCTTGTGGTTGATGCCCTTGACGCACTCCACCTGGAAGACCTTGGCCTCGGTACCCTCGAACAACTCGGTCAGCTCGATTAGCTCCAGGCCGAAGCGCACGTCGGGCTTGTCGGAGCCGAACCGCTCCATGGCATCGGTCCAGGTCATGAAGATGGGTTCGTCGGGACGGGTGCCGGTGACCGCCTCCACCGCGGCGGCAACTGCCTCGGTGATGAAGGCCATCACCTCGTCTTGGCCCGCGAAGCTGGCCTCGGCATCGAGCTGCATGAACTCGAACTGCCGGTCGGCCCGGAGATCCTCGTCGCGCAGGCAGCGGGCGATCTGGTAATAGCGGTCGAGTCCGCCCACCATGCAGAGCTGCTTGAAGATCTGGGGCGACTGGGGCAGGGCGTAGAAGCGTCCGGGGTGCAGACGGGACGGCACCACAAAGTCGCGGGCCCCCTCAGGGGTGGAGGCCACCAGCATGGGAGTCTCGATCTCAGTGAAGCGCTGCGCCTCCATCGAGCGGCGGATGGCGCTGTTGACCGTCGCCCGAAGCACCAGATTGCGCTGGAGGCGCTCTCCCCGCAGGTCGACGTAGCGGTAGCGCAGGCGCACGTTCTCGTCCACCTCGGTGCGGGAGTGCAACGGGAACGGCGGGGGCTCGGCGGCCGACAGAACATCTACCTGACAGTCGCCGATTTCCACCTCGCCGGTGTCCAGCTTGGGGTTGACGGTGCCCTCGGGCCGAGGCCGCACCGTGCCGCTGATGCGGACCACATATTCCGAGCGCAGGTCATGGCGCTCGTCCACCACGCACTGGATCACCCCGGTGCGGTCCCGCAGGTCGATGAACGCCAGATTCTCGCCGTGCTCCCGGCGCCGGTCCACCCAGCCGCACACCGACACCTCTCGGCCGATGTCGTCAGCGCGCAGCTCGCCGCAATAGTCAGTTCGCATCGCGCAACCAGCCCCCAAGGCAATTGTCAGTCCTCACTTTGTCCTCTCACGTCGTTGTTCCGCGGTCCCCATGGGCACTTGGAGCAAATGGACCACGAACTTCGATGCTATCGCCGCCAAGTGACAGCTCCCCATCTCCCAGGTGCTCCGCCTGTACGACCTGCGGTAGCAGCGGAAATCGCTGTTCCCCCAAGGACCGCCGCCAGTCGTCGCCCACCGTTCAGTTCAAGAGCACGGAGTTGATGTGCCTTGGTTGCCAGGTATCGGTTCCCGTGTCGGGAAATGCCTCAGGCGGCGGGACGATGCTGTGCATGCCAGTTAGCCGGTCGTGTTCCACCTGATAGTGGCGGTCATGAATGTCGCTGTGGCAGTCGTTGCACACCGTGACCAGGTTGGGGTAGTCGGTTTTGCCGCCGTTCTTCCAGTGCTCAATATGATGGGAGAAGCTGCGATTGGCATCCGCCCCGCAGCCCACACATGCCTTGTCGCGCACCATCAACGCAATTCTCTGGGCGTCACTAGCACAGCGACGGCGCCGTCCCAACCAAAGATCCTGGGTTCTGGCGTTGGACACTGCTGGGAAGATGTCTGCCTCGCACGCTAGCTTGACCAGCTCGCCAGCCGGAAGCGGTGTGCCGTTTGAGATGCGGGCGTTGACCAATTCTCTACGGCTGGCGTCGTAGTCGGCGACTAGGACCAGCGCGACGCCCGCGACCCTGCCATTTTCGGGATGCAAGATCAGTTCTGCCAATGCATCGGCAGCGCGCTGTTGGTGGGTGCGCCGCCTCTTGGGGTCTTCGGCGCGCCATAGCTCGCGCTCCTTGTCGGCCAGCGCTCCCGCGATGCGGTTGCCGGTGATCGGGTCGAACTCGGCGTTGAGCACGTACATGCCCGTGTCCCCGCTTTGGAACAGGCGGGCCGAGCGCTTCTGCTTTCGCCTGTCGTGGATCGACTGGCCGTCGTCGCCTGACAACTCGTGCTGCTGGCGCTTGACGGTCTTGGCCAACTCGTCATAGGTCTGGGTCTTGGCGGCCTCCACGAGTTCTCGTTCGTCAATCGGTCCCTCAGACGAAGCCCGGGCGATAAGCCGGGCATGGTCCGCAGGTACCTCACCCGACGCCAGAGCCTCAGAAGTCGCGGCCAATCCAGCCAGCCGCTCAGCCGCCTTCACGTCGTGGTGAGCCTTAGAGGGAGACGACCGAAGCACATCGCGGGCCATCTTCTTCGCGCCAGCGGTGTCATGACGGCGAGCCATCTCAGCCATTGTCTGGGCCTTCAACACCTCAAGCTGCGACTCAGCCTCGCCCAGCAGTCCCAACCGCCCACGCAAACCGGCTCTTCGCGTCGAAGCTGGGACCAGGGTGATTTGGGGGTCCACCACTGAGGGTGGGGGCCTCGCCGATTCTTGTGACTGACACATAGTCCAAGAGACGGGAGGCCCCCGGTGGTTGAAGGTAGTGCAGCGGCG
>JAJEGM010000053.1 GCA_022819825.1 Acidimicrobiia bacterium | reverse complement strand
CGCTCAGCCCGAGGCTACCGAAACCTACACAACTACCGGCTCAGAATCCTGCTTGCCGCCGGACGAAAACCAGGCCAAACTCAACCCGTCACAAAAATCAGAACCCGACGTCCCCGCTTCATCGCGTAGAGCCTGTTTACCCCGCAGAATCTGTCAGGTCGAAAACAGCGATGATCGACGGCTCATGGTGGCGTGTGGCGGAGTCAGAAGATCCAGTGGTGTTGGCACCACTTCTACCCACCCTGGGATCGAACTGAACGGCCGCCCGAATTGTGTGCGTTTCCTTAGTGCTCAAGTTGCTACGTTGAGGCTGTGACCCAGGACGCTGGCGAGGTCGGATCGCTGCCGGTGCCGTTCTTTGGCTGCGAGGCGGACACGCTGGAGGTCTTCGTAGACGACCTTTCTACCGTGTCGGCGTTTGCCGATGAGGATTGGGAATTGGAGGAGGTCCCTTAGCGCCCTGGGTTTCCTCGATGAGCGTGTCGCAGCCGATGAGCTCGGGGTTGGTGGGGGCCAGGCGGTTGATCATGACTTCGATGGCTTGGGGGTTGTTGTCGATTAGGAGGTAGTCGCGGTTGTGCTTGGCGGCGGCTTCGCCGAGGGTGCCGCTGCCGGCGAAGAAGTCGAGTAGGAGGTCGCCTGGTTTGGAGTGGACCTTCACTAGGCGCTCGATGATGCCGAGGGGCTTTTGGGTGGCGTAGCCGGTCTTTTCTTTGCCGTTGGGGCTGACGATGGTGTGCCACCAGACGTCCGTAGGGGTTTTGCCCCGGGCGGCCTTTTCTTTGCCGACCAAGCCGGGGGCCATGTAGGGGATCCTGTCCATCTCCTCGTAGCAGAACGTGTAGTCGGACGGGTCTTTGGCGTACCAGAGGATGCTGTCGTGTTTGGCGGACCACTTCTTCTTGGAGCGGGCCCCGTAGTCGTAGGCCCAGATGATCTCGTTCATGAAGGAGTCTCGGCCGAAGATATGGTCGAGCAGTACCTTGCAGTAGTGGGCCTCGCGGTAGTCGATGTGCAGGAAGAAGCTGCCGGTGGCGGCGAGCACCCGATGGGCTTCTTCGAATCGAGGAGCAAGGAAGCCCAAGTAGTCGTCGAAGGCGTCCTCGTAGCCCGACTTGCCGAGGTGAATCGTCTGGTAGCGGCGTCCGGCGAAGCCGATTCGGTCTCCGTTGGATTCGTCGTGCACTGTCCTGATCCGGTCGCGCTCCTGGCGCTTGCCGGTGTTGAACGGCGGATCAATGTAGATGAGGTCGACACTGGCGTCGGGCAAGCCCTGCAACACCGGCAGGTTGTCGCCAAAGATGATCTGCCCCATCAGAAGCAAGCCTAGGCATCAGCCAGTTGGAGGTAGCGCTTCACGCCCTATGGGTAGAGATTGGATGCTTTACCAGGGTGATGGCCTGAAGCGGAGTCCTAGGAGTACGGGGATTTCGTCTTCGAGGGTGGGCGGGATGAAGAAGTCGGTGTGTCGGGTGGGGGTCTCTTCTAAGGCGCTCTTGGTGACCTCGGTGAAACCGCCCACCACCAGGCCTGCTTCGAAAGCGAGATTCAGCTCATGGGATATGGAGCGATGGAAGTTGAGCTGCTTTTGGGGCTGACCGGGCATTCCTTCGACTTCCTGGGCCATCGGAGTGAGGTAGTGGGAGATGATGATTCCCTCCCGTTGATCACCGGTCGCGAGTTCTCCTTCGATCGTGAATTGCAGATTGCTGGGATTCTTGAACACTGGGTGCATCGTGACCACTACCGCTACACCGTGGGGTTTCAGGCAGTGGGAGATGGCGGCGAAGAGGTCTTCGCTGGCGGGGATGTCCATGAGGGCCATCGTGCAGGTCACAAAGTCGAATGAGCTCGGCTCAAGGTGTTCGGCGATGTCGGCTAGCGGGAAGCAGAGCCACTCCACATCGGCGCTGCCGTCGTACTTGTCGGCGAGGGAGAGGAAGGTTTCCGACCTGTCGGCGCCGGTGACCTGGGCCCCACGGGCGGCGAGCTGGCGGGCCAGGACGCCGCTGCCGCAGCAGAGGTCGATTCCTCGTTTGCCCTGGATGTCGCCCAGCAAGTTCAGGGTGGTGGGCAGCACCAGGTTTCGGTGCCAGTCATTGCCCGTATCCCCGTGGCGGCTGTCGTAATGGTGGGCCAATACGTGCCAATCGTCCTTTGCCCGCTGGTCATGCGCGGCGGCTTGGGGTTGATCGTTGCCTGTGGGCACGGGTGACAGGTCTCCTTGGCTAGCGGAGCAGGCGGCGGGCGGTGTCGATCAGCGACGCTAGCTCAGCGGCATCGGCGTCGCGATGCAGATCGTCGGCAACCGCGTCGGCTTGGTGCTGCAACTCCCTGGAGATTCGGCTGGGGGCGTAGGGGCTGGCCCGCAGGATCTCGGCGAATTCGGCGGCCACGGCGGCCAGTCGGAAGTGGGGGTTGGCTGATTCGAATGACCGTTCCACCGCGGAGCGGGGCAGGTGTGTGACCAACTCGACGATGGTGCCGGTTGCCGGCCGCTCGTAGCGCATTCTGACTGTGGCAATGGTGCTGCGCTCGTCCCGTGTTCTTGAGGTCAGCTCCAGTTCGTAGAGCGCCGTCGAGCTGTGCCCAATGCCGAGCTCACCGGCGTCCTGGGTGTCGTCGCGGAACGACTCGTCCTCGATGTCGCGGTTCTCGTAGCCCAGCAGTCGGTAGGAGCGGACCACGTCGGGGTCGAACTCCACTTGGACCTTGGCGTCGCGGGCGGCGTGGGCCAACAGCCCGTCGAGGTCGTCGACGAACACTCGCACAGCTTCAGAGGGCGTGTCGATGTAGTGGTAGGTGCCATCGGCTTGGTTGGCCAGCTGCTCCATGAGCTCGTCGTTGAACGGTCCGAGGCCCACGCCGATGGTGGACAGGGCGATGTCGGCGCGCTCGCCGATCGACTCGAGGATTTCGTCGGTGCGGGTGGCTCCCACGTTGGCGACTCCGTCGGACAAGAGCAGCATGAGCACTTGGCGTCCGGCATCGGCCTCGTCCAGAGCCATGTCGTATCCCCTGATCAAGCCTGATTCGGCGTTGGTGGAGCCGCCGGGGGTCACTTCGGCGCGGATCTTGTCCATGATCCACTTGGCGTTGCCGTCGATCTCCATGGGCTCCAGCACCGTTGCCGATCGACTCTCGTAGGCCACCACACCGACCCGGGTCTCTCGGGGCAATCCTGAGATCAGAAGCTCCACTGCCCGGTGGGCGAGCGTGATCCTCCGCATCGACTCGGATCCGTATCCGGTGGGCTCGTCCATTGAGCCAGAACGATCCATCACCAGCACCACGCTGTCGGGGCTGGCCGACTGCGAGAGCTCTCGCGGCGCCTGGATGCCTACCCGCAACAGCACATGGTCGGGGTCGACGAATGGTGAGGGAGCGGCATCGACAGTGACGGTGAACTCATCTCGAACCGCTTCGTAGCCACCGTCGAAGTAGTTGACGAACTCCTCAGTGCGAACGGCTTCAATGGGAGGCAGCTGCCCGCTTTCCAGGAAATTGCGGGTCACCGTGTAGGAGGCGGTGTCGACGTCAAGGGCGAAGGTGGAGAGCGGGTCATCCCAGGGGTCGACGAAGGGATTGACACCGTAGTCCTGGAAATTGTTCGGCTCGCATCTCCTACAGGGCCGACGCATCTCTGACGCGGCCTCTTCGATGGGTTGTGGGGACGCTGACTGGGCACGGCCGCTGGCCGGGGCTGAGTCCATCGCGTCTGCGGCCATCTCCTCAGCGGGCATCTCCTCGTCGGCCATCTCATCTACTGCCGGGCGGCTGAGATTGTCCAAAGCAGCGCTTTCGTCCTCGTCTACCGCGTCGCCTTCGGTTGGAACCACAAGTACGCGGTCACCGGTTTCATCCGACGGGCTGGCCGGCGCATCTCTAGGTGCCTCTGAAATCCCACCGGAATCTGGAGCCGAGCTGTCTGATGTCGAAATCGATGGCTCTGATATCTCCAGTGCGGGGCCCGCGGTGCTGTCGTCGTCATTGCCGCATGACAGGACTAGAAGGGCCAATGCCACGACTAGGGCAACCAGCCCATTGCAAAGTAAGCGCTTTCCCTGCTTGGACTTGATTGCAGTTGCCATCTGTTCCCCCTTGATCTGCGATGCCCGCGGCATCTTCTTGGGGGTATCTGACGACGCGTAGCGTCCGCTGGTTCCCGAGGGGTGGAAATTTCCTGGTCAGCTAGCTGCCGCGTGACCGGCGGCGTGGGCGGCAACGAGCAGCGGCCCGATGGTGCCCCCTGCGCCGGGGTAGGCCGCTCCAAGGGGGCTGGCGGCGGCGTTGCCCACCGCGAAGAGACCTTCGATGAGGCCGCCGTCTTGATGGCGGACTTGGCCGTGGATGTCGGTTCGGGGGCCGCCCTTGGTGCCTAGACAGCCGGGGTGGAGGTGGACGGCGTAGAACGGTGGCTCGTCTACTGGGCCGAGTGTGGGGTGGGGTGCCGACGGGTCCCCTACGAAACGGTCATAGATGGAGTGACCCCGGCCGAAATCGGGGTCGTCGCTGGTGGCAGCGAGCTGGTTGAACCGTGCTACCGAAGCGGAGAGTTCATCGCCGTCTGCCTCGATGACGGCAGCCAATTCGGCAAGGCTGTCGGCCCGGTGAAGCCATCTGGGATCGGGGTCATCTCGGCGTAGCGGGCCCAAGTGGTAGCGGCGGCGGTAGCTGGCGTCGAATACCAGCCAGGCGGTGGCCGCCGGATACCGGAATCCAGTGGGGTCGAAGGCCTGCATGGCCCGGCCCACGTCGTTGTAGTTGCGGGCCTCGTTGACGAAGCGCCGTCCCCGGGAGTCCACCATCAGTGAACTGGGCCGGGCCCGCTCAGTGAGCACCAGCCGGTGGAAGGTCTCGCCGTCGATGGTTTCACCCGGCATGGTCATGGCCGGACACCACCACGCCTCGGCCATGTTGCCCAGTTCGGCCCCCGCGGCCAGCGCCAGGCGGAGCGCGGTGCCATCCATGCCGGGAGCACCCACCGGGCCGGTCATAGGCCCCCGCAGGAACGCCTGCACCAGCGAAGGGTCCCGCTCGAAACCCCCGGAGGCCAAGATCACCCGACCGGTCAGCACATCGGGGCCGACCCGCACCCCGTTTACTGTGCCGCCCGACTGGGTCAGGCCGTCCACCTTGGTTCCGGTGAGGATCACCGCTCCGGCGGCCTCGGCAGCCTCTGTCAGCGAGGCGATCATCGATCGGCCCATGGTGATGACGCCCCGGCGGGACCGGTCGGCCACCTCGCCCCAGTCGATGTTCCCGGTGGCCAGCTCCCGGTAGGTGATGGGCGCGGTCACATTCGGAGCAGTCCGGATTCGCTGGTCAAGGTCAGGCAACACCTCGCGGGGCTGGGGCTCCAGGGGACGATGGCCAGGCTTCCCGCCGGGCAGTTCGGGGTGGTAGTCGGGGTAGGGGACGGTCTGCCACGACAATCCAGTAGCTGACTCCAGCCAATCGGCCACTGCCGGTGCTTGATCGGCGAAGTAGTCAACGAGTTCGTCGTCCACGTCGCCCAGCCGCAGCGCGTGCAAGTACCGGCGAGCTTGGATGGGGGAGTCGTCCACCTCTTCGGTCGCCATCAGCCGGTTGGCGGGAATCCAGGCCAGACCCCCCGATAAAGCGGTAGTGCCGCCTAAAACTGAGGCCCGCTCCACCACGGTTACCTCCGCCCCTGCCTGTGCCGCGGCCACCGCCGCGGTCAACCCGGCGGCTCCCGATCCGACGACGACTACTGAAGCCACGTCAGCGGGGCAGCGGGACCGCTATTGGCCCTGCAAGGCAGCAGCCAGGGCAGCGGTGTCAAACCACTGGGAAAGGCGGAAGATGCGGCCGTCTTCGACGTCGAAGATGTCTACAGCGTCGAAGGCCACCTTCTGGCCGTCTTGGGTGGCGCCGTTGAAGGTGATCTCCACCACCACGGTGTTGCCAGATTCCAGGAACCGGGTGGGGTTGTCTTGGTGGACCGGGAATCGCTCGAAGATCTTCTGGAACATGGCAATGGCCTTGTCGGAGCCGATGCGAGGACGCGACCCGGAGGGGATCAGGCCGAGCTCGGGGTGCAGCACCGAGGCCATCAGGTCCCAGTCCTCGTCGTTGAGCGCGGTGAAGTAGTCCTTGACCACCGCAAGCGGGCTTCTGTTCGATCCTTCAGCGCTCATCAGTCGGCCCTCAGGATGTCCTTGACTTCGCGCATGGCCCGGAACGACCAACCGGCCAGATCGGGGTCGCCGAAGGCAGTGACGTTCCACATGATCAGGTGGCGCAGACCGGCGTCGTAGTAGGTGCTGACCTCTTCGGCTATCTGTTCAGGAGTGCCGCAGAAGCAGTAGTAGTCCACCACCTTGGGCGGGATGCCGTCGATGATGGCCTCGGCCTGCTCCCGAGGCACCGACGCGGGGATCAGGTCGTGGAAGCCCTCGGGTGGCTCCACCCCCAGCTCACGGAAGATCTGCGGGGGCAGCATCACCATAATGGCGCGCAACAGCGGCGCTTCCTGCATGCGTCGCAGCGTGGCCTCGTCGGGGGCGGCCAGCACGTAGGCCAGCAGTCCGGGGGTGACTGCCTCGGCATCTCGGCCCGCTTCCACCGACGACTGGCGGATGGTGGCCAGCGAATCGGCGTAGACGTCGGGTGCCAGCTTGGTGGGCAGCCACCCGTCGGCCAGTCGCCCGGTGATGCGAAGCATCCTCGGGCCGTGGGCCGCAGTCCAGATGGGCGGGGGAGTGTCTCCGTAGGGCGACAAGCCGAGCACGGCGTCGTTCAGCTGGTGGAACTTTCCCTCGTAGTTGATGGGGCCGTCGGCGTCCCACAGTGCCCGAATGATCTCGATGCCCTCTTCCAGACGGCCCACGGGGCGGTCGAAGTCCATGCCATAGGGGGTGACGTTCATCCGCTCGCCCGAGCCCAGTCCCAAGATGGCCCGGCCCTGGGTGAGGTGGTCGAGGGTGAGGGCCATGTTGGCCACCATGGCCGGGTGGCGGCGGATCAGGTCGGTGACGACGGCCCCCACCTTGATGGTCTCGGTCTGGGCTCCCACTGCACCCATCATCACCAGCGGGTCGAAGTACACGTGGCCGCTGGGCTGCACTGCGGCCAGCGGGCTCATATCCGGGGTCCAGATCGAATCGGGGTGCCAGCCCATCAGGTGGCATGGCCACCACAGGGCGTCGTATCCGTCGGCCTCAGCCTGCTGGCCCAACTCCACCGCCCGGTGGGCCGGGGGCATGATCTGGCCGGGAACGCCGATCTCGAGGTCTTTCATCCCCTGTTCCTGACTGCATGAGGGTACGTGTCGCAGCACATGGCTCGGTCTTTCATCCGCCGAATTCGCGGCGGCGCATGTCGTCGGGGTCGATGACCTCGCGGATCAGCCGCACCTGCTCGACGGTGGGAATCGCGGTGGTGGACAACTGTCCCTCGGGGGTGGGCAGCTCGAAGCCGGTGGCCTCCTGCACCTGCTCGAAGGTGACCCCTGGATGCAGCGATGCCACCTGCATGTGGCGAGTTTCGGGGTGGAAGTCCATAACGCACAGGTTGGTGATCACCAGCTCGGGCCCACCTTCCAGTCCGGCGTCGGCCCGCTCCGTTCCGCCGCCCAGGTAGCCGGCGCAGGAGATGAAGTCTACGTTCTCGACCAGTGAGCGGGGGTTGTGGTTGGGGTTCCAGTAGTAGAGCGCCTTGCCGATCGAACCCATGTCGCCCAGCCCGGCAGTGCCCGGCAGCCGTACTCGGGGTGCGTGATAGTCAGTGCCGATGATCGAGTTGTTGCCGTTGCCGTAGCGGTCGAGCTGGGCCGACCCGACGCAGAACTTGGTGAGCCACCGGCCGTTCAGGGCAATGGTCCAGAAGTCGCCGTATTGCTCCACGTACATGATGGAGTCCCGCCACAGGGGGGCCTCGAGGGTGGAGGCGGGCACCCGGTCGGGCCGGGGTTCGAGGCCGACCGCTCCGGCCAGCCATACCAGCTCAGGAGCGTGGGTGAGCCGGGCCAGCCAGAAGGCGCTCACCGGCACGAACGACGCCATGCCGTTGCACGCCTGGTCGCCGTCGGCGAAGCAGGCGGCCAGCCTGGCGATCATCAGCTCGTCGATGGTCCAGTCTTCTGCCGGGGGGCTGTTCTGCCAGTCGCTCACGAGGCCTCCCAATCTTCCACTGCGGCTAGCCGTTCAGATCCGCCCGCAGCCTCCAGATAGGCCGCGTGGTCGGCGGGACCGGTCACGTACTTCTCTAGGAACCCGGCCACGACCTCGTCGTCGCGGGCTGAACCGATCCACTCCAGGTGCATGGCGGTGTCGTACCCGTAGCAGGGGTAGAACGAGGTCGGGTGGGCGCCGAACGGTGCTTCCACCACTGCGTCCACCATGAAGCCGGGCAGCACCGTGCGGTCGGGATTGGCTCTCAGCACTTCGGAGTCCACGATCTCCTCAACGGTGACGATCACCGTGGTAGCGGCCTTGGGCATGATGCCCAGGTCGGGCCACAGGGCGGTGGGCTCGTAGCCGATGTTGCCGAACCGGTCGGCCTTGTGGGCGTGAACCAGGGCTACGTCGGGCACCAGCGCCTTGCAGGCCACCACAGACGGTCCGCCGAACGGGTCGTCGAGCATCACCAGGTTGTCGTTGACGTCGATCAGGTCGGTGCCGATCAGCCCTCGAGTGGGCAGGAACGGCAAATTGCGAGCGCCCGCGCCCAGCCGGGCGTTTAGCGCGGTCTCCGATAGCTCCTCGACACGTATAACGCCGGCCTCCACCGCCTTGCGGTAGCGCTGGCACAGCCCGAACTGTTCCATCGACACCGCCGCGCCGACGAGGCGGTTCATGGCTCCGGCGGCAGCCAGCCAGTCAACCGGTATGCCGCCAACCAGGCACACCACCCCGAGCTCTTGGCGGCCTTGTCGGATCAGCTCCCGCACCAGGGCCATCGGTGCGGCCTGGGTGGCCATGTTCTGGATGGCCACGGTGTCGCCGTCGCGAACGAGGGCAGCCGCGTCCTCAAGAGTGGTCAGCTTCTCAGCGCTCACAGGAGTTCCACCATCTCTCGTCCTCCATGAAGTTCAATCACCTGTCCAGTTGCATAGTCGGAGTCCCCCGACGCCAGCCAAGCGACGGCGCCGGCCACATCCTCAGGAGTGCCGACCCGGCCAATGGGGATCTGGGCCTCGATGCGCTCGATGATCGCCTCGGGGATGCCCAAGCCGGTGTCGTCGTCGCGTGCTCCGGTCAGGCGGGTACCGGCGATGTAGCCCGGGGCCACCGCGTTGACGTTGATCCGGTGTCGGGCCCACTCCCGGGCAAGCGACTTGGTGAGGGCGATCACCCCGCCCTTGGCTGCCGAGTAGTTGACGTTGCCCGCGATGCCGTAGATCCCATTTATGGAGGCCATATTGACCACCTTGCGATGGTGGCCCGGCGGGTTGTCCCGACTGCCTCGCAGCAGTGGAAAGGCGGCCCGGCACAAATTGAAGGTGCCCTTAAGGGCCACATCGCACACCAGGTCCCACTGCTCGTCGGTCATGTTGTGGGCCATGGCGTCCGCGGTGATCCCTGCGTTGTTCACCAGGATGTCGAGGCTGCCGAAGGAGTCCTGGGCAACGCCCAGCATGGCGGCCACGTCGTCGTTGTCGACCACCGACCCCGCCGCGGCCACGGCCTGCCCGCCGTCGGCAACGATGCCTGATACAGCTTCCTCGGCAACATCGCCGTCGACATCGTTCACCACCACCGCAGCGCCGTCGCGGGCCAAACGAGCCGCCACCGCCAACCCGATGCCCCGACCAGCGCCGGTTACCAGCGCAACGCGGCCATCCAGAACTCGAGCCACTAGAAGCTTCTGGGCAGCCCGAAGGTCTCGGCGATGCTGTTCCTCGCCATCTCGTTGGTGATGGGGCCGATGCGGTAGAGGCGGCTGTCTCGCCAGTAGCGCTGGGGATGGGTTTCGAGGGCGTAGCCCATGCCGCCCAGCACTTGGATGGCGATGTCTGAGCACTTGCCGGCGTATTCGGAGGCCACCACCTTGGCCATGTTGGCCTCCCGGCCGCAGTCCTCGCCCGACTCCGACTTCCACGCTGCGTAGTAGGTCATCAGCTCGGCCTGCTTCTGCATCATGGCCATGTCGGCCAGGTTCTGATGCCACACCTGGAACGAGCCGATCTTCTTGCCGAAGGCCTCCCGCTCCATCAGATAGCTGAGAGTCTCCTCGATGCAGCCGTCGATGATGCCGGTACACAGGGCGGCCACCATGATTCGCTCGTTGTTGAGGGTGGACAGCATTTGGTAGAAGCCCTGGCCGGGCTGGCCCACCACGTACTCGTCGGGCACGAACACGTCGTCGAGGAACACCTCGCACGATCCCACCGACCTCATGCCCACCTTGGGAATCTGGCGGCACTCCAAGCCTTCCGCAGGATTCTTCACCAAGAACAGGGTTACCCCCCGGGCCGGCTTGTCGGCGATGTCCTCGGTGCGGGCCATCAAGAACAGGTAGTCGGACACGTGGGCCGCAGTCGACCAGATCTTCTGGCCGGTGATGCTCCAGCCGCCGTCCACCTTGGTGGCCCGGGTTTTCATGGCCCCCATCAGGTCGGTGCCCCCGGACGGCTCGGTTACGGCGATGGCCACCCGGATCTTGCCCTCGGCCAGCTGGGGGATCAGCTCCTCACGGGCCACGTCGGTGGCGAACTTGTTGATCGACTTGGCGCAGAACGAGGAGATGCCGAAGATCCAGGTGAGTCCGGCCAGCGAGCGGGCCAGTTCCCGGGTGAGGATCATCTGGGTGACCACGTCGCCGCCCTGTCCGCCCAGTTCCGGAGGCAGGCCTATGGCGTGGAACCCGGCGTCGGACATCTTGTCCCACAGCTCGAACGGGTACTCGAACTCTTGGGCCTCATAGTCGCGGGACGCGTCCTTGTTGCATTCCTTCTCGACCCAATTACGGACCGTCTCCTGGAACATCGTCTGCTCGTCGGTGAGGGTGAACTCCATGTGCCTGGTTGCTCCTTGTTTGCTCGTTCTTGTCTAGTGGGACTGCTTCCTTAGTAGCGCCAGCCGTCTCCGAAGGTGGGGATGCGGCGTCCCAGGATGTCCTCCACGCAGGTGAGGGCGGCCCGGGCCGAGCGGTCGGTGCCGATGCCCCGGCTGCGGAAGGTTTCGCTGGCGAAGTACAGCCCGTCGACGGTGGGGGCTCGCCAGTGGGGCCGGAACTTGCCCACCAGCATGGGCTTTTGCGCCACGCCGAACGCCGGATCGAACACGAACAGGCGCCTCTTCCACACATGCTCGGCCAGGCCGGGGTACATCACGTAGAGGCCCTGTTCGAGGCGGTTGTACATGTCCTCGATGTAGCGCCGGTCCCGCCCCTTGGAGCCGGGGACGATGCCGCCGGTGCAGTACAGGTGGAGTCCGTTGGGGATTCCCTGGGGGTCCATGGCCGCCTGGTCGTACATGTAGCCCGGCGTGGGGCTGTGGGGGGTTTCCAGCCAGGTGGCCAGCTCTCGGGGGTCGAACATGGTCACCGGTTCTTCGGTGGCGAAGTAGAGATTGAGCATTGTCACCCGGTACTGGTCCTGGGCCAGATAGCGGATCTGGCTGGTGTACCAATCGGGCAGCTCCCACTCGGGCACCACGTTGAACACGTTCCACACCGGCAGGGTGGAGATGACCGCGTCGCACTCGATCACCTCGCCGATGTCCCAGTCGTTGGGGACTGTGGGCTCATGGGGGATGGACACCCCGACCACCGCCCCGTTCTCGATCAGCACGCGGCCGGCCGCGGTCTGCATGCGCAGCTCGCCACCGTGCTCGGTGAACCCGTCGGCCAGGTCTTGCCACATGCCGTCCCAGCCCTGGCCGGGCCAGCAGGAGTATGCGGCCATGTGCCGCTCCTCGTAGTGCATCTTGCGCACCCACAGGTTGTCGCTGGCCGAGTGGTCGTACCACTCGTCGGTCATGCACTCCAGCACGGCGATGAACTCGTAGAGGTCGTAAACGCCCTGGTCGGAGGTGTACTGGGCCAGCCATTCCCGCATGGGGCGGTCGTCCCACTCCTCCAACTCGTCCCATGTGCTCTCGGTAATGGCCTTGATGACCTTCTTCACCTCGGTCTTGTCGGGATAGCGGTCGCGGATCGACCCCCAGGTTTGGGTGTCGTTGTCCCAGATCGGCATGTCATGGGACACCTCGCCGTGGATGAGCTCTTTGCCAACATGCTCGAACACCTTGGTCAGACCCGAGCCGGGGTCCTCAATGAGGTGCCCGCCGAGGTTAACCTTGAAGCCCTCGTCGTCCACCGCCAAAGCCCGGCCGCCCAAGAAGGGGGATCGCTCCAAAAGGGTGACCGACTTGCCTTCAGCGGCCAGAAGCGCCCCGGCGCTCAGTCCGGCTGCCCCGGCGCCGATGACGACAACGTCGCATTTGGTCATGGGGGGATACTAAGAGCGGGCGGCGTTGGGAGGCACGTTATGAAGTCGGCCGCTCAGGGGGCGACAATCGCACTGAGCGCATCCACTGTGGCTTGCGGGCCGATGTCGTCGCCGATGTGGGCGCCGGTGAGCAAGACGATGGGCAAGTCGACGCCCGCATCCCGGTAGGCGGCAATTCGCTCGGCCAGCATGTCGGGCCCGAGGGCGCACTGGGCCATCACGGCCTCATCGGGCACCAGGGAAAGCGCCTTTGCCCTGTCGCCCTTCTGCCAGGCCTCGGCCACCTCGGGCAGGTTGTTGAAGGTGCCGACGAAAGCGGGCTGATGGGTGGGGACCATGGAGTAGGCCAGCACTTGGCGGCGCATCCGCTCAAGGGCTTGTTCGGGATCGGGACCGGCGTAGGCCCAGAACGACAGCACGGTGGCCACGTCGCTGGGATTGCGCCCCACCTCGGTGGCTGCTGCGTTGACGATTTCTTGCTTGGGAGCCACCTCTGACGGCGGACACCAGGTCATGAACACCGCGTCGGCGATCTCGCCGGCCACAGCCAGCATGCGGGGGTTGATGGCCCCCAACCAGATGGGCACTTCCACGCCGGGCAGGTCGAGGTGGAATCCCTTGGACCGGAACCGGGGGCCGTCGTGGTTCAGCTTCTCGCCGGCCAGTGCAGCCCGGAGCAAGCCGATGAACTCCCGCACCGTGGCTAGGGGTTGCTCAAAGTCACCGCCGTGCCATCGCCCGACCACGATGGGGCTGCTGGCCCCGATGCCGGCGATCACCCGTCCGGGCGCCAGCGAGGCCAAGGTGGCGAAGCCCATTGCGGTCAACGCGGGGGAGCGGGTGTAGGCGGCCACGATGCCCGATCCCAGGCGGATGCGCTCGGTGCGGGCGGCCATGGCCCCCAGGGTGGCGAACACCTCGGGACCGGCCACCTCGCCCACCAGCGCGGTGTCGATGCCGGACTGCTCGGCGTGTACGACCAGGTCGGTCAGCCAGCCGATGGAGAGGCCGTCCTCCACCGGCATGGTGATGGCCACCGGGGAGTCGGTCATGGCGAGTATCGGCCTACTGTGTTCTGCCGAAAACTAGGAACTAGCCGGAATACCGCCCGCGGAGTTCGTCGGCCAGAGGCTGGTTCTCGGCGTTGTCGGGGTGGGGGAGCCATTCCTCGCCGACCGACAGGTAGCGGGTGGCCAGCTCGATCAGCGGACCGTGGGCCTTGCTGGGAGGGATGAAGTTCCACTTGAGCCACGGCTGGGTGTCGGGGTGGCTGGGTTCCTCCATGACCAGCGGGATGTCGGCGTCGCGCACCCCGTCGATCATGGTGTCGAAATCATCAGAGCAGAAGGCGATGTGGTGGACGTACTCGCCCTTCTTGGCCAACACCTTGTCGGGCCAGTGGCCGGGCTCAGCGGGCGACCAGAGTTGGATGGACACGCCGGTGGGGTCGGGGTTCTGGAAGGTAACCCACGCCATTGGGGTTCCGTCCATGTCGTCGGCGCCCTCTCCCCGGGTGACTTTCATGGTGTGGCCCGGTGCCAGCACTTCGAGGATCTGTCGCCAGTCTTCCTCCGCCTGGGCCAAGTCTTTCACCAGCAATGAAATATGGTCGATGTGGATGCCCATTTGCTTCTCGGTCTCCTTGGGGATCTCGCTTGGCTACGCAGCCAGGTTCTCGATGATGGTGGCGTTGGCCAGTCCGCCGCCCTCGCACATGGTCTGAAGCCCGTATCGGCCGCCAGAGCGCTCCAGCTCATTGAGCAGCGTGGTCATGATCCGGGCCCCGCTGGCCCCCAGCGGGTGGCCCAGGGCGATGGCCCCGCCGTTCACGTTCACCTTGTCCATGTCCACGCCGGTTTCTTTGGCCCAGGCCAGCACCACCGAGGCGAAGGCCTCGTTGCACTCGAACAGGTCGATGTCGTCGAGTTCCATGCCAGCCCGGTCCAGCACCTTGGCCGTGGCTGGGATGGGGCCGGTGAGGATGAGCACCGGGTCGCTGCCCACCACCGCCATGGTGTGGATCCGGGCCCGGGGGGTGAGGCCATGTTCGGCCACTGCCTTCTCAGAGGCGATGAGGAGCGCGGCCGAGCCGTCGGTGATCTGGCTGGAGTTGGCCGCGGTCAACGGGCCGTGCTCGGAGAAGGGGCGAAGCTTGGCCATCTTCTCCATGGAGGTGTCGGGCCGGATGCCCTCGTCGCGGGCGCATTCGCCCACCGCCAACACCTCCCGCTCGAAGCGGCCCTCCTCCCAGGCTCGGGCCGCGTTCTGGTGACTGCGCAGGGCCAGGCCGTTCATGTCCTCCAAGGTGACGTCCCAGCGCTCGGCGATGAGATTGCCGCCCCGGAACTGGTGGACCTCCTCGTCGCCGAAGCGATTTGCCCAGCCATCGCCGTCGAACGGATAGCGCATGCCCAGATCGGGGCCCACGTCGCCCTGGCTGTTGAGGTGAATGAGGCTCATCACTTCTACGCCGCCGGCCACCACCAGGTCTTGGGTGCCCGACATGATGCCTTGAGCAGCAAAGTGCACCGCCTGCTGTGAGGATCCGCACTGGCGGTCGATGGTCACCGCCGGGACGTGCTCGGGCAGCCCGGCCGACAGCCAGGCATTGCGGGCCACGTTGAAGGCCTGAGCGCCGATCTGGCCGACACAGCCCATGATGCAGTCGTCCACCGCGGCTGGGTCCACGCCGGTGCGGTCGATCAGCCCGCTCAAGATGTTGGCGCCCAGGTCGGCCGGGTGGAGATGGCTCAGTCCGCCGCCGAAGCGGCCCATGGGGGAGCGAACTGCGTCGATGATGTAGGCGTCAGCCATGTCTGTGCTTCCTGGTTCTTGTTGCTAGGTCGTTTTGTCTGGTCGCGCCTTAGAGGCCGAGGCTTGTCAGCCCACAGCCCGCTCGGCGGCTGCCACGGTGTTGGCCATCAGCATGGTACGGGTCATCGGCCCCACCCCGCCGATTCGAGGCGAAAGCCAGCCCGCCACCTCGGCCACATCGTCGTCCACATCCGATACCAGCTTGCCGTCGGCGAAGCTCACCCCAGCGGCCACCACCGCTGCACCGGGCTTGACCATGTCGGCCTTCACCATTCGGGGCGCCCCCGCCGCGGCGATGAGGATGTCGGCGTTCTTGGTGTATCGGGAGATGTCGCCCGCCCCGGTATGCACCACAGTGACCGCGGCATTGGCATTGGGCCGCTTCAGCGACAACAAGTTGGCCAGCGGCCGCCCAATAGTGAGACCTCGGCCGATGATCACCACGTGTTGCCCGGCGATGGGAATCTCGTAGCGCTCCAACATCAACTGGATTCCCCGCGGCGTACAGGCCAGCGGAGCATCTACCCCCTGCACCAACCGCCCCAGGTTCACCGGGTGCAGCCCATCGGCATCCTTCTCCGGCAGCACCCGCAACAAAGCAGTCTCGTAGTCGAGGTCGCCAGGAAACGGGTACTGCATGATGTAGGCATCCACCGCCGGATCGGCGTTGAAGTCGTCCACCACAGCGTCGACTTCCTCCTGAGTGGCATCGGCAGGCAGATGCACCTCCCGAGAGCCCATCCCCAGTTCCTCGCTGTCACGGTGCTTCATGGCCACGTAATTGGCCGAAGGCCCATCGTCGCCTACGAGCAGCGTGCCCAACCCCGGGGTTATCCCCTTCTCAGCCAGCGCAGCAATCCGCTCCCGCAAGCCTTCCTTGATCTCAGCCGACAGCATTTCGCCGTCCAATTTGATAGCAGTCATCGCCCGGAATTCTCGCATATCGAGACTGCCTACAACGGTTAGTCAATGCGTCTGAGCTTGAGGTCTCGTCTGGGATGCTCAGTTCATGGGGATTGTGATTGGTAGGTGCTGTGTACATTGTGTACTTGACGTACGTATTTGCCCGGATAGTCTTTGTTTATGCAGCTTCTCACCTTCACGGATACCCGTCGCAGGCTTCGTGAAGTGCTCGACGCAGCCGAGGCCGGTAAGCCAATCGGGATCGAACGCCATGGCAGAAGGGTTGCGCTGGTTGAGCGAGACCGTCTCCAGGGACTTCTCGCCGATTCCTGGCAGCTGGGCAGGCCCGAGGCAGTGGCTGAAGCGGGCGGCTGGTCGGTGTTTTTGCCCGGTACTCCAATCGCCGCCGATGGAGCCGACCTGGAGGAAGCCGTCGAGGAGTTCATAGACGCCCTTAAGGAGTACGCAGAGGATTGGGAGGAGCGGCTCAGACTGGTACCAAACCACGAGCGCCTTTGGCCGCTCGTGCTGTTCGTGTCCATGAGCTCTGACGCTGAGCTAGCCAGTTGGGCGTACGGCAGGAATTCTTGAGTTTTCCAGCGCCCACTCGGCGTGATCATGCCCGTTTCTGCGAAGTCGAGGGTTGGAAGTTGGTGCGTTCGGCTGTTGGCAGACGCAACACGCATCATGAGACCTATCAGCTAGAGCTTCCTGATGGCTCCGTCTTGAGGACGCGGATATCAAGACCGCCGGATCGCACGAACTATGGAGAAGCGCTCTGGGGGCATATCTTGCGCGACCAGCTCAAGGTAAGCGCCGAGGAGTTCTGGCGCTGCGTACAAGAGGGCACACCGCCCGACCGCGGGTCGAGACCAGGATCGACGGAGGGGATCCCGGCTGATCTGCTCTACCTACTGAAACACAGAGTGGGCCTGTCCGATGCCCATCTGAGCGAGATGACCAGGCAAGAGGCCATCGAGCGGATTCAGGAGTACTGGACAACAGGCGAGTAGGGGGCTCGTGCCGCGCTGGGCGCAAAGTGACTAAGCAGCAAGAGTTTCCGTTGGTCCCCGAACTCGATCTCGGTCGATTGCGCGGGGTGGGGATTTCAAGCGGTGTTGCCCGGCGGCGTCTTTGATCACCGCGTAGCCGTGTTTGTGGACTTTCCTATGGCACTTAGGGCATAGCAGCACCAGATTTGTGATGTCGGTGGGCCCGTCTTCGTCCCACCAGATGATGTGGTGGGCGTCGCAGGCGCTGGCTCTCATGCCGCAGCCAACACATTGCTTATCGCGGGCGATCAGCGCCAGCTTTTGGGCCGCTGTGGCGGCCCGCTCTTTTCTGCCCAGGTAGAGCGGCTGGCCGTCGGCGGCGAAGATGGCGGGCACCACGCCGGCGTCGCAGGCGATGTGGCGGAGGTCGTCGACGTCGATGGGGGTGCCGTCGATGAGCCCGGCATTCTTGAGCTGGTCGCTCAGTGTGTCGTAGTCGACAGAGACGATCAGTGTCGTGGCTTGTGGAGCAAGGTCACACCCCGAACCGTTGGCATCGTCGTTCGCAGCGCTGGTTTCAGGCGTGTAGGCGTCGGGCTTTATGGCTGGTTCGCTACCGGCGCTGTCTGCTCGGTCGGGCTTTTGGGTGATGAGTGCAACCAGGGCATCGGCGTTGCGCTGCTCGTGGGTGCGGTCGCTCTCAGCTCTGGCGTCCTCGCGAAACATCCGATCGCTCAAGTCGTCCAGAGCGGTCTTGACCCGCTCGCCAGCGATGCGGTCTAACTCGGCGTACAAGATCACCATCTCGTTGTTGCCGTCGAACACCTTGGCGCTGCGTCGCTCCCGCTGGCGCTCATGGCGGGTCAACCCGTCATCGGCCCGGCGCTGGTCCTCCCGGCGGGCCACAGTCTTCTTGAACTCGTCGAAGTCCTCTGAGATGGCGACGACTACCAACTCCAACTCTTCATCCTTGGATAGCGGTGCCCGCAGATGCGACTCGCCCATCACCCGGGCGTGATCAATGGAGATCCACCCCTGCTTGGCAGCCTCCAACGTGTCGGGCAACGCCTTGAGCGCGCTAGAGGTCTTGGCCTGCTGACGAGCCTTATGGCGACCGAGCCCGAACTGACGGCACAACTCCTCAACAGCATCCTGCCCCTCCAAATCGCCAAACCGGCCTAACAGGGCAGTCAGATAGCCATCCAACTGCCGTCGGGCACTGTCGGCCTGGAGGATCAATTTGACCAATTCACCCGACCCCAACCCGCCAAATTCAGCCAGCTGAACATCCACCGTGGGCCTTTCGTTGCGCCGTGGCTCGCCGCTGGCCTTTGGAGTATTTCCCCTGGTGAGGACACCTAAATCCATGCCAATAGTCTACCGACGCCAGTGACAGTATCCCCTGGAATGGTCCAGCATATGAATGAGAAATAAGGTAGGTATGTCTCATGTGTGTGAGCCCAACATGCGTTACGAAGGCGCTCTCTCTTGAGTAGGAGTCGTGGGTGTGGTCAGAACACAACGGATCCTGTTCGAACTGCCCATCGATAGAAGGGTGGCACGAGAATGTCAGCTGAGAATTGGCCACGAACAATATGACTAGCCCTCAACCCAAGCCCGGCTACTGGCTTGCTGCGCGAGCGGCTTGCTGGGTAGCGGTCGCCTCTTCGATCTTCTTTTTGGCTGGGGCGATCACCAGTTTCGTGGTTTTCTCAGAAGGGCTGAGCGGAAATCGGGAGATGATGGTGTTCTTGGCGGGAAGCGTCTCGACACTGGGCTTGTTTCTGTCGGTGATGGCGGTGTTCGCTTTCGGCATGGCCGCGGCTCGGTTCAGCTCGTATGACATGAGTGAACAAGAGGATTTCTATGCAGCCCGCAGCAAATCTGAAACCCCCTCCCCGTTTCAGCCGAGAGCCGGAGTCAGCAGGGAGACGAGGAGGAAGGAAGTGGTGGACCCGTTTCACTCGGCTAACAGACTCGACTCCAAGGTTCACCACATCGACTCAAGATGCCCACAGGGTGGAGACATAAGTCGTGGAGACAGGAGATGGGGCGATGGGGGGTATCCGCTATGCCGCTATTGCAAGTACCTCTCGGGAGGCTAAAGCCATGACCTCCTTGTATGGGGCAGTTGGATCGACAACACCGACAAGATACGGATAGGAGAAATCAATGCCCTCCAGGATCTACGGTGCGATGGTCAACGACGTGCTCTGCGTTGCCGCAGATGATCCGCTTACCGAGGCCATCGAGACGATGGAGAGGGCGGGATTCGACCAGCTGCCAGTCGTCGAGGATCAGATATCAAGGAGACTCGTTGGGGTTGTGTCTGCCCGGCACCTGATGCGCAAGGGAATCAATCGGGAGAGGGCCCAGGCCCATAGGCTCCTTGCAAGCGAAGGTGCATTCGACCCATTCCAAGTCAAGGGAATGGTGCGGAAGAGGAATGGGCCGATTAGTAAAGCCCTGCTTCGCTACTACCACCAACAGGATTTTCTGATCGTCGTAGGAGCAGACGACAGGGTGACGGGCATAGTTCAGCTATGGGACATTACCCGAGAGCTGTGGGAGGCCCGTCGGTAGCTCGCATCGCTCCTTCCTTGTCGTAGCGACGACATCAATTGGCCACGCTTGGCCTTCGCCCGGGATCCAGATCTCAGTCTGACCTGAGCCTCCCCTGGAGGCACCGGCGCAGCACCTGGTTCCTACACGTAGTTCCAGCCGAAGCGGCCTTTTATGCAGAGGTTGCCTTTTGTTACGTCGTGGTCGTCGGGGGAGGTGCATTTGACGATCTGGTTGTCTTGGACGTGGAGTTCGAGGTTGCAGCCGACGCCGCAGTAGGAGCACACGGTTTGGGTGACGGTTTGGTCTTCGGGGCGCCAGTCGTCGGCTTGGCGGAGGTCGAACTCGGTCTTGAACTGGAGGGCGTTGGTGGGGCACACGGCCACGCAGTTGCCGCAGTAGACGCAGGCCGAGTCGGGCAGGGACACGTCGAATTCGGTGGAGATTCGGGCGCCGAAGCCCCGGCCGGCCACCGAGATGGCGTAGGTGTGCTGGGCGTCGTCGCCGCAAGCCTCCACGCAGCGGTAGCACAGCACGCACTTGTCGTAGTCGCGGATGTAGAGGTTGTCCTGCACCCGCACCGGCTCGTCCATGGTCTCGCCGCCGGGGACGTAGCGGTCGGGGTCGGCGCCGTAGTGCTCGGCCCACTGGCCCAGCTCATCGGCCTGGGACACGTCGACGCCGGTGGCCAGGAACTCCAGCACCATCTTGCGGCTGTGGCGCACTCGCTCGCTGTCGGTGTGGACCACCATGCCCTCCTCGGCGGGACGGGAGCAGGAGGGGACCAGGGCTCGGCTGCCGTCGAGCTCCACCACGCACACCCGGCACACGTTCACCGGGGTGAGGGTGGGGCCGTAGCAGATGGTGGGGGTCTCCACGCCCGCCGCGTCGCATGCATCCAGGATGGTCGCCCCTTCGGGCACGGCCACCTCTTGGCCGTCGACCCGGATGGTCACCGCGGTCTCGGTGATGACGCTGCTCACTGGCTATTTCCTATCAGGCCCAGCGCCAATGCGGAGCGGACGGCGGAGGCGGCGGTGTGGCCCAGGCCGCAGATGGAGGCATCGACCATGGCCAGCGCCATGTCGTCGATGAGCTCGGCTCGTTGGGGTGCCAGAGGCTGCCTGGAGCTTTGCAACTCCACCAGCACTTCGTGCTGGCGCTGGGTGCCCACCCGACAGGGCACGCACTGGCCGCACGACTCGTCCCGAAAGAACTCGGCGATTCGGACGACGATCGCCTCCATATCCACGGTGTCGTCGAACACCATCACCACGCCCGACCCCAGGGTGGCTCCCGCTTCACGGGTGTCCTCGAGAGTGAGGGGCATGTCGAGGGCATCGGGACCGACAAACACCCCGGCTGCACCACCCAACAGCACCGCGGACAAGTCCCCGGTCGGCCCTCCGGCCAAGTCGAGCAATTCGCCCAGCGTGGTGCCGAACGAAACCTCGTAGAGCCCGGGAACCCCTATCCGGCCTGATAAGCAGAAAAGCCGGGTGCCGGGAGAGCGCTCTGTGCCAACCGAGCGGTAGGCGTCGGGGCCGTCGATCACGATGTCCAGCACGTTGATGAGAGTCTCGGGGTTGTTGATTGCGGTGGGCTGGCTGAACAGGCCGTGGGTGGTGGGGAAGGGGGGCTTGTTGCGGGGCTCGCCCCGGAAGCCCTCGATGGAGTTGAACAGCGCCGTCTCCTCACCGCAGATGTAGGCCCCGGCCCCCCGGCGAACCTCGATGTCGAAGCGCTGCCCGCTGCCGGCCACGTCGTCACCCAATAGGCCAGCGGCCCGGGCCTGGGCGATGGCATCCTCCAGCCGGGCGGTGGCCCGGGGGTACTCGCCCCGTATGTAGATCCAGCCGTGGGGCGCCCCGGTGGCCAGACCGGCGATGGTCATCGACTCGATGACTGCGAACGGATCGTGCTCGCACACGATGCGGTCCTTGAACGTGCCCGGCTCCGACTCGTCGCAGTTGGCCACCACGTGCTTGTCCGGGCCGGGCTCGTCGGCCACTGCTCGCCACTTGATCCCGGTGGGAAAGGCTGCCCCGCCCCGGCCTGACAGTCCTGAGTCGGAGATGGCAGTGATGACGGCATCCGATCCCATCTCGATGGCTCGGGCCAGAGCCTGGTATCCCCCGTGACTGCGATAGGAGCCCAGGGAGGTGGGATCCACCACACCCACCCGGCACAGCACCCGCAGGCCGAGGTCGCCCGCTTGGGGCAGATAAAAGTCCTCGTCATCATCGGCTGGCACCTGATCGGGCCGCCCAACACCCTGGACGAACAGGGCCGGGGCCCGTTCGCACTGGCCGAGACAGGGGCTGGCATGGACCCTGGCCCCGTCGGCTTCTAGCGATGCTTGTAGGTTGTCGTTTCCGGCCATGGCGCACGCTGGGTCGACGCACACATGGACGACATCGTCGCGGTGGCCGGGGTCGGTGGTGCGGAGCAACTCGTAGAACGTGGCCACGCCATAGGCATCGGCGGGGGGAACCCCCAGCCGCTCGGCCGCGCCGTTCAAACCGCCGGGGCTGATCCAGCCGATCTCGTGCTGAAGCGAGTGCAGCACCGGTAACAGCAGGTGGCGAAGGCCGTGGCGCCGACTGCGGCCCCCGCGAACGACCCGCTCGGTTTCGACGATGGTGGCAGCGTCTGCTTGGGGGACGATGGCGTCGATGGCCGCCCGTTCGGCTTCGGTGGGTTGATCGTCGCCGAAATGAAGATCAGCCAACGGAGGCGCCTGCGGTCGCGGCGGTCTGATGAGTAGCGATCCGCTCTACCCGGACGGCAGCCGCCTTGAACTCGGCGGTGCCGGATTTCGGATCCCAGTCGGGGTTGGTGAGCACGTTCACGTCGATCAGTTCGGGATGGTGCAGGGTAGTGAAGGCCAAGCCCCGAGGCAGGCTTGACACCACCCGGGCGTTCATTTCTACCGATCCCCGAGGGGAGCAGACCCGTACCCGGTCGCCATCAGCGATGCCCAAGTCCGCAGCGTCGTGTGGGTTCAAGTCCAGGCCGGCGAACCGCAGCGGCGAATCATATTGACCGCTTTGCACCCCGGTGTTGTAGGAGTCCAGCGCCCGGCCGGTGGTGAGTCGCAGGGGGAACTCCTCGCTTAACTCCTCGGTCGGCCCCTCGTGCTCTAGCACCGAGAAGGGAGCCGGTTCGCGACCCTCAAGGTCGTCGGCCCACAGCCAGCCGTGCAGGAAGACGCTGCCGGGGTGGTCATCGTCGGGACATGGCCATTGCAGGCCTCCAGCCGCCTCCAGACGATGCCAGGCCATGCCGCCGTGCATCGCAGACAGAGAGCGCAGCTCATCCCATGCAGCCTCAGGGTCGCGGGGGCCGAGTTCGTCACCCATGGCCTCGGCCATATCGCACAAGATGTCGATGTCGTGGCGGGCCTGGCCGGGAGGGGAGACGGCAGGGCGCACCCGCTGAACTCGGCGCTCGCTGGAAGTGACCGTGCCGTCGCTCTCGGCCCAGGCCACCGACGCGGGCAGCACTACGTCGGCCATCTCCGCGGTGCGGGTCATCAAGATGTCCTGCACCACCAAGATGTCCAAGCTCTCGAGCTGGGCCCGGGCGTGGAGCACATCAGCCTCGGAATCAGCCGGATTCTCGCCGATCACATACAACGCCCGAAGATCGCCCCGCTCCATGGCTTCGAACATGAGAGTCAGGTGCAATCCGGGAACCGGGTTGAGCTCCCGACCGTAGGCAGTTTCGAAGCGGGCCCGATGGTCAGGGTCGTCCACGCCAGCGAAACCGGGGAACTTGTTGGGGATGGCCCCCATGTCGCCCCCGCCTTGCACGTTGTTCTGGCCCCGCAGCGGCACCAAGCCCGATCCCCACCGCCCCACGTGGCCGGTGAGCAGGGCTAGATTGCACAGAGACAGCACGTTGTCGACCGCGTTGTGGTGCTCGGTGATGCCCAGGGTCCACAGGATCTGGGCCTTGTCGGCGGTGGCGTAGGCGTGAGCCATCTCCACCACTACCTCGGCGGGTATGCCGCAGATGGCGGCCACTGCCTCGGACGTGAACGGCTCCACCGAGGCGGCGTATGCCTCGAATCCCTGGGTGGAGTGGGCGATGAAGTCCTGGTTGGCCAGACCGGCGTGGATGATCTCTCGGCCGATCCCGTTGGCCAAGGCGATGTCGGTGCCCACGTCAATGCCCACCCACACGTCGGAGAATTGGGCCGAGGAGGTGTAGCGGGGGTCGACGCAGTACATGCGGGCACCGTTGTCGATGCCCTTGAGAACATGGTGGAAGAAGATGGGGTGGGCCTCGCGGGCGTTGGATCCCCACAAGAAGATCACGTCGGTTTCCTCAACCTCCTGGTAGGAGCAAGTGCCCCCTCCCGCTCCGAACACTGTCGCCAGACCGACGACCGAAGGAGCGTGTCAAGTTCGGTTGCAGGAGTCGATGTTGTTGGAGCCCACCACCGTGCGGATGAACTTCTGGGCGATGTAGTTCATCTCGTTGGTGGCCTTGGAGCAGCTGAACATCCCGAACGCCTGCGGCCCATGCTCAGACAGCACCTGGTTGAATCCAGTCGCAGCCCGCGAAAGAGCCTCTTCCCACGTCGCTTCTCGCAGGCTCCCGTTGTCCCGCACCATCGGCACGGTCAAACGTTCCCGCCTCGCCATTTGCACCCCTTTCCCCCAGAGACACCCTGAGGTTGCTCAAGCCTATCGGCCCGGTACGGCCTCGACCGCCGTTAGCTCAGGCCGACGATCTCGCCGTTCTCGTCTAGGTCGATGCCCATGGCGGCAGGTTGGCGGCCTAGGCCGGGCATGGTGCGCATGTCGCCGCAGATGGGGTAGACGAAGCCGGCGCCCACCGAGGCCCGCACCTCCCGCACCGGCAGGGTCCAGCCGGTGGGGGCTCCCTTGAGGGAGGGGTCGGATGAGATGGACAGGTGGGTCTTGGCGATGCAAACGGGGAGGTGGCCGAAATCAGCGGACTCGTAGGTGTCGAGCTGGCGGTTGGCCGTGGCTGAGTACTCCACGTCATCGGCGCCGTACACGGTGGTGGCCACCGCGGCGATCTTGTCTTTGAGCGACAGATCGTCCTCGTACAGCACCTTGAAGGAGCTGGGCTCCTCGCAGGCCTCGGCTACTGCCTCGGCCAGCTCGGCTGCTCCCGCGCCGCCGTCGGAGAAGTGGGTGGTGATCGCGCAGCGGGCGCCGTACTCATCAGCGATCTCGGCGATGGCGGCCAGATCGGCGTCGTGGTCGCCGGGGAAGGCGTTGATTGCCACCACCGGGGTCACGCCGTGGGCCTTCATGTTGGAGAGCTGCTTGCGGAGGTTGTCGCCCCCGGCGTGTACCTCGTCGGGGTTTTCGGCCAGCAGCGCCTCGGGCAGAGGCCGCCCGGCCACGATGCGGTGGTTGCCGGAGTGGGCCTTGAGGCCCCGCACGGTGGCCACCATCACCGCGGCGTCGGGATCGATGCCCGAGTAGCGGCATTTGATGTTGAAGAACCGCTCGGCACCCATGTCGGCGCCGAACCCGGCTTCCGTCACCAAGAAGTCGCCGGTGCGGATGGCGATGCGGTCGGCCACGATCGAGGAGTTGCCGGTGGCGATGTTGCCGAACGGCCCGGTATGCACCAGGGCGGGGCCGCCCTCCAGGGTCTGCATCAAGTTGGGCTTGAGGGCATCCTTCAACAGCACGGCCATGGCCCCGGCGGCCTTGAGGTCTTCAGCGGTCACCGGGTCGCCCGCTTTGGTGTAGCCCACCACGATCCGGCCCAGCCGGGCCCGCAGGTCCGACAGCGACGTGGCCAGCGCCAAGGTGGCCATCACCTCGGAGGCGGCGGTGATATCGAAGCCTGATTCCCGGGGGACCCCGTCGAGCCGCCCGCCCAGGCCGATCACCACATTGCGCAAGGCCCGGTCGTTGATGTCCACCACCCGTCGCCAGGTGATGTTGTGCAGATCGAGCCCCGACTCGTTGCCGTGGTAGATGTGGGCGTCGAGCATGGCCGAGCACATGTTGTGGGCCGCGGTCACCGCGTGCATATCGCCGGTGAGGTGGAGGTTGAACAGCTCCATGGGCACCACTTGGCTGTAGCCGCCTCCGGCCGCGCCGCCCTTGATGCCGAACGTCGGTCCCAGCGAAGGCTGGCGGATGGCGATGGTGGCCCGCTTGCCGATATGGCCGAACCCCTGGCCCAGCCCCACCGTGGTGGTGGTTTTGCCCTCGCCTAGCGGTGTGGGGGTAATGGCAGTCACCACCACATAGCGGGCTCGGGGCCGGTCGGCCAGCGCCTCGATGGCGTCCAGGCTGATCTTGGCCGCCCCCGCCCCGTAGGGCTCCAGCATCTCGGTTGGGATGCCAGCTTCTTCAGCGATTTCAGTAAGCGGTCGGAGATTCGCCCCGCGGGCAATCTCGAGATCAGAAGGAAAAGACATGGACCCGCCTCTCATGCTCGATGCTTGATGTCAACCCCGCAAGCGTACACGGACATTCGACGTGTGATCGGGCGAGTGTCGGGGGCGGTCCTTAGAATCGGGCGGTGTCATCAACGGCGCCATGACGGAGGCTCACAATGACTGATTTCTTCGACACTGTTCCCGAGCCGGTGGCGCATGCCGGAAGTCGCGCGGGGCTCGGCCAGTTGGCTTACCGGGTGTACGACCCCGATCGGGTGGTGATGGGGCGGCGGATGGAGGACCACCTGCGCATTGCGGTGTGCTACTGGCACAGCTTCAACTGGCCGGGAAGCGACATCTTCGGGCACGGCACGTTCGACCGCCCCTGGCTGGAGCCGGGACAGGATCCGATGGCCGCGGCTCGAGCCAAGCAGGATGCCGCCTTTGAGTTCTTCGAGAAGCTGGGCACCCCGTTCTACTGCTTCCACGACGTGGACATGGCCCCCGAAGGCGCCGACTTGGCCGAGAGCCGGGCCAACCTCGACGCCATGGTGGAGCGGGCGGCCAAGAAGATGGAGGCCACCGGCGTGCGGCTGCTGTGGGGCACGGCCAACCTGTTCTCCCATCCCCGCTACGCCGCCGGAGCAGCTACCAACCCTGACCCTGAGGTGTTCACTCACGCTGCGGCCCAAGTGCGGCACATGCTCGAGGCCACCCACCGCCTCGACGGGGCCAACTACGTGCTGTGGGGCGGGCGCGAGGGCTACGAGACACTGCTCAACACCCGTCTGCGCCAAGAGGCCGACCAACTCGCCCGCTTCTTGACGCTGGTGGCCGAGCACAAGCACAAGATCGGCTTCGCCGGCACATTGCTCCTCGAGCCCAAGCCCCAGGAGCCCACCAAACACCAGTACGACTACGACTGCGCCTCGGTTCACGGTTTCTTAGACCGCTACGGCCTCGTTGATGAGTTCAAGGTGAACATCGAGGTGAACCACGCCACCTTGTCGGGCCACTCCTTCCACCACGAGGTGGCCTATGCGGTGGACAACGGCATCTTCGGCAGCGTGGACGCCAACCGGGGCGATCCCCAGAACGGGTGGGACACCGACCAGTTCCCCAACTCGGTGGACGAGCTCTCCCTGGCGCTCTACGAGATCTTGCGAGGCGGGGGGTTCACCACCGGCGGGTTCAACTTCGACACCAAGCTCCGACGCCAGAGCATGGCCCGAGACGACCTGTTCTGGGGTCACATCGGCGGCATCGACACGCTGGCCCGCTCCCTGCTGGTGGCCGAGGCCATGCTGGCCGACGGCGCCATCGAGCAGGCCCGGTCCGACCGCTACGGCAAGTGGGACTCGGGTCTGGGCGCGGAAATCATGAAGGGCGAGGTGGACCTGGCCGCGTTGGGCGACCAAGCGGTGGCCGATGGGCTCGACCCCCAGCCGGTGTCGGGGCGTCAGGAGCGGTTGGAGAATGAAGTAAACCGCATCATCTGGTCCACACCGAACTGATGGCGAACCGCGCGCTGGTGGCCGGGGTGGACTCCTCCACCCAGTCCACCAAGGTCGAATTGCGAGAAATCGACTCGGGTCGGCTGGTGGACCGGACCAGTTCCCCGCATACCCACGCGTGCTGGGACCCGCCGGTGAGCGAGCAGGGTACGGCCACCTGGTGGGAGGCGTTGTCAGCCTGCTTTGCCCAATTCACAGATGCCGACCGGGGCAACGTGGCGGCAGTGAGTGTGGCCGGCCAGCAGCACGGACTGGTGCTGGTAGACGAGGACGGAGAGGTCTTGCGTCGGGCCAAGCTGTGGAACGACACGACCTCCGCACCTCAGGCCCGAGATTTGGTGGCTCGTCACAGCGCAGAGCAGTGGGCCGAGCGCTGCGGATCGGTGCCGCTGGCGTCGTTCACCATTGCCAAGCTGGCCTGGGTGCTCGAACACGAGCCCGAGCTGGGCGACCGGATCGCCCAGATCATGTTGCCCCACGACTGGCTCACCTGGCGGCTGACCGGTGCCCATGTCACCGACCGCGGTGACGCCTCGGGCACCGGGTGGTTCGATCCCGCCAGAAACGAACTGGCTGATGATCTCTTGGGATTAGCGGTGGGTGACCCGGAAAGCTGGCTGCCGCGCCTGCCCCGAGTGCTGGCCCCCGACGCTGCTGCTGGGGAGATCACCCCTGATGCAGCCGCCGCGCTAGGTCTGCCGGAATCGGTGCTGGTCGGCCCCGGCACCGGCGACAACATGGGGGCGGCCCTCGGCCTCGGGCTGAAGCCGGGCGACGCGGTCATCTCCCTGGGCACTTCTGGCACGGCCTATTCGGTGTCCCGGACACCGACCAGTGACCCCTCGGGCGCAGTCGCCGGATTCGCCGACGCCGGCGGCGGCTTCCTGCCCCTGGTGTGCACTCTCAACGCCACCCGGGTCACCGACACGGTGGCCCAATGGCTCGGCGTGGATGCCGCTGGCCTGGCCGAGCTGGCGCTGGCTGCACCCGACGGCCCGAACCCTCCGGTTCTGGTTCCCTACTTCGATGGGGAGCGCACACCCGACCTGCCCGAGGCCGCCGGGCTGTTGGCCGGGCTGCGAAACGACACCACCCGCGAGGAGCTGGCCCTGGCCGCCCACGACGGGGTGCTCTGCGGGCTGTTCGACGGTCTCGACGCTCTGCGGGCCGCCGGGGTGAATGTGAGCGGCACGCTCCACCTCATCGGCGGCGGGGCCCGTTCGAAGGCCTATCGGCTTCGAGCTGCCGCGCTGCACGGCGAGTGGGTCACCGTGCCCGAAGACGATGAGACGGTGGCGGTGGGCGCGGCGGTGCAAGCTGCGGCAGTTGCCTCTGACCGCCACCCTGCTGAGGTCGCTGCCGACTGGCCGCTGGGGAGAGGAGAGCAGGTGGAGCCTCCAGTCGGCATCGCGGGCGAAGAAGTGCGAGCCCGGTATGCGGAGCTGCGCCGGAGGTCGTTCCCACTTCAATCAGACCGGTAGCCCCTGGCTATGGGAGAGTAGGCCCATGTCCAGTGATCAAGTGATGCGCGACATGATGGCCAACCTGCCCGTGCCGGAATTCGAGTCCACACCGTGGGCGTCCCCGCCGCCGCTCAGCGAGGCCACGGTGGCCATAGTGACCAGTGCGGGATTGCACCGGGCCGACCAAGACCGCTTCGAAGGTCGTGGGGATACCAGCTATCGGATGCTCGACCGGGGTGACCGGGAGCTGATCTTGGGCCATTGGAGCTCGAACTTCGACCGGGCTGCGTATGTGTCCGATCACAACGTGGTGTATCCCATCGACCGGTTGGAGCAATTGGCCGCTGACGGAACCATCGGGGCAGTGGCACCCCGGCATGTGGCTTTCGCCGGCAACCAGCCCGACACGGTGTCGGAGGTGCGTCTTGATACCGGACCCGCCGCCGCGGCCGAGTTGCGGGCCGACGGGGTGGATGTGGCCATCTTGACCCCGGTTTGACCGCTGTGCACGCGCACCGTGTGTGTGCTGGCCCACGTGCTGGAGGATGCCGGGATTGCCACCGTGGTATTGGCATCGATGCGCCCGGTGGCTGAGCGGATGAACGTTCCCAGGGTTCTTTACTGCGAGTTTCCCCTGGGCCGCCCGTTGGGCATGCCCGACAACGCCCAATTCCAACACCGCGTGCTTGCCGCAGCATTCGACTTGCTCAACGCCCCCTCAGGCCCAGTGCTGGTGGACTATCCCGAAGTGGTGGAAGCGGTAGAGACGCCTCTGGCCTGTGCGCTGCCACCCCGCTACGACCCTGATATCGCGCCGTCTATCGATGAGGCCCAGGGTCTGCGGGCCGCCTACGACCGGGCGGTGGCCCGACGGGGCGCCACCGAGGTGGGCCGGGCCGTCGATGCCGACGGCGTGGCCGCAGCGCTTGGCGACCTCGAGCGGGTGGCTGCCGGAGAACACTGGAAAGAGGTGTACGGGCCCCGGTTGGACACCATCGCGATCGCCCATGACATCCGGGCCTACTACCAGGAGGCCGCCCTGGAGTTGGCCGGCGGCCCGCCTCCGGGGGCACGGCAAGCCGAAGCCTGGTTCTACGAGGAGACTGAGGCGGGCAAGACCTTGGCTGCCGCCCGCGACGCACTCACCGAGCAAGAGGCCCCCAGCGGCATCACTTTCTACATGCAGCCCGTGGGGCGCTGAGTTCTCAGCCCACCGCGGGCAGCGGATCGCCGATACGGGCGAAGCACTCGGCGCTGGTCGCTCCCATGAACGCGGTCCTCACCCCGTCGTCGAGACCATTGAGCGCTGGTTGGTAGAGCTCGATGGGGTCGGCGTTGCCCTCCTGGTGGGGGTAGTCGGAGGAGAACACCACCATGTCGGGCAGCTCAGCCAGCACGTCGAGGGCGTCGGTGTCGCCGAAGCCGGGCAGGGGAGTGAGCCGCAGGTTGCGGTGCAGCATGTCCTCGCCGCTGACCGGCCACGGCCAATCACCCAGAGACGGCGACGAAAGGCACTGGCGCGACAGCGTGGCCACGTACCAGGGCAGCCATCCGGCGCGCATCTCCTCCACCAGCACGGTGAGGTTGGGGAACCGGTGGAACACCCCGCCGAACAGCATGCTGGCGATGAGGTTCTGAGCGGCATGGAGCCGCTGGGTGTTGGCCAGCCGGATCAGCCCGCCGATGCCGGCCCCGTCGGGCAGGTCCCAGCCGATGTCGGCCCACTTCGAGAAGTCCGATTCGGTGTTGCCTACGTGGATCACCGCCACCATGCCCAAGGAGGTGGCCGCGGCCCACACCCTGTCCCAATCGGGGTGGCCGGGCGGGCCCCCGACGGGCGCGCCCCGGCAGGTATAGAGGAAGAACGCCCGGGCCCCTCGTTCTCGGCACCGCTCTAACTCAGTTACCGCATCGTCCAAGTCTGAGAAATCAATAGTGGCCACCGAATGGAGCCGGTCACGTTGATCCCAAAGCTGCTCGGTGAGGAAGTCGTTGCATCGCTGGGCGGCGATCACCCGATCATCGGGCCGCAGGTAGTCGAGCTTCTGCCAGTAACCGCCGGGATTGACCAGGCAGTGGTCGATGCCCACCGAGTCCATCCAAGCCACCCGCTCGGCCGCAGTGGAGTCATGGCGGGGGTGGAGTATGACCGGTCCGCCCGAGTCTTTGGCCCGCTCGAACAGCTTGGGCAGGAGTTCCGCTGGGCTTGGCAGGCGATCGGCGGGAAGAACCTGGAGCAGGTCGCCAGCGATGGCGTTGGCCAGATGTGTCCGATTGTCGGGAATCTGATCCGTCCACGGCTTCATGGGGTCGACCTCGGCCGAGTCTCCCGTGATCTCCCAGTGGGTATCCACATCGATGATCATGTGCCGAGTCTAAGTGGCGGCCAGCCAGCGGGGCTTGCGAGCGGTGCTGCGGGCGGTTGGTGCGGAGGGGACGCACCAACCGCCTACAGCAGTTCCACCGTCCTATCCGAGGTGGAGGACGAGTTCATCGTCACTGCAAGGTGGCGATGAACCAGCGGGCGGGTTCGCCGGTGACCATGAGGCTGTCGTCGCCGGGGGTATCGGAGGGATCGACTTGGTTGGGCTGGACACGGGCGATCACGAAGTCGCTGCCCACGGCCAGTTCCACGTTGGTGAGCTCTTTCTCAACATCGGAGAGGCCAGTCAGGCCAAAGGCTTCGGAAAGGGTCTGCCACACCCAGTTGGTGCCGTCGGCCGACCATCCCACCCACGCTTCAACCCGCTGGGGTCTGATGTCTGGCGCGGCCAAAAAGCTCTCAGCGTTCGCCCAAGGTTCCAGTTCTTCCCTGGTGAACGACACAAGATGTTCGCCGGTCTCCGGATCTTCAAAGACCAGCAGTTCGGGAGTGCCGTCGCCGCCCTCCACGACTCGGATGCCCTCAGGGAGCATGTTGCTCTGCTCGCCCTCGGCATCGAATACGTAGACGGCTGCGTCCTCGGTCAAGTCCCACAAGGTGAAGCCGCCCTCGGGTTCGGCGTAGCGCAGTTCGTAACCGTCTTTGGCGACCCGCAAGTTCAACTCGAGGCCGGCGTCCGGGAAGCTTCCGGGCACCGCCACCATGGCGATGCCCGAAGGGCCGACTGAGAGGCGATTCACATGGGCAATGCCTTCCGGAAGCTCAGCGGCCAGGGGGGTGGTGTACACGCCATTGAGACGCTCGACTCGGTACTCGCCTGCTGTTCCACCCGATGTCCAGACCGTCTCATTGGTTGACCCGTAGTAGTTGGAGAGGCGGTCGACGGGAGATCCATCACCAGTGGACAAAGGAGATTGGCTCCATTGGCGGCCATCTGGGGAGGTGAGTTCCAGCGCCCCCTCGTCGGCCAGCATCAAAAGGTGGAAGCCATCGGTCGCGCCGTAACCGGCAACATCCCAGCCCGAATACTCGGCCACGAGTTCCGCAGTTCCGCCGTCGCTGTGGAAGATGCGGATGAAGCTCCGGTCGCCTCCGTAGAGGAAATCCTCCTCCTGGGCGGTCAGTTCAAACGACTCGGGTGGCGACGACTCGTCTCGAGTAAAGCTCACTGTATTGCCTTCCACGCCCATCCAGCCCCTTATCGACTCTTTGTCGGGCACCAGGCCACGAGCCACGATTACCGCGGCGATGTCGACGTGGACGCGGCTCTCGACCGCCACCACTATGTTCTGCCCGGACACCGCTGCGGCTTCGACACGGGAGGTCTCGTCGAGATCAACAATGTCGAGGGCTAGATCAGTCCACGTGGTTCCTCGGTCGTCAGAGAAGAACGCCTGGGTCTCGAAGCTGGTTTCGTTGAATCTCGATCCAGTTACCAGCCAGCGATCCCCAGCGATGTCGAATCTCTCGGGTGTGAAGTCTGCTGGCATGGGAACCACGGTCCAGTCGCGGCCGTTCTCAGTGGCCATGACCTGGTTGCCATCGGGGCCGTAGGCCTGGACCAGTATCCGACCGTCGCCTACAGACATGATGTGATGGAGGTCGGGCAAGCCCGCACCGAAAACCTGGGCTGGCTCGAACTCTGTCCAGGCGACCGCTGGGATGGTGGACAGGCTCTCCGGCGTTTTGGGTTCGGAGCCAACCTCAGGATCAGTCTGGGGCGCGTCTTCTGGCTCATTCGGAGTTTCCGAGGCTGGTGCCGGGGTCGGTTCTGCACTCGGCTCGGGCACAGGGGAGGCAGTGGGATCATCGACCACGATGACTTCAGAGGGCTGGTCCTCTTCAAAGGCATTCCAGGCGGCGATTCCACCAGCTACCAGGGCAACCGAAGCGGCGATGCCCACAACCGCCCTCTGGGCGTTGCGGGCCTTGGCCCGGGCGGCGGCCCGCTCGGCAATCGATGACACCGGTGGCCGGGCAGCCGGGGCATCGACCCGTCCTCGGATGGCGGAGCCCAAGGCCTCGCCGAGGGCCTGATCGTCGGCGGTAGTCGGGTTCTCAGGGTTGCGGCGCTCGTCGCTCATTGATCCACCACCTTTCGCAGCTCGGCCAATCCTCGGGAGGTGGCGCTTTTCACCGTGCCCGGCCGCACCCCCATGGCCTGGGCGATCTCCTTTTCGGTCATATCGGCGTAGAACTTCAAGACAAGGACGGTCTTCTGACGGGGTGAGAGCTGGTCGAGGGCATCCAGCAGGTAGTCCTGATCCTCAGGTTGGGGGGGAATGAACGGCCGAAGGCCAATCCGCCGCCTTACTTCTCGCTTCCTCAGCTCACTGCGGGCGCCGTTTACCACCGCGGTACGCAGGTAGCCGCCGGGTTGGTCGAGCCGACTCCAGCGCTCGTACACCCTGGCAAAGGCGTCCTGGACGATCTCTTCTGCGATTTCCTGCACATCCACCAACCCTCGGGCGAGGCGCACCATCGGCCCGTATTCGTCTCGGTACAGGTCGTCGAAGCTCGTCAGCCGCGGAATCTCGCCAGTTGTCGTAGGCCCGTGCCAAATCGGCTGGTTGCCCTCTGAAACTCCCGAAGCCATCCAAGGGATAGTCTTCATCACCTGGCAACGACGCCCAGTGATGGTCTTTGGTTCCCCTTGGCTCTCTTGGGCTTGCCGAAAGACGCGTGTGGATCAGGCCAATGCGGCTAGCTCTGTTGTCGACCAGCCCTGTCAGGCGGCGATGACGTTCTTGAGCAGCGCTTCGTTGGGCTCAGCGGGCAATTGATTGAGGGGGACGGCGATCTCGTCGTGAGTCGGGCCGTGCTGGGCGGCCAGCGGGGCCAGGGCGTCGAGGTCGAACCCGTACAGGTCGGCGGCGTTGCCGGCCAGAATCTGTTGGAGTTCCATCGGGTCGGTGTCGCAGAACACCTGGCGCAGGTGCTCGCGGGTATAGGGCCCGGTGCCCTCGTTGTGGGGGTAGTCAGACCCCCACATCACCTTGTGCGAACCCAGCACCTCGCGGGCGGCGGCGTCTTCGTGGCCCGGCTGGCTGATTCCCACCCAGCAGTTCTGCTGGAAGTACTCGGTTGCGCTCTTGGGCAGGATGTGGCTCTCGTCGTAGCGCATCTCGCCCATGCGGCCGGTGTCGCGGATCTTGGCCAGGGTCTCGTCCATGTGGGACAGTGCCCCCACCAGCCAGGCGCAGCCCTGCTCGGTCATCACGAACTTGAGCTTGGGGAAGCGCTCGAACACCCCCGACAGCAGCAGCTGGTAGAAGGGCCGGTGGGAGTAGAAGCTCACCTCGGTGATGAACAGCAGGTCGGACACCGAGTACTTGCCGTAGTTGGGCACGCCGGTGCCGCCGTGACTGTTCACGATCACACCGAGGTCTTCACAGGCGGCCCAGAATGGGTCGTACGCCGGGTCGTACAGGGGGGCGAGGTCTTTGCAGTCGGGCGGGATGGCGGAAATGAGTACACCACCACGCAGGTTGTTGGCGGCGATGAACTCCACGTCTTTGATGGCCTCGTCCACGTCGTTCAAGAAGGTCTGGCCGATCCCGGCCCGCTGGTCGGGGTACTGGGCGCACCAGTCGGCCAGCCAGCGGTTGTGGGCCCGGATCCCGGCCAAGCGGTGCTCAAGCTGATCGGCTCGGGGCGGGCGGGCGAACAGGATGAAGCTGGGGAAGAATGGGGGCACGGTGTTGGGGAACACCACCTCGCCCACCTGCCCGTCGGCGTACAGGTCGCTTAGACGGCGCTCGTTGTCCCAGTTGCGCACCCGGCCCCCGTCTTGGAGGTCGCGGAATGGGTTGCGGTACTTCTCCCGCCAGGCGTCGAAATCGTCGTGGTACTTCGACTCGAGAAATCCGCGGTAGGTCTCGTGGTTGGCGCCGGCATGGCAGTCAGCCGAGATGATGGTGTAGCGGTCACTCATTGCACTAGTTTGCCAATTGTGAGCAACTCGCCGGGCATCGTGGAGGGGGAGTGGGACGACCAGCCCCGCAACTGGCGGACGTTCTTCAAGCGGTGGCGCCGCAGCAAAGAGTTGTTCCAACTTGAGGTGGTGCGCACCGAGGCCATGTCAGCCGACGATTTCTTCGTCATCGGGCGGGCCACTGCCGGCCGAGTTCAAGTGGGCGACGCCCTTGTGGTTGACGTCGGCGATCAGGCAGTATCCACATCGGTTGCCTCCATCGACCACACCGTGCAGAACGAGGACGAGTTCCACATGCTCATGGCCCTCAAACTCGATGGCATCGGCCCTGACTCCGGCATAGAGCCTGGAACCATCATCCGCCAGCCCGACTGAGCATTCCTTACGGGGTCAGAAGTTGGCCGAGGCGGCGGCTGGCTATGAAAGCGCCGGCGGCGGCTAGGGCCAGCAAGTAGGCGATGTGGGTGAGTAGGTCGAGGCTGATGTCGCCGGCGATGAAGGCTCGTTCCATGGCTACGCCGTGGTAGAGGGGGGTGGCCTGCACTAGGAATTGCACGGCGCGGGGGTAGGTGTCAAGCGGGAAGAAGGTGGCGGAGAACAGGAACTGCACGATGAGCGGCACGGTTACCAGGTCGAGGTCGTTCCAGCTCCGCATGTAGCTGGTGGCGGCCATGCCCAGGGCGGCGAATGTGAAGCCGCTGAGTGTCGCTCCCGGCAATGCGGCAATGGCCCAGAACGAGTCCACCAGGCCGAGTCCGGCCATGATGCCCAGGAAGCCGCCGGAATAGAGGGTGGCCCGCAGCACCGACCAGCCCATCTCGCCCAGGGCCAAATCCACCACGCCCACCGGGGTGGCTAGCACGGCGTCGTAGATCTTGGCCCAGGTGAGCTTGTAGTACATGTTCATCGTGCTGTCGTAGAAGGTGCCGTTCATGGCCGAGGTGGCCAGCAGCCCCGGGGCCACGAACGTGCGGTAGTCGACGGTTCGTCCTCCCACGGTGACATCGCCTACCAACTCTCCAATTCCGATTCCGATGGACAGCAGGTAGAAGACCGGCTCGAAGAACCCGGACAACAACGTGACCCAGGTGCGTCGGTACACGGTGATGTTCCGCTCCACGACGCGGGCGAATCGCCGTGACGGCAGCAAGCCCGCCGTCGCGGCCAATCCCAGCCGGTTGGGTCGGCGCCCCTGGCTAACCAGGCTCATTCGTACAGCCTCTTGGTAAAGGTCCGGCTGGCGACCAGCGTGCCAGCAAGTATTAGCGCCACCAGATAGGCCAAATGACCGGCCAACTCCCAATTCACTCCGCTTCCGGTGCTCAACGCCCGGCACAGCCTCACCCCGTGCCACACCGGAGTGAGCCAGGCGAGCTGCTCAAGCACGATGGGGAGTTGGGATACCGGATAGAAGATCCCCGAGAACAAGAACATGGGCATGATCACGAATCGGGTGTAGGTGCTGAAGTTGTCAGCGTTGATCCGAGTGGCGACGAAAGCCGCGGTGGGAGTGGCAAAGGCCATGCCGCACAGGGCGGCGCAGAACGGGGCCAACACCGCCAGCGGCGACGACACCGACCGGAATGCGGCCATGACCCCCAAGAACACGAAGCTGGCCAACGTCACCCGGAAGGCCATATAGGCGAAGTGGCCTAGCAGGATGTCGCGGCCCCGCAGCGGGGAGGCGGCCATGGCCATATATGTGCGGTACCACTTGAAGCCGCCCAGCACCGGATAGGTGGACTCGTTGACGGCCAGCATCATGGCGTTGCCGGCCAAAAGCCCAGGGGCCAGGAAGTCCAGATAGTCAAGCCCGCCCAGGTCTCGACCGGAACCGACCTCGGCATCGACCAGCGAACCCAGGCCCAGGCCCATGGCCGCTAGGAACAGGACCGGGCTCAAGAAGCTGGTGAGGATCGATCCCTTCCAGTTGCGGCGATAAGTCAATAGCCAGTACTCCACCGCCAGCCTTGTACTGGGAACCACCGCGGCGCGGGCCATCAGTCCACCAGCGAGCGGCCGGTCAGATGCAAGAACACATCTTCAAGCGTGCTGCGGCGAACTAGCACGCTCTCGTGTTCGACCTCGCCGAGCAAAGCAACCAGCCGTTCGCCCTGGTCGGTGTAGAGCAGCACCCGATCGGGCAGCTCCTCCACCCGTTCATAGAGCTCCTCCCTCGCCTGCGCCTCAGGGCTCTCGCCCAACCGGCGCAACGCCTCGGCCATCACGGTTACCTGGCCGTGGGTGCGTACTTCCACCACCTCCCGGGTGGAGTAGCGCTCGATGAGCTGGCGAGGGGATCCTTCGGCCACGATCTTGCCCCTGTCCATCACCACAAGCCGGTCGCAGAGCTGCTCGGCCTCGTCCATGTAGTGGGTGGTGAGCACCTGGGTCACCCCTTGGCGCTTGAGCGTCCACAGCCGCTCCCACACCACGTGGCGGGCTTGGGGGTCGAGGCCGGTGGTGGGCTCGTCGAGCAGCAGCACCTCGGGCTCGCTGATCAGGGCCCGAGCGATGGTGAGGCGGCGCTTCATGCCTCCCGACAGCGGTTCCACATGGTCGTCGGACCGCTCGCTGAGCTGCACAAACTCCAGCAGCTCGGAGATGCGAGGGCGAAGCACGGCGCGGGGAAGATCGAAGTAGCGCCCGTACACGTACAGGTTCTCGGCTACCGACAACTCTTCGTCGAGATTGTCTTGCTGGGGAACCACCCCGAGGCTGGACCGGATCTTGGTCCCCTCACGAGAGGGGTCCATACCCAAGATGCGCAGCGCCCCGCCGGTGGGGTCGGACACACAGCCGATCATCCGCATGGTGGACGACTTGCCCGCGCCGTTGGGCCCGAGGAAGCCGAACACCTCGCCCCGTTCGACCTCGAAGTTGATGCCGTCGACCGCAGTGAAATCGCCGAACCGCTTGGTCAGCCCCCACGCTGCGATCAAAGACACTCAGGCAGGTTACGGCTAGGGAGATGCCGGGTAGCAGTCATAAACCCTCCGGTGGCGGCTGCCAACAGTCGCAGAGGCTCTTTGGTTCTGACCGGATTGCCAACAATGGGCCATGATGGGGCCATGAGCTACGAGCATCAATGAGCTAGGAGCATCTATGAGCTACGAGCATCTGCTGTCACCGGGGCGCATTGGCGCTCTGGAACTGCGCAACCGGCTGATCATGGCCCCGATGGGGGAGGAGTTGGGCGACGAGAACGGAGAGGTTTCCGACGACCAGGCGGCCTACCTGGAGGCGCGGGCCAAAGGGGGGATGGCCGTGGTCATGCTGGGTTCGGTGGGCGTAGCCCATCCGGTGGGCTGTTCCAACAAGCGCCAGACCGCCATCTCAGAAGACCGGTTCATCCCATCGTGGAAGCGGGCCGCCGATCGGGTCCACAACCATGGCGGCAAGATCGCCATGCAGCTCACCCACGCCGGCAAGATGGGTCTTCAGGACACCATGGCCGGGCGCCCTATGTGGGTGCCGTCAGAGCCGGGGCCGATGACCATCGACCCCCTCTACGGGATGGTCACCGCCGAAGAAGGGGCCATGATGGCCGAACCCTTCATGGCGCCCACGTCCAACCCCCATTACCGGGTGATGGACCACAACGACATCGCCACGGTTATCGACCAATTCGCGGCAGCCACCGTGCGGGCCCGAGAGGCCGGAGTGGACGCGGTGGAGCTGCACGGTGGCCACGGCTATCTCATCGACGCCTTCTTATCGCCCACCATCAACACCCGAGACGACGAATACGGCGGGCCGGTAGAGAACCGGGCTCGTTTCCTGGAGGAGATCCTCACTGAGACCCGCCGGCGGGTGGGCGACGACTACCCGGTGTGGGTGCGGCTTAACAGCACCGAGGTGGGCATTGACGGCACCGTCCTAGACGACGCCCTGCACAACGCCCGGGTTGCAGCCGCGGCGGGGGCCGACGCCATCCACGTGTCGGCCTACCACGATCCGGGCATCGCCACCGGACCAACCGACTCCTACGGCCCCCACGTGCCCGAGCTGCTGGTGCCCAATGCGGCCGCAGTGAAGGCCGAAGTGGACGTGCCGATCATTGCCGTGGGACGGATCAGTCCCGAATCGGCCGATCGCCACATAGCCGAGGGGAGATACGACTTTGTGGCCATGGGCCGCAAGATCCTGGCCGATCCCGACCTGCCCAACAAGCTGGCCGCGGGCCAGTCCGAAGACGTGCGTCCCTGCGTGTACCACTACCGCTGCATTGGCAACATCTTCTTGCGAGTGGGAACTCGGTGCGCGGGAAATGGCTTTCTGGGGAGGGAGGATGAGCTCACCGCTGAGGCCGCGTCGGCTGCCAAAAAGGTGCTGGTGATCGGCGGAGGGCCCTCGGGCATGGAGACTGCCCGGGTGGCTGCCCTGCGGGGCCATGAGGTGATCCTGGCCGACGCATCTGATCGGCTGGGCGGCCGATGGGCGCTGGCGTCGGCCACCAGCGACGTGAACGCCGAGCTCATGGAGTGGTTCGAGCGCCAGCTCGATCAGCTCGGAGTGGATGTGCGGCTCAACACCCGCCTGGACGCAGCCGGGGCAAGCGCGCTCTCGCCCGATGCAGTGGTGGTCGCAGTGGGCGGCCGGTGGGGCCGTCCCGATGTGGACGGCATCGATGGCCCCCAGGTTTGGGGGGTGGACGATTTGGCTCCTTGGCTTCTCGACGGCGCTTCATTGGATGCCGCCCGGGTGGCTGTGCTGGGCGGAGACCTGCCCGGCATCGGGGTGACGGAGACCGCCCACCACCAAGGGGCCGAGGTAACGCTCATCGAGTCCGGTCCGGCGTTCGGCTTTTCTCTGGGGCTCCCTGGCCGCTGGCGAGTGGTCAACGACCTCGGCCAAGCAGGGGTGAACCTGGTTACCGGCGCGCAGGTGGTGGCAGTCACCGACGAAGGGGTGGTGTGGCGCTCCAACGGTGAGGAGCAGACGACGCCCGCTGATCTGGTGGTTGTGACCTCGGAACTAGCTCCAGACACGTCGCTGGCCGACGAGTTGCGGTCTGCTGGAGCTGAAGTCCATGCAGTGGGCGACTGCGCTCAGCCCGGTTTCCTGGAGGGTGCCATGAAGTCAGCGGTCGAGCTGGCCGCCGCGCTCTAGCTCTCTATGGACTGGCGATGAGCTATCGATTGGCAAACCGGGCGGGAGAGGCGGTGCTGCTGGACGGCGCCGACTTCTGGGCGATGGGCATGGATCCGATGGACGCCTTGGCCGACATTGACGATCTCCACCGCCTCTGGGCCAACCGGGGCTTGCCCGACGGCCAGGTGAGCCCAGCCGAGCTAGGCCCCCCGGTTCCCAACCCACAGCAGGTGTTCGGCTACGGGCTGAACTACCGGGACCATATCGAGGAGATCGATCGGGTCGACCCCATGGGCCGGACCGCCAGTGAGGCACCGGTGGTGTTCACCAAGTTCCCCACCTGCCTGGTTGGGCCGGCCGCGCCGGTGAAGTTGGTGGGCGAACACTGCGACTACGAATGCGAGCTGGTTGTGGTGATCGGCATCGAAACCCGTGCGGCGGACGAAGCTCAGGCTTGGGACCGGATAGCCGGGCTGATGATCGGCCAGGACATCTCCGACCGGGCCTTGCAGACCGCGGCCTCCCCGCCTCAGTTCTCCCTGGGCAAGTCACGGGAGTCGTTTGGCCCCATCGGCCCTGCACTGGTGAGCCCCGACTTGGTGGAAAACCCCGACGATTTGGCCATCTCCTGCGAAGTCAACGGCGACTTGCGCCAAAACAGCCGCACCAGCTTCCTCATGCGCCCGGTGGCGGAGATGGTGGCATACCTGTCAACCATCCTTACCCTGCACCCCGGAGACCTCATCTTCACCGGCACCCCCGGAGGGGTCGGCCATGCCCAAGGCGTTTACCTCAAGCCCGGGGATGTGATCCGCTCCGAGATCGAGGGTCTCGGCGCAATGGACAACCCTTGCGTCTAGGCCGCTAGGGCAGCTCCAGCATTTCGGCTGTCTCGTCACAGGTGGCCAGAGGGCGGCCGACCTCGTTGCACAGGGCCACGGCTTCAGACAAGAGCTCCTGATTGGTGGGGGAGCGGTCGGGGTCGTAGAACTCCTCGATGCCCACATGGAGGTGGCCGCCGAGTTCGAGGGCCAGCCGAGCGACCGGGGTGGCCATGAGGTCGCCGCCCCAAACCGACACCGACCAGGGGATGTCGGTGCCCTCCAGCATGTCCAGATAGGCCAGCAGGGCGTGCTTGGTAGGGGGCAACCCGAAGGTGACCCCCTTGGAGCGGCGGGAGAGCCCCCACTCGGCGCCGAAGTAGAGCTTGGCCATCGAGCCCGCAGGCAACTGGCCGACCCGATGGTAGGTGAGCACGCATTGCAGGAATCCGGGCTCGTAAATGGCCATCGCCGGGGCCCAGCCGTTGTCGCGGCACAAGTCGAAGCTGGCCCGGATTTCCGCATAGTCGTTCTTGTAGGTGCCGCCCACCGGGAGGCCGTCGGGCCCGGCGCCGCCGATGTTGGTGGAGCCGGGGTCCACGGCCACCATTCGCAGGGGCAGTTCCTCGGCGATCATGGCCATGTGGGCGTACTTGGCCTGATGGTTCCCAGAGGTGAGTGTGGGGTACCACAGGGCGTCAGGACGGGCGGCTAGCACCGGGGTCATAGCCTCGATGTAGGGGTCGGCGGCATCGCGGCCAGTAAGGCTGATGTCGTGGTTGTGGGTGTGAATGATGGCCGCACCCCCCTCGATGCAGGCCAGAGCATCGGCGGCGATTGCCTCAGGGCTCAAGGGCACGTTGGGATTGATTTCGGGGCTGGTGATTCCGTTGATGGCCACCTCGATGATGGCCGGGACTTCCTCGGGTGAAGCTGCTGTCATGGCCAGACCCTAACGCCAGTTCCGGTTATCACCCTCTGGCGTGGTTTACTGCGGGGCGTGGTTCTACCGGCAGGAGACGGTCCCTGGTTCGAGGATTTTGAAGTGGGCCAGCCACTTGATCCTGCCCCAGCTATCACGATCGGTCCCGGTGAAGCCGCGGTCTACCAGGCAATTTGCGGCGATCCCTTGGCCATCAGCCTGAGCCGCCCGTTGGCCGAGGCCATTACCGGAGAGCCCGGATCGGTGGTCAACCCTGCATTGGTATTGCAAGTGGCCATCGGCCAATCCACCGTGGCCACCCGCAAGGTGGTGGCCAACCTGTTCTACCGGGGCGTGCGCCAACTGCGCACTGTACGAGTGGGGGAGACTCTAACCACGACGGTGACCGTTCGGGGCCTGCGAGAGGCCTCCGCCCGGCCCGACCGGCCTCCTCGGGGCTTGGTGCTGCTCGGCATGCAAACGGTCGACGATCAAGGCCGCCTGGTGCTGGACTTCGAGCGATGCGCCCTTGTTCGCCGCCGCTCTGATGCCCTCACAGGGCACGAAGACGATCTCGGAGGAACTCCCAATGAGATCGACATGACCTCGTTTGTGGAGGTCGCCCCCGCAGACTGGGATCTGAGCCCGCTGGGGGTGCCGCAGGAGTGGGCGATCGGGGAAACCCACCGCGATCCGCTGCGCGACACGGTGACCGATGCCCCCGCCCTGGTACGGCTCACCCAAAACCTGGCCCCAATTCATAGGGATGCGTCGCTGGGCCAGGGGGGAAAGCGCCTGGTGTATGGCGGGCACACCGTGGGACTGGCCCAGGCCGGGTTGGTACGCCTAGTGCCTACCGCGGCCACTGTGGTGGGCTGGCATCTCTGCGACCACACCGGCCCAGTTTTCGAGGGCGACGTGGTGGATGTGGCCGCCACCCTCAATGCGGCCGAGCCGGTGGCCAATGGCCGTCTATTGGCCTTCACGGTGATCGTGCAGGCAGAACGAGACGGGGCAGATCCAGTGCCTGTGCTCGACTGGCGTCCGATTGTGCTGGCCCCGTGACCGAGACCCCAGAACCGAGTGACCACGAACTCGCCCACTGGTTGGCCCAGCAGGCAGGGGAGCAGCTCCAGGCCCTTTCAGACGAGATGGAGGAATCCCGAGCTGGCTACCTCCACCGGGAGATGGCGGGGGACCAACTCAGCCATCGCTATCTCACCGGGGCGTTGGCCCAGCTCAGGCCAGACGACATGGTGCTGTCGGAGGAAGGGCGTGACGACGGAGCCCGCCTAGAGGCTGAGCGGGTGTGGATCGTCGACCCGTTGGATGGCTCATCCGACTACGCCGACCAGTGGAGCGACACCTGGGCAGTCCACGTCGGGCTGGCAGTGAACGGCGAACCAGCAGCCGGGGCGGTTTCGGTGCCTCCCTGGGGCCGCACATTCAGCACCATGAGCCCCGACGGGCCTCCCGCTGATTCTGGCCGAAAGCGGCCGCTAGTAGTGATGTCGCGCTCTCGGGTGCGGTGGGACGGCCATCGCCTGGCCCGCCATTTGGACGCCGATGTGTACGGCGTGGGTTCCGCCGGGGTGAAGGCCATGGCCGTAGTCACCGGCGAGGCCGACGCCTGGGTTCACGCCGGCGGCCTCTACGAATGGGACACCTGCGCCCCGGTGGCCATCGCCCTGGCCGCTGGACTGCACGCTTCCCACCTAGACGGCTCCCCGCTCCGCTACAACCGCCGCGATCTAGCCCAATGGGGCATCCTCATCTGCCGCCCAGAGTTGGCCACTGATCTGAAGGCGGCATTTGCCGCCTAGCTAACCTGCTGTTATGCGAATCGGCATGTTGGGGGCGGCGTGGATCGGGCCGATGGGGCTCATCGAGCCGGCGAAAGAGGTCGACGGGGTGGAGGTGGCCGCGGTGGCGGCCCGCGATCCGCAGCGGGCTCGGGCTTATGCCGATGAGCATGGGATTCCTCTGGTATTCGACAGCTACGACGATCTGCTGGCCTCAGAGGAGATCGACGCGGTGTACAACCCGCTGCCCAACTCCCACCACGCCCGCTGGACCATTGCCGCACTAGAGGCGGGAAAGCCGGTATTGCTGGAAAAGCCGTTCACCGCCAACGCCGACGAGGCCCGCCAAGTGGCCGATGCCGCGGAGCGGACCGGGCTGGTGGTGATGGAGGCTTACCATTGGCGCTTCCACCCTCAAGCCCAACGAGCCATCGAGTTGGTGGCCGACAGTGCGGTGGGGGAGATGAGCCATGTGGAGGCGGCCATGGTGTTCCCTTCGATGCACGGTCCCGACGACATCCGCTACCGCTACGACCTGGCGGGGGGCGCCCTCATGGACACCGGCTCTTATGCCCTCAGCAACCTGCGGGCCTTCGGCGAGCTGGAGGTAGTGCGGGCCGAGGCCGAGGAGATGGCTCCCGATGTGGACGTCCGCATGACCGCCGAATTGCGCTATCGCGACAGCGGGGCCACCGCGGCCATCACCTCGGCGTTCACCGGCACCGACCAGAAGGTCGAACTTGGCGATCCCGACGCTATCGACCCCGAGGCGTTTGACTTCGAGTTCCAGGCTGATGTGGTGGTGACTGGTTTCGAAGGCAGGCTGCTTATCGACAACCCGCTCTCTCCCATGTGGGGAAGCGGTCTCACCGTCACCGACCACGATGGCAACACCGTCCACTACGAACCGGCTGAGCAGGTGGCCACCTACACCTGTCAGCTCCGAGCCTTCCGAGCTTGCGTCGAAGACGGCGGCCCCAACCTGTATCCCCCGTCGGAGTCGATCAAGACGATGGAACTCATCGACGCGGTGTACCGGGCCGCGGGTCTCCCGATCCGGGTGGGCGTCTAGCCGCGGGCCTCCTCGAGCACCCGTCGGGTGGCGTCGCCCAACAGCCGGGCAAAGCCCACCGGCCCCATAGCCTCCAACCGGTCGGAGTCGAACACCTCCAGAGTCACCGGCGCGACAGATCCGGCAGCCCGGATAGTCCTCAGCGCACCGGCCAGGTCCATAACCCCCTCGCCGGGAACACAGCGCCGGTACCGGGTGGCCCATCCCAGGTCGTCGGGGAACTCCATCGGAGCATCGTTGAGCTGGATGGCCCCCACCAGCCGACCAGGAATCGAGGCGAAGTCGGAGAAGTCGCCGGGGCCGTAATGCACATGCCAGAAGTCCACCGTCAGGCCGCAGTTGGCCCGGCCCGTGGCGGCCACCACCTCGGCGCTGGTGCGAGGGTCGGGGATGGGCCGGCTGCGGCTGAACTCCATGAACACGTCCACCCCGACGGAAGTACCCTGGTCGGCTAGATCAGCCATGGCCTCGGTCGCTTGCTCTCTGGTCGCTGATCCCGCGCACACCAACAGCGAGTTCACCCCGGTGGCCCCCAGCGCGGCGGCTGCTTCGAACACCAATTCGCGAGGGGCTTCCTCGTAGTAAGGCCCGCCAGGGTCGTCTGGTCCCACCCATACGATGACGGCGTCCATGTCCACAACCGCCAGCCCGGCATCGCGAATGCGCTCGCCGATGGTCGGATCGGGGGGATAGATCGCCGGCCACAGGGTCAACCCGGCGAAACCTCCAATCACTGCGGCCTCCACCAGCACCTCAATTGAGGGATTGTCCAGCGAGCCCGAGCTGAGCACCAGATCGTCAGGACCAAGGGTCACTCCCATAGCATGGCACCCCATGTCCGCTAACCCCTCTACTGGCACCGCCACACATCCCGACGACGAGTTCCATCCGCCAACCTCTGACGACCCCTATTGGACCGAGACCTGCTGGTTCACCTTCGCCGCCCCCGAGCACAAGCTGTCGGGGCAGCTCTATCCGTTCTTTCGGCCCAACCAGGGGATCACGTCCGGTGGAGCCTTCTTCTGGGACACCGGCGGCGACCAGATCTGGAACTGCCGCTACGCCAAGAACTTTTGGCACCTGCCCCTGCCCGACCAGCCGCTGAGCGACATCGAGCTGCCCAACGGCATTCGCTACCAGGCGATCGAGCCTCTGGAGCAGTACCGGATCGGATTCCTATGCCAAGACGACGGGGAGGCCGAGGTGGACCTGACGTTCACCGCGGTGTGCCCCCCCAACTACCTGGGTGACGGCCATTTGGACCAGCCGGGCCGCTACCAGGGCACTATCCGGTTGGGCGAGGAAATCTACGAGGTGGACGCCTACGGGATGAGGGATCGATCGTGGGGGCCGCGCAGCCAGTTCGGCGCCACGCTGCACGGGGCGGTTCGGGGCGGCTACAGCTATGCCACCGCCTCGGACACCGATGGCTTCCACGCCCTGACCATGGCTTACGGCGAGGGCGACGACCCCGACTGCACCGTCATCCACGGCTACTACCTGCGCGACAGCGAGTACTCCCGGCTAGTGCCCAGCCAGGGTCGGCGCGACGTGCTGGAGCGTGACCCCGGCACCGGCGCTCCCACTGTGGTGCAGATCACGGCCACCGACGAGCTAGGCCGCAACCTTAAGGCGACAAGTCGGGCCGTGAACAGGATTGGCGTACACCTGAATCCCAATCTGTGGACGTGGAACTGCCTCAGCGAATGGACGTTTGGCGACGCGGTTGGCTGGGGCGAAGACCACGACAACTGGAGCGCGGCTGGCTACCGCCGCTTTGTCCGAGGCCACCTCGGTTTGGACTGAGCCTGGCTCCCCTTTCTCAGCCAGCTTCGCGATAGTCGGCCAGTTCGACTCCGTCGATCAGGTCGGCAAACTCGGGGGTGACCCCTATGTCGAGCCGGTCGGTCAGATTGACCAGGAAGAATGCTGTGGTCAGGTGCTCGAGGGCCGCTTGCATGGCCAGAGGGTCGGCGTTTTCCGGGGTGCATCCGTCTTCGGCCCGCGCTACCTGCTCGGCCCCGAGGAGGGGTTCGAGCATGCCCAGCCCACCGCCGGCAAGGATGACAGGACAGCTGTCGGTGAAGCTGTTGTGGCCGGCCTGAGCCAGGTTTACGAAAGTTTTGGGTCCGGGGGCTGAGTCGTAACTTTCTAGGCTTCTATCGGTGGGCACGGTGATGTCCAATTCGGCTACCACCACCAGGATCGGCTTGTCTGCCCCATCGGGTGGAACCGCACCACCGCCGGCCAGCGGTAGGGCGGCCAGAACCGATTCGTTGGCCAATGCGTCCAGTGCGGTTCTGGCACCGGCGGAATGGCCGATCACGCCCACCCGGGTGGTGTCGACGGCGCCTCCGAATGCCGATTCCAGGGCAGCCAGGGTGTTGGCCACATCGGCTTGGTCTTTCTCCGGATTGGACTCTGCGGTTCCAAACGCCTGGGCGGGCAGATTCCTGTGGATGTGTTCGGGGGAGGCGACGATGAAGCCGTGCGAGGCCAAATGGCTGGTCAGAAAGATGGCAACGTCACGGTGACCCCCGTATCCGTGGCTGTAGATGACCACCGGATAGGGGCCCCCGGCGGCCAGCGGCGCATCGCGATAGGAGTTGGTCTCAACCGCGCTCTGCATGCTGTCGGGGATCAGGGCTCGAAAGGCCGCGGGAATGGCCTGGGCGGAGTCATAGATCTCAGTATCCATACCGGCCACCGCGTCCGAATCGGCGGGGTACCAAACAGAAAGGGGCTGCTCGCCGGTTTCCTCTCCTAACTCAAGGGTTCTCACTCCTACGGGGAGGTCGCCGAACTCGGTGAAGACCAGAGGGGGAGCGGGCGTGGGTGCCGGGGTGGGTAGTGGCGTCGGCTCGGGAGTCGGTACTGATGCCTCCGTGGGTTCGGGCGTCGGCGCCTCGGTGGGTTGAGGTTCGGGCGTTGCCGCTGGTGTTGGTGCTTCCGTTGGCACTGGCGCCTCGGTCGGCTGTTCAGCGATGGGCGCGGCGGGCTGCAAATCGTCGTCGTTGGAGGAGCACCCCGCGGCGAGCAGAGCCAGAACCAGCCCGAGAGCGATGCAGACGGCGAGTGTCTTGTGCTTGAAACGCCCAGTTTTTCTTGGGTCCACCTGAGAGGAATAAGCTCCGACCATGGGCCGAAAGTACAAGGTAATCAGCGCTGACGGGCATGTGGAGACGCCGCCCGATGTATTCGTGAAGTATGTCCCCGAGCGATACAAGGATCGGGCACCCCGGTTGATCCACCTCCCCGAAGGGGGAGAGGGGTGGCTGATCGAGGGCCAGCCGCTGCTTCGCAACGGCCAGAACATCGCCGGGCGCGACAAGGTGAAGTTCTCCGGCGGCACCTATTTCAACGCCGACGGCAGCCCGGCCGAGGGGGCAGGCCCCGCCGAGCAGCGCCTCCGGGAACAAGACCTCGACGGCATTGACGCCGAGGTGCTGTTCCCGCCGGTGTTCGCCAGCCGATTCCTCGAGGGCATCAAGGATCCCGACGTGTACCGCTCCATGATCCGGGCCTATAACACGTTTTTGGCCCACGACTACTGCTCGGTGGCCCCCGACCGGCTCATCGGCAACGCGGTGACCCCCATCACCGGCATCGACCACGCGGTGGAAGAGCTGGAGTTCGTTGCCGAGGCCGGCTTGCCATCGGTGGCGTTCTACAACTTCCCCAACGGCTCTCCCTACGCCGATCCGGTGGACGACCGGTTCTGGGAGAAGAGCCTAGAGCTTGGTCTCAAGCTGGCGCCCCACTTCGGCTTCGGCGCGGGGCAGGCACCGGCCCAATCGGCGGCCAAGGGAACGTCTGACAGTCCCTGGGCGAGCGCACTGGTGCAGCGGGCCGGCAGCCATTCCCCGGTGTACTGCATGGCCCAGCTCATCGCCGCCGGCGTGCTGGAGCGGTTCCCGGAGATCAAGTTCTACTTCGCCGAGACCAACGCGAGCTGGCTGCCCGGCACGCTTTACTTCATGGACGACAACTACGACCTGTTCGGCGACTGGTTCAAGGTGAACTACGAGCGCAAGCCCAGCGAGCAGATACTCGACCACTTCCACTTCAGCGTGATCCGCGATCCGGTGGTGTTCGACATGGTCGATATCATCCCGTGGGACAACATCATGTGGGGCACCGATTTCCCCCACTCGGTGGGTTCGTTCCCCGACTCCCAGGAGTTCATCGAAGAGAACTTCACCAAGGTGGACGAGTCGATCTCCCGCAAGGTGCTGCTGGAGAACCCGGCCAAGTACTTCGATCTAGACCTCGACGCCGACATCACCGAGACGCCGGCGGCCTAGGGATCCAAAGCCCCTCGGGAGTACCGAGCGGCCTGAGGATCAACTCAGATCGAGCACGCCTCGGGCCAGCTTCCCGGCCTCGAGGTCGTCGAAGGCCTTGTCGAGCTCGGCTAGGTCGTAGGTGGCCGACACCAACTCGTCCAGCAGCAGGCGGCCGTCGAGATACAAGTCCACCAGGGCGGGGATGTCGAACGCGGGGCGGGCTGATCCGTAGCGGCAGCCCATGATCGACTTGTTCTGGTAGAGCTTGAACGGGGCGAGCTCCATCCGGGAGTCCATGCCCGCCACTCCCAAGATCACCATGCTGCCGCCGGGGCGCAGCATCTCCACCGCGTCCATCATCAGCGAGGTGTTGCCCACGCATTCCACCGAGCAGTCCACCCCGCCTGCGGTGATCTCCCGCACGGTCTCGATTGACGGGTCTTGGCCGGAGTCCACGAAGTGAGTGGCGCCGAATTGGCGGGCAAATCCCTCCTTGGCGGGGTTGTTGTCGACGGCGACGATCTTGGTAGCCCCGGCGATGCGGGCGGCCTGGATTACGTTGAGGCCGATGCCCCCCACACCTATCACCGCCACGGAGTCGCCCCGGTAGACCTGGGCCCGATTGAAGATGGCGCCGGTGCCGGTGAGCACGCCGCAGCCGATGAGGCAGGCGCTGGTGAACGGCACCCGCTTGTCGATGGCCACAACTTGGCCTTGGCCTACCACTACCTCCTCAGCGAACACGCCGGTGTTGGCGAAGCCCATGATCTCCTCGCCCTGGTAGGTGAAGTAGGCAGGCAAGTCGCCGGGGCCGGGCTCCTCGCCGGTCTCGTTGCGCCTGGCGATGGCCGCACCCAGCTTGGAGGTTTGGCACAAGGTGGGGTGGCCAGTGGCACACACCGAGCAGCGCCCGCAGTTGTCGATGGTGGCGATCACCACGTGATCACCGGCCTCCACGGTTGTGACATCGTCGCCCACCGCCACCACCTGGCCGGCACCCTCATGGCCCATCACGAATGGCGGGGAGAACATCTGTCCAAAGGTCCCGTTGATCACCGACACGTCGGAGTGACACACCCCGGCTGCCCCGATCCGCACTCGAACCTGATCGGGTTCGAGATCGGTCACTCCTAGCCCATCGACCACAACCGCGCCCTCGCCGTCGAACAAGATGCCCCGCATAGCTGGTGCTCCTCTCTGCCTATGACCGTTTGATGCCTATGGCCGATTGATATAGGTGTCGTCTTCGTATGCCTCGGGGCCGGTGAGCGTGCCGGGGGCTGGGGTCATCAGCTCTTCCCGAAAGCGGGTGGTGTACTGCTGGGCTGTCGCTCGCCACGCCACCAGCCGGTCGTCGCCCTCGACCCCCTCGTCGAATCCGCCAGCCGCGTCGGCAGCTTTGTTCAGTCGAATATAGGCCTCGGGGGAAGCGGCCCACACCGTGCACACCTCGTAGTCGTGGTGCAGCACCTCCCACAGCCCCATGCAAGTGTAGCCGTAGTCGGCCGCGGCGGGTAGGTAGTCGGTGGCCATGGCGGCCAGGTAGTCCCGGGCCGAACCCGGCCGCACCTCGGTCAACTCGTGGATGTACAGCGTGCCCCGCACCTCACCGGCGAGCACCGATGCCACCGGAGGCGATTCGGGTACCGATCCCAGGACTCGGTCGTAGCCTCCGGTGCGGAGTTTGTAGGCCTCCTCCCACCATTCGTCGAGCAGGTCGTTGGACTTCCGCTTGAGATTGAGCCTATCCACCCGCTCGAGCCAGCCGTCCCAGCCCCCCGAGTCCCACAGGTTCACCACCTGAGGCCAGCGGGCAGTGATCCCCATGGTGTACCAAGTGCCCAGGAGCTCGAAACCAACCCGGGCGTCCCGGTTCTGGATCTTGATGTGCTCCATGTAGGGCCACGCCGCCTGGCCCATGATGTCGACATACTCGTGCAAGATGATCTCTCGTTTTGCCACGGCCAGGACACTACCGGGAGATGTCGATCAAGGAGTTGTTGAGAGCTCTGGGCCCGTCAGATGAGCACCGCCACCACGACTACCAGCACGATCACGGCAACAAGGGCCACTGACGCCAGCAGCATGGCACCGGGCAGCCGTTTGCCGAAGAGGCGGATCATTCGCCGGCTGGGGATGGGCGGGGCTGGCTCGTTAAGGGGGATTGCCTGGGGGGCCACTGCGATGCCAGGCGGGTCGATGCCGGGCTGCTCTCGGTCGCGGACCTTTTCAGTCCATTTTGTACCATCCCACCATCGGGCGTCATGCCGCCCGAATGGGTCGGTATGCCAAGAGGCGTCGGGCTCGGGGTTCGCTGCCAACTCAATGCTGAGTCTAACCAGACCAACAGCCTGCTGGCAGGGCAGAATGGCGGCTGTGGACAGCCAGGCCCAGCTTGCCGAACTTTTGTCCAAGCAAGAGATCATCGAACTGCTGTATCGGTACTGCCGGGGGGTGGACCGCCTCGACATGGAGCTGGTCCGCTCGTGCTACCACCCGGACGCCACCGATTCCCACGGCACTTTTGAGGGCACTGTGGACGAGTATCTGGTGTGGAGCGAGCGTCTGTTACGTCGCTACACCGGCTCGGTCCACAACGTATTGAACGTGTTTGTGGAAGTCGACCCGGAGTTGGCAACTTCTGCCGATGGGGGCACTGTGCAATGGGCTCGCTCCGAAGCCCACGGCATCGCCCGGCATTGGACTGAGGGAGGGCCGCCGGAATTGAACCTGTCGGTGGGCTTCCGCTTCATCGACGACGTGTGCCGACGAGGCGACGGACCTTGGCTCATCCAGCGGCGGGTGGCTACCACGGAATGGGTGCGAGAAGAGCAGTTCCGTCCTTTCGATGAGCGCTTCTTGCGGGGCAGCCGAGACCGCTCTGATCCGGTTTATGCTCCCCGTCCTGACCAATAGGCCGCTGGTCGAACCGAGAACTACCATCGGCAGCCATGCAAACCGAGAACGTAGAACTCTCCACTGCCGATGGCCCGATGAGGCTGTACGTCGCCCGCCCCGATGGCGAGCCGAGTGCCGCGGTAATCGTGATCATGGAGGCCTTCGGGCTGAACGGCCATATCGAGGACGTAACCCGACGGGTAGCGGCCGAGGGCTATCTGGCGGTGGCCCCTGATCTTTATCACCGCTATGAGAACAATCTGGCCGGCTACGACGAGATGGACAAGATATTCGAGATGATGGGCAACCTCCTCGACTCCCACTCCCTGATGGACGTGGATGCCGCTCTCGGCTTTCTGGCCGACCAGGGGATTCCGTCCAACAAGGTGGGCATCACCGGATTCTGCATGGGCGGCCGGGTCACCTTCCTGACGGCCATCAGCCGCCCAGTGGGCGCGGCGGTCACCTACTACGGCGGGGCCATCGTGACCGACGGGTTCACCCCGGGCCAGCCCAAGCTGGCTGACCGCCATGGCGACCTCCAGTGCCCGTGGCTGGGCCTGTTCGGCGACCTCGACGGCATGATCCCGGTCGAGGGTGTTGAGCAACTTCGGTCCGACCTCGATGGCAACGCCCAGCCCACCGACATCGTGCGCTACGCCGATGCCGACCACGGGTTCCTGTGCGACGAGCGCCCGTCGTACAACGCCGACGCTGCCTCCGATGGCTGGTCCCGTATGGCGGCCTGGTTCGGCGCGCATCTGTCGTGACCGCCGGCGCAGAGAAAATCGGAGTCATCGGCTCGGGGGTGATGGGCTCGGGCATCGCTCAGGTGATGGCCATCGCCGGCCATCCCGTGGTGGCCTTCGATATTGATCCCGACATTGTTGCGGCCGCCCCCGGTCTGGTGTCCGAGGGCCGATTCGGCATCCAGGGGGCAGTGGCCCGGGGCAAGATGACCGAGGCCGAGGCTGAAGCTGCGCTGGCCCGCATCGACTTCACCACTGACCGGGATGCAGCTGCGGGCGTCGATGTGATTATCGAAGCGGTCCCCGAGCGCCTGGACCTCAAGATTCAGTTGTTCCGAGAGCTCGACCAAGAGTGCCCGGAGCACACCATTTTCGCATCCAACTCCAGCGGGTATCCGGTACAGGCCCTGGCGGTGGCTACCGATCGAGCCGACAGGGTAATCGGATGGCACTGGGCATCGCCGCCGCCGGTGATGAAGCTGGCTGAGATCGTAAGGGCGCCGCAAACCTCCGACGAGACCACCGAGACCATCTGTCGCCTGGCGGCAGCCGCAGGCAAGAACCCCGTGGTCATCAAAGACTCGGCCATGAGCTGGGGCTACGTCACCAATCGGGTGTACGGGGCCATGATCCGAGAGGCCAACGCGGTAGTGGCCGAGGGTGTGGCCAGCCGGGAAGAAGTCGATCAGCTCATGGTGGACTGCTTCCGGTGGCCGTCAGGCCCTTACGGCATGGTCTCCGGTGCCACCACCGGCTGGAAGGCCGGCAAGAAGTAAACCCAAAAGAGAGGTTTCCATGAAGGCAGCACTCCTGGCATCGCCGGCCACGCCGTTGGTGATGGCCGACGTGGATTGCGTCGATCCCGGGCCGGGGCAGGTGCGGGTGCAGGTCACCCACTGCGGGCTGTGCCACTCCGATCTGACCATGATCGATGCTCCTGAGATGATGACCCCGATCATTTTGGGCCACGAGGCCGCCGGGATCGTCGACGCGGTGGGCCCGGGGGTGGACTCCCTGGCCGAAGGTGACCACGTGATGCTGTCACCGTTTGGCCCGTGCGGGACGTGCTACTGGTGTGTGCGAGGGGAGATGACGCTGTGCGCATCGGCGGCCTCGATGTTCATGGGGACGATGCCCGATGGCTCGATTCCGTTCACGATGGATGGCCAGCCGGTGTACCGGGGCCTGGGAGTCGCCGGATTCGGCCAGCTCACCTTGGTGGCCGAAACCGCTGCGGTGAAGATCGACCCCGACGTGCCCCTGGAAGTAGCTGCGGTGATCGGATGCGCCATCCAGACAGGCGTGGGTGCAGTGCTCAACACTGCCCAGGTGGAGGAGGGTGCCACCGTGCTGGTAATGGGCCTGGGTGGTGTAGGCATGTCGGTAGTGCAGGGTGCCCGCCTGGCCGGTGCATCCCGCATTTTCGCCTCCGACCCGGTGGCCGACCGCCGCAATGCCGCCGTGGCATTCGGGGCCACTGACCTGCTCGATCCGAACGAGACCGACGTGGTGGCCCATGTGCAGGAGGCCACCAAGGGGATCGGCGCCGACTACGCCTTCGACGCTGCCGGGGCCGGTCCGCTGGTGGAAGCTGGCTTGGCGGCCACCCGCAACGGCGGTACAACGGTGATGGTGGGTGCACCCGCCCTTGAGCACACCGTGACCATCAATCCCGCCGTCATGTATCTCACTGCCGAGAAGAAGTTGCTGGGCTGCCTGTTCGGCGGCTGCAACTCCCAGCGAGAAGTTCCCCGTCTGCTGGCCCTGTGGCAGAACGGCCGCCTCGACCTGGAGCCCATGATCACCGCCCGCCGTCCTATTGATGAGATCAACGCCGGCCTCGACGACCTCCGAGCCAGTATCGGAATCAGAACTGTTTTCGATCTGAGCTGAGCACCGAAACCGGTCCTCGCTACTCCTCGTGGCGGAAGGTGATGCTGAGGCGAGGGGCGGTGGGGTGGGAGAGCTTGGGGACGGAGTGCTCGAAGCGGTGCTGGCAGTTGCCGCCCATCACCAGTAGATCTCCGGAGCCGAGGACGAACTTTCGGGACTTGCCGCCGCCGAGGGGGCGGAGCAGGAAGGGGCGAGCCGCGCCTAGCGACACCAGGCCGATGACGGGTTGGTGCATGACTTGGCCGATCTTGTCGGCGTGCCAGGCCACGCTGTCGCGTTCGTTGCGGTAGAGGTTGATTCCCACTCGGGTGAACGCTTTCTGGTAGCGGTCGCCCAGCATCGTGGCGATTTCGCTGATCACCGGTATGGCAGAGCCTACTACGGCGGTGGGGAGATGGCCTGACAGCCGTGGGACATCCACCATGTTGTCGTACATGGGCCGTCTTCCGGTGGACAGGGGGACCGTAGTCACCAGAGCGTCCAAGAGGGTGTCGCCGCCCCGGACGAAGCCGGTCATCCTGTCAACCCATGCCTCGTCCCCCATGTCGACCCGGTTAGGGGCCAACTCGAGTGCGATGGGCTCTTGCATACTCCACAGCGCGGGCTGGGCAATGGCATTGCGTCGCTCGGATTGTGGGGCAACAGCCGACATGGGCCGACCACTCTACGGACGACCGGTGACACTTTGAGCTAGAGGCTTGTTCGTTGGAAGATGCGGGCGAATCGGGCGACAACTTGGTCGATGGGTGGGGCTTCGCCGCTGGCCAGGGGATCGAGGGTGAATTCGACTCTGGCTTCGCCCCGGCTAGCTCGGGATGGCATCGAGACGACCGTGGCTGCTAGCTGGCAGACAATTCCGTTGTGGGCGGTGAAGGTGATCTGCACGATGCCGGCGTCGTGGTCGATGTAGCTCACCTCGCCCAACTGGTGTCCGGCCTCTACCAGCCGGGCGAATACGTCGCCTGGAGGGAGGAGCAGCACAGAGGCGTCGTCGGCCGCCGAAGGGGTTGGTTGGGGTGGGGGAGCTGGTTTCGGAGTCGGGGGAGGCTCAGTACCAGCCCGCTGGAGCCAGTGGTAGGCCTCGGTGATGCGGGCCGCCACCGCAGTGGTGCCGCCAGCATCGGGGTGGGCTTGGCGGATCAGCGTCCGATAGGCGCGGTTGATGTCGTCGGGCTGCGCTCCCTTCTCCAGCCCCAGTGTTCGCAGCGCCTGCTCCCGATTCACACAAACACGGTAGAGCGAAACCGGCTGCTCAGTCTTCGGTAAGGAATTCCAAAATTGTCGGGTAGGCGGTGGGGTCTTGCATCATGAAGATGTGGCCGCCGTCGAAGGTGGCCAGGCGGGCGTTGGGGATTCGGTCGCGCAGGAGTTCGCTGTTGCGCATGGGGGCGATGCCGTCGTGGATGCCGGCGCATACCAGGGTGGGCACGTCGATCTCGCCCAGGCGGTCGACCACGTCGTGACCCCGGCGGGCTTCCAGCTGGCCGAGCGCGCCAGGGGTTTCGAGCGGTAGGGCGGGGCCGTCGGGGCGCGCATTGGCAACGAACACTTCTACGCCGGGGGGAAGAGGACCACCCCGCTCATATCGGGTGTCCATGATCTCCAGCGCCACCTCGCCCCGCTCGTCGGGATCGAGGTCGGCCAGGGTGTGCAAGGGCCAGGAGCTGTAGTCGGGGCCGCCGGGGGAGGTGCAGTTGAGCACCAGCTTGCTGATCCGCCCCGGATGGAGCACAGCCATGTTCATGCCCACCATCCCGCCGAAGCTGGTGCCCACCACCGGCACCGAATCCCAGCCCAAGAAGTCCAAGAAGGCAACGGCGTCGGCAGCGTAGTCCGCCATGGTCCAGGGCAGCGGCGGAGTCGAGGTCTGGCCCAGTCCCCGCTGGTCGTAGTGGGCCACGGTGAACGCCCGGTTCAGGGGGTTCAGGTCGGGGGCGGTCATGCGCAGGTCGCCTCCGCTGCCGCTGATGTTGAGCAGGGGTGGCCCCGACCCGTGTAGCTCGAAGTAGAGATCGAGGTCGCTGACTTTGGCTATCGGCATCGGCTCATGTTGCCACGGCTAGCTAGCTGATGAGTAACAGCGCAGGACCGGAAATCCGAAAGGGTGAAAGTTGCTGAAAAGGGCTGATGTGCGGCTATCGGCAGATAGAGTCCCGCATGGGCCGGAGCGAGGTACACCTCAAAGGGGTTCTACCACCCTCGCTCCGGCTCACTTGGGATGGTCGTATGACCGATCTGATTATAAGCCGATCTGGGGCCCGTTGGGCAATGGCTTTAGACGAACGCTGAGGCGAAGACCAGGGACACGATGGTCATCACCTTGATGAGGATGTTCATCGACGGCCCGGAGGTGTCTTTGAACGGATCGCCCACGGTGTCGCCCACCACGGCGGCCTTGTGGGGCTCGGAGCCTTTGCCGCCGTGGGCGCCGGCCTCGATGTACTTCTTGGCGTTGTCCCAGGCCCCGCCAGCGTTGGCCATGAAGATGGCCAGAGCGAAGCCGGTCACCAGGGCACCGGCCAAAAAGCCGCCCAGGGTGTCCACGTCGATGAACCCCAGGATCAGTGGTACGGCCACTGCCAAGGCGCCGGGCAGCAGCATCTCCCGCAGCGAGGCCTGCGTGGAGATAGCCACGCACCGGGACGAGTCGGGGTTGACCCCCTCAGCGCCTTCCCGCAGACCGGGAATCTCTCGGAACTGGCGGCGCACCTCCTCGATCATCTTGTTGGCCGCCCGGCCCACTGCGTCGATGGTGAGAGCGGCAAACAGGAACGGCAGCATTGCTCCCAGGAAGAGCCCGATGAACACGTCGACTTGGCCCACGTCCAGCGAGAGCGTGAAACCGGGGTCCTCGAGTTGGAGCGCGACTTCGAAGGTCTTGAACAGGGCCAGGGCGGTCAGCGCGGCTGAGCCCACCGCGAAGCCCTTGGCGATGGCGGCGGTGGTGTTGCCCAGCGAGTCTAAGGCGTCGGTCACCTCGCGCACCTCGGGGTCGAGCTCAGACATCTCGGCGATGCCCCCGGCGTTGTCAGCGATGGGGCCGTAGGCGTCCACCGACACCACCACACCGGTGGTGGCAAGCATTCCGATGGCGGCCACGGCGATCCCGTAGATGCCCGCGCCAGTGGTGTCGCCCAGCGTCTGCTGGCCACCCCAGTAGGCCACCAGCACGCCAGCGCCAATGAGGATCACCGAGGCGGCTACCGACACCATGCCCGCACTGATCCCCGACAGCACTGTGGTGGCCGGGCCGGTCTCGGACTGCTGGGCAATCTTGCGGACGGGTGGGTAATGGTCGCTCGTCCAAATCTCGGCCACCTTGCCGATGGCCCAGCCCACCAACAGACCACCGATCACCGAGATGGGCAGGCCCCACCAGCCGTCGAAGTCGTCACCGGAGAAGAACCAAAGTCCGACCAGGATGGTGCCGATGACGGTGAGGCCCATGGCCACGTTGGTGCCCATATGGAGTTGGCGGGACAGGCTCTTCACGTCGGCTTGGGCGCTGCCCCTCACGGCGAACGAGCCCACGATGGCGGCCAGCATCCCGACAAAGGCCACGGCCAAGGGGAACATGAGCTGGGCTAGGCCGATATCACTGCCCGTGGCTTCGCTTCCGGCCACGGCGAAAGAGAACGCGGTGAGAGCGATGGGAGCGATGATCGACCCGCTGTAGCTCTCGAACAGGTCGGCGCCCATGCCAGCCACGTCGCCCACGTTGTCGCCCACGTTGTCGGCGATGGTGGCCGGGTTGCGGGGGTCGTCCTCGGGAATGCCGGCCTCCACCTTGCCCACCAGATCGGCGCCGACATCGGCGGCTTTGGTGTAGATGCCCCCGCCCACGCGGGAGAACAGGGCGATGGAACTGGCCCCGAGCCCGAAGGCAGTGAAGATCTCGAACGGGTCGTCCACGCTAAGCCACTCGACGAAGAGCAAGTAGGTGAAGGCCAGGCCCAGAAGGCTCAGTCCAGCGACCGAAAAGCCCATGACCGCGCCGCCCCGGAAGGCCAGCGGCAACGCCTTGGCCGGTCCCTCTGTGGCCGCTTGGGTGGTTCGGGCGTTGGCCATGGTGGCCACGGTCATGCCCACGTACCCAGCCCCCGCCGAGAGTACCGCTCCCAGGATGTAGCTGATGAACGTGAGCTCCACGCCGGTCAGCAAGGGGATGAGGATCGCCATGATGACCACGAAGCCGGCCACCCAGGTGTACTCCTGCTTCAAGAATGCCCTGGCCCCGGACTGGATCTCGTTCATGAGGTGGACCATGCGGTCGTTGCCCGGCGGGGCCGATTTCACCAGCCTGTAGAAGAGGAAAGCGAGTGCGAGCGCAAGAATCGCGCTCAATCCGGCAAGGTACGGTACGGCGTCCACGTTGACCCCCTGTTTGAGATAACTAGGCGAAGTTAGCCAGCGAGAATATGACCTGCCAAGGTTGCCATTTGGGATAACCAATTTCGGGTCATTAGCGATAATCTGGAACCGTGGTCAGCCTCAGCCGGTTGCGGACCGAAGCCCGGGAGGCCCGGCGCTTGTTTTCTGATCCCGAGGGTGCGGCGCGAGCAGTGTGCAACGCGGTTACCTCCCTTGGCTGGCTGGACGGCGTGGGTCGGGTGTCAGCCACGGTGGCCGACGACGGCGAGATCGATCCGGCCCCACTGGTGACCGCTTGCCGCCTGCGGGACATCGAGGTGTATTTCCCGGTGATGCGCGATCCCGCTCCCATCCAGTTCGCCCCCGCCGGGCCGGACACTACGTTCGTGCTCAACCGGTTTGGGATTCCCGAGCCTGATGTCGATGTCGAGTTTCTGGTGTCGGCCCGGGAGCTTGATGTGGTGTTCGCCCCTGTAGTGGTGTTCGACGCTGCTGGCCATCGCGCTGGCCGAGGCCAGGGCTATTACGACCGGGCGCTGTCCTTTTTGCTCAACGGGCCCCGCCCAGCCAAGCCGCTGGTAGTGGGGCTGGCCTATGAGTGTCAGCTCGTGGATGGGGTGCCGTCCCACCCCGGCGATGTGACCATGGATGCGGTGGTCACCGAAGAGCGGGTGCGGGTGTTCAGCAAAGCGTTGTCGCGCCGGGCCCGCCAGTGATCGCCGTGCGACCCCAGAACCAGGGGAGTGCTCGCACCCTCGTGGATTTTCAGTAAGGATGTAGCAGTGCGCATCGTGGTCGTGGGCGCTGGCGAGGTGGGTTCCCACGTCGCTCAGATTTTGAGCGAAGAGGGCAACACCGTGTCGGTCGTGGAGGTGAACGCCAAGAAGCTGCACAGCCTGGCTGAAGACCTGGACGTGTTGGCGGTGGAGGGGAGCGGCACCCATCCTCACGTTCTCGTCGAGGCGGGCATCAACAAGGCCGACCTGCTGGTGGCGGTCACCGCCCACGACGAGGTGAACCTGGTGGCCTGCTTGCTGGCCAAGCAGCACGGCGTGGGACGCACCATCGCCCGTATCCAGGCCCGCAACCTGCGGGAGAAGGACGCCCGGGAGCTGCGGGAGGCGATGCAGGCCGACACCATCATCGACCCCGACGAGGAGACCGCCCACGAGATCATGGACCTCCTGTCATATCCGGGGGCCACCGACGTTACGGTGATGGCCGATGGGGAGGTTGTGGTGGTGGGGGCGAAGCTCACCGCCGACGCACCCTGGGCTAATCGGCGATTGGTCGATATCGCCGAAGAGTATGAGCCCGACTGGGACTTCCTTGTGGCCGTGCTCACCCGTGAGGGCAAGACCCAGATTCCCCGGGCCGATACCACACTTGAGCCCGGCGATCTTCTGCGGGTGGTATGTAAGCGGCGGGCGCGATCGACGCTGTTGCCGCTCTTGGGTCTGGCGCCGGGCACCCATCGCCGGGTGATGCTGCTCGGCGGGGGCCGGACGGCCGAGATATTGGCCCGGCGACTGAGTGAGCGCCATGCCGAGGTAGTGCTCATCGAGCGGAATCTGGAGCGGGCCCAGACGCTGAGTGAGGAACTGGATGCAGTGCTGGTGATCCACGGCGATATCACCGACGCCGAGTTGCTGGAATCCGAGGATGTCGGCAAATTCGACGCAGTGATCGCTCTCACCGGCAAAGACGACGCCAACATCCTGGCCTGTCTGTATGCCGAGTCGATGGGAGCGAGCGGGACCATCGCCGTGTTGCACAACTTGGCGCTGCGCACGCTGCTGCGGGATGTGGGCATCGACGTGGCATTGTCGCCCCGAACGGCCAGCGCTAACGGAGTGCTCCGCTATGTGCGGGGCGAGGTGGCCCAAGTGGCCACCTACCTGTCGGGCGACTTCGAGGTCATCGAGGTTGAGATCAAGGCGGGGTCGAAGGCCGATGGGGCCGTGGTGAGAGAGCTGGGTCTGCCCAAGGACGTGCTCGTTGGCGCCTATGTGCGAGACGGCAAGGCACAGATCGGACGGGGTCGCAGCCAGCTCCGTAGCCGCGACCACATCGTGGTCTTTGCGCGGCCGGACACGGTTGACGAAGTCAAGCGCTTCTTCGGGTGATAGGACATGATCCTGCGCGGCCGGACACCGTGGACGAAGTGAAGCGCTTCTTCGGGTGAGCATGGAATGAGCGACCCGTCTCGGGTTCGCTTCCCCTGGCACCGGTCCGCAGTCAGGGTGCTGACCACTGTCGTGGCCACGGCCGCTTCCCTTGTGGTGATCTCCACCGTGGTGTACCTGGCCTCGGGAGAGATAAGTGGGGTGGACGACGCCGTCTTCGAGTCGGTGGCTGGCTTTACCACTACCTCTCTCACTGTGGTGGACCCCGAGGCCCTGCCCACCTGGCTCCTCACATGGCGGGCCTTGACCCAGTGGCTGGGCGGCTTGGGCGGCCTGATGCTCGCCTTGGTGGTGGTGCCGGCCTTCGGGGGACAGCGGCAGCTGAGCGAGGTGGCCGAGGGCCGGGGGCGGCGGGCAGTGCTGGCGAGGACGTGGTCGCACAACACCCAACGGGTGGTCTTGACCTATATGGGCCTCACGATCCTGGTGTTTGCGGCCTACTACGCGGCGGGTATGGGCGTGTTTGACGCCGCGACCTTCGGGCTCACCACCGCATCCACCGGAGGATTCGCCAACTACCGAGACTCATTCGCCCACTTCGACTCGGCGGCAATCGAGTGGGTGGGCGCCGGAGCCATGGCCCTTGCCGGCGTGTCCGTGGCCGCGTTGGTATGGATGGTGCGGGGGAAAGTGCAGGCCTTGTGGCGATCGACCGAGCTCAAGCTCTACGCCTGCCTGATCGTTGGGTCGACGGTGCTGGTGGCGGCATGGACGTGGACCGATACCGGCGGGGGTGCCGACACCATCCGAGAGTCGTTTTTTGTCGTCACCTCGTCGATCAGCACCACCGGTTTCCGAGTCGCAGATTGGGGCTATTGGGTGGCCGCGCCCCAAATTCTGCTGCTCTTGCTTATCGGGGTGGGCTCGATGGCGGGCTCGGCCGGGGGCGGTTTTCGGGTACTACGGGTAATCGAGGTTTTGGGCATCGTGCGGCGGGAACTGGTGGTGCAACTCCATCCTCGGGCGGTGGTGCCGGTGAGGGTGTCGGGAGCGGTGGCTTCGGAGGCTTCGCTCACCCGGGTCCACAACTTCCAGATCCTGTGGGTGCTGGCCGCCGCCTCAGGGGTGTTCGGCATCGCCTCGCTCGGGGGAGACCTGCCGACCGCGGTGTCGGGGTCGATCTCCGCACTGGCTACCGCCGGACCTGGCTTGGGCGATCTCTCGGGTTTTGCCGATGCCACGGTGCTGGCCGCCCCGGCTCGAGGGGTGTTGATTGCCCTGATGTTCTTGGGCCGGCTGTCGATCTACCCGGTGGTTGTGGTGATCGGCTGGGGTATAGGCGAGGTCCAGCGGATGAGGCTGAGACGATGAGGCCGGGGCGATGAGGCTGGGGCCATGACCGCGGTCTTGACGGCCGCCCGTCGGGGGAGGGCCGCGGTGAAATGGGCCGTGTCCCAACTGCTGGTGGACCGACCCTGGAATGTGACAAGCAGAGTGGGGTTCGTGGTCGGGCTGGGGCTGCTGTTCATGGTGCCGGGGATGCTGTTGGCCACCCTGGTGGAGTGGGGTTCGTCAGTATCGGACGATGAGGTCGCTCTGGGAATGGGAGCGCTGGTCACGCTTGCTGGAGGGGGGCTGTTGGTGACCTTCACCCGACTCGACGAGGACATGCCCCCGGCCTCGGTTTTCGCGGCAGTAGCATGGACGTGGATCGGATTGTCACTATTCGCCGCGCTACCGCTGTGGTTTTCCGGCGAGCTGGGTAGCTTCGACACTGCCCTGTTCGAGGCGGTGTCGGGTGTCACCGCCACTGGCTCTACCGTGCTCAGCCCCATAGAGGGGACGGGCCGAGGCGTGCTCATGTGGCGCCAGATCATGCAGTGGTATGGCGGCATGGGCATGGTGGTGCTGGCGGTGACCATTCTGCCGTTCCTGGGGGTCGGAGGGCTGAGCCTCATCACTGCGGAGGCTCCCGGTCCCACGTCCGACCGGCTGGCGCCTCGGGTGAGTTCCACCGCTCGGAGGCTGTGGGCACTCTACGGCGGCATCACCCTCGCGATAGCGGCCGCCCTGATGATCGCCGGGTTGAGCCTCTACGACGCAGTGGCCCATGCCTTCACCAGCGCAGGCACCGGGGGCTTCTCGCCTTACGACGACTCCATCGGCCACTTCGACAGTATTGCGGTGGAAGCGGTGATGATTGTTGGGATGCTGGTGGGAGGGGTGAGCTTCACCCTCCACTGGCGGGCGGTGTCGGGCAACCCGAGGGTCTATGGACGGTCTTCTGAGTTTCGCACCTATCTCCTTGTGATTCTCGCGGTCGCGTTGTTCGCGTCCCTGCTGAACTGGCTGAACGACTTGTCTGATCTGGCCAACAGTCTCCGCAACGGCATCTTCGGCGCGGTGACCCTGGGCACCAGCGGCGGTTTCGGCAACGCCTCTAGCGCCAATCCGGGTGGCGATTTCGCGGCTTGGACGCCGGGGGCGCAGGCATTGCTGCTGCCCCTCATGGTGATGGGGGGCATGACCGGGAGCACCGCCGGGGGCCTGAAGGTGTTGCGGGCCCAAGTGATGGCGAAATACATGCGAGTCGGGCTGCTGCGAGTGAAGCATCCCAGGGTGGTGGCACGGGTGAAGCTCGGCCAAATGGTGGTGTCGGAGCCGATACTCCAGCGGGTGGCGGGGCTGGTGGCCCTCTACGCGTTGTCAGCGCTTGTGGCCACTTTGGTGCTGGCCGCGTTGGGTCAAGACCTGATCACCTCCTCGTCTGCGGCTATCAGTGCATTGAGCAATATGGGACCCGCCTTGGGCGACGCCGGGCCCACCTCCAACTACTTGGTGTTTTCCCGTCCGGCCCGGGCGGTGCTGATGTCGATGATGCTCATTGGCCGCTTGGAGTTCTTCGCCGTCTTCTTGGTGGTGGTGTCGGCCTACGAGCGAACCCGTCGGCTGACCCGAGTCAACCTGCGGCGTTGAGAAACGCGCTGAGGGCCAGCGCGAAGTCCACGGGATCCTGGGCACCGCACATCTCACGGGCAGAGTGCATAGAGAGCTGGGCTACGCCAACGTCGATGGTGGTCACCCCGGTAGTTGAGGCCGCGAACGGGCCGATCGTGCTGCCGCAGGGCATGTCGCCGCGGTGGACGTAGAGTTGGTGGCCCACTCCGGCCTTCTCGCACGCCGCGGCGAATGCGGCCTCACCCACCGCGTCGGTGGCGTAGCGCTGATTGGCATTGCGCTTGATCACCGGTCCATCGCCCATGGCTATGTGATGGTCGGGCTCATGGCGCTCGGGATAGTTGGGGTGGGTGGCGTGAGCCCCGTCAGCCGACACACACAGCGACCGGGCCAGCGCGGGATGCAGCGCGCCGCGGCTGCCGACAATTCGCTCCAACACGGCGGGCAGCAGGGTGGAGGCGGCCCCCTGTGCTGAGGTGCTGCCGACCTCTTCGTGGTCGAAAAGGCACAGCACTGCGCTGGGAGGCGAGTCGGCCGGGGCGTCGATCAGGGCCTGGAGACCGGCCCAGCACGACACCTGGTTGTCGATGCGAGGAGCATAGATGAACTCGCCGTCGATGCCGCCGATCACCGATGGAGTGAGGTCGTGGAGCATCGCATCCCAGGCCAGCACCTCATCGGCATCGACACCGGCCGCCTCGGCCGCCGTCAAGGCGAATTCGCCGGGGGTGCGCAGCCCCAGCCCCCATACGGGCACGATGTGGGTCTGGGGATTGAGCAGCAGCCCCTTTTGGTTGACCTCCCGGTCGAGGTGGATGGCGAGTTGGGGCACTCGGAGCACGGGCCGATTGATACAGAACAGCCGTGTGCCCGTTGGAGTGGCTACTCGACCGGCCACCCCAAGATCGCGATCCAGCCAGCTATTGAGCAACGCGCCCCCGTACACTTCCACGCCGAGTTGCCGATAACCGGCCTGACTGGTGTCGGGCTGGGCAGTGATGCGCAAGTTAGGGCTGTCGGTGTGGGCGCCGATGATTCGAAAGCCGGCATCGCTGGTCTGGTGCCGCCAAGCCACCAGGCTGCCGCCTCGGCGCACGTAGCGGCTGCCGACGGCGTCAGGCCATTCGTCGGCTTCGTCCATTTCGGTGAACCCTGAAGCCCTCAGGACATCGGCCGCTCGATCGACCACGTGGAAAGGCGTCGGACAGGCGTCGATGAAGTGAAGCAAGCCGTCAATGCCGCTGATTTCGTTCACTCCAGCCACTCCAGCCTCATCATCAACAGACGATTCCACCCTGTAATCATGCCTCCTGGGAGTCTCCCGAGCAGAACAGACTTGGTAGAGGGCCGGGTTGCGGCGGTAAAATTGCAGCCCTGCCGCTGGCCAATGTCGTCTCGGCGCGCACCGCAAACACGCTGGAAAGGACGCAATGAGGAACTGGCCGCAGCCTCCCGGTCTGCCACACCCCCAGGGGCTTTACGACCCCCGAAACGAGCACGACGGCTGCGGGGTGGGCTTTCTGGTGGACCTGAAGGGCCGGCCGCGACACGAGATTGTGTCGGTGGGCTACGGGGCGCTGTGCAACCTCCAACACCGGGGGGCGCTGGGCGCGGAAGCGAACACCGGCGACGGCGCGGGATTGCTGATTCAGGTGCCCGACGACTTCTACCGCCAGGTGTGCGACTTCGATCTGCCGCCGGCGGGACACTACGCCACCGGCATCGGTTTCCTCCCCGACACCCCCGAGGCCGCGACCCATGCCCGAGCGGCCATGGACGCCATCGCTGTCGACGAGGGGCTGACTCCCCTGGGATGGCGGGAGGTGCCCACCTGTCCCGACGAGCTGGGGGCGCAGGCGCTGGCCACCATGCCCTCGTTCTGGCAGCCGTTCTACTCTGGCGACGGGCTCGATGCCGATGCACTCTTGCGGCGGGCCTACATCGTGCGAACCCGCATTCGCAACGAGGTCGCCTATGAGACCGATGACCAGGCCGATACTGGGGCACTGGGGTCGAAAACCCGCAAGCTGACCTATGGCTACTTTGCCAGCCTCTCCAACCGGACCATCGTCTACAAGGGCATGCTCACCACCCCTCAGCTCGGAGAGTTCTACTCCGATCTGAGCGACACCCGGGTGACCAGTGCCCTGGCCATGATCCATTCCCGGTTCTCCACCAACACTTTTCCGTCCTGGCCGCTGGCCCACCCTTACCGCTTCATCTCCCACAACGGCGAGATAAACACCGTGCAGGGCAACCGCAACTGGATGCGGACCCGTGAGGCGCTGTTGAGCTCGCCCCACCTCCCTGGCGACTTGGAGCGGCTATTCCCGGTGTGCGCCGAGGGGGTGAGCGACACCGCCAGCTTCGACCAGGTGCTGGAGCTGCTGTACATGGGCGGCTACTCGCTGCCTCAGGCGGTGCTCATGATGATCCCCGAGCCGTGGGAGAACCATGAGTCGATGGCGCCAGAGCTGCGGGCCTTCTACCGCTACTACGCCTCGCTGATGGAGCCGTGGGACGGTCCCGCCGACATCGTGTTCAGCGATGGCACGCTTATTGGCGCGGTGCTCGACCGCAACGGCCTGCGCCCCTCCCGGTATTGGGTGACCGACGACGATCTGGTGATCATGGCGTCGGAAGTCGGGGTGATGGACGTGGACCCGGCGGCCATCGTGGAGAAGGGCCGCTTGCAGCCGGGCCGCATGTTCTTGATCGACACCTCTGAGGGTCGCATCGTACGGGACACCGAGATCAAGGAGCGGTTGGCCTCGGCCCACCCCTATGGGCAGTGGTTGGCCGACAACCAAGTGGATCTCGACGATCTGGTCGACCGCCCGCGGCCCGAGCCGGACGACACCCCGCTGGTGGTTCGCCAACAGATGTTCGGCTACACCCATGAAGAGCTCAAGATCCTGCTGGCCCCCATGGCCCGCGACGGCAAAGAGGCGCTGGGGTCGATGGGCACTGATACCCCGGTGGCTGTTCTCTCCAACCGGTCCCGTTTGCTGTACGACTACTTCCAGCAATTGTTCGCCCAGGTGACCAACCCACCGCTGGACGCCATCCGGGAGGAGATCATCACCGCCACCTGTGGATGGCTCGGCCCCGAGGGGAATTTGCTCGATCCCCGGCCCGAATCATGCCGCCAGATCTTCACCCCCCACCCGGTGATCACCGACCAGCAGTTGGCCAACCTGGTGGAGGTGGACGGGCCCGGAGGCCACAGCCATTGGTCCACTGAGGTAGTTCCCTGCCTGTATGCGGTGGACGATGGTGGGCAGGGGCTGCGGATCGCCATCCAGCGCATCCGGGAGCAGGTGAGCCGAGCCATTGATGCGGGCAAGAGCATCATCGTGCTGTCCGACCGGGGGGCCAGTCTCGATTCGGCCCCAATCCCCTCATTGCTGGCCACCGCGGCGGTACATCACCACCTGATTCGGGAGAAGACCCGGACCCGGGTGGGCTTGGTGGTGGAAACCGGCGATGCCCGCGAGGTACACCACATCTGCCTGCTGCTGGCGTACGGGGCAACCGCGGTCAACCCCTATCTGGCATTCGAGACCATCGACCAGATGATCGACGAGGGTCTGTGCGGCTTCTTGCCCGACGACGACAAGGCGCTGGCCCATCGCAACTACATCAAGGCATGTGACAAGGGTGTGCTGAAGGTTATGTCCAAGATGGGCATCTCCACGGTGAAGTCGTATGTGGGGGCCCAGATCTTCGAGGCCATCGGCCTGGGGCACCCCATCATCCAGGAGTGCTTCACTGGCACGGTCAGCCGCCTAGGCGGCATCGGCTTCCCCCAGCTTGCCGAGGAGGTGCGGCTTCGCCACCGCATCGCCTACCCGGAGAACCCCGATGAACGGGCCCACCGCACCCTGGAAGGAGGAGGGGAGTACCAGTGGCGCCGGGAGGGTGAGTACCACCTGTTCAACCCCGAGACGGTGTTCAAGCTCCAGCACGCCACCCGAGAAGGCCGCTACGACATCTTCAAGCAGTACACCGAGAAAGTAGACACCCAGTCGGAGCGCCTGGCCACTCTGCGAGGGCTGTTCCGATTCCGAACTGGACGGCGAGAGCCGATTCCCATCGAAGAGGTGGAACCGGTTTCCAGCATCGTCACCCGGTTCTCCACCGGGGCCATGTCATACGGATCGATCTCCGCCGAGGCCCACGAGACCCTGGCCATCGCCATGAACCGCATCGGCGGCAAGTCGAACACCGGCGAGGGGGGCGAAGACCCCGCCCGCTATGTGCCCGACCCCAATGGCGATCTGCGCCGCTCGGCCATCAAGCAGGCCGCGTCGGGGCGGTTCGGGGTGACCAGCGAATACCTGGTGAACAGCGACGACATCCAGATCAAGATGGCTCAGGGGGCCAAGCCGGGCGAGGGCGGCCAGCTTCCGGGCCACAAGGTGTGGCCCTGGATCGCCGAGGTCCGCTACTCCACCCCCGGCGTGGGGCTGATCTCGCCGCCCCCGCATCACGACATCTATTCGATCGAGGATCTGGCCCAACTCATCCACGACCTGAAGAACGCCAACCCAGAAGCCCGCATCCACGTGAAGCTGGTGTCGGAACTGGGAGTGGGCACGGTGGCCGCTGGGGTGTCCAAAGCCCACGCCGATGTGGTGCTCATCTCGGGTCACGACGGGGGCACCGGAGCCTCGCCGTTGACCTCCATCAAGCACGCTGGCACCCCGTGGGAGCTGGGGTTGGCGGAGACCCAGCAGACACTGTTGCTGAACCGGCTGCGGGACCGGATCGTGGTGCAGACCGACGGCCAGCTCAAGACCGGCCGAGATGTGATGATCGCGGCGCTGCTAGGGGCCGAGGAATTCGGGTTCGCCACCGCGCCCTTGGTGGTTGCGGGGTGTGTGATGATGCGGGTCTGCCATCTGGACACCTGTCCGGTGGGGGTGGCCACCCAGGATCCGGAGCTGCGCAAGAAGTTCACCGGCGAACCGGAGTTCGTCATCAACTTCATGGAGTACATCGCCGAGGAGGTGCGCGAGCTATTGGCCATGCTGGGGTTCCGCACCCTGGCGGAAGCTATCGGGCGGGTGGAGTGCTTGGACGTGAGCGACGCGGTGGACCACTGGAAGGCGTCGGGGCTTGACCTGTCGCCCATCCTGTATGCCCCTGACATTGATCCTGAGGCCGACCGGCACTGCACGCAGCCTCAGGACCACGGCCTCGATCGCGCCCTCGACCAGCAGCTCATATTGATGGCCGAGTCCGCCTTGGAAGACGGCCTCCCGGTGGAGATTGACCTTCCCATCGGCAACGTGAACCGGACAGTGGGCACCATGCTCGGCCATCAGGTGACGTCCAAATGGGGAGCCGACGGCTTGCCCGACGACACCATCCGCATCAACTTCTCCGGGTCGGCCGGCAATAGCTTCGGAGCGTTTCTGCCCCGAGGCATCACCATGAAGCTGACCGGCGATGCCAACGACTATGTGGGCAAGGGCCTGTCGGGCGGGCGCATCATCGTGACCACCTATCCGCAGGCCCGGTTCGTTGCCGAGGAAAACGTGATTGCAGGCAACGTGATCGGCTACGGCGCCACCAGCGGCGAACTCTTCCTGCGAGGGCTGGTGGGGGAGCGATTCTGCGTTCGCAACTCCGGTGCCGTCGCGGTGGTGGAGGGTGTGGGGGACCACGGCTGCGAGTACATGACCGGCGGCCGGGCCGTGGTGCTCGGTCCCACGGGCAGGAACTTCGGTGCCGGCATGTCGGGCGGAATCGCTTATGTACACGACCCTGACGGGGTGTTTCCCGCCAAGGTGAACCCAGAGATGGTGTACTTGGAGACGCCCGACGACGGTGACCGGGAGTGGCTGCGGGACCGCATCAGCCAGCACATGTTGAACACGGACTCGGCCGTGGCCGAGCGGATATTGGCCAACTGGGCCACCGAGGCTGATCGCTTCGTGAAGGTGATGCCCAAGGATTACAAGCGGGTGCTCGCCGCGCTGGCCGAGGCCGAGCGGACCGGCACCGACGCCGAAGCAGCCATCATGGCGGCCGCCCATGGGTGACATCCGGGGGTTCATCAAGCATGGTCGGGAGCTGCCCGTTCGCCGAGCGGTACCGGTGCGCATCAAAGACTGGAACGAGGTCTACCGGGACTTCGATGCCGAGTCGGTGCGCACTCAGGCCTCGCGCTGCATGGACTGCGGGATTCCGTTCTGCAACAACGGATGTCCTCTGGGCAACCTGATCCCCGACTGGAACGACCTCGTCTATAGGGACCACTGGCGGGAGGCCATCGAACGGCTTCACGCCACCAATAATTTCCCCGAGTTCACCGGGCGGCTCTGCCCGGCGCCGTGCGAAGCCGCGTGCGTGTTAGGGATCAACGAAGACCCGGTGACGATCAAGCAGGTCGAGGTGGAGATCGTGGACCGAGCTTGGGAGGAGGGGTGGATCACCCCGGTGGTGTGCGACGACCGTACTGGCCGCTCGGTCGCGGTGGTGGGGTCGGGGCCAGCGGGGCTGGCCGCGGCCCAGCAGCTCACCCGGGCAGGCCACGATGTGGTGGTATTCGAGCGGGCCGATCGCATCGGCGGGTTGTTGCGCTACGGCATCCCCGAATTCAAGATGGAAAAGCGCCATCTCGACCTCCGGCTGGCCCAGATGGAGGCCGAGGGAACGGTATTCAGAACAGAGGTGAACGTCGGGGTCGACATCAGCGCGGCCGACCTGACTGAGCAGTACGACGCGGTGGTACTGGCCGGTGGGGCCACCAAGTGGCGGGATTTGCCCATCCCAGGCCGGGAGCTCGAGGGTATCTATCAGGCCATGGAGTACCTGCCCCCGGCCAACCGGGTGCAGGAGGGTGATCTGGAAGAGCACCCGTTCTCGGCGGAGGGCAAGCACGTGATCATCATCGGCGGGGGTGACACCGGTGCCGACTGCCTGGGGACTGCTCACCGCCACGGGACAGCCTCCATCCACCAGTTCGAGATCTTGCCCCGGCCGCCCGACGAGCGGGACGACTCCACCCCGTGGCCCACGTGGCCGCTCATGTACCGGTCGTCGTCGGCCCATGAAGAGGGCGGCACCCAGATCTATGCCATCAACACCGTGGAGTTCACCGGATCGGGCGGCAAAGTGGAGGCATTGCACACGGTGGATGTAGAGCAGTCGTTCGAGGGCGGGCGGATGAGCTTCAATCCCATCGAGGGCACCGAGCGGGCGTTTCGGGCCGATCTGGTGCTATTGGCCCTCGGTTTCGTCGGCCCCGAGACCGGCGGTCTGCTTGACGACCTCGGGGTGGGGCTCACCGACCGGGGCAATGTGGCCCGCGACGACAACTGGATGAGCACCGTTCCCGGCGTGTTCGTGGCCGGCGACATCGGCCGAGGCCAGAGCCTCATAGTGTGGGCTATCGCCGAAGGCCGAGCCTGCGCCGCCGCGGTCGACGAATACCTCACCGGCGACACTCTGCTGCCCACTCCTCTGGTTCCAACCGCCCAACAGCTCCGCTAGCCCCTCCTCTAGAAGGGGCGGGCGTCGAGGAAATCGAGGGCGGCGTCTATGAAGTCGAAGGACTTGGGGGTGGCGAAGTGGTCGACGCCCCGGAGGACGATGAGGCGGGCGTTGGGGAGGGCTTCGACCAACTGGTCGGCGGGGTAGGCGAAGTCCTTATCGCCCACAACCACAAGGGTGGGTACGGCGACATCGGCCAGGCAATCGGTGTCGAAGGCGGTGCGGCTGGCCAACAGGGCGGCCAGTGCCTCCCGGTCGGCTTCGGGATCGTCGGCCAAGGTGGAGAAGTGGAGGGCTTCGGGGTTTTCGGGGTCGGGTTCGCCGGTAACGGCGTGAAGGATCATGCGACTGTGGTCCTCGTCCCGCTCGAAGAGGTTCTTGCCCACCCCGGAAACCACCAGTCGGTGGAACCGCTCCGGGGTCTTGGACGCGATGGACAGCAGGGTGTAGGCCCCCAGCGAGAATCCGATGGCGTCGATGGGCGCCTCCGGAAAGTGGTCAATCACATGCTGTTCGAAATCGGCATAACCCTCGGGATGGTGGGGTTTGGGGGCGGTGCCATGGCCCATCAAGTCCACCCCGATCACCTCTCGGCCCGCATCGGCAAGAAGGTCGAGCCAGGCATTGTCTCCCCAAGTCCTGCGGGCCGAGCCGGCCAGTCCGTGCAGCAGTGCTACTGCGGGTCCGCTCACGGCGCTCACCCTACTTAGGCCCACTGCCTGAGTTGCGAAGCGCCAGGGAAAAGCAGGAGGCCCCGAGTCCCGGTGGGCAGGTTCTGAGACTCGTCAGAAAAGCAGGAGACCCCGAGTAGCCTCCCGGTCGAAACCGGTCGACTTCTCGGGGCCGTCCCGTTCGGTCCCGGAGCCTCAGCGGGCTTGCGCCCCCCGGTTCCCCGGTTCCTACCTCCCAGACCCTCGCGGCACCTGGCCGCCTTCCCGGTCCTTGGCTTTCGGTGGTGCCACCGACTTCCTCGGCCCGTTCCAGTGACCCTGCGGACTCTTGTGAACCTTCGCCCTTTCGGGCGCTTGCTCTCTCGAGTCACCCCGCTTGTCTCTGGTAGGTGGGCATACCATAGCGCGGAAAAAACCCAGGTCAAGCTAAAAAACGAAATCCACAGGGTTTTCCACTGCTGTGAGTAGAAATCCCCAAGAAACCTGGATTTAACCACAGGCATAAGCCCGGTTTGGAGCTTGAATCGACCCTCAGGCCCACATCCCGCGCGCCACAAGAACGTCGCGCAACACGGTGGGCCGGTCGGTCATGATGCCGTCCACCCCCATGTCGAGGAGTCGGTGCATCTCGTCGGGATCGTCGATGGTCCACACATGCACTGAAAGTTCTTGGGCGTGGGCAGCGTCCACGAATCGCTGGTGGACTAGCGGAACACCCTTGGCGCTTGGGGGAACCTGGGCGCACGCGCCGGCCTTGACCTTTACTGGCAAACCAGCCGATGCAGCCTGGAGTTGGCCGACCTCCTTGGGACTCAGTCCGGTACACAAGCGGGGTCCTCCCAACCGCCGGGCGAGGGCCAGTCGGCGGCCGGAAAACGAGCCGACGCAGACGCGGTCGATGGCGTCGGCGCGTTGGAGGGCACCGATCAATGGCACAGTGGCCTGGTCGTGTTTGGGGTCGACCGCGATCCGGAGGTCGGGCCAGGCTTCCAAGAGTTCCTCGAAGCGGGGAATGGCGTGTTCACCGCCGACTCGTACCGTTTTCAGATCCCGCCAGTTCAGGTCGGCGATGGCCTCGGGCCGTCCGCTGAGGCGCTGCAACCCCTCGTCATGGAATGCCACCAGCACTTCGTCGCGGGTGGCGTGTACGTCGGTCTCGACATATCGGTAGCCGAGGTCGATGGCGGCGGCGAACGCGGCCATGGTGTTCTCCGGCCCCTCCGCGGCGCCCCCCCTGTGGGCGATGGGAATCGGGCCGTCATGGTCCAAGAACGGCCAAGCACTCACCAGCGAAAGAGTAGTAGTCGGAGTAGATTCACTACTCGTGGCTTGGGATCCCGCGGAGAAGTTCAGGCAACTGCTCCAAGACGAGGAGTTCGCGCTCCATGAGGGCGCGCTGTGCATTGCCGCTCACGGCTGCCCTGGGATGGATTTCCAAGCCGAACTCGACCGGCTCCACGCACTGGTCGATCGCTGCGACCGCTCCAGCCGAGACGGAATGCTGCATTCACTGTTCAGCGAACTGGGATTTCACGGCAACCGGGCGGACTACTACGACCCGCGGAACTCTTTCCTGAATGAGGTCATACACCGGCGCACCGGCATTCCCATCAGCCTTGCCGTACTCACGATCGCCATTGGACAGCTCTCTGGCAATGACTTCGACGGCATCGGGCTGCCAGGGCATTTCCTGATCCGGGATCGCAACGAGACCGACGTGTTCATCGACGTGTATGCCGGGGGAGCGCTGCTCGACGCCCAGGGTTGCGAGCAGCTCTTCCACCAGATCACCGGGGGTGACAAAGGCTTCCATCCCGCTTATCTGGCCCCGGTGGACCACTCGTCGATCATGGAGAGAATGCTGGGGAACCTTCGAGCGATCTACGCCCAGAACAAGGACTACGCCAATCTGGAGTGGGTGCTGGAGTTGCGGACGATGTGCCCATCGGTTCCAGCCGGCGAGGCAAAACAACTCGGCATGATCAACATGGAGCGGGGCCGATTCGACCAGGCCGCCCGTCGGTTCGAGCAATTGGCCCAAGTTGCTGAGGACGATGATGAGGACCAGCTTCAACGACTGGCCACCCTTGCTCGTGCCCGCATGAATTGATGGAAGAGACCGGCTTCCTATAGACCGCGAGTTCAGCCCGACCGGGCGGTAGCGTTAAATCTCGTGCCCCGCCGAACCAAGATCATCGCCACTATTGGCCCGGCATCGGAATCGCCCGAGATGCTGCGGGCCATGGTGGACGCGGGCATGGACGTGGCTCGCATCGGGCTGGCTCATGGAACGCTGGACGAGGCTCTCGGTCGTATGCGCCTCGTGCGCCAGGTGGCCCAGGAGGCGGGTCGGCGGGTGGGGGTGCTGGTGGACTTGCCCGGCCCCAAGGTGCGAACGGCGAGTTTTGGCCAAGAAGGCGTGGAGCTGCGGGCCGACACCGAAGTGGAGATCAGGGTGGGCGACACTCAGAGCACCGCTTCCGCGGTGGAAGTGGACTATGAGGATCTCCTCAACGACATCGCCGTTGGCGACCAAATAGCGCTGGGCGACGGACAAGTGCGGCTGCAAGTGGCCGGCGTGTCAGCAGACAAGGCCACCGGGGTGATCCTTCACGGTGATGTGATCCACGGGCGGCCCGGCTTTCGGATCCCCTCCGACCGGCTCAGTATGCCCACGCCGACGCCAGAGGACTTGCAGTGCCTGGACGCGTTCGTAAGTGAGGCGGTGGACATGGTGGCTGTTTCGTTCGTGCGGTCGGGAGACGACATACGCCGGGTGAAGGTGGAACCCCATCCAGACGGCCCGCTGGTGATCGCCAAGATCGAGACCCAGGCGGCCGTTCAGAACCTGGACGACATCATCGAGGCGTCGGCGGGCATCATGGTGGCCCGCGGCGATCTCGGAACTGAATGCCTGTTGGAAGAGACCCCTCACCTTCAAAAGCGGATAATTCGAGACTGCATCGCCGGGGGCTTGCCCGTGATCACCGCCACCCAGATGCTGGACTCCATGGTTCAGGCATCCACCCCGACAAGGGCCGAGGTGTCGGATGTGGCCAACGCGGTTTTCGACGGCACCAGCGCAGTGATGCTCTCGGCCGAGACCGCTATCGGGGCCCACCCGGCGGCCACGGTGGCCACCATGGCCCGAATCGCCGAGCGGGCTGACGAGGAGTTCGACTACGTCCGCTGGGGAGAGAACATCCGCCGCTTGCGCATGACTGATGCTGATGCCCCCACCTCGGTCACCGACGCCATGACCGGGGCGGCCGCCACCGCGGCCAACGAGCTGAACCTGGCCGCCATTGTCTGCATCTCGGCGTCGGGGTTCACCGTTCGGTCGATGGCCCGGTTCCGTCCCCAAACGGCCATATTGGGGTTCAGCACTTCCGAGCGCACCGTTCAGCAGCTCACCCTGAGCTGGGGAGTCACCCCAATGCTGGCCTGCGAGCCGGGCACCTACGAGGCTCGAGTGGCCGAGGCATTGAGCCTGGCCAAAGAAGCTGGGCATGTTGTCCCTGGGGATGTAGTTGCCGTTCTAGCTGGCATGGAGGAAGCCACCGACGTGCTGCGCTTGGTGCGCATCCACTGACCGTAGGAGAATTCGGCCGATGACTGATGCGCCGGTGAATCTGACCCGCTCAGGGCCACCCGAGACCGTTCTGGATCCTGAGCCCGCCGAAGCACTGCTCGCGCTGGCCGAGGCGATGAGTTTGGACGAGGCCCAAAGAAGAGAAGCCGTGGCTGAGGTGGTTGCCCGGTTTCCCCGTTTCCTGGACGGCTGGGCTCGGCTGGGATTGCTGGCCCGTGACCAGGCCGAGGCGTATGCCGCCTTCCGGGTGGGATATCACCGGGGACTGGACCGGTTGCGTCAGAATGGCTGGCGAGGATCGGGCTATGTGCGCTGGGCCCACGAGGTGAACCGGGGTTTCCTGCGGGCCTTGGCCGGATTGCAGGCCGCCGCGGCGGCGATCGGGGAGACCGACGAGGAGGAGCGCTGCCTTCTCTTCTTGCACCAACTCGACCCGTCGTGGCCTCCAGCGGACTGGAGGGCTTGACGTGGCAGCGCCAGGTGGCAGCGGACCCATCGGCCCCTACCCCGATCATGTAGGGGACGATCCTGAAGCTCAAGACGCCTACGACCGACTCCGCAGAAGGGTGCTGTGGAGCTTGCCCTATGGGTTGTACGTAGTGGGGTCGCGGGCCGGGGAGAGGCGCAACGGCATGACCCTCAACTGGGCCACTCAGTTGGCTTTCGAGCCCAAGCTGGTGGGCATTGGCGTGGAGCATCCCGCCTATACCCACGAGCTCATTTCCGAGGGCGGGGTGTTCAGCCTTTGCACGATCGCCAGAGAAGACCGGGCGATCGTGCGCAAGTTCACCAAGCCGGTGGAAGTCGATTTGGCGGCCATGACCCTCAACGGCTTCGGCTTCCACGACGGGGTTACCGGCGCGCCCATCTTGGACTGCGCTCCCGCCTATGTCGACTGCGAGGTGCGCGACGCGGTGGTCACTGGCGCCCACACCCTGTTCATTGGCGAAGTGGTCGACTGCGGCTTCCAGCACGACGAGGACACCCCCGTTCTTCGTATGGAAGACACCCGCATGAACTACGGAGGCTAGAAATCGAGTCCGACTTCACTGGTGCAGTGCTGGCGGGAGGGCAGAGCCGACGGATGGGCGCGGATAAGGCGTTCATCCCGGTGGGGGGCAGAAGACTGATCGATTGTGCCTTGGAGGCATTGGCCCATGCTTCGCAGCGATTCATCGTCGGCGGCAACGATCCCCGCCTAGAGGATGCTGCGGCCTTGGCCGATGCCCGGCACATCTCCGACCGCTGGCCCGGCGAGGGTCCTCTTGGGGCAGTGGCCACCGCGCTGGAATTGGCCGATCATCCGGTAACGGTGGTCTTGCCCTGTGATCTCCCCGCTATCAGCCCCGAGGACGTAGCGGTGCTGGTGCAGGCAGTTCGGGAGTCTCCGGCTGCCGCCCCCTCAGCGGCCGTATTCACCGACCAACGGCGCCACTATCTGCCCCTGGCCATCGATACAGCAACCGCAGCACTGGCCGAGCGCCTGTTCGAATCCGGCCAGCGCGCGGTTGCCTCGCTGCTCGATGAATTGACTGTTGTCGACGTTCCCGCGCCACCATCGGCGGTGGCAGATGTCGACACACCCGAAGACCTCGGCTGAGCTCACCCAGCCCGTTAGCCTCGACAGAGTGGAAGCCCTAGTCACCTCTCGGCGTAAGTTGGCCGCGGTGGTGGCTGATGCATCGACCGCAGATGCCTATGCCTTGGATACCGAATTCCACCGGGAGCGCACCTATTACCCCCGACTCGCACTGGTCCAGATCGCTTGGCACGATCAGCTGGCCATCATCGACCCGTTGGCCGCTCCCATCACCCCGCTGGCCAAGCTGTTGGATGGTGAAGGGCTTGCCGTGCTCCATGCCGCGGAGCAGGACTTGGAGGTCCTCTACCACGAGTGCGGGACGCGGCCTCGGAGGATTTTCGACACTCAGATAGGGGCCGGGTTCATCGGCTACAGCTCTCCTTCGCTGGCCACACTCCACGATCGCCTGCTGGGGGTGGAATTGGCCAAGGAAGCTCGTCTGTCCGACTGGTTTCAGCGGCCGCTGCCCGATCACATGCTGGCCTATGCCGCAGCCGATGTGGAGCGCCTACTGGAGATCAGCGACATCTTGCAGAAAGAACTGCATGCCCGAGGCCGTCTGGAATGGGCTGAGGAAGAGTGTGCGCTCTTGTTGAAACGGGCCGACACAGGCCGGTCTCCCGAAACCGCCTGGCACCGGATCAAAGAGGTCCGTCGCATGGAGGGTCGACAAAGGGGGGTAGCCCAAGCAGTGGCCCGATGGCGGGAAGAGTATGCCGCCCGTTTGAATCAGCCCGTTCGCCATGTGCTGTCGGATCTGGGGGTTGCGGTTGTGGCTCAACGCATGCCCAAGTCACTCGCCCAGTTGCGGGAGATACGGGGTGTCGAGCCTCGTAACCTTCGCAAGGGTGCCGACAAGGAGCTGTTGGCCTTCCTCGACGGGCTCAAAGACGCTGAATTGGCGGTCGAGCCGGCCAGCAAGTCGCCCAAGTTGGATCCAGCGCTCAAGCCGGCGGTCAGCCTCATCACGTCGTGGGCTGCCCAGCACGCCGCCGACGCCGATATCGATCCAGCCCTCGTAGCCACCCGCAGCGATATCGAGGCTCTGCTGCGGGGCGATCCAGATTGTCGAGCTCTCAAGGGGTGGCGAGCCGACATCATCGCGGCACCAGTCCAGCGATTGTTGAGCGGAACCGCGGCAGTAGCCTTCGACAGCCAAGGCAAGCTCACGCTTGAAGAGCGCTCAGGGCGACTGATTTAGGAAACACATGAGTGAGGAGCGCTCTTTGAAACCGATTTCCGCTGATCCATTGAAAGGAAGCACATGAGCGAAGCAGCAGACCGGGAATGGCTTGACTGGGAATCCTATGGTCGGGCCGTACGGGAATTGGCGGCGTTGGTGGCCGACGACGGCTACCGGCCAGAGATGATCTTGGCCATCGCCCGAGGCGGCCTCTTCTGCGCAGGCTCACTCGGCTATGCCCTGTCAATCAAGAACATCTACGTGATGAACTGCGAGTACTACACCGGGGTGGATGAGCGGCTTCCCGTTCCAGTGATGCTGCCTCCCGCCGTTGACCTGGTGGATCATCGCAACTCCAAGATCCTCATCGCAGACGACGTGGCCGACACCGGTCACACGCTCAAAATGGTCTACGACTTCTGTGTTGAGCGGGTTGGCGATGTGCGCTCCGCGGTGCTTTATGAGAAGTCGCATTCCCTGGTGAAGTGCGACTACGTGTGGAGGCGAACTGACCAATGGATCAACTTCCCGTGGTCCACGGATCGACCCCTGGTGAGTGCTGAGGAGGCCCGCCATAGGGTTCTCGATGCTTAGTTGCGTGTCACGGCCAGGCATTCTTGGAATTAGCGGTGTGCAAGATACGGCAACCGAGTGGTTAGACTGGCCTTTATGAGAGGTTAGGGGGTGAGTTCCCCCTGCTGCCGGAGCTAAAGAGCCGCCGGCTTGATATTGCGGAGCCGCCCATGAAAAAGGGACGCCACCGTCGCTACGAAGAAGCTCGTGCGCTGAAGCACACAAGCGACGACTTCGACGTTATGTTCGAAGAGAACGAGGATCCATGCGTGGAGTGTGGAGCCATCCCCGGTGAGGAATGCCGACTCGTGAAGGTTGGGGCAAAACCCTGGTGCGAATACCGGGACACCCCGAGCGCTGACAGCGTTGACGAGCTATTTCCCGACTGAGCCGGTCTTCTCAAGACGAGCTATTTCCCAACCGAGCCGGTCTTACTAGACCCCGGTCACACTCCCTCGGTCTCGTCGAGGATCTCGTCGAGTCGGAGGATGTCGTCGGCCCGCACCACCCCGATGAACGTGTCGTCGTCGTCGGTCACCGGCAATTGGTCGGTGTCGTTGGCGTCCATCTGGGCCACTGCATCGCGCAACGTCCAAGACGGACGGGCCGTGGGAAGATCGCGCCGAGCGATGTCGGCAACCAGCGTGTCGTTCCACACGTCGCGTTCTAGATCGCTCATCTGCTCCAAGCCGCACATCCCGAGATAGGTTCCACCGTCGACTACTGGTACTTCTCGTTCGCGTCGACCAAGAAGATGGATGTACACCAATTCACTGACCGTGGCATCAGGGGGCACGGTCAGGGTGTCGGTGGTGAGTGCGGAGGTGAGGGGCAGAGCGAGCCGGCGCTCCACCAGGCCCTCCCGCTTGTCGAGCTGATAGGAAGCCACCGAACTGGATCCGGCCACTAGCTGCGACACTGCGGCGGCGATGAGCGCGGGGACTACGAACACTGATGCGCCGGTGCTCTCCGCAACGAACATCACTGCGGTGATGGGCGCCCGGTACCCGGCGCCCAAGAAGGCGGCCAGCCCCAGCGTGCGGTACAGCCCGATGTCGGCCGTTCCCAATGCTTGGCCCACGAAGCTGCCCACAATCACCCCCTGGACGGCCAGGGGAATGAACAGCCCGCCGGTGCCTCCGGCGCCCACGGTGGTGAGGGTGGCGATCACACGGAAGGCAAGCAGGCTTCCGATGAGAAGCAGGGTGTGATTGTCGTCTTGCAGCCATTGGGTGGCCTCCACCCCAGGGCCCAGGCTCAGGGGTTGATCGAACACTGCTTCGGTCGCCACCACCAGTCCAGCCAGCACCGCACCGCCCACCAGGATCCTGACAATGACCGGGTAGTGCAGTTCGAGCCCTTTGGCCTGGCGCACCAGCCAGGCGAATCCCCGTCCCCCAAGACCGGCCACGAGGCCAAGGAGCGCGCCCCCGCCCAAATGGATGATGCTGAGATTGCCGCTGTGGCTGCCCAGATCGATAACCGGATCAGTGCCCAGGATGGCCACGTACACCAGATAACCGGAGGCCGATGCCAGCAGGGCGGGCAACAGGGCCCGGCGAGCCACGTCGTCGCGATAAGGGGCTTCCAACGCGAAGATCACCCCGGTTGCCGGGGTCTTGAACACGGCGGCGATGCCAGCAGCCGCTCCGGCGGTGAGCAGCATCTTGGCTTCCTCCCGGCGCAACCATCGCGAAAACAGCCCCTGAGTGCTGTGGCCGACGGTGGCACCGGCGTACACCGAGGGGCCCTCCAATCCCATCGAACCCCCTAGGCCGATGGTGGCCACACCGGCGAGGAGCTTGGCGGGAAGTTGGGAGAGGGGCAGTCGGGGGTGGCGTTCGTGGAAGGCGCGGACGTACTCGTCGGACGTCGATGGGGAGGTGCCCCGCCCGAGATAGCGCAAGATTGCGACAGCGGCAAACAAGCCGATGGCCGGAGCCGCCGCCTGCCACCAAAGTGGGCCCTCCAAGAGCCTCTTGAGCAGCACTTCAACGGTGAGCTGCTCAAAACCAGCCACCAATAGCCCGACGAGAGCCCCGGTGACGATGGAGAGCACCATCACGGCGGGAAAGGCCCGGCGCGGTCGGAACGAGGCGAGCAGCTCCACCCCTGACCGTGCGATTCGTCCCGTTAAAAGACCTTGGAGTGCTTGCATCCTGTGTGACTCACTGCCGGTATTCTACTGGCGGATGAAGTTTCGAAAGGCCGACCCCTTGATGCGAGACCTTCGGCGGGTACTGCCTTCCGACCGGGTGAGGGTAGCCCCGTTGGAGCGCTCGATCATGGGTCGGGACGCGTCGATCTTCGAAGGCGGCCGAGCCGGACCGGTGTGCTTCCCGATCAGCACTGAGGAAGTGCAGGGCTGCGTGGACACCGCCCGCCGCCATGGCCGGGCGGTGGTACCCCGGGGAGCAGGGACCGGGCTGGCCGGGGGAGCGGTTCCCCTGGAAGAGCCGGTGGTCGTAGTTGCCACCAAGATGAACCGCTTGCTGTCGGTGGATGCCGACCAGCGTGTGGCTTGGGTGCAGCCAGGCATGATCAACCTGGACCTCAGTCGAGCTCTTGCGCCCTATGGTTTGCATTTTGCTCCTGACCCCTCAAGCCAGCAGGTGTGCTCTTTGGGCGGCAATGTGGGCACCAATGCGGGCGGCCCCCATTGTTTGGCCCTTGGGGTGACCAGCGCCCATGTGCTGGCCGCCGAAGTGGTGCTGATGTCGGGCGAGTCCGTGGTGCTAGGCGATGCCGACGGCTGGACCCCCGGCTTGGATCTGAGGGGGGCGTATGTGGGATCTGAGGGGATGCTTGGGATCACAACCGCCATTGCGGTACGGCTTACCCGCAATCCTCCTGCGGTGGAAACCCTGCTGTTGGCCTTCGACTCGGTTGACGCGGCGGCCCAGACCGTTAGCGCGGTAATCGCCGATGGCATCGTGCCCGCGGCTATAGAAATGATGGACAAGAACATCATCTGGGCAGTGGAGAACTTCGTTGGGGCCGGGTTTCCCACCGACGCGGCCGCAGTGGTGATCGTGGAGGTAGACGGCCTTCCCGGCGGTGTGGCTGCCGAGGCCGATCGAGTGGCAGAGCTGGCCGTTGAGCGGGAAGGAAGCGTCCGTCGGGCAACCGACGACGAAGAGCGGGCTCTGATATGGAAGGGGCGTAAGAGCGCGTTTGGGGCCATTGCCCAGATCAAGCCCAACTACTACCTGCACGACACGGTGGTTCCCCGGACTCGGCTGGCTGAGGTGATGAACCAGGTGTACGAGATCGTCGACGAGCACGACTTACAGGTGATGAATGTGTTCCATGCCGGTGACGGCAACCTCCATCCGCTTTTGCTGTACGACGGCCGGGAACCGGGGATCATGGATCGGGTGCATGCCGCCGGATCGGCGATCATTGAGGCATCGCTGGCCGTGGGCGGGGTGCTGTCGGGCGAGCACGGCATCGGCATAGAGAAACGGGACTTCATGCCACTGATGTTCAGCGAGGCCGACCTGGATGCCCAAGCGCGGTTGAGGCGGGCATTCGACCCCGAAGAGATGGCCAACCCCGGCAAGGTGCTGCCCACCGGAGCGAGCTGCGCCGACGTGAAGGCGCTCGACAAGATCCCTGAAGGGGTTTGGGGATAAGTGTCTAGCCGAGAGGTGCCAGCAGATCTGGAATCGTTCGCTGCTGAGGTGGGGACGGATGGCCCGGTGGCGGTGGTCGGTGGGCGCACTCAATGGGAGATTGGGGGCCAGTGCCCGGAGGAGACCCGCTTGGTGCGGGCCCCGGCTGGAGTGCGTGGCTTTGATCCCGCCGACATGACCATTCGAGTGGGCGCCGGTACACCGGTAGAGGAACTCGACGCTGCGCTAGCCGAGGCTGGCCAACAGGCCAACTTGCCGGTATTGCCTGGAGCCACCGTGGGCGGTGTGCTGGCCGTGGGCCGCGACGACGTGCATGCTCTGGGCCGGGGGCGGCTTCGGGACGCTCTGCTGGAGGTGGTCTATGTAGCCGACGACGGTCGTCTAGTAACCGCAGGCGGCCCGACGGTGAAGAACGTATCGGGCTTCGACTTGTGCCGTTTGCTGGCGGGATCGCTGGGTACGCTGGGATTGCTCGGCGAAGTTATATTGCGCACGTGGCCCCGGCCGGCGGCGCAGCAATGGCTGGCGGGACCGTGCGATCCAGTGAACTTGCGCCGCAGCATGTATTGGCCGTCTTCCATCCTGTGGGACGGCGAGACTACGTGGGTTCATTTGGAGGGTCACGAGTCCGATGTGAAGTCTGAGGCTGAACTGGCCCGCTCGCTGGGGTGTAAGCCCACTGATGGACCGCCACCCCTGCCGGCCTATCGGGTGCCGACTGGAGCGCTGGAGGCGGGGCAGCCAACGGGCAGTTATCTGGTGCAGATCGGTACCGGGATGGCCTATGTGTCTGAGCCCCGGCCGATCCCCGACGCCGATCCGGCAGTGGTTACCCTGCACAAACGGTTGAAATCCGAGTTCGACCCCCGAGGTCGGCTCAATCCCGGGCGCGACCCGCTGGCAGCGGGATGACGGCGAAGCAATCGCTCGGAATCGACACCGAGGAACTGGCCTCATGCGTCTCGTGTGGGCTGTGCTTGCCCCATTGCCCGACATTTCGGGTGACCGGCGAAGAGTGGGCCTCCCCGCGAGGGCGCATCAGCGCTATGCGCCAGGTGCAAGACCACGGGATGGCCGTGGACGAGTCCTTCTTGGCCTCGATGGATTCGTGTGTGCAGTGCCGGGGATGCGAGCCGGCCTGTCCGTCCGGGGTGCCCTTCGGCTCGATGATGGAGGCCACGCAAGCTGAATTGGCCCGACGGCGGCGCGTGGACTGGCGCCGGTGGGGATTCCGAGTTCTCGGCCATCGCAGACTGTTGAACCTGCTGTCTCGGTCGCTGGCCGTGGTCCAGCGGCTCCGGTTGGTGCCTTCCAAGCGGCTGGGGTTGCCCAAGATTCCCCTGGCGCAAGAGCGGCTTCGAGCGACCGGCAACGACGTATGGCTGTTCACCGGCTGCGTGATGGACGCCTGGCAACGATCAACCCATGCCGCGGTAAAGCGGCTAGTGGAGTCGGCTGGCGCCGGCGTAGCCCTGCCCGGCCCAGGTGCGGCGTGCTGTGGTGCTTTGTCGCTCCATGCTGGCTTGGAAGATCATGCCCACGCCCTGGCCGCCCGAACGATGAAGGCATTGGAGGGTTCAGCCCCGATTCTGGTGGACTCGGCCGGTTGCGGGGCCGCCCTCAAGGAGTACGGCAAGCATTTGGGCACCCCGGAGGCCGTTGCCTTCAGCGAGCGGGTGGTGGACGTGCATGAATGGCTGGCGGTCCAAGCTGACCGACTGCCATCGGTAGGGGAGCAGCGGCGGACTCTGACCGTCGCCGTTCATGACCCTTGCCATCTGCGCCATGTTCAGCGGGTCCATCAGCCGGTGGCGGAAGTGTTGTCCCGCTACGCCACTGTGGTGACTCTGGACGACGAGGGCCTGTGCTGTGGGGCGGGCGGTGCCTACGCGGCCATGCAACCGGAACTTGCAGCATCGATCCGTGATCGCAAGCTGGAGGCCATCAACCGCTCCGGCGCCGATATCGTGGCCAGCGCCAATCCCGGCTGCACCATTCACTTGGCCAATGCCGGGGTGATCGTGCGCCACCCCTTGGAGATCGTGGACGAGGCAATCGACTATGACGGCTGAGCACATCCGTGAGCAGCTCGAACAGATCGCTGAGCAACTCGACGATCTGGCCATGTCAGTGCTGCGCGATGCCGTGGAAGAAGGGGCCACAACCCGCCCCGAGCGAGAGAAAAAGCTAACCCGGGCCCGCCGGTCCGTGGAAAAGGCAATCTCAATCTTGGAGGGTTAGCAGACTCTTGGAGGGTCAGCAGACTCTTGGAGGGTCGGCAGTATCTACCAGAGGTGCTGTGCGCCTTCGGTAAAGTGTGTACCCGATGGCTGAACGCAGGCCGCTGTTTCGCGAGCAGGCTTTGGCACGGCGCGGGCGCGCTGAGCCGATTGACGGGGCGCTGCGCATAACGGCGCCTCACGAGTGGCTGTTCTTGTTACTGCTCGGTCTGGCTCTGCTGGGAGTTCTTGCTTGGGCGGTGCTGGGGACGATCGAGCGAGGGTTCCAAGAGGACTGCTTATTCGTGGTGCGAGACGGGGTGCAAGCTGTGAGCCAAGAAGACTCCTTTGCTCCTCGGCCCCCGGAGCTGCGGGCGCTAACCAGACTTAGTCCCCAACAGGCGCACAGCGTCAAGCCGGGCATGAGGGCGCGCATCACCTCTTTGGGCGTGGACGGCGTGCTCCACGCCGAGGTCCGCAATGTCGAGATCGGCGATGCTGACGGGGGTGGTTTCTGGTCCGGCCGGGCGTTGTGGAGTGAGGGTGCTACTCACAGTGTTTGGCTCGATTTGATCGACGACGCCCCCGCAGCATTGCAAAACGGCAGCACATGCGGTGTGCGCATCGTGACCGGGCAACGGGCCCCGATCCGCTTCATCGCCGCTGCCGGCCCCCGCTAGTCGCCCATGCCGACCCTGTTGCCGCGCCACAGGCTTCGCACACCGCTGATTCCGCAGCTCGAGGCGGCGGAGTGCGGGGCAGCCTCATTGGCCGCCATCTTGGCGCACTTCGGACGCTGGGTTCCCCTGGAGGAGTTGCGGGACGAATGCGGCGTCGGACGCGACGGCGCCAGCGCCGCCGGGATCGTCCGCGCTGGGAGAAAGCACGGGTTGGCCGTCCGCGGCTGGCGCAAGGACATTGACTCACTCGACGAGCTTGCCCTGCCGGCCATTCTGTTCTGGGAGTTCAACCATTTCCTGGTATTGGAGGGCGCCTCCGACGGCCGCTACCACCTGAACGATCCGGCCAACGGCCGTCGCAGCGTGAGCCGTCAGACCCTAGAGGATGCCTATACCGGCGTGGTGCTCACGGCTGAGCCGACTGATTCGTTCGAGGCAGCGGGGGAGCGTCCCAGCGTATGGCGCTCGCTGTGGCCGTGGCTGAGGGCGACACGCGGCGCGCTCGCCTATGTTGTGCTGGCCGGACTGCTGATGGCTGTCCCCAGCCTCGGAGTGCCGGTTTTGCTGGGCGTCTTCGTTGACAGCGTTTTGGGCGGCGAAGCCCGCGACTGGGGCGGCTGGGTGGTTGCGGCTATGGCACTGGCCGGTGCTGCGATCTATCTGCTCACCTGGTTGCAGCAGCGCATGCTGCGGCGGATCTCGGTGGGCGTGGCCGTATCCCAGGCCCAGCGGGTGCTTTGGCATCTGATGCGTCTGCCGAAGCAGTTCTTCGCCCACCGCTATGCGGGCGATCTCACCACTCGGGTGGGACTTGTGGACGAGATCGCCGATGGAGCGGGCCGCCATCTCGTCGGCCTCGCGGTCGAACTGGTGACGAGTGTTTTGCTGCTGGCGCTGCTCGCCGTTTACGACCCGCTGATAGCCGCCAGCGTGCTGGCTGTGGCGCTGGTCAATATGGTGGCCGCGCGGCTGGTGAGCGGGCGTCGCACGGATCACCAGCGACTGCTGCGCCGCGAGCAGGCTCTGCTGTTCGGCATCGAGACCGCCGGCCTGCGTCAGATCGACACGCTGCGGGCCACTGCTTCTGAGAATGACTTTTTCGTTCGCTGGGGCGGGCACCAAGCGCGCGAGCTCTCGGCTCGACAGCGGGCTGTCGAATTGGCTTATGTGAACGCGGCCCTGCCAGGGCTGTTCCTCGCCCTCGGTGCGATGGTTGTTCTGGGGCTGGGCGGATGGCGCGTCATCGAAGGAGACCTCAGCGTCGGCCACCTTATTGCTGCGTATGTCTTGGCCGGCAGTTTCTTGGCCCCCGTCGGGCGTTTTGCGCTGTATGCAGACGAATTCAAACTCCTCGGCGCCGATGTCCAGCGAGTGCGCGACATCGTGGTCGCCGAGCAGGACCCCGCGGTCGCTTCCGAGCGCAGATTGCAAACCGAGCATGTGACGACTTTGGATGGGCGTCTGCGGTTGGCGGGCCGTGTGGAGGTGCGCGAGCTCGGGTTCGGCTATAGAGGAAGGACCGAACCGCTCATCGACGGGCTCAGCCTCACGATCGAACCCGGCCAGCGCGTCGCGGTGGTGGGGCCGACCGGCTCGGGAAAGTCGACCCTGCTGCGTCTGATCAGCGGCGAGTTCGAGCCGTGGTCGGGTGAGATCCTCTTCGACGGCGTCCCCGCACACGAAGTGCCGCGCCCGGTGTTCGTCGGCTCGGTGGCCACGGTAGACCAACAGGTAACGCTCTTCGACGGCAGCGTGCGCGACAACATCACGATGTGGAACACCGCCGCGTCGGAGTCGGACATGGTCGCAGCGGCGCGCGATGCCATGATCCATGACGACATCATGCGCCGGCGCGGAGGGTACGAAGCCCATGTCCGAGAGGGGGGAACCAACTTCAGCGGGGGACAGCGCCAGCGCCTTGAGATAGCGCGCGCCCTTGTCGCCCGTCCGTCGGTGTTGCTTCTCGATGAAGCTACCAGCACCCTCGACGCCGAAACCGAAAGACGCATAGATGATGCGCTGCGCCGCCGAGGTTGCTCGTGCCTGATAGTCGCGCATCGGCTCAGCACGATCCGCGACTGCGACGAGATCATCGTCTTGGACCGAGGCCGCGAGACGCAACGGGGCAGCCACGAGATGCTGCTTGCCGATCCCAACGGCCTCTATACCCAGTTAGTGCATTCGCAATGAACCCCCTCCCTCCGCAGCACCATTGGGCCGAGAGCTCTCACCGGCGACCAGGCGAGGTACCGCATTTGGACGCTGGTCTGGCACAGATGAGCGATACGTCTCAGATTGCGATGGTCGTGTTGGGCGAGAGCGAAGATGTGCTGAGCGCGGCCAACAAGCCTGTCACTCTTGATGACCCGTCGCAGGTTTACCTCGTGGTCTCTGGAGCGGTCGATGTGTTCTTGTTCGAAGTCCATGACGGCAAGCTCGCCTCCAACGCACGGCACTTGGTACGGGCCGAAGCCGGACACCTCGTCTTCGGCCTCGAAGCGGACGACTCATCGCTGGTGGCCATCGGCAAGGGACTCCCGGGCACCCGTCTGGCAAAGATGCAAAGATCAGCTCTCGCCGACATCGCCCTGGCCGAAGAATTGGCCTCGCAGGTAGACGTTTGGATCTCAGCGGTCTCGAGTGCAGTCGCCGAACCGATTGAACCGCGCCCGCGCCCAGATCTGGTGATAGACCCAGCATCGGCGCCCACGTCTCTGGAAGTCTCTGCCAAAATCGTGTCATCTCGCCCCGGCACCGTCATGTGGATTGCTGCCAGCGGAGGCGAGCCCTCCTATCTGGGCACCGAGGAGTTGCCCCGCGATGGCTCCGGGTTCGTGCCATTGAACTCCGATACCTGGCTCGCCCTGGCCCAGCGCAGTGAAACTCGCCTCGCCACTTCTGCTCAACTAGCCAACGAGGGGCGTCTTCTGGAGTGCCTCGAGGATTTCCACCGGCTTGTGCTGAGCGCAGAGCAGCTCAACCGGCTGCTGCTACAAGCCGACGCGGTCAACGAACAGGCCACGCGAGAGGCGCTGCGCCGCCGCGACGCTGAGTCGGCTGCGTCGGCGCTCAATCGACTCCTCGATCGCCAGCACGCCTACACCGCGAATGACGGATCTGTCCTGATGTCGGCGTTGGCTCTGATCGGCCAGCGGCAAGGCATCGTTTTCAAGTCTCCAGTTCGCCGAGCGGGTACCGCCGACGAGGCCCCCAGCCTGCCTGAGGTCTTGCGCTCATCGGGTGTGCGAGCGCGTAAGGTGCGGCTTGACCGGGAGGACCGGTGGTGGCTTGGCGACAGCGGTGCCATGCTCGGTTTTCGCGCCGCAGACGGCCAGCCCGTTGCCCTGCTTCCGCATTGGACCGGCCGGTATCGCATGGTCGATCCCGTCAAAGGAACGACGCGCCGGCTAAGCGCCGAGGCGGCCCAGGAACTGGCCGATGAGGCCTGGCTCTGCTATCCGACCTTTCCGAAAGAGCAACAGGCAGGAGTGCTCAACCTCGCCAGCGTCGCGAGTCAGGGAATTGCCGGCGATTTGGCGCGCTTCGCGATTGCCGGGATTGCTGCCGCGGTCTTGATGCAGGCGCCCGCAGTGGCGATCGGTGTGCTCACCGACTGGGTCCTCGTGAGCGCGTCCGGCGGCATGCTCGTTCAAGTGGTCGTGGCGCTCGGCAGCTTTGCCGTTGTGGGGGTGGTGCTACAGGTTCTACTGGGAACCTCGCTGATGCGCCTCGAAGGCCGTGTTGCCGCCCGCGTCAGCGCGGCGGCCTGGGATCGTGTGCTGTCTCTTCCGCCGAGCTTTCTGCGGACATTCACCACCGGCGATCTCGCCACGCGCATGGCGAGCTTCCAGTGGATGCGCGACCAGATCTCGGGCCTGGTGGCGAACTCGCTTCTGGCGGTTGTGTTCTTGGCGCCCACGCTTGCCATCCCCTTTGTGTACGACGTAACCCTCGCGGTGGTGAGCCTCTCGCTGGCTGTTCTGAGCGTGGCAATCGGGGCGGTGGTCGGGTTCCGGCAGTTCGGACCGCAGCGACGCGGTTTCGCCGCGGAGCGCCGCGCCACCAGCGACCTGCTCCAGTTCATCGGCGGGATCAGCAAGCTGCGCGGGGCCGGGGCCGAGCCCTCCGCCTTCGCCCGATGGGCTCGCCATTATCGCGAGCGCCATTTGGCGGCTATTGCGGTATCCCGCATGAACGAGCACCTGGTATCGCTGGGCGCGGCGATGCCGGCGTTGATCGGCGCGGTCCTGTGCGGCGTCGCCTTGTCGCGGGGAAGCGGCCGACTCTCGGTCAGCGACTTCCTCGTCGTCTACGCCGTGGCAATGACCTTCTACGGTGCTGCGGCCAGCCTCACCCGCTCCTTCGAGGCTGTGGCGGCGGCGGTGCCTGCATACGAGCAGGTCAAGCCGGTGCTGCGGGAGCGCCCCGAGCCTTCAGGTCGGGGCGACAGTGCTTTTGAAATCGGAGGCGACGTTCGCTTCGACCATGTCAGCTTCCGCTACGACCCAGATGTGGAGCTCATCACTGAGGTGTCGATCGCCGCGCGCCCGGGCGAGTTCATCGCGATAGTCGGCGACTCCGGCTCCGGCAAGAGCACTCTGATGCGCCTCGGGCTCGGACTCGAGGCGCCGATATCAGGCAGCGTGTACTACGACGGTCGCGATGTGGCCTTCCTCGACCGCTATGCGCTGCGCCGGCAATTAGGCGTGGTGACCCAGGACGGCGCGCTGCAACCCGGCACCCTCTCCGACAACATCATCGGAATGGGCGACGACTTGACCATTGAAGACGCATGGAGCGCGGCCCGTCGGGCCGACATTGCCGATGAGATCTCCGACATGCCGATGCAGCTTCACACCGTGGTCACTGAAGGCTCGATGTTCTCGGGTGGGCAGACGCAGAGAATCCGCATAGCAGCGGCGCTGGCGCGCAACCCGCGCGTGGTGTGGTTAGACGAGGCAACGAGTTGGCTGGACTCGCGCAGCCAGGCTCAGGTTATGGCCGGCATTGAGCGCCTCGCCGCCACCCGCATCGTGATCGCGCACCGGCTCTCCACAATCCGTCAAGCCGACCGCATCTATGTGATGCAATCGGGGCGCGTCGTGCAAGCTGGAGACTTCAAAGAACTCTACGACGCTGGCGGTGTGTTCCGGCGGCTAGTGGAGCGCCAACTGGCATAGGCGCGGTGCTGAGAGGCGCCCGCTACGGGTTGGCCGCGTTATATCTGGCATTGGCAGAAGCGGCACCGGGGCCAATGTTTCCGGTTGTATGGCCGACAGACGGAGTTGTGCTCCCGCTGCCGCCGCTGGCGCCTTGGATTTGCTCCAACTCGGATTCGGTCAACTCAACCCCATCCTGGTGATTCTTCTTGGCTGTGTCCGACATTTGCCTGCCTTCAGTCTAGGAATATTTGGCGAATGCCAATCTAGCTTAGGGGGGAGGGGGGGGGCAATAACCCGTCTGCCTCTGAGTGGAGGCAGTAGCGGCGGGTGCCTATCCCGCTACTGCGTCATAAAGCGTGGTGCGTTGGTGGAGGGTGCGGCCTAGGGGGGCGCAGATGGCCTGAAGGTCGCCCTCGGTGGCTTCTTGGCCGTGGGAGGCGCCGGCGGCCCGGGAGATGTTCTCGTTGATTAGGGTGCCGCCCAAGTCGTTCACGCCGGCTTGGAGCATCTGGGCGGCCCCCGCCATGCCCAACTTCACCCAGGAGGCCTGGATGTTGTGGATCCAGCCGTGGTAGGCGATACGGCCCACGGCGTGCATCAGCAATGCCTCCCGGAAGGTGGGACCCCGTCGGGATCGCTTTTGCAAGTAGATGGGAGCGGCCATGTGAACGAACGGCAGCGGGACGAATTCGGTGAACCCGCCGGTCTCCTTTTGGAGCTCGCGGGTGCGGACCAGGTGGCGAGCCCAGTGCACGGGCTGCTCGACCGTGCCGAACATGATGGTCACGTTGGACCGCAAGCCGAGCCCGTGGGCGGTGCGGTGAGCCTCCAACCACTCGCCGGTGTCGATCTTGTCGGGGCAGATCACTGCCCGAATCTCATCGTCGAGAATCTCCGCGGCCGTGCCGGGCAGTGAGCGGAGGCCGGCGTCCATCAACCGGCGCAGATAGTCGGCCAGCGGCTCTTCCAGCCGTCGGGCGCCCTCAGTGACCTCGAGGGCGGTGAATCCGTGGACATGGATGTCGGGGACCGCGTCTTTCACGGCCCGGGTGACGTCGATGTAGTAGTCGCCATCGAAGTTGGGGTGGATGCCGCCTTGCAAGCAGACCTCCGTGGCACCGGCCTCGGCCGCCTCTACCGTGCGCTCGGCGATGTCGTCCAGGCTCAGCAAGTAGGGGTCGCCTCTCAGGTTGAGCGACAGCGGGCCCTTGGAGAATCCACAAAACCGGCACTTGAACGTACACACGTTGGTGTAGTTGATGTTGCGGTTGGACACCCAGGTGACCTCGTCTCCCACCGCGCTTTGGCGTAGCTCGTCGGCCAGCGCAGCCACCGATCGGACTTCGGGTCCCCGAGCACCAAATAGGGTCACGATCTCTTCGACCCCGACTTCTTGGCCAGCCCGGACCCCGGCAATTACTTCGCCTACCGCACCTCCGGCAGTGCCGCGGCTAGGCGGTGGCGTGAGCAACTGCGGCGGTGCGGCATCAGCGCCGGAGTACCAGCCGCCGTCATCGGATCGTCCCAGACCCTCGGCATCGCTGCGGTCAAGCACTGGGAACCGCATGTCCTGATCGAGCCATCGCTCGGAGTCGAGCGCGTACTCGGGATACACGGTCAGCCGGGGTGCCAAAGCGAACCCTTTGGTCTCTGTGACTGCCCGCAATCGTTCGAGGGCAGGCCATGGGCGCTCAGGATTCACGTGGTCAGCGGTGACGGGGGAGACCCCTCCCCAATCGTCGATGCCCGCATCGAGCAGCCGACCGAAGTCGTCAGAGAGGTTGGGCGGGGCCTGAAGGTGGATCTCCTCAGGCAAGATGAGACGAGCGAGAGCGATGGCTTCCAGATACTCGTCGCCCTCGCAGGGCGGAGCGGCGTGCATGGCCGTGCCCGGCTTGGGCAGGAAATTCTGGACAATGACCTCTTGAATGTGGCCCCAGCGCCGATGAGATTCAGCGATGGCCTCTAGGGCGTCGACTCGGTCGGCGCGAGTTTCCCCGATCCCCACCAGGATTCCGGTAGTGAACGGGATGGCCAGTCGACCCGCGGCCTCCAAAGTGGCCAGGCGCCGGTCGGGGGTCTTGTCGGGTGATCCCCGATGGCAGTCCAGATCGGCCAGGGTCTCGAGCATCATCCCCTGCGATGGGGAGGTCTTGCGGAGCAGGGCCAGTTCCTCGGAATAAAGCGCCCCGGCGTTGGCGTGGGGGAGCAGCCCGGTCTTGTCCACCACGAGCCGGGTGGCATGGGCCAGGTAGTCCACGGTGGAGGCAAATCCGTGCTGATTCAGCCACTTTGCGGCATCGGGGTAGCGCAGTTCGGGGCGCTCGCCCAAGGTGAAGAGCGCTTCGTGGCAGCCGGCGGCCGCTCCCGATTCGGCGATGGCCAGCACGTCGTGATCGCTGAGGTAGGGCGACTCCAACCGAGCCGGAGGCTGGGCGAAGGTGCAGTAGCCGCATTTGTCCCGGCACAGCATGGTGAGTGGGATGAACACCTTCGGGGAATAGGTCACCCGGGCACCGTGCGCTCGATCCCGAATCTCTCGGGCCTGGGCCATGAGTTCGGCCAGGTCCAGATCCAGAAGGCTATGACTGCCGGTGGCGGTAATTGTCACCGATGGCCTTCCGTCAATCGATCGGCGGTTGTGGCCAGGCTTTCCAGCAAGTCGTCGAATGACTTCACGAAGGCTGACACCCCCTCGTGCTCCAGCCGGTCGGCCACCGCATCGAGGTCTACGCCGACATTGGCGACTCTATCCAGAATCGACTGGGCGGCGTCGGGGTCGGCATCCACGGTACGGGCCAGTGTTCCGTGGTCAGTGAACGCTTCCAGGGTGGCGTCAGGCAGCGTGTTCACAGTGTTGGGCCCGATGAGCTGATCCACATACAGGGTGTCAGGATAAGCCGGGTTCTTGGTGGAAGTGGAAGCCCACAGCGGCCTTTGCACTCGTGCCCCTCGGGCTTTCAGAGCCTCCCAGCGGGGCCCGGTGAACTGCTCTGTGAACAATTTGTAGGCCACTTGGCCTTGGGCCACCGCAGTTTGACCCCGCAGGGTCAGCGCCTCCGGAGTGCCGATGGCCTCCAGACGTCGGTCCACTTCGGTGTCGGTGCGGCTGATGAAGAAGGAGGCCACCCCGGAAACTGATGACAGGTCGCCGGGGCAAGCCTCTAGGCCGCGGAGATAGGCCTCGATCACCTCGGCGTAGCGGGACAACGAGAACAAGAGGGTCACGTTGATGCTGCGCCCTTCAGCGGTCATGGCCTCGATGGCGGGAAGGCCCTCAGCGGTCCCGGGGATCTTCACGTAGAGATTGGAGCGGTTGACGCGCTGGTGGAGCGCCCGGGCCGCGGCCAGGGTGCCATCGGTATCGCGGGCCAGCTTGGGATCGACCTCCACCGAGACGAAGCCATCCAGGCCGTCACTGGTGTCGTGTACCGGGGCGAGCGCGTCAAGAGCACCCCCGATGTCGGTGAGCACGAGCTCCCAATAGCCATCGGCAACGCTCAATCCGTCGGCCAGCAATCCGGCGAACTGCTCGTCGTATTCGCGCCCCGAGGTCATGGCCTTCTGAAAGATGCTGGGATTGGAAGTGAGTCCTCGCACGCCGCGCTCAACCCAGCGGTCCAGCTCACCGTTGACGATCCACTCTCGGCGCAGATTGTCGAGCCAAGGGCTCTGCCCGTGCTCGCGGTACAAGTCGTGGAGACTGCTCATCTTTGTTGCTCCTCGCTCTCGATCAGCGATACCGCCTGAGCGGCTACGTTGGCCGGGTTCATCCCCAGCTTGTCCAGCACTTCTGACCCTGGTGCCGACGCCCCGAAGCGGTCGATGCCCACAGGAAGGTCCACCCAACGCTCCCAGCCCAGTGTTACCCCGGCTTCCACCGACAGCTTGGGCACTCCCGGCAACAGCACGCCTTCCTGGTAGGCCGGATCTTGTTCGGCGAACAACTCCCAGCAGGGCATAGAGACCACTCGAGCGCTTACGCCCTGCTCCGACAGAGCGGTTGCCGCGTCGACACAGAGCGATACCTCGCTGCCGGAGCCCACCAGTATCACCTCGGGGTTGGGCCGGTCGACCAAGGTGTAGGCGCCTCGGGCCACGCCGTCGTCAGCTGCGGTTCCCTCCAAGACAGGCACGTTCTGTCGCGTCAGGATCATGGCGCTGGGGCCATCAAGATCGACAGCCAGCCGCCACGCTTCCGCCACCTCGTTGCCGTCGGACGGACGGAACACTCGCAGGCCGGGAATGGCCCGTAGCGACATGACGTGCTCGATCGGCTGGTGGGTGGGGCCGTCCTCGCCAACCCCCACAGAATCGTGGCTCCACACGAAGATGCTGTGGGCCCCCGACAATGCAGCCAATCGAACCGCGGGCCGCATGTAGTCGCTGAACACTAGGAAGGTGCCCCCTATCGGGACCACGCCTCCGTGTAGAGCGGCTCCGTTGAGCACCGCACCCATGGCATGCTCTCGGATGCCGAAGTAGATCTGGCGTCCGGCAGGGTGGGTCGAGCTGAGCGGTTCGGCGTCGGAGAGGCTGGTTCCGGTGTTGCCGGTGAGGTCGGCGCCGCCCGCGATCAGGCCCGGGACGACATCGGCCATGGCATTGAGGCAGGCGGAGCTGGCCTTGCGGGTGGCTACCGACTCGCCGGCGGGCCACGACGGGAGCTTGTTCTCCCAGCCGGGAAGCCCCCGACCAGCCAGGCAAGCCTCGTACTCCGAACGCTGGGGTCCAAGTGCTTCCACCTGTTGTCGCCAGGCCAACCGTTCGGAGGCACCCCGGCGACCAGCCGCCCGGTAGGCATCGAGCACGTCGTCGGGTACATAGAAGGACCTGTCGGCCGGCAGCCCCATCACTGCCTTGGTAGCCGCGATCTCCTCGTCGAACAGCGAATAGCCGTGGGCCTCGTGGTTATCGGTTTGGCCCGGGGATGGAAAAGCGACATGACTGCGGACAATGACCATCGACGGAGCGTCGTCCACTGCCATTGCCGTTCTGATTCCTGTTTCGAGGGCATCAAGATCCTCGGCAGCCTCACCCAGGTCCACCACATGCCAGCCGTAGGCCTCGAATCGCTGGGCCGCGTCGTCAGACAGTGACAGGTCGGTCGGCCCGTCAATCGTGATCCGGTTGTCGTCGTACAGGCAGACCAGCCGGTCGAGGCGCTGATGTCCAGCCAGCGAGGCGGCCTCATGGCTGATCCCCTCGGAGAGGTCGCCGTCGCTGCATAGAGCGAACACTCGGTGATCGCAGACATCGGCGCCGAAACGGTGACGCAGCCAGCGCTCGGCCAGGGCCATTCCCACCGCGTTGGCGATTCCTTGGCCTAGCGGCCCGGTTGTTACCTCCACACCCGCGGTGTGGCCGGCCTCAGGATGTCCGGGAGTGCGGCTTCCCCACTGGCGGAAGTCCCGCAGGTCGTCCAGGGTCAGCCCTTGGCCGGTCAAATGGAGCATCGAGTACAGCAGGATGGAGGCGTGGCCGGCGCTGAGCACGAACCGGTCCCGGTCGGGCCAAGTCGGGTCGTCGGCGTCGTAGCTCATTATTCGGGTCCAAAGCACATGAGCCAGTGGTGCCATAGCCATGGCCGTCCCCTGATGCCCGGAGCGGGCGCGGTGAGGGGCGTCCATGGCAAGGCCGCGGATCACGCTGATGCCTTGGCTTTCGAGAGCGGCGGGGAACGCGGGCATAAATCGGCCGGTCCTTTCAGATGGTCATGGGAAATGTCGGATGGTCATGGGAACAGCACCACCGAAGCGGTGAATCCGTGGAGGAAATTGCGGCCCCCGATCGGGCCGAGTTCGCCGGCGCAGAACATTCCGGCCACCGGCGCTCTCTCCAGAGCCTCGTGGACCACGGCCGCGTCGTGGTCGGGGCCTTCGAACAGGTGGGTCCCCCTGCCGTTGCACGTGAATACCAAGGCCGACCCAGCGGAAGCGTCAGCCATCAGCTCGCGCAGATCCTCGTCGGCGGTGGCAGCGTCCCGCACTTGGAATTGGACTGTGGTGCCGACTTCGACCGAGTCGCCCACCGCCAGTGCGCCAGTTTGCTCGTCGGCACCGATCAATCCCCGGATCAAAAAGTCGCCCCGGTGGAATTCTGATTTGTGCTCGTCGATGACAATGCCGATATGGAGTCCTCTCGATACCAGGGCCCGGTCGGCCTCGTCTAGCGCCAAAAGGGTCTCCCGCAGGCGGTCCACCGCCGGGCGGCCTCCCATCTCCGAGACGATGTTGTCCTCAGACTTGGTCACGGTGAAGGGCTGGCCAATGGGGCGACAACCCTGAGAGACAACGGTGCGAACCTTTACCTGGGGATCGAGGATGACGCCTACCGCACCATCGTCGTAGACCTGATGGCCCAGAACCAGGCGATTGCCTCCCGGCCGGCCGGCAGCAGAGGCCAGACCTCCCACCACGGTCATAGGCGGTCCCGCATTCAACAAGGCATCACTGGGGAAGGTGAATGGATCGGGGACCACCAGCAGTGTTCCCTCGGCATCGACGGGAATCCCGCCCACTGCCCAGCCGTCGGGGCCGCGGACTGCTTCGAGCCGCACCGCACGGGCGGAGCATTGGGCTGCGGCCCAAAGGGAAACAGCCGGGCGCTCCTCGACTTCGAGCGGGCCGCCGATCACCGACACCGCGGTGGCGCCGATGAGAACAGACGGAGCCAAGACCTGGTGGATGGCATCGGCAATTTCGTTGATCGCTTCCTGATGGGAGGCCGAGGTGAACAGCACGGCTAAGTCGGGGGAGGGTCCCACCGCTTCGAGGATCTCGCCGATTACCTCTCCCGCGGCGTTAGCCGAGTCAGGATGCTCGGATAAAGCGGCCCCATACCTGCTCACTACCTGCACGCTAGTCCGACGGCGCGCTCCGTCAGCGGAAAAAACGTTGCGTTACACAAATGGGGGGAGGTTCTTCGTCAAACCTGAACAGATGTAGTGGAGCGAGAGGCCAGCGCGTCGACGTCGGCATGGCGAATTTGAGCCAAACCGAGCCAGCTGGCCACGCAGATGAACCACCAGCCCAAGTCGAATTGATGCCACCGTCGGGCGAAGCGAGCCGATGTTGGGGCGGCATGATGGTTGTTGTGGTAGCCCTCGCCGCAGGTGAGCCAGGCCAACCAGGTGACGTTAGTGGCGCTGTTGTCGAAGGGGCGGCGGCCGAATGTGTGGGCCACCCCGTTTACCGAGCCGCCCAAGCCGATATAGCCCACGGTATGGACCGCTGAGGCCACTAGACCGGGCACCCAGCCCAGCCAGAACACCAGAATGGCGACTCCCAAGGCCAAACCGATGATCCCCCGGTTTAGCAGGATGCGGTCGGGCAGGGTGATGGGGATGTCTTTGGCGTAGCGCTCAGTGGTGCGGGGGTCGCGGGCCGATCGCCGATAGAGGGCGGCATTGGTGAGCTGCACGCGAAGCCAGCCCAACCGGGCTGGTGAGTGGGGGTCTTCAGGGGCATCGGTGTACGCATGGTGCTTGCGGTGGACTGCGGCCCACTGCCGGGCTGAGATTCCGGTCGCCATCCAGAGGAACACTTTGAAGAAGCTGCGAATGGCGGGATGCATCTGAACAGCCTTATGGGCCAGGTCCCGGTGCAAATACACGGTGGTGGCGAGATTGGCCAGCTGGGTAAGCGCGAGGCCTACTGCAATCGCGATCACTATCTGCACGAGTTGAACTCCCAATGGGTTAGGACCGGCTGCTGATAACAACAGCCACGGATGTGACCCTAGAGGACAGAGGGGGGTTACATGAAGGTTGAACGACCCAGAACCTAGTGCCTAACGCTGAGGCGTCAGGGTGAGAAAGGGGGAGACAGGCAAGTAGCGTGTTCGGGGTGGGGGTGTTGTCGGAGTTCGAGTCGAAGCAGCTTCTCGCTCGCCATGGCGTTGCCGTGAGCAGAGACAAACTGGCGCACTCAGCCGACGAGGCGGTGGCCGCAGCGGTCGAAATCGGCGGTCCGGTGGCGGTAAAGCTGTGCGGCTCGTCGCTGGCACACAAGAGCGAACGGGGGTTGGTGCGGCTGGGTCTCGACAACTCCTCTGCGGTGCGCAGCGCAGCCGACGACCTGCTGGCCGCAGCCGTCGAAGACGACGGCGAGGTGGCCCTGCTGGTATCGGAGATGGTTGCCGGGTATCGAGAGTTCATCGCCGGCGTAGTACACACCGAGCAGTTCGGTGCCGCGCTCATGCTCGGTTTGGGAGGGGTTCTGGCCGAAGCAGTGGGGGAGGCAGTGTTCCGGCTTCTTCCGGTGAGCGAGGCCGACTGCAAGGACATGATCGAAGACTTGGACATCCCCGCTCTCATGGCTCCGCTCCGGGGCGAACCTGCGGTGGACCAGGGTGCGTTGGTGGACTCGTTGTTGGGCTTGGCTCAGGCCGGAGGAGGGGGAGGGGTCGAGGCTATCGATGTAAATCCCCTGGTGATCCGGGACGGGTTGCCGGTGGCTGTAGACGCTCTGGTGGTGACGACGGGCTCATGAGTCGGCCACCGTTAGATCTTCTATTCAACCCCCAGGGCATCGTGGTAGCTGGCGCGTCCACCCATCCAGGCAAGTTCGGATTCGTTGCTCTTCACAACGTGTTGGCCGGAGGGTTCGACGGGCCGGTCTTCGCCACCAACCCCGATCAACCCAGCATTTTGGGAGTCGACGCATTGGAGTCGGTCGCCGATATACCTGAGGGGGCAGCCGACCTGGTCTTCGTCTGCACTCCGCCCCACACATGCTCTGAGATCTTGAGATCGGCGGCCAGCAGAGGGATTGGCGCGGCATTCGTTGCCTCAGGCGGCTTTCGGGAAGCAGGTTCCGAAGGGGCTCGAGCCGAAAAGGAACTGGTGCAACTGGCCCGGTCGCTGGGCATGGTGGTGGCGGGACCGAATGGGCAGGGGCTGATTTCCAATCCGGCCAAGCTGGCCGCCCAGATCGTGGCGCCCATTCCGCCCCCTGGGCCGATTGCAGTAGCCAGCCAGTCGGGCAATCTGGTCTCGGCGTTCATGAACTACGCGGCACAGAGCGGGGTCGGCATCAGCCGAGCGGTGAGTGCGGGAAACGCCGCCATGTTGGGAGTGGTGGACTATCTGGGGTGGTTTGCTAGCGATCCCCACACCAAGGCCATGGCTGCCTACGTCGAAGGAGTAGAAGACGGCCCAGCATTTGCCGCAGCTGTCAAGAGAGTGGCCGCGGCAAAGCCGGTCGTACTGGTCAAAGGGGGAACCACCCCGCGGGGAGCGCAGGCCGCGGCCAGCCACACGGGAGCGCTGGCAACCGACGATCGGATTTTCGACGGGATGGTGCGCCAGAGCGGTGCGGTACGGGCTCAAACCATCGAAGAGGCCTATGACGCGGTGGCCGCCTTCGCCACCCAGCCCCTTCCTGCGGGGCCCCGTACTCTGGTGCTGTCCAGCGCGGGCGGATGGGGGGTTATCGCCGCTGACGCGCTCTCGAAGTCGAAACTTGAGTTGATTCCCCTCCCCGCCGACTTGAAGGAGGCCATCGATGGGTTGGTACCGCCCCGCTGGAGTCGCAGCAATCCGATCGACCTGGCTGGGGGCGAGAGCCGCGACACCATTCCCGAGGTCATTGACCTCGTTGCCGATCATCCAGAAGTCGACGCGGTGATTTATCTGGGTATGGGGATTCAAGCCAATACTGCGTCCCACTTGCGGTCGGGCCCGTACTTCGAGGCGGCCGAACTGGCCCGTATCTGTGAGTACCATGAGCGCCAGGACAGCCGCTTCGCCCAAGCCGCAGCCGATGCCTCCGCTCGAACGGGCAAGCCCATTTTGGCCGCGACCGAACTGGGGATAACCCAGCCTGACAACGCCGGTCCGGCCACGCTGGCTGCCCAGGGCAGCTATTGCTTTCCTTCCGCTGACCGGACGGTGAGAGCTTTGCACCACATGTGGTGGTACGCCCGCTGGCGCAAGCGCCTCCTAGGATAATTCCAGTGCGCCGAATCGTGATGCCCGTTCTGCTGCTTGTGATTGCCCTTGTCGCGCTATTCGGCTCGAACCAGCTCAGCGACCAGCTTCATGACGATCTGGGGGAGGTGGCCACTGACGACACTGTTCCACCGGGTGTGGGTACTCCTTTGGTCTCCACCCGCCGTCTCACCTCCATGCTGGCCCCGTCGCTCACTGAGCCTGACTTCTTCGACACTTTGGACGAGTTGATGGCTAGCTCCCCCGTCTCTGCATGCCTCCATGTGACTCAGAATGGAAGCTCCTTTGACCCTCGCGAGAACGGTTACGCCAACACTCCGGTTTCACCTTCTGATGCCACCTTGCTGCTCACCCTGGCCACGGCTCACCAGACGCTGGGACCTAGTCACACCTTTACAACCTCGGTCCAGTCGGTGGTTCCGATGGAGGGCGGCGTGATCAACGGAGATGTCTACCTAGTCGGTGGAGGCGATCCCTTGTTGTTGACCCGCGAGTTTGCTGCCACCCTGGAATTGGGCCAGAACCAACTCCGCACTCCCATCGAGGAACTGGCTCAGGATCTAGTGGACGATGGCTTGGCTCTGGTGACAGGTGCGGTGGTGGGCGACGCCACTCGCTATGACGACCTGTTCTACGGTTCTTGGCCGGAGGAGACCATTGAGTCCCAGAACATCGGCACCCTGCTGGCTTTGCAATTCGACGACGGCTGGCGGCAGTTCCCGGTTTCGGACCCAGAGTTAGAAGCCGAAGAGACCGCGACTCAAGCCAATGAGGAGGCGGTTGGTTATGTGGTCGCGGACGATCCACCGTGGTATGCCGCGGCGCTGTTCGACGACATGCTCGAGGCGCGGGACGTGGTCATACGCCGCACCCCTCGCTCGGAGGGAGTGCCGGAGGGAGAAGAGCTCTACATCCTGGCGTCAATCGAATCAGCGCCGCTTTCTGCCTACTATCGGCAGATTCTCGACAACCGGGATATCGAGACCATCGAGATGCTGATCAAGGAAATCGGATGGGTCACCACGGGGGTGGGCAGCACCCAAGCCGGACTTCAGGCGATGAACAACACGCTGGCCAGGGTCGGGATCAACTCCGATCAGTTCCAACCCCTCAAATTCGACGACGGCTCGGGACTTGATCCGGACAATGTGGCCACCTGCCCGGTGTTCACGGCACTCCTAGACAGCAATGAGTACGCCCCGCTGTTCCGTGAGTTGCTGCCCACCGCGGCCGAGGCCGGACCGCTTCAGAGCCGATTCACCAGCGTCGAGAACCCCGGGCGGATCAGAGCGCTGTCAGGCGGGACATCGGGCACTTCGGTGATGATGGGGTATATCGACATCGGCCGTGGCCAAGAGTTGACCTTTGCTTTCATCGCCAACCAGCAGGGCCCGCCGAACAACCAGGCTCTGAAGGAACTTGAGAGCCGTGTCGTCGGCCATTTGGCCAGCCTGGAAGCGAAGCCGACCCTCGACGACATCCAACTAGCACCACTTCGGCTCGGCTGACGTCGACGCGGGATCACGCCAACATGACCGAGGCAACCACGATGCCCATGTTCCCACTGGGGATGGTGCTGTTGCCCACCATGGTGGTGCCGATCCATGTGTTCGAGCCCCGGTACCGGCAGATGACAAGAGACTGCCTGGACGGCGACCGAGAGTTCGGGGTGGTGCTCATCGAGCGGGGCAGCGAGGTCGGGGGCGGTGATACCCGCACCTGTGCCGGAACGGTGGCCAAGATCATCGACGCCCAAGAGTTTCCCGATGGCCGCTGGGGCCTCATGGTCGGGGGTACACGCCGGGTTCAAGTTTCCCACTGGCTGGAGGATGACCCCTATCCTCGGGCCGAAGTCCAAGATTGGCCCGACACCGGCCAAGTCAACGATGAAGACGCAGCCCGCCAGCTGCCCTCGGTGGTGGCGCAGTGGCGCCGGGTGCTGGCATTGCAATCAGAATTGGGGGCTCCCGGGCCTCCCGCCGACTTCGAGATATCTGAGGATCCCTCGACTGCGGTCTGGCAGCTCTCGGCTCTCTCTCCGATGGGGCCGCTCGACCGACAGAAGCTGCTAACCGCAGACAATGCGACTTTCCGCTTGGGCCTGTTGGCCGAACTTCTGTCTGACGCCGAAGAGGTCATTCGAGCCAGAATCGAAATGGGGTAGCGGGAACCACCCGGGTAGGCTGAGCGGTTGCAGGAGGAGCCCGTGTCCAAACGTTCAAGAGCTGCCCGAGAGGGGAATTCGCCCAACGCAACGTTGGCCGAATTGAAGACGCTGCTCATCGGCTATGGCCGACAGGAGATCGTCACGCCGCTCACCCACTTGGGGAAGACGCTCAAGCTCGGCGTACTTGGCGCGCTGAGCATCGGGATCGGGCTGATCTTCCTGACCATTGCCGGATTGCGCCTGCTCCAAACCGAGGCCTCTGGGGTGTTCGGCGGCAACATGAGCGCCCTGCCCTATGTAGTTGTGCTGGTCGGACTGCTTGTCGTTCTGGCCAGTATGTTCGCGCTCAGAAGCCAAGCATCGAGAGGAGACCGTTCGTGAGCGATCTGGACTTGGGCCGCGAGGCGATAAACAGAGACGACATCCAGGCCAAGTTCGAAGAACTGAAGCACAGTTTGGACGGCACCGCAGAGGCGGCCCGCACTCCGGCGCTGGCCGGGGGAGTAGTGGTGTTGGCCGTGCTGGTTGCGTTGGCATTCATGTTGGGGCGTCGCCGCGGGCGGGCCAGCCGGACCGTGGTCGAAGTCCGCCGGGTCTGATCGGATGCCAGATCCTCTGGGGTACTTGCGTCGACAGGCCATCAGGCGTGGCGTGGTGGGCGGGAGCCGGGTGTGGCTCATCTTGGGCGGGGCGGTTTGGGGGGTCCGACTCTTGCGGCGGATGGCGAGCACCCGCCAGATGCGAAAGGTGTTGTCCCAGGAACTGCGGCCCGGCGAGAGCCTGATTATCTCCCATCTTTCAGACGAATCGCAGTGAGCCGGGCGCTCGAAGCCGGCGAGTTGGTCTTGCTGACCGACCGAAAGGGTCGCCGTTATCTGCTCACACTGGTCGAGGGCGGTGAATTCCACACCCACGCGGGGTCGGTGGCTCACGACGAGCTGATCGGCGGCCCCGAGGGAACGCAGGTACGTACGACCCGCAATGCTGAGCTGACCGGCTGGCGCCCCACGCTCCGCGACTATGTGCTGAAGATGCCTCGTGGAGCACAGGTGGTGTACCCCAAGGACAGCGCGGCCATCTTGATGCACGCCGACGTCTTCCCCGGTGCTCGGGTATTGGAATCAGGAGTGGGATCGGGGGCGCTGTCGCTGAGCCTGCTGAGAGCTGGAGCAGTGGTGGTGGGCTATGAGGTCAGAGAGGACTTCGCCCAACAGGCGGTCGAGAACGTAACCGGCTTTCTCGGCGCGAAGGCCGTTGATCGCTTCCAGGTGGAAATCAGGGACTGTTACCAGGGAATCGACGCCGAGGGCTTGGATCGGATTGTGCTCGACCTGCCAGAGCCTTGGCGGGTGGTGCCTCACGCGGCTGCTTCACTGTGTCCCGGCGGGATCCTGGTGGCCTACACCCCGAGCATCATTCAGGCAGTGCAACTGCGAGAAGCCTGCGACTCCGGACCTTGGGCCTTTGCTTCCACCATGGAAGTCCTTCATCGTGGCTGGCACATCAAAGGCGACGCGGTCAGGCCCGAGCATCGCATGGTGGGCCACACCGGGTTTGTGACTGCTGCCCGTCGACTCGCTGATTAGGAGGGGAATCTAGAGGAGAGGCTCAGACCTCGATGAAGATGCACTCCCCAGGGCATTCCTCGGCTGACTCGATGGTGGCCTCTTCCTGCCCTTCGGGCACGATGGCCAGCCCTTCGACGCCGCCCGGCTCGCTGAAGACCTTGTCGCCTTCTTTCACGTAGGCAAGACCGTCATCGAGCAGAGTGAAGACATCGGGGGCGATCTCTTCGCAGAGACCGTCACCAGTGCAGAGATCTTGATCGATCCAGACCTTCATTTGCATCGGTGCAGTGGCCCTTTCATTACAGGCAGCGGACGGCAAGCATGGTAGACGCTGGGTGGGCCTTCAGTGTAACCGACCGGAAGTCGACCTTGGCCATACAGCGGAAATTGAATAAAGCGCGTGTAAAGTCGCGTTGGTATGACAGACGGCGACGCAGCGGCAGATACAGGTATCGCACCAGAGGAGTCTTCTCCAGCCGAGCAAGCAGGTATCGCACCAGAGGAGTCTTCTCCAGCCGAGCAGGTAGCAGCGCTTGAAGAAGAGATTGCCGTTCTCCGCCAGCGGCTTCAGGATGCCCCCAAGCGGGTCCGCACCCTGGAAGAGCGGCTCTTGGAGACCAAGGGACAGCTGGCCAAGGCTGTCTCCCAGAACGAGAAGCTCACCTATACCCTTCGCGAAGCCCGTGAGCATATTTCCGCACTGCGGGATGAGGTGGACAAGCTCACCCAGCCCCCGTCGGCGTACGGGACTCTGTTGGGTCGCAACGAGGACGGGACGGTGGATGTGTTCTCGGGGGGTCGCAAGATGCGGGTCGCCCTCCATCCCGAGATCGAGTCTGAGGAGCTGAGCCGGGGACAGGAGGTTGTTCTGAACGAATCGCTGAACGTCGTTCTTTCCCGGGTGGGCGATGGCACCGGCGAAGTGGTGACCATCAAGGAGGTATTGGCCGGCGGTCTGCGGGCGCTCATTGTCGGGCGGGCCGACGAGGAGCGCGTGGTGGAGTTGGCCACCGAGATGATCGACCAGCCGCTCAAGAGCGGGGACACTGCGCTTATGGACTCTCGCTCGGGTCTGCTCGTCGAGCGCCTGCCCCGGCCCGAAGTAGAAGACCTAGTGCTAGAGGAAGTTCCCGATATCACCTACGAGCAGGTCGGCGGCTTGGACGAGCAGATCGAGCAGATCACCGATGCGGTTGAGCTCCCCTTCGTTCACCAGGATCTGTTCGCCGAGTACCAGTTGCCTGCACCCAAGGGCATCTTGTTGTACGGGCCGCCGGGTTGCGGCAAGACCCTGATCGCCAAGGCGGTGGCCAACTCCCTGGCCAGCAAAGTGGCCGATATGAGCTCGGACCGGGAAGCACGCTCCTATTTTTTGAATATCAAGGGTCCGGAACTGCTGAACAAGTACGTGGGTGAGACCGAGCGCCAGATCCGTCTGGTGTTCCAACGGGCTCGGGAGAAGTCGGCCGAGGGTTGGCCGGTGATCGTGTTCTTCGACGAGATGGAGTCTCTCTTCCGAACCCGGGGCACCGGGATCAGCTCTGATATGGAGTCCACCGTGGTGCCCCAGCTCTTGGCCGAGATCGACGGGGTGGAGACTCTGCGGAATGTGATCGTGATCGGCGCTTCGAACCGGGAAGACCTCATCGACCCGGCGATTCTGAGGCCGGGGCGTCTAGATGTGAAGATCAAGATCCAGCGTCCCGACGCCGACGCGGCCTGCGCCATTTTCTCCCGCTATCTCACCTCTGAGCTGCCGATCGCCGCCGAGATGGTGGAGGGTCTTGGCGGTGGCGACCCCGACAAGGCCATCCAGGCCATGATTGAGCAGACCGTGACCGAGATGTTCTTGGAAGAGGAGCGCAACCAGTTCTTGGAGGTCACCTACCAGAACGGTGACAAAGAGATCATGTACTTCAAGGACTTTGCTTCCGGAGCCATGATCGAGAACGTGGTACGGCGGGCCAAGAAGCTGGCTATCAAGCGTTTGTTGGCCGGCGGTGCGCCGGGCATCCACGTCACCGACCTGCTGAAGTCGGTGAATCAGGAGTATCGGGAGCACGAGGATCTGCCCAACACCACCAACCCCGACGACTGGGCCAAGATCTCGGGCAAGAAGGGGGAGCGAATCGTGTTCGTCCGCACGCTCTTGTCCGACGAGGAGTCGAGCCAAGGCGGGCGCTCCATAGAGGCCATCGGCCCCGGCCAATACCTCTGAGCCCCAGACCCACCCCCTAAGTCATGTAGCGTGCCCTGCATGGCGGTTCCCAAGATCTGCGGCATCGAGACCGAGTTCGGGATCGCACACACCGGCACCGACGATGCCAATCCGATCGCGGCTTCGTCCCTGCTCATCAACTCCTATCTGTCTGAAGTTGAGCGCACGGGGGAGGGTGGACCGGCTGCCGGAGTGACCTGGGATTTCGAAGACGAGATGCCGGGCAATGACATCCGGGGCATTGCTCCTTTGGGGTCGTTGGCCCCCGAGATCGAGACCCATTTGGTGAATGCCGTGCTTACCAACGGAGCTCGCTACTACGTGGACCATGCTCATCCCGAGTTGTCCACCCCCGAGTGCAGCAATGCCTTGGACGTGACTCGCTATGACAAGGCCGCCGAACTGATTCTCAGGCGCTCCATGGAAGCGGCCGCCCAGATGCTGCCCCCGGGCCAAGAGCTCGTGGTGTACAAGAACAATTCCGACGGCAAGGGCAACAGTTATGGGTGCCATGAGAACTACCTCATGGCGCGCGCCACTCCTTTTTCCCAGATAGTGGTCCATGCCACCGCCCATTTGGTGACTCGCCAGATCTTCACCGGCTCGGGCAAAGTGGGCTCCGAGGCACCGGGTCTGACTACCGAAGACGTTCCGTTCCAGATCACCCAGCGGGCCGATTTCTTTGAAGAGGAGGTGGGGCTGGAAACCACCCTCAAACGCCCCATCATCAACACCCGGGATGAGCCTCACGCCGATGCCCGGCACTATCGCCGCCTTCACGTGATCGCCGGTGACGCCAACATGTCGGAGGTGGCGACCTTCCTCAAGGTGGGAACCACTGCCATCGTCCTGGCCATGGTGGAGGACAACGTCTTGCCCCGGGAGTTTCGCTTTCGAATGCCAGTGCTCGCCATGCGGCAGGTGTCCTACGACCTGAGCCTGGCCAAACCCCTGGAGCTGGCCGATGGAACATCTGCCACTGCGCTGGAGATCCAGTGGGACCTGTTGGACCAGGCCCGGAAGTATGCCGACAGCCATGGGCTCGACACAGTGGGCGGCTCGGTGGGCGAGATGGTTATCGACCGGTGGGAGCAGGTCTTGGCCGGTCTGGAAGCCGATCCGGTAACCCTGGCCGGCCAGCTTGACTGGGTGGCGAAGTATCGGCTGATCCAGGGCTTGGCCCGGCGCCACGACCTGCGCCCTGACGATGCTCGGTTGGCTGCACTCGACCTCCAGTACCACGACTTGCGGCCCGAGCGGTCGGTTGCGGCCAGGGCGGGTTTGGAATCGTTGATCTCCGCCGACGGCGCGCAAGCAGCCATCACCGAGCCGCCATTGGACACTCGGGCCTATTTTCGAGGTCAGTGCCTCAAACGATGGGCCTCCAGCATTGTGGCCGCCAACTGGGACTCGATCGTGTTCGATGTGGGCGACGAGCCGCTGCGGCGGGTGCCCATGATGGAGCCCTCCCGGGGAACCGCAGACCATGTCGGTCAACTCTTGGCTGACTGCGACACCGCTGCTGATCTGTTGAATCGGCTAAGAGAATCAGGCACCCGCTGAAGCCCCTCCGCGAATTGCCCTCACCTTGGTGTGGGCGCGATATCGTGATCCACACGAACTCGGGCATGAGGGGAATGAGATGGCGGAAAGAGAGCAGATTAAGAAACCGGCGCCTCAACGCGAGCAGACTGAAGTTGAAGACGCTCCGGCGGCCTCGGAACAAGTCGAGGAGTTGAAGGCCGAACTCGACGACCTGCTGGATGAGATCGACGAGGTGTTGGAGACCAATGCCGAGGACTTCGTGAAGTCATATATCCAGAAGGGCGGGCAGTAGCCCTTTGTGGCAGTCGATCGTTTGGACCGGCGCGGTTTAGACCTCATCGCGGTAGTCTGCCAATTGTGACGTTGCCCCTATTTGAAGCCGGGGGCGACCCGGGCCCCAACTTTGCGGCTTTGCTTCGCTCCACCGGGTTGGCGCCGCCCGATCCCGACGTCCCGGCTGCCGATCTCGCTATAACTCATGCCACCACCGTGGTCGCCATTCGCTGCCAGCAGGGAGTGGTGATGGCGGGGGACCGTCGAGCCACTGCAGGGCACCTCATCAGCCATCGCACGATTGAGAAGGTTTTCCCCGCCGACCGGCATTCCGGGGTGGCCATCGCCGGAGCTGCCGGGCCGGCCATGGAGATGGTTCGGCTGTTCCAGTTGCAGCTTGAGCATTATGAGAAGGTGGAGGGCAAGGGTCTCAGCCTGGACGGAAAGGCCAATCAGCTGGGCATGATGGTTCGGAACAACTTGCCCGCGGCCATGCAGGGGTTTGCCGTGGTCCCGCTGTTTGCCGGCTACGACACGACTCGAGAAGTCGGTCGGCTGTTCCAGTACGACGTGACCGGAGGCCGTTACGAAGAGCGGGAATACGCGGTCGGTGGTTCCGGAAGCCTGCATGCAGGAACGGTGATCAAATTGGGGTACCGACCTGGGGCTGACGCCGATGAGATGATTGATTTGGCGGTGTCGGCTCTGTTCCGCACCGCAGAGGAGGACTCCGCCACTGGCGGTCCCGATTTAGTGCGGGGCATATACCCGGTGGTGGCGGTTATCGGTGCCGATGGGTTCGAGCGAGTGGCCGATGCCGATGTGGAGGCACGGTTCCGGGATCTCCTGGCCAGTTTGGAGAGCCAGGGGGGTGATTTCGAATGACCATGCCCTTCTACGTCGCGCCCGAGCAGCTGATGAAGGATCGGGCTGACTTTGCCCGCAAGGGAATCGCCCGAGGTCGGGCCCTGACTGCGCTCAGCATCAGCAACGGCATTTTGATCTGTGCGGAGAATCGGTCGAACACGTTGCGGAAGGTGAGCGAAATCTACGATCGGATCGCATTTGCTGGTGTCGGCCGCTACAACGAGTTTGATCAGCTCCGTATCGCCGGCGTGCGCCATGCCGACCTCAAGGGCTACACCTACAGCCGCGACGACGTGGACGCCCGGAGTCTGGCCAATCAATATGCCCAAGTTCTAGGCCAGACCTTCACCCATGAGATGAAGCCGATGGAAGTGGAAATACTGGTGGCTGAAGTGGCGTCTGATCCCGGTGGCGATCAGATGTTCCACGTGCTCTACGACGGCACTGTCAACGATGAGTCCGGCTACACCGTGTTGGGGGGAGAGGCCGACTCGATTGCCGAGCAATTGGGTCAGACCTACGACGGTGAATGGGAAGTGGGCGATGCCGTCAAGGCCTCCTCGGCCGCGCTGAGCGGTCAGGAGCGCACACTGGAAGCCGACGACCTCGAGGTGGCTCTCTTGGTTCGGGAGACCGGTCGGAGGGCGTTCCAGAGGATCGAAGGCGACGAACTGGCCGAGTTGTTGAACTGATGAACCGGCGGGATCTCGGGATCGAGAACGAGTAGGCATGGAGCGGCGCATTTTCGGGATAGAGAATGAGTACGGCGTTACCTGCGCGCTGCGCGGACATCGCCGGCTCAGCCCCGACGAGGTGGCCCGCTATCTGTTCCGCCGGGTTGTGTCATGGGGCCGTAGCAGCAATGTCTTTCTGGTCAATGGCGCCCGGCTCTACCTCGACGTGGGTTCGCACCCCGAGTACGCCACCCCAGAGTGCGACTCTGTCTACGACTTGGTGGCCCATGACAAGGCCGGCGAACGGATTCTGGAAACGCTTATTGAGAGCGCCGAGCAGCGGTTGCGGGAAGAAGGGATTCAGGGGGACATCTACCTGTTCAAGAACAACACCGATTCGGCGGGCAACAGTTATGGCTGCCACGAGAACTACCTGACCAGTCGGCGCGACGACTTCTCCGAGTACGCGGAGGTCCTGATTCCGTTCCTGGTCAGCCGCCAGATCTATGCCGGGGCGGGCAAGGTGCTCCAGACGGCTCGCGGGGCCACCTACTGCATGAGCCAAAGAGCCGAGCACATCTGGGAGGGGGTTTCCAGCGCGACCACCCGTTCTCGGCCGATCATCAACACCCGCGATGAGCCCCACGCTGACGCTGAGCGGTATCGGAGGCTGCACGTGATCGTGGGCGATTCCAATATGAGCGAATACGCCACATTCTTGAAGACAGGAGCGACCAGCATCCTGCTGCGGATGTTGGAAGACCCATCGGTGGCGTTGAGAGACATGACCCTGGACAACCCGATCCGGGCTATCCGAGAAATCAGCCATGACCCCACCTGCACTCGGCGGATACGCCTGGCCAGCGGCCGTGAGGTCAGCGCACTGGATATCCAGTCTGAGTACCTCGACCGGGCGCTCAAGTACGCCGACAGTCGGGAGCTAGAGCCCCAAGACAAGCAGGCCCTGCAGATGTGGGAGCATTGCCTGGTCCAGATCGCCAAGGATCCCCTAGGTTTGACCCGGGAATGCGATTGGGTGATGAAGTACCACCTAATCGAAGCCTACCGTGAACGCCACGGCCTTGGTCTCGGCGACTCCCGGGTGGCCCTGCTGGATCTTCAGTACCACGACGTGAACCGCTCGCGCAGCTTGTTCTACCGGATGCAGAATCGGGGCTTGGCCGAGCGGATGTGCGTCGACGACGAGATCAGCCATGCGGTCGAGCACCCGCCCGCCACTACTCGGGCCCGACTCCGGGGAGAGTTCATTCGACGGGCAAAGGAGCGCAAGCGGGACTACACCGTGGACTGGGTGCATCTGAAGTTGAACGACCAAGCCCAACGGACCGTCCTCTGCAAAGACCCGTTCCGAGCCCATGACGAGCGGGTGGAAAAGCTGATCGAATCCTTGTGATGTCCGGGCGCAAGCCAGAGCAGGGGCGCTGATGGTTGCCGGGTCGAGACGAAAGCCAGAGCAGGTAAGGCTGGAGCGCTTGCTTCGACTCATAGCCGCACTGATCGAGACTCCCCGCTTTTTGTCCATTGAAGAGTTGCTGGAAAGGGTTGGGACTTCCCGAGGAGACGATTCGGCTGGCTACCCCGAAAACGGAGCCGCCGCCAAGAGGGCCTTCCACCGGGATATGAACCAGTTGGCCGATGCCGGCATACCGGTTATCGCCGGACCAGTACCCGGCCAAGAACGGGAGACCTGGGGGTACCGGATTCGCAAGCAGGACTACTCACTGCCAGAGATGGATTTTGAGGCTGACGAGCTCGCCGCTTTACACCGGGCCGCCACTGCGGTTCGTTTCGACGGGGTCTCAGGCACCGAGGCCCTGTGGAAGCTAGGCGGTCGAGTGGGGGAGGGGACCGAGGCTGAGTTGGCCGCGGTGCCTGTGCATCCCGCCCTGGCTGAGCTCTTCCAGGCAGTCACCGAACAGCGGGTGGCCGAGTTCACCTATGGCGGTCAGCCCCGTTCAGTGGAGCCTTGGACTCTGGCCTTCGACCAAGGCCACTGGTACGTGGTCGGACACGACCGAGGGCGGGAAGACAAGCGCACCTTCCGGGTGGACCGGATTGAAGGCGATATGTCTTTGGGATCGCCAGGCGGCTTTCAGCAGCGGGAGGGAACCACAGGCTGGGCGCCATTCCAGCCCTGGAAGTTCGGAAGCGGCCCGGCTGTCACCGCCCGATTGAAGGTTGATCCCGATCAGGCGGTTTGGGCCGCTCGGCGGCTCGGCCAAGAGCCCTCGGAGAGGGGTTCCGACGGCTCGGCTGTGTTCGAGGTAGTGGTTCGAAGCCCAGACGCCTTCCGATCCCTAGCTTTGGAGTTCCTTGAACATGCCGAAGTGCTCGGACCTCCTGAACTCCGCACCGACATTGTGGCTTGGCTCGAAGGACTGAGCCGATGAGCCGGTTGAGCGCTGGTGACCGTCTGCGGAGGATGCTGGAACTGGTTCCGTGGGTGATGTCCCAAGGAGGCGCCGAGCTGAGCGAGGTGTCCCAGCGCTTCGACTACCCGGAGACAGAGCTGCGGGAAGACTTGGTGAAAGTGCTGTTTGTGGTTGGGCTGCACCCGTTCACGCCAGACGAGCTGATATACGTGATGGGGCTGGATGAAGATGACAACGGCGGTTGGGTGGCGATCAGCAACGCCGACTATTTCTCCCGGCCACTCCGGCTCACCCCTGGCCAGGCGCTGGGTCTTATTGGGGCTGGGGAGGCTCTGTTGTCCGGTGCCGACCCTGAAGGCCCCTTGAGCCGGGGATTGGCCAAGCTGGCCGATGGGCTTGGAGTGAGTATGGGCGAGGACCTCGCGGTCAGCCTGGGAGAGCTGGCCGACGAATGGGTCCAGCCTCTGCTGGCCGCGGTTGCTGATTGCCGCCAAGTGAGGGTCCGCTACTTCAGCTTCGGAAGAGGCCAGGAATCCGATCGCGTTATTCATCCATTCCGAGTTTTCTCGGATATGGGCAACTGGTATGTGCAGGGCCACTGTCAGCAGGCCGAAGGGGTGCGGGTATTCCGAATTGATCGGATCAGATCGCTAGAACTGTTGGAGGCGCGGTTCGACCCGCCCGACGAGACCGGCGCACCCTCAGCCTTCGAAGCCCGCGAAACCGACCCCCGGGTTGTGCTGCGGCTATCGCCAGGGGCTTCTTGGGCCATTGAGAAGTACCCCACCGAAGACCAGGTGGTTCTAAGCAGCGGAGAGGTCGACGCCACCATGCCCGTGAGCCATGTCAGCAGGCTCGAGCGGCTGTTGCTCCAGCTCGGGTCTCAGGCTGAGTTGCGGCGCGCTGACCCACCGGTAGCCCCGGACCAGACTCGTCTCGCTGCCCAGCGCGTACTGGCCCGGTACCAATAGGGGTATTCGACGCCATGAGCATCGATCAGCCTGACCAGCAAGCAGGCCCGGTAGCTGCGCCAGCTTCGCAGGACCAGCATGCCGATCAGCCGGTGTTCGCGCCGACTCCTGAGGACAGTCGGGAGAGCGGAACAGACGGCAAACGGAAGAAGTCCAGTGCCCGGGTCGTCGCCGAGTGGGTTCTGGTATTGGCTGGGGCCCTGGTGTTGGCCCTAGTGCTGCGCTCGGTGCTGTTCCAGGCCTACTACATCCGTTTCACTTCCATGGAGCCCACCCTGGGCAACGGCGACCGGGTCTTGGTGAACAAGCTGGGCTATGACCTCAACGATGTGAATCGCGGCGACCTTGTGGTGTTCGAGCGGCCCTCGGGAGTCAGCGGCCGACAGGAGGATGACCTCATCAAACGGGTCATCGCCCTGCCTGGCGAGGTCATCCGCTTTGTCGAGGGGGATGTGTACATCAACGGCCAGCGGCTTCATGAGCCTTATCTGCATTCTCCTGGAATCACCACTGGCAATGTGCCTTCCGGGTGCGCGGCAATCGTCGAGGGGGGCTGCTTGATCGGGACAGGCGATGTGTTCGTTATGGGTGACAACCGCGCCAATTCCACCGACAGCCGGTCGTTCGGTCCGATCTCAGAACGCCTGATAGTGGGACAGGCCTTCCTGCGGCTCTGGCCGGTAACCGAGTTCGGCCGGCTCTAACCGCTCGCCGTTGTCCTAGGTTTAGCAGTCGTAGTGGTCGTGGCCATGGCCATGGTCGTGGCCGTGACCATGATCACTGAACACGTGAATTACCCCGTCAGCGTGGTCGTCGTGCTCCCCATGGAACACGCAATCGTCTTCATCGCCGTGGGCCATGCGGAGGCCAAAGGCCTCTTGCAGGTTCTTGTTGGTCAGAACTTTGCCAGGCGTGCCCGACGCGATTATCCGGTTGGCCATGAGAATCACCTCGTCGCAGAGTTCGGCCTCGTCCATGTGATGGGTCGAGATAACCACGATTCGACCCCGTCTGCGCTCTTCATCGATGATGCGAAGGATCGTCTCCTGACTGGGCATGTCCAAACCGGTTATGGGCTCATCCATCAACAGCACATCGGCATCGTGAGCTAAGGCCTGGGCCACCATTACCCGTTGGCGCTGGCCTCCCGACAGCTCTCCGAACTGACGAGTGCCCAGGTCGGACACCTGGAGGCGTTCGGCCGCATCCTCGATCAGTATGCGGTCCGCTGCCCCGAAACGCTTGATCAAACCCCGGTCGCGGAAGCGGGACATGCGCAACACGTTGGAAACAGTCAACGGCATCCATCCCCGCTGTCCGTGCTGCTGGGCCACCAGAGCGATCGTCTTCTTGGAGGGTTCTGGGTGGATTGTCCCATGCGTTGGTTGGGCAAGACCGCACATCATTCGGAGCAATGTGGTCTTGCCCGAGCCGTTTGCCCCAACCAGAGCAGTAGACGTTCCGTGCTCGAATTGGCAGGTGACGCCAGCGAGGGCAATGTGGCCGTTGCCGTACTTAGCGGTGACATCGGTGAAGGAAATGGGATCTTTGTTCTGAGTAATCAGAGCCTTGGTGAAGGCGGCTTGGTCGCTCATTGCTCCTCAGGGTACCAGCTTGTCAGCGCCTCTCTCATGCGGTCGACGTGGTCGCTGTACACCGCGTCGATGCCCATGTCCAGCAGCTCTCTGAGCACTCGGGGTTGCTGGGCATCCCAGCCGAAGCAGAGGATTCCAAACCGGTGGAAGAGGGTTACCAGACCACCGGTCCAGTCGGTCTGATGCAGGTTCACCGAGTCGATGGCGGCCTCGGCCAGCACTGCGGCGCGTCGCTCCGGCCCCCCGTCCATACGACTCAGCCGGGTGGAATTGCACAGGCGCACATCGGGCCAGAGGTTTCGGAGTTCGACCAGGGTGTCCACATCGGGGTGGCACAGCCATAGCCGCCGACGAAGTGGAAGCCCGGTGCGGTCTGCGGCCTCGTCCACACTGGCGACCACCGCGGAAGCCGCGTCAGGATCTTTCAGGTCAAGGGACAGCTCGAAACCTCCGCCGCACTTGCTATAGAGCTCGGCCAGGCTGGGGATGTGGTCGGGAAGTTCGTCTCGCCGGCAATCGGGAATGGGCCGTTTCCGCTGCCAGCGGCCCATCCGAACAACACCGTCATGGTCAAGCACGGCCAGCCCATCGGCGGTCACCCAGGCATCGCTCTCCAAGCCAGTGGCCCCCATTTCCAATGCCCGGCTGAACGCGGCCAGCGTGTTCTCCTGTTCGTGGGCTCGAGCCCCCCGATGGGCGAATCCAATTGGGGGTATGAGAAGGGCGGGAATCCTTGGGGCCATTAGTCAAACCTTGAGCAGCCTTGCGGAGTATAGGTAGTGATGGTCACGCCTTGAGCAGCCCTGTAAAGGATAGGTAGCGGTAGCCTCTCGGTGTGGGCAACCTCGGATGGGCTGAGATCGCGGTGATTGTGGTGGTGGCCCTGGTTGTGCTTGGACCAGAGAAATTGCCGGGAGCAGCTCGCCAGATCGGGAACGTCCTTCGTCAAGTCCGAAAGATCTCCACTGGGTTTCAGCAGGAGCTGCAAAATGCCCTGGACGAGCCCATAGAGGCTGAAGCCCGCCAGCGCGGCCAGCTTGCCGTTGAACAGAGCAGGCAGGGAAGCAGCCCGGGGAACGAGGAGTCGAAGACACAGACTGAACAGACCTCCGACCCACCGCCAAGCAGCCAGTGAGCGACCAGGGGGAGGGCCGCCTCCGGTCCAGCGATGGAACCATGCCCTTGATGGGGCACCTGGTCGAGTTGCGATCACGGCTCATCAAGAGCATTTTGGCCGTGGTGGCCGGCGCAGTTGTGTGCTGGGTGTTCTACCCCCAGATATTGGACCGGTTGGTCCAGCCCTATTGCGACGTGGTCCCCGAAGAAGCGGTGGCCGAAGAGGCAACCCGTCAAAACCTCTTCGGTGGCTGTGAGCTGTTGGTGCTCGACCCGCTGGAGCCGTTCTCGGTGCGTTTGACCGTGGCGGGCTACGGAGGGCTCACGCTGGCAATCCCGGTGGTGCTCTGGCAGATATGGAGGTTCGTGCAGCCCGGCCTGTATCCCCGCGAGCGCCGTCACGCGGCCGCCTTCACCGTGATAGGAGCCCTGCTCTTTGCCTTGGGAGCTGGCCTCGCGTATTGGAGCATCCCCCGGGCGCTTAATTTCTTGGCCTCCATCGGCGGCGAAGACTTGGTGACCGGCTTCTCGCCGGCCAAGTACTTGTCGTTCGTCATCAAGATGATGGCTGCGTTCGGAATCGGCTTCGAATTCCCCATCCTGCTGGTGTTCTTGCAGATGGCCGGGATCATCCACTACCGACAGCTGATACGAGGGAGGCGATTCGCCATTGTGGGCATTGTCGCCCTGGTTGCGGTGATTACTCCTAGCGGAGACCCGTTCACACTCATGGTGCTGTCGGCGCCCATGTACCTGTTCTATGAGGCTGCAATAGGAATCGGCTGGTTGCGGGACCGCCGACAACGGCGTCAGGCGGTCGAAGAGGTAGAAGCCAATGCCGATACAGCAGGGTAAGGATTGGGGCGAATCTGGAGGTCTTGGCGCTGACGGCGTGTTGGTGAGCAGCGACGCCGAGGCCCGGTCAGTGATCGAAGATGCCCGTCGGGCCAATCGTCCGCTGCCCGAGCTGGGGTTGTTGGGAGGTGATCTGTGCCGCACCCTCGGAGGAAGGGGTGATGCCGAGGCCATTCGCTCACCGGAAGCGTGGAGGTTCGCAGTGGACCTCGGAGCAGTACTGCTGGATGGGCGTCTGTTCTGGTTCTGCGCCCACCTCGCGGCTCGGAGAAAGGGGTGGGCTGGCGAGGCGCTAGTGGCCATGAACGCGGCCTGGTGGGAAAGCTGGAACCTTGGACCCAAGGCCCATCCAGGAGACGGATTGCTAGACGTCTCCCATGGCCGTCTATCGGTCCGAGACCGGCTGCGGGCCCTACGCCGGGTGGGCACCGGAGACCACCTGCCCCATCCCCAGATTCGGTACCGCCGCATTGGGGCTTTCCAAGTAGAGCTCGAGCGGCCGCTGATGGTGGAGCTAGACGGACAGCCAGTGCAAAAGGCCTCCAACTTGTCGATCCGAGTGGAGCCAGCAGCACTCATTGTCGTGGTGTGAGTGACGACTGCAATGCCGCGATGATCCACGACGAGACAAGTAGCATTCGCCCAATGACTCCCGATGTGGCCAAGCAGCAGATGGTCTCGGAGGTCAATGCCCGAGAAGCGCGCCTGCTCAGCGTCTCCCATCAAATCCACGAAACCCCAGAACTGTGTTTTGAGGAGCACACCGCCCACGATCTGCTCTGCTCCGTCTTGGAAGACGAGGGTCTGGAGGTGGAGCGGTCGGCATTCGGCCTCGACACGGCGTTCGTAGCCCGAGCCGGCCAGGCCGGTCCTCATATTGCGGTGATTTGCGAGTACGACGCGTTGCCCGAGATTGGGCACGCTTGCGGTCACAACGTGATCGCAGCAGCCGGGCTAGGCGCCGGGTTGGCGGCAGCTTCGCTAGCTGAAGAAATTGGCGGGCGGGTCAGCATCATCGGCACACCCGCCGAGGAAGGCGGGGGAGGCAAGTGCTTCCTGTTGGAGAGGGGGGCCTTCGAGGGCATCAGCGCGGCCATGATGGTTCATCCCGCCAACCACGAGCTCACCTTGATGAACGCCATCGCGGTAGAGCAATTGGATGTGACCTACACCGGCCAGTCGGCCCACGCGTCCGCCGCGCCCCACAAGGGCCGCAACGCCCTCGACGGCGCGGTCTTGGGATACATGAATGTGGCTGCGCTCCGCCAGCACATACGGCCCGACGAGCGGATCCATGGCATTTTCACTCGGGCGGGAGATAAGCCGAACATCGTTCCCCACGAGGCTGCTGCGGAGTGGTACGTCCGATCCCCCAAGCTCGATAGTCTCGCGGAGCTGCGGGAAAGGGTTGTGTCTTGTCTTAAAGCCGGTGCTGCCGCCGCTGGGGTGGATATCGAATGCCGGTGCAAGGCACCGATTTATGCCGACATGATCAACAACCAAGTCATGCTGGAGTTCTATGCCGGGAATGCCGCGGCCACCGGGAGAGTGGTGAGCGAGCCTCGGTCGTCCTATGCAGTGGTGGGCAGCACCGACATGGGAAATGTGAGCCATGCTGTGCCGTCGATCCATCCCATGATCAAGGTTGCCCCCGAGCATGTGGCCATCCACACCCCGGAATTCGCTCACTATGCGGAATCGCAGAGCGGCGACCAGGCGGTGTTGGACGGAGCAAAGATCATGGCTATGACAGTGGCCGATCTGTGGTTGGATCCAGACGCGTTGGAGCGGGCTAGCGATGAGCTCGTTCACAGCCTGCAATGACTCAGTACGTCGCTGAACAGTTCACCAATGAAGAGGCGGACATCCTCCGCCGGTACTTCACCAACCTGGATCAGCCGGTGTTCGCCCTCGTCAACCTGCCCGAGGTGGTCAAGGGGGCACTGTTTGCCCGCTATAGCCGTTCGGCCAAGTCGCTGCGTCGGCTGTTCTTGGACGAGTTTGTCGGCGAACTGGACATCAGTGGTGACGTGACTATCGACGCCACCGTGGGGTTGCGCCGAGCCGAGGAGCTATACGACCGGGTTTTCTTTGAATATGGGGACGATTCGGTTGCCCAGTTGGGCGGCGTCCACTTGGCCTGCGAGCAGGCCTCCAACATCTTGACCAAGGTGCTGGAGTGGGGTCGGCTTATGTCATATCTGGAGCAGTCCACGCGGTATATCGACTACCTCGCTCGGATCGGCGGCCGTTATCGCTACTACCGCGATCCCCAGGTTGGGGAGTCTCCTCTGTCGGGCCGCTACGTGAGCGACATGGACCGAATGTTCGAGGCCTACGGCCAACTCCTGCCTGCCATGACCGACTTCTACCGCGAGCACACCCCCAGGGACTCGGACTCCTCCGACTTCGCCTATCGCCAAGCGATCCGGGCTAAGGCCCTGGATGCGGTTCGGGGGGTGCTGCCTGCGGCAACCGTGTCCAACGTGGGCATCTACGGCACCGGCCAATCCTACGAACTGCTGCTGCTTCGAATGCGGGCTCACGAACTACCGGAAGTGCAGGCCTATGCCGAATTGATGTTGACCGAGCTGCGCAAGGTCATCCCTTCCTTCTTGAAGCGGGTGGATCTAGAGAACCGAGGGGTGGCGTGGAGTCGCTACATGGGCGACGTCCAAGAGTCGATGGAGAGCGTGGTCGACTACCTACTGCCGGCCGACCTGCCAATCGATGAAGCTCCGACGGTGCGGTTGGTGGATTTCGACCCAGACGCCGAGATCAAGATGGTGGCGTCCATGCTCTATCCCTACACCCATTTCTCGGAAGAGCAACTAGAACGAGAGGTTCGGGCGATGGGGGCAGAAGACCGCCTCTCCGTCGTGCGGGCATACGTCGGCGAACGGGCCAATCGCCGCCACAAGCCCGGACGGGCCTTGGAGCGTTCCTTCTACCGGTTCGACATATTGGCCGACTACGGTGCCTTTCGGGATCTCCAGCGCCATCGCATGCTCACCCTTGAATGGCAGAAGCTCAGCCCCCGACACGGCTTCACCCTTCCTGAGTCGGTGAAAGCCGCGGGATGTGCTCCGGTCTTCAAAGAGGCCATGGATCGCTCAGCCGACTTGTACGGCCTCTTGAACCGAGATTTCCCCGAACAGGCTCCCTATGCGGTGAGCTTTGCCTACAAGGTGCGCTTCAACATGAGCATCAACGCCAGGGCCGCAATGCACCTTATCGAGCTGCGCACCACTCCTCAGGGCCACTCGGTGTACCGGGAGATCGGGCAGGACATGTGGCGGCTTATCCGCGATGAGGCCGGCCACCCGGCAGTGGCAGAGATGATGCGTTTTGTCGACCTCAGCGAAGAACCACCGCTTGGCCGCCTGGATGCCGAACTTCGAGCAGAAGAGCGTCGCCAGGTTCGAGAGCGGGCATGAGCTAGAGATGCTCTTTTGGCCAAATGGAAGATTGAACGGGTAAGTGCGCACATTGTGGGCGCGCCGGTGTCTATGATCCGCGCTGATCGGATTGCCTGAGGAGGTAGCAGGGGAGCATGACAGACCCTGACGAGCACGACGAGATGCCGGACGAGGAGTTCGACGAAAGCGCCATCGACGACCTCGACGAAGACATCGGCGAGGACCTCGATGATGAGTTCGAAGCTGTCCTCGGAGACGGCGATCTTGAAGACGACGACCTCGACGATGATCTCGACGAGGAACTCGAGGAAGAGGAAGAGAGCGGGAGCAACGGGCCAGCTCGCAACGCAAACGCGGGCGATGATGAGGATGGCGAAGGGGAGGACATCGACCCCGACAACGTCGAGGCCGATCTCGACACCATTTTGAAAGACCGCCTGGCCGCCGGTGACGACGAGGACGACGAGGAGGAGACTCCCGACCCGTCGCCTGAGGCCTCGGGTCAGGTCGCGCCCAAGCGAGACAATGAGTGGACCTGCGAGGGGTGTTTCCTGATCGTCAGCTCAAGCCAGTTCGGGTCCCGCGAGAACCCCCGGTGTCCTTCGGGGGAAGAGCCCTGTCCGTCTTTGGCCCGGCTATGAGCCCGACCGATGACGCCGATTCCTCCCGGGAGGTGACTGGTTCCTCCCGCGAGTCGATGGACCGTCTGCTTGATACGGTGCTCTACGCTCCCGTGGGGCTTTTGCTGTCGGTTGACTCGCCGCCTTCCGAGTTGGCGGCCCGGGGTCGCCGCCATTTGGAAGCGGCTCGCCTGCTCGGCCGCATGGCTTTGGACCATTCCTCGAAGCCTTCGGGGGCCAGCGTCGACCCCGTTGATTTAGAGCCAGGTTGAACGTGAGCGATCGGCCAAAAGAGGGTACGGCCCGACCAGCTCATTTCGATGAAGTTGGCATTGTGGCCGACTTAGCTCGGGAGGCCCGCCGCGAGGCCCTCGAATACCGGGGAGGGGAGCGCTGGATGGCCACGGAAGCCGCCTCCGAGCCTCTTGAAGATCATCTCGCCGAGCTGTTGGCTGATCCAGAGGCTCTCGTGGTCGTTGGGATATGGGAAGAAGCGGTAGTGGGATACGGGTGGGCTCAGCGGGTTGTGCGCCGGGACGGATCCTTCATTGCTCGAATCGACGAGCTATACGTGACCCCTGATGCCCGTTCGGTGGGAGTGGGAGAGTCACTGTTCGGTGCCCTGAAGAAGTGGGCTCAGGAACAGGGTCTGGTGGCGATTGATGCTTTCGTGCTTCCGGGCCACCGCGAGGCCAAGAACTTCTTCGAGACGTTCAAACTGACGGCCCATGCGCTCATCGTGCACACGCAGCTCGATCAAGAGCCAGAAGCGTGAACCGGACTCCAGAAGGTGCCGACGCTGATGGGGCAGATATGAGCGGACCGGAGCTATGTGTCGGGGCTGTAGTGGTTCGCGACGGCGCCATTCTATTGATCCGTCGGGGTAGTCCTCCAGGAGAAGGGCTGTGGTCGGTACCCGGTGGGCGGGTGAAGAAAGGGGAAACTCTAGCTGAGGCTGTTCGCCGCGAGCTGCGAGAGGAGACCTCCCTTGATGGAGAAGTGGGCCAGGCGGTGGGCTGGACTGAGCTCATCGGCCGACGACGCCACTACGTGGTGGTGGACTACTGGGTCACAGTGGCGCCCGATGCGGTGCCAACGGCGGCTACCGATGCCTCAGACGCGGCGTGGGTGGCTCTTGATGACCTAGAAGAGTGGGACTTGGTAGACGGCTTGCTGGAGTTCCTGAGCGATCATCAAGTTATCGGCTAGCCGCCGGAGTGCCTGCCCGTCGGCGGGGGCGCTTCGGGGGAGGGGTGGGCTCCACTCCGAACAGAGCCGCAATGTGGGGAATCCGCTCCGATAGCTTCTTGACCTCAGCCAGCAGTTCTTCATCGGGCTTCTCTGGGATTCCCATGGGCTCCACGGTTCGGCGCACCGGGGAAAAGGCCACCGCACCCATAACGGTTATCCAGCGCTTGGATGGAGTCTCGCTGGTCAATGCCGCGTTCGCCGCCTCGGTGAGGCGGGTAACGATGTCTTGAGGAAGGGGCACCCCGGCCTTCGGAGGGCGGGAACTGAGCCGCAGGGCCCGCACCATCCGGCCATCGGCCAGCGTGGCCGCGACCTCGGCCAACCATTCGGCGTGTTCCCGGTCAACCCGCTCGGTGAGCTTGGTGCGAAGCTCCTCAGCCAGCGCTTTGGCATCTTCGTCTGTTGCTCCAGACTCCGAGGCCACCACCACAGATCGGAGATCGCGGAGATCAAGCTCGTCGATGCCAGCCAATGCGGCCTCAACTCGATCCCGCCATTCCGCAGTTCGCATGCCGGGAAGCAGCTTGACGGCCACAGTCAGGAAATCGTCAGACGAGTCTGAATCGGGTGCCTTCCCTTTCGACGGTTGTTTCTCAGGCTTGGCATCGGTATCAGGAATGGGCTCTTCGGGTTTGGCGTCGGCTTCGGGGCTCTTTGACTCGGCCGAATCTTCGGGTTTGGCTGCCTCTTCAGCTGCCTTTTTCTTGGCTTGGGCGGCATCGCGAGCCTTCTTGCGCTGATCTCGCAGGGCTTGTTCGACCGAAGTGATGCCATCACGCATCATCTTCTCGGCTACGGGCTGTTGCTCCTCAGGCAAGCTTTCGATCAAACGCTGACGGTGGGCGCGGTCCGGGCGCAGACGTTTGGCCTTGGGACGGTCATCCTCACGACGGGACTCCTGCCGGTCGCGGTCCTTCCTGTCTCCTCGGCCCCGGCGGTCTTGACCCTCTCCTCGGTCGCCGCGGTCGCGCCCCCGGTTCTTTCGGTTGGACACCAGCTGGGTGGTCACCAGCGGCTGATCTCGACCTGAGCCCAGGATCTCCAGTGTCTCCGGCATGGGGCGCTTCTCTTTGGCTTCAAACACCTCAATGATCTCAATGCCGTCCATATGGAATTCGGCCTCGACGGTCAGCTCGTCGCCCACGCTGGCGGCAAAGGAGATCAGATCACCGGATAGTTCACCCTTGGGCTCGCGCGCTCCAGCTGCTCGCCACGTCCAGGAGCCATCGGGCCGCTGGCTGGTTAGCTCGATCTCTATTCTCCGAGACACCGGCGGTCACGCTACCGCATGAGAGCTCAGCCACAGAACTGCTGGCGCGCTTTCGGCAGTCAGGCGCAGAGGTGCTGGTGTGCTTTGGGCAGACACCTAACACGATCCCAATACGCTGGTCGCGGCCACGCTGAAACCCTCGAGTTCTACTGCGGTCGTCGCGAAGGAGGGGGATAGCCCGGTGAGCACCGTGGGGTTCCAGGGGACTTGGGCCTCTACAAGAAGGACGGCTCCGCTAGGGGACTGTCTGACGCAGCCGGACACACCCGTGCCGTCGACGCGGGTGGCATTCAGGGAGGCAGAGTTGCACCCGTCACCGCCGCAACCGTTGATGAATGCCACCGCCGCTCGATCAGCTCGGTCGGCGGCCAAGTTGCGGTTGACGATCAACTCTGCATGGTCGGTGAGCGAGCCGGTGACCACTGCCACGGCCACGCCGAGGGTCAACAGCACGATGGATGTGTGCATAGCGCTATCCGACGGGTTCGACGCTGGCGGCGACGATCCGGTTGGTCTTGAGCAGTCGGCCTAGTTCGATAGGACAGCTCACTACTACGGCAACAGACGGCGGAATGCCGGGGCTGCTCACCGGTCGGGGTTGGGAGACCAGACTGACACCGAACTCAGTATCGGTTTGATTGCAGACGCCGGCGGTAGCAGCCAGGCCAGATTGCTCCACTGTGGCGGCGACCTCGGCCCATCGGGCCCGGTCGGAAGGCAGGGTGCCATTGGCTGGGGATTGAGTCAGGGTGTCGGCGGCATGAACCGCGGCGGCTTCGGTGAAGGTCGATGCTCGGTAGCGAGCTGTTCCCAACGTCCCGGCCGCGTCGAGCACTACCACGCCCAGCGCCAGGGAAGGCAGGATCAGCAAGAACGCGATGGCATCGCTCATCTGGTTGCCTCTAACACGATCCGGGAACCATGAGAACCGCAGCTTGGGTTGCCGAGCGGCAGGCAGTGGCGGTGGTGCGCAGCGCAGACATCCGAGAGTCCAACGGCGCGGCCGTGACTGAGGAGAACAGGTTGCAGGCTTCGGCAAACACCTCCACCGCCACCGGTTGCACGGCCAAATGATCCATCTGGCTGAGAGTCGCTTGGGCCGCGGCGGTGAGTGCCTCCGGCGGGGGAGTGGGTTGACACTGCCACCCGGCGGCCACGGCTGCCTGGGCCGCGGCAGTAGCGGCTGCCTGGGCCGCGGCGTCGGCCGACAGCCGGGTGACGTGGCGCACGTACAGTCCGGTGATCGTTATCAGCAAGAACATGAGCAGCACTGATGTGCGCAATACGACCAGGGCGGTGGTCATGGCTGGCTACGCGCACGTCTTCGTGCCAGATGTCCAAGTGCCGCCTACCGCTTTGCACAGCGTCTCAGTCGTTATCCGACTCTTGTCGATGTTGTCGTCAGCATCGGCGTCAGGCGCGTTGGAGCTGAGCTGGGTGTAGACGATTATGGACACGATGGCCGCGGCGGCGATGCCGACCACGATCAAGATCATTTGCACGATGGCGGATTGCACGTTGGGTTTCTCCTTCAGGCTGTATGGCCGCCGCCGAGCTTCAGATGACGAAGACCACGGCGGCCATGACGACAAGACCAGCGATGGCGGCCACCAGGGTGACCGTGGTTCCGATGGCCCGGCTGAGCTGGTCGATCGCCAGGCGCCGCTCGGACTCCAGGGTCCGAACCGATCGCGACAGTGACTTGTCCAAAAGGTCAGATGACGCCGCCCCCGCCCGCTCAGCAGCCACCACCGAGGCCAGCAGCGGCTCGGCGGGCGAGCCGGCAATGGCCGCGGAGACCGCGGGCAGCGGATCCCGCCCGGCATCGAGGGCGGCTCCAATGGCGCCCTGGGCCAGGGTGAAGGCCCGGCCGGAAACGGTCAGCGCCGCGTTGACCGCGGCCGCATTGATGGGTTGGCCCGCCGAGGTTAACAGCCGCAGCTTCCTCATCCATTCGAGCATCTTCTGATCTCGCTCGCTGCGGTAGGCCGCGGCAGCCAGTGCCCGAATGGCCGCCGGTGCCAACCAAGGTATCCACGTTCCGGTGACAACGGCTAAGGCCAGACCTTCAGCCCAGCCAAACATCACCCTTCCTGCCACACCACCCGCCACTGTGCCGACAGCAGCCAGAAGCCAGCCGGTTGTGGAAATCTGATTGGGCGGCCATCCCATGGCCGCAGCCTGAACTGCGAGGTGGCCACTGGTTTTGGGGCGGATCAGTAGTAGTACTGCTACTGCGCCTGCTCCCGACAATCCGGCCAGAAAGATCATCGGCTCATTCTCCAGGCCGGGGCCAGTACTCGAGCGCAGAGCGCCGCGGTCAGCACCGCGAGAAGCAGCAGAAGCTGCTGCCCCACTGGGGAGGCCAGCCAGCGGCCCACGTCTCTGGCGGCAAATCCGGTTATGGCCAGCATGCCGACGGCCATCACCACCGTAACGGCGATCTGAGGCATGAGAGCAGCCGCGTATCGGTGGAAGTGCCGGGAAGTCTCGGCGGCCTCAGTGGCCTCGTCGGCCAAGACTCCAGCCAAGCCCACCCACTGGGAACCACCCCGAAACGCCTCGGCCAGCACGGTGGCCAACATTTCGGCAACCGGCCGCTGGATGGTGGCAGCAAAGCGGTTGGCCGCTTCTACTAAACCGCCAGTCTGGCACTCAGCGCCCATCACCCGAGCGGCGGCCCCGACCCGGCCGGGAATCAGCGGCGCGGCTTGGCGCACGGCTTCCACCACAGTGGGGGCCACCAAAGCCTGATTGGCCAGCCCGTTGGTTAGTTGAGCCAGTTTGTCGGCCTCCCGCAAGCTGCGGCGCGACCGGATCTGTATGGCGATGGCCCAGAGGCCTACACCGGTAAGGATCATCGCTGCCAGCCCCGTGATGGGTCCCAGCAAAATCTGCCCAACCAGAAATCCGAGAACAATCATGGCTGTAGCGGCGAGGGGTTCGACTCGGATCCTGTGTCGCTGAGCCAACACCATGCTGCCGACCAGGAGCCCGACCGGGTTTCCCGTTGAAGCCGGCCACCAGATCACGGCCATGAGGGCGAGCCCTGCGGTCAGAAAGACCGCAGTTTGCGCGGTCACTTGTCCCTCGTTGCGGAAGCCAATGGCGGCGGAGAGGCTACAGCCGGCGCTCTATCGGGGCCGCGGTGGGAACTGTCCGCCGGTCGGAGATCGATTCCCACTGACTGGTACAGCCCCTCGATCTGCCCTTGGGGCCGGCCAACCGGGACGGCCCATCGCTGCCCGGGGCGAAGCGACCAAAGACATTGGGTTTTGATGGTGTCGTGGCGGTCGTCGTAGCTGACGATCTGGGAGACGTCAGAGATCACCCGCCCCCCGAGTTCATTGCGGCCCATCCAGACCAGCAGGTGAACCGCGATGGCGATCTGCTGTCGGGCGAATCGGGGGTCGGCACCCTCGCTGCACGCGTACGACAGCAGCTTGGCCAGCACCCCCGGGCCAGGCTGACTGTGCAAGGTGACCAGGCAGCCGTTGAGCCCGCTGCTCATGGCATCCAACAGCGCAAGGGTTCCCTCACCCCTGGTTTCGCCGATCACCAGTTTCGACGAGTTGGCCCGCTTGGCGTCGCGGATATGGTCGCTCATGGAGAGCTTCCCCACGCCGTCGTTGTTGGCATCCCGAGTGAGGCGTTCGAAGCTGTTGGGGTGGATGTCATATTGGGCCAACCGCAGCTCGGGGGTGTCCTCAATGGTGTCAATCCTCTCCGAGCCATCGACGGTGGCCAGCAGAGCCTGGCAAAGCGTGGTCTTGCCCCCGCCCATGGCCGCCGCGATCACTACGTTGGCCCGAACCGGACCTGAAACCGCTCCCACCAGGATCTTCTGAAGCAAGGGGGCAGCCACGTTGAGGTCGTCAAGGGTGGCCTTACCCGCCATGTTGGAGCGCAGCACCATAGTGGGGGGATGGCACATGAACGCTTCGGCGTGGAGCCTCCATCGGTCACCGAGGCGAATATCCAGGCGGCTGTCGAGCACGTCGAAGCGTTGAGGCTGCCCGCCCGAGAAGCTGGCCAAGTGGCGAGCTGTCTCGATCAGTTCATCGTTGGATGCAAACGGCGAAGGTCGCCGTTCGCGTTGGCCGTCGGCTCGGTGGACAATCGTGCACTCGCCGCCCCGAATCTGGAACTCCTCAACCCCGGTTTCTTCAAGCAGGCCGGCGAGGCGGGTCTGGGCGGCCTGCGATGCCGACCAGAGATGGGTCTCGCGGTCAAGCGGATCGAGTCGACGGGGGGCGACTGCGGTCCACGCCAATCGGCGTCCGACCCGGTGCAGACGACGCTGATCGCGACGGGTCGGCTCGGAGGAAACCCACTGGTTTGCGACCCCTTGGCCGCTGTTTCGACCGAGCTCGGGTGGCTCGGCGGACACGACAATCGACACGATGGGGGTGACGCGGCGCGATCCTGTGTCCAGCCGGAGCTGGGAGCGCACGTCGGTGCTGTCGGATGCAGTGATCCACAGCACCGCGGCGGCCGATGCAACCGCCGACTCGAGGCGAAGCTCCGGTTGGTCGTCTCCCATCGACAAGACCGTGGGGTGGCCGGCCGCCAATGCCTCGTCGACTTCGGCTGGAGAGGTAGCAAGAACAACACCGGGGGCCGCGTCGGCCATACCCTCAAGCACTTCATCGAGTACTCGCTTTACCGCCTCGGGGCTGAGCCATCGATCTCCTATGGCCAAGAGCATCAGCGAACGTCCTCGCCATGGCACAGGGGCCAACTTCCGGGAGGCGACTCCCAGATCCACCACTGCTCATCGGACAGTACAGCAGCCAATTCGGGGTCCGCCTCCACCGTGACGCTGGTGGAGGCGCCATCGCCGTCGGCTGCCACCACAGTCACCAAGGCAGCCGCACAGCCTCCAGGAGACGACGAGAACACGGCTCGCTTTCCGGCCACCGGACCCGGCTCGGGCCACAGCTCGTCGCTCACCGTGAACCGCATCAGCGCGGTTGTGCGGACATCGTCGCCGTCTTGGTGAGAGCTCAACATCTTGGCTGAGACCAGGGTGCCCTCGGGCACATCAACCGCGGCCACAGTTCCGGCCAGCTCCGAGGGATGAATGAAGAGCACCGCCAAATCAGCAGGCATGTTGACCAAGGTGTGATCGCCGGGAGGATGCCCCGCAGGCCATCGTTGTGTGGCGGCAACCACTGGCACTTCCGCCACGACGTCACCGTCATGTGAAAGGGCAATAACCGCTGCCGCTGTGGCAGCGAGGACTATTGCCGCCGCTAGCAAGCGCCGCCGGAAGCTCACCGGCCAGGAAGTCGGCGACCACTGCTCGCGGTTGAGGCCGGCTACCACAGGATCACCTGCTGGCCCAGATACCCTGCCGGATCACGGAACCAGGACAAGTCGGAGGCCACGATCTCGGTATGGAGATCGCCCTGCTCAGAGGTGTATCTGATGAGGAGCTGCCACTCCCAGAAGCCCTGACGGGGGATAGACCAGCGGCACTTCCCGTGGCTGCTCTTCCAGTTCTCCGAGAGCGTCAGCACCCCGGTCGTCGGTGTGGTCCAGACTGGCAAGTCACCCGGTGGGCACCATGTGGTGGTTGGATCGTTGCGGGGGAATGCCGCGGTATACCACTCCTTGCGCTGTTGGCTGAGGCCATCCCACAACGCCGCCGCACTACGGGCTTCGTTGGCCGCGGCTGTGGTGCCCGGTGATCGAAGTTTGGCCAGATCAGACGCCTGGTGGGGGAGTAGCTCTCTCAGGGATACCCCAACTGCCGTTGCCGTCCACAAACATCCATCCTTCGGGGCGTCCACCACATCGAGAGAGTGACCCGACTTCAGCGCGATCCAGTGGCGGGCTGGACTCTCAGGGGTGGACGCGGCGGTCAAGAACATCCGGCCACCAGGCACCTCCGGGTGGTGATGGCCGGTAAATCCCTGGGCATAGGGAACGATCGACTCCCACCGCAGAGAGCTGAGAAGGCCCTGGCGGTTGGAGTCGCTCCACGAGCTTGTACACACCTTGGGGGCAGGGGTTGGAGCAGGCGGGTTGACAAAGGGAGCGCTGGGGGGCTGCGAGCTGGGACAAGTACCGTGCCACGCACAGTTCTCGCTGTTGTGCGAACAGATGTCAGGGGTGTTCGGATTGCCATCGTGGTCGTAGGGGAATGGGGCGGGGTGAGTGTGCGGTGTCGGAGCGCTGCTGTGATCCAAAGAGTCGCCGAGACTGCCGCAATACACGGTGTCCACGTTGTCCTCGGTGTTCCCACCATCCCTCTCGGGCAGCACCCAAACCTCGTTGCCCTCTTCGTCTTGGTGATAGCTGACGATGCACGGGTCATCGCCGGTTACCGTGCTGCACAAGGGAGGGCGCTCAACCAGGACTTCCGTGCCGTCCTCGGTTGCCCCAGGCTTCACGGTGTAGGTTCCCGGCGCCGGCTTCGATGAGGTTCCGGTACCGTCATCCGACTCTTCTCTATCGTCCGGGAGAGGGGCAGTTGTGTCCTCCTCGTCGTCTTCAGGGTCTTCGGGGCTCGACGTGTTGGGATCATCCATGCAGCCGATCCACTCGTTGAACAAGCCCCAGGGAATCTGACCCGGCGGACATGTCGGCGGAGGATCGGGATCCTCCGGCTCAGGGGTTGGGTCCGGCGCCGGCACCGGTGTGTGCTCATGGGGGACCGGTTGGCCCGTATTCGGGTCGGTGCAGGTGTCGGCAGTTGTGACTAGTGCGAACACCAGCATCACAAAGGCCAGCTTGCGGCGGTTGAACATCAATTGCCGGACAACCCGTTGCCTCCGCCGCTTTGATTTTGGCATCTGGTTCATGTGGGCTCCATCTCCTCAACCTCCTAGCAACTGAGCCAGAGCCCGGAGGGAATGGGCGGCACGGTAGGCAGGCCGTCTTCGCCCTCACTCCTCACCAGGCTGGCCAGGATGTCCAGTTCTTCGCACCGGCCTCTGCGGACGGTGTTGATCTCATGGCCTGACACCCTTTGAACGCACGGGCTGGCCCATCCGGCCTCGGCAAAGCGGGCAGACCGAGTGGGGGCCACTTGCCGCCACAGGTCGTCGCATCGAGCAAGAAGACTGCACCACCGCTGACGAACGGCTTCCGGGGACAGCTCAGGATCGTCGAGCGACAGGCCGTAGTCGGCAAACCGGTCGTCAGCGCTCAGGCGCCGGTAATAGCCGTCGGGGAGTCGGCACTCATCCGCCACCGGCCGGACGGGGTGCGGATCGAGCCAACTCGCGCAATTCTCTGCCCAGCCGGTGCGAATATAGGGGGCGGCGCGCTGGCCAGTGCGCAAGTAAAACGCCTTGTAGGCATCCCACACGCAACGGTGGTCGTCGCGTGCTCCCAGATAAGTGATCGGGTATGCCATGTCGCGCCAGACCATGCTGCACGTCTGAACCGGCGTCCCCCCATACTGAAGTTTCTGGCGGCTGAATCCGGGCCACTCCACGAGGCACTCGCTCAGGTATCCGAGCACAACATTCTCGGGGAGCCCTTCCGGCGCATGGTCGTGGAGAAGGCTTCGGTGGTATCCGCCAGAGTCGAGCAGTTCCTGGTAGGTGACCAGTCGGGTGGCTCGAGGCAGTCCGCTGTCGTCTATTACACAGGCCGGGTAAGGCCCGACACATCCCAGCTCTTCAGCGGTGAGCGGAAACGCCGTGAACATGATGCCCAGGGTCTCGCAGGGATCTACCGGCCAGACGATGTCGGGCGGCATCAGGGCATCGGATTCAGTCAAGGGATCCTCGGCATTGCCGCCATCTCCGGAAACAGTGTCTGTCCATCCCAGCCCCGACCACCACCGCAGTTCATGGCGGCAAGTCGGGTCGCGAAACCAATCGGCATGGGGAAGAACAGCCGAATGGTCGGCGCTGGAGGGCTCGATCACGCCGTCGCTGGCCCGCACCGCGGGAACAGGTTCCGGATGTGGGGTTGAAGAGGCTATCGACTCAGGGGCTGCTGACGCCGGCAGCGCGATCTGGGGCCCCAAGGCGGCTGGGTCCTCCGCAGATGCCAACGGACGGTCAGCGGGCTCATCGGAGGTCCCGGCGCAAGCCACCAGCAACAGCGCAGCAACCAGGGAAACCTGCCAGGCGGCAACCATAAGGCCCTCCGTTCGACGCTTCTCGGTGGGGGGCCTGTGAGGCCGATAACCCTGGCCTGAACCAGTGGTGCGACTATAGTTGGCCATCTTTCAGATGTCTATAGCCAATTTCAATAAATTCCGTCTAACGATTTCCCCTGAAGCGTTGAGAATGCATGTTATGTAAAGTGATGCGACTTCCTATGGCCCGGAACCCGCTCATGAACGTTCCCACCCCTTATGTAAAGCAGTGGGATTTCTTTTGCTCCAGAGTCCGCAAAGTAAGCTCTCCCGAGAACGCTGATGAAAGTTCCCACCGATTACGACAACCCTGGCTGCGAGCGGGCCCGTGCCCTCGAGCCTGAGATGGCCGACAACTACGTCGAGCACACCATGATCGGTGATCCTTTGGCCGACGCCGCCGTCGAGGCGCTCTCCTCAATGAAGCGGTCAGAATCGAGCCGGATCATTGCGGCCTACATGAGTCCCCCTGACGGGAATGAGCGGCCCGTCATCCCTCCGGAGGTCGAAGCGCTCATTGACGACGTAATGACGCCACCAGACTGGCTCGATCTTCCTGCACTGACGTCTGGCATTCACATGTTCCATAGGAACCGGAAGATGGTTGTGGTCGGAATGCTGGCCGGAGTCCTCATAGAGGGCTTCTCCACCAACATCAGCGAATCGTTCTTCGTCACCGGCCGTTTGCGCGATCAGGGTGTCCGACGCCTCCAGCAGAACAACCGCCACATGGTGGAGATCTTCCTCCCCGGCGGCATGGGGCCATACGGAGACGGGTGGAGACTCTCATTTCGGATCCGCCTTGTCCATGCCCAAGTGAGGTATTTGCTCAAGAACGCTCGGGAATGGGACACGGACGCTCTGGGCGTACCGTTGAGCGCGGCCCATGTGGGTTATGCGATCACGGCGTTTTCCGCCCGGCTTCTCATGCACATGAGGAGTTTGGGAGCGAAATTCAGCGAGGAAGAGGCGGCGAGCTTCATGGCGACATGGCGCTACTCGGGTTTGCTCATGGGGATTCCCGAGTCGATCCTTTTTCACGGCGAAGACGATGCGCTGAAGCTGTACGAGATCGGCACCATGTGCGAGCCAGAGCCCAGCACCTCATCCATCGTTTTAGCCAATTCGCTGGTCAACTCAGCACCCCTCATTGTCGGCATCAACGACCCCTTCGAGGGACAGAAACTGTCGCAATACGTCTACAAGGTGTCGAGGGCGCTTATCGGAGACTTATTGGCCGATCAGTTGAACTATCCCAAGCAGTCAACCCTCGGCGTGCTTCCATGGTTCCGAGTGCAGGCCAGGTACGACCGCTTAACATTGCGATTCCTCCCCAAGATCGCCCGCAAGAGCAATATTTCCAACTTCGAAACGCTTATGTCCGGATCCTGGTATCACGACGAAGGCATCACATATAGCTTGCCCGACCACGTCTACGCCGAGGAGTCCAGCCAGTGGTGATGCTGGCGGACTGGTGGCGCACTCCTAGGGCCTGAACATGTTCCGCTGGCAGGCCCGCAGCATCCAGAGATCCCCCCAACTCGTCCTTCTGGTCTTGGGGGCAGTGACGCTGGCCCTTCTGGCCGGATTCCTGGTTAGAGACCGGCCCGAGGGCCCCATCGACTCGACGGGCATATTCCTTCCTGCCGACAGCGAACTCGCCGAGGCCACCGACGCGATCAGGGAGAGCTTCCCCGCGGCGGCAGACCTGAGGGTGGTCCAGATACTGGCCAAGGGCGACGTTCTCACCGCTGAGTCCCTTCGGACCGTTAGAGACCTGCAAGCGGCCCTCATCAGCGATCCGGAGATTGCACCATTCCTGGTAGACGAGCCCCTCTATGGCTACGTCCAACTGATCGAACTCGCCGCAGCCGATGCAGGGCTCAGTCTGGACACGATTACCGACATCCAGGTCGCCCTTGGGCTGGCCCAGATGGCGCAGGATCCCTCGCAGGCCGAGCTGAACGACCTGCTCAGCCGTTTCGTGGCCCGTGACGACGCCGGCACGCCCCTGGCCGGGCTCTCGCTGGTCATCCTCGATGACGTCGGTGATGCGCTCGGCCAAGAGAGGGCGCAGCTACGGGCCCACGAGATCGCCAAGGGATTCGATGCGGCATCCCTTGACGTCACGATTATCACACTGGCCAAGAGCGACGCCGAGGGCAGGGACGCCCGGGAGGAGAACCTGGTGGTTCTCACCGTGGTCGCCCTCGTCATCATCGTGGTCCTGCTGGCCCTCTTCTACCGGACTCAGTCGTGCGTCCACATCACCATGTTGGGCCTGGGCATGACGATCCTCTGGACGCTTGGCGCCATATCCTGGCTCTCCCCCGGCGGCGTCGGCATTGTCGACCCCGACAACATCCTCCTCACTCTGGTCCCCGTCCTTTTGATCAGCTTGTCGGTGGACTACGCCCTTCAGGTCATCAGTCGCTACCGAGAAGCTCTGCGGGACGATTCCGAGGCCGACGACGATGCCTCGGGTCGGGCCATCGCCCGATCCGTCCGGCTCTGCGGTGTACCGGTACTGCTGGCCGCGGGCACAACCGCGGTCAGTCTGCTGGCCAACCTGAGCAGCCGGTTCGAACCCATCGCCGACTTCGGAATCATCGCCAGCATCGGAGTCATCTCGGGTTGGATTGTGATGTCCAGTTTTGTGCCAGCCGCCCGACTGTTGCTGGATCGGCGACGGGCCGCTAAAGGAAAGAAACCGACATCTCGCCCCGTAGCCGACACCATTCCTGGAGCAGCCGCCGTTTTGCCCCGTGTTGCTACCGCCGTTGTGCGCCGCCCAATTCCGGTTCTGGGCGCGGCCATGGTCTTGACGGCACTGGCCGTCGTTGCTGCCGGCAACCTCAGCACAACCTTTGCCGTCAAAGACTTCTTGCCTAAGGACTCTGACACGTTCAAGAGCTTCGACTTCCTGGAAGAGAACTTCGACGGCAGCGCCACGCTAATGACAGTGCTCATTGAGACCGACCTCGACAGCAGCACAGCCGTTAGCGACCTGAACGGACTTCACTCCACACTGGTTGACTCAGAACGCCGACCGAATGGCATAGTGGGCCCCCCATTGGCCTCTGCTGGGACACTCCTTGCCGATTGGACGGACGGCAGCGGACAGGTCGGCGACAGTTACGATGCCGACGTCGCTGCTGCTTTCGAGAAACCGGCAGCCGGAGGTGTGGCCACCGAGGAGGAGGTCCGTCGGGCCTGGGAGACCTTGAGGATGGCGGACCCCGAAGGTTTCGCGGAGGTGATAGACCTCCGCCCCGACGGACTCGACCGCACCATCATTCAGATACCCGTAGCGGTGGAAGACAACGAGGCACTTCAAGTGCTGATCGAGGAAATCGAGTCTCTTTGGGGAGGCGCCGGCGGGGAAGTCAACGTTACCGGAGGCGACGCCCTCATCGCCTTGATCACCGAGGAACTGGCGGCCAGCCAGGCGCTCAGTGTTGCTCTCGTCATCGCCGCCGCGCTGGCGATCCTCGTTGCGTACTTCGGAATCAGCCGATCCCGCCCTGCGCTCGGGTTGATCACCATCATTCCCATAGCGGTAACCCTTGCCTGGCTGCTTGGGGCCATGTGGGTGTTCGGAATCTCCTACAACATGGGCACAGCACTCATGGTGGTGCTCACGATCGGAATTGGCGTTGACTACACGATCCACCTGACGCATCGCTTCTTGGAAGAGCACGAGGAGGCGGACCAGGTTGTTGACGGTATACGGAATGCCATGACCACCACCGGCGGAGCTCTTTTGGCCAGCGCACTCACCACCGCCCTCGGGCTATTGGCGCTGCTCTTTTCTCCCCTTGTGCCGATGCAGGAACTGGGGATACTCGCCGCGGTGGCCATCCTGTTCGGCCTCATTGCCACATTCACCGTGCTCCCATCGCTCCTGGCGCTCTGGGCCCGTTACCACTGCTGGCGTGCCCAAAGATCCAGTCTGGCCGGCAGCGGCTAAAGAGCGGCTCGGCCTGCGCTGAGACCACCGTCGACGTAGATGACTTGGCCCGTCACATAGCGGGCATCGTCGGAGGCTAAAAAGCCCACCACATCGGCGATATCTTCGGGGTAGCCGTTTCGGCCCAAGGGCACGGCTCGTGCCCGCCTTCTTCCCATTTCGCCCTCGTAGTTGGCCTGGGTGCCCTCGGTTAGGATCATTCCCGGCCCAACTGCATTGGCCCTAATGCCCCGAGCGCCTAACTCCAGGGCTGTTTGCCTGGTAAAGCTCTCCACCGCGGCTTTGGACGGAGGGTAGATGCCCACCCCCGGCGAGTTGGAATACGCGGCGTTGGAAGAGAGGTTGACGATAGCTGACCCCGGCCCCATCAGCGGCGCCAACGCCTGGGTGCAATAGAACACGCCCATCACATTCACCTCAAGCACCCGGCGCACATCCTCTGGGGTCATGGCATCCATCCCAGCGAAGATCCAGATGCCGGCGTTGTTCACCAGCACCTCCACTTGGTCGAGCGAATCGGCGAGCGCGGCTACCGATTCAGGATCGGAGACGTCGCACTGTCGCCATTCGCCGTTGAGCATTTCCGCCGTGGACGCGGCAGTGTCGGGGTTCAGATCTACCGCCACAATATGATGCCCATCGGTGGCTAGGCGCATAGAGATTGCCCGTCCGAGTCCCTGACCGGCACCGGTTACCACTGCTGTACCCATTGGGCCAGCATGATAGGCCAACCTTGGCTGCTTGCTAGGTTCCCGGGGTGCAGCATCGCCGCCATCCTTACCGCTGGGTGATGCTGAGCGCGCTGTGGATGGTGTACTTCGCCTTCGGCCTCGCGGTGTTCTCCATGGCGCCACTGGTGGAGACCATCCGCGATGACCTCGGTCTGAGCAAGGGAGCCATGGGAACCGTGCTAGCGGCTTGGCCGCTGGTGTATTTGGTTGCCGCGCTCCCTTCGGGCGCGATGATCGATCGCCTCGGACTCCGCCGCTCGCTAGCTATCGCCACAGTGCTCATCTCGGCGTCCGCGCTATTGCGCACAGTGGCCGACAGCTTTGTCGCGATGTTCGGCGCGGTAGCGGTATTCGGCCTCGGCGGTCCGCTGGTGTCGGTGGGTGCGCCCAAATTGGTCAGCGTCTGGTTCGACGATGAAGAGCGGGCGCTAGCCATGGGCATCACGATGACCGGTCCGGCAATTGGCGGAGTCCTCGCATTGGTGACCGCAAACAGCGTGCTTATGCCCGCGTTCGACCAGAGCTGGCGGGCCACGCTGCTGGTCTACGCCCTGGTCAGCGTGGCAGTCATTGCCATTTGGCTCTTAGCGGCGATAGTAGCCGACCGTGTCGCTCCCGGTACCGACCGCGACCACGATGCAGCTCCTGGGTTCTCCGGTGCTTGGGGGCTTTTGCGCCACCGCGCGGTGCAGCTGATGCTGGTCTTTGCTTTGGGTATGTTCTTTTACAACCACTCCCTCAATGGGTGGTTGCCAACGGTGATCGAAGACCAGGGATTCTCCAGTTCGGTGGCGGGCTACCTGGCCGGTACCGTGACTGCTCTCGGCATCTTCGGCGCGCTATTCGGACCGCGCGCAATCCCGGTAAGCAGCCGAATCGCGGCCATGGCCGTGATTTTCGCGGCATTCGGAGTGGCCACCATATTACTCAGCTTGGACGGCAGGCCAGCCACGTTCATCGGGTTGACCGTCATCGGCTTCAGCAAGGGACTGGCCGTGCCGGTGGCCCTATTGGTGATGATGCAACTCCCCGGTGTCACCCAGCGCAATATGGGTGCAGCTGGAGGGCTGTTCTTCACCGCCGGAGAAGCTGGAGGCGTGGCCGGCCCCATTCTCTTCGGCGTGCTGTCCGACATCGGTGGATCGACCGCGGGCCTAATCTTGCTAACCGGTGTGACCTTGGCCACCGCAGCGCTCGCCCTTTTGCTCCGTTCGGCGATGTCCAGCGCCCCCTGCCCACGAGCCACCGCTAACCGCTACGACACCCCGATCAGCAAACGGCGATAGGTGCTGAGTATCCCCCTTTATGTTGTTGGGTGGCTCCGACCGTGGGAGTGTTGGGGCTGAGTGCCCAGCGGGCCTACAGCGACACCAGCGGCCCATAGAGCGCCCAGGGCGGCCGGGCGGGTCAGGGCATGGGGACCAGTGTCAGCATAAGCCCGGTGGTGTCGGGGCCGGGGGTGTATCGGGCTGTGAGGATGGAGTGGCGGGGGGGTATGTCGTGGGTGCTGCCTTCTTGGAGAACGGTGCAGTCTGCGGCCCAGGGGTTCGGGGCGTTTCTCAGGTTGGGGCCAGTGACGGCGCACAACATGGCCTCTTTGGTGTCGGGGCCGTAGTCCACCCGCCAGCGGCCCACCGCCCCGATGTTGTTCGTGGTTCGCGAGCACATCGAGTACTTGGGGAACCAACTGTCGGGCGGGTCGGCGCAGGCGAAGAAGTGGGAGGCGTCGAGGTCCGTCGTCGCCGGAGCTCCGGTCGTGTTCTCCAACACTGCGATGCGGCGCTCGTGGTCGGCCATCGTCTCGGTCACTGAGTCGCCCTGCACCGCGGCGGGGGCGAGCGCCAACCCGACGGCGATCCCGGCGGCCACGAGCGCGGCCGCGGCGGCTGTCGTGCGGGCGCGTCTGCCTTGATGGTTTCTCTGTGTATCCATGCCCACATGCTAAATCTCTGTGAGTTTCCCTCCTAATCCTGGAGAGAGGAGGAACCTCACCCGAACCAACTAGAAAAACCAGCCCCCGCAGCTTGACAACAACACAGGGACACCTCTGTCCGCGAGCCATCGCTAACCGCTATACCTCCCTGCCCTTGATGAGCTCCTGCAAGGCGCGGTCGTCGCTGACCAGCTTGGCCACGATCGCCTCGTCCACGTCGGCGACGATGATTTCGCCCACCTCGTCTGACACTGAGGCGAAAAAGCCCAGTTCTTTCATGCCCACAGCCTGGCGATAGTTGTCCTCTGTCGGGGTCAGGTATTGGATGGACACCGCGTTGTACCGCCGGATCAGGTACAGGTGCATGAGTGCCATCAAACGCTTGCGGCGTAGCGCGGGACTATGGGTGTTCTGGTCTCGGACTGACAAGATGGCTCGGCCCCGCCGGTCGTTCAGGACTCCGAATACAACGTTGGCCAAGTCGTTGTCCCCGCTGTACACCACCAGTTCGAGTACCTCCGATCCCGCGGTATAGGGCCGCAGCCGGACTCTCAGATGCGCGTCGACGCTGTTGTGGTCCGCCCAGTACTCCAACCAGGCTTCCAATTCGCGGGTGGGCACTTCGGTCTGAACCAAATGCTGGAACTGGGTTGAGCCTTTGCCCATGGCTCGGGTAGTGGAAGTGCGCCCCGAACTGGCCATGAGCGCGGCATCCAGTCGAGGGCCGCCCACCAAGGTCTGGGGAGTCTTGTAGGGAGAGTCAACCAGACGGAATCTCCGTTGAAGCCGGGCGAGCGCCAGCATGCCGTCTTGCTGGAGGGAGGCAGCGAACTCCTCGCCCGCCATGCCGTCCACTTGGTGTCCGCCGTAGGTGATGAAGTTGAACACGAATCCCAGTCGGCCCAACTCGGCGGGAAACTCCCGCATCTCGTCGTCGGACATGCCGGTGGTGTCCCAGTTGAACGACGGCGACAGGTTGTAGGCCAGCATCTTGTCGGGATACACCGCGTGGATCGCCTCGGCGAATTCCCGAGCATCGTCGAGGTCGGCGGTCTTGGTCTCCATCCACAACAGATCGCAGAAGGGAGCCACAGCCAGGGATTTGGCCACCGCGTAGGGGATGCCGCCCTGCACCTGGTAGTACCCCTCGGTGGTCCGGGCCACCTCGGGATCCCAGGCCACGTCGAGGCCCATCTCGGCGGCTGCATCTCGGGCGGTTTCGGTGTCCAACGAGCGGGCGAAGCTGAGCCACTCCCCCACCTCCATGCCGAAGCTCTCCCCCTCCGACGATCGCAGCGCCATCTGATCGGCTACCGCCTGGGAATAGGTGGCCAAACCCGACGCCCGGTGCCACGCCTCGGCCAGAGCATCGGAGGCCCGGTCCACCGCTTCGTCGGCTCGGGGATCAGGTGAGGAGTGGAAGGTGACGGCTGCCTTCTCGATGATCTGGTTGACCCCCGTCTGATCAAGCCAGGCCATCGCTCGCTTGTAGCGGGTCTCGGGCACTGCATAAAGCAGATGCCCGTTCACCCCCTCAACGCCGACTTCGGCCAGGCGGCGCAAGACCGCCAGGTAGGCATCCTTATAAGACGGGACCGACAGCTGGGTTGCGCCCATGATGTACGGGTGATCGCGCTCATCGGCACCGCCGTCCAGCAGGTTGGCTGCCTCGGCGTCGGTACGAGCCACGATGATGCCCGGCACACCCATCACGTCCAACTGGAATCGAGCCGCATTGAGCCGCTTGATCTGCTCGTCGCAGGGCACCAACACCTTGCCGCCCTGATGCCCGCACTTCTTGACGCCGGGTTTCTGGTCCTCGATGTGATAGCCGGGTACTCCGGCCTCGACGAATCGGCGGATCAGATTTCGGACGTGGGCATCACCGCCGTGGCCGGTGTCGGCATCGGCGATTATCGACGGGGTGAAATCCACCTCTGGGGTGCGCATGCGCTCTTCGATGCTCATTCGCGAGCGGGCGAACCGCTGGTTGCGATCGGCGGTCAACAGAGCCCTAACCAAACCCGCGGCCTCGTCGGGAACCATGTTCAGCGGATAGCTGGCCAGGTCGGGGCCGGGATCTTCGTGCAGGGATCCCTTTGCCGAAGTGGCCCATCCGCCCAGGTAGATACCCTCGATACCCGCCCGTTTCATCGCTACTGCCTGGCCTGGCGAATAGGGGCCGAAGGTTGAGATGCACCTCCCCTGTTCGAACAACTCCCGCAGACGGGCGTAGAACTGCTCGGACGCGAACCGGGCCACGGTGTGGTCCTCGTTGAGAGCTCCGCGTTGTTCCACTACTTGGCGAGCCGAGTACAGGCGGGTGATCCCCTCGAAGCGGGGCGAGGCCATCCACGCTTGGGTGGACCGGACCTCGGCATCGAATGAACCGACAGCGTTGGCGGCCATGCTGATACCTCTTTGGTGTGGTGGGGGTGGTTGTTTGGGCACGATAGCAACAGCGTCGCTTCTAACTGCACCTTTATTTTCAGGAAACATGACTTTGCTTGAGAATCCGGCTTGGACAACTTCTACCCTGTGGCCGTGGTCGTGACCTACGAGACTTTCGGGAGACTCGAGGTGTCCAAGCCGTTGGCCGACTTCGTCGACAGTCGCTTGGCTCCAAGCACCGACGTGGGCGTCGAGCAGTTCTGGTCCTCCCTGGAACAGATCATCGAGCATTTCGGCCCAAGGATTAGAGCCTGCTTGGACGAGCGCGATGACTTGCAGGCCCGGATCGACTCTTGGCATCGGAATAAGGATGACCTGCCGGCTAGCCCGATCGACTTCTTGCACTCAATCGGCTATTTGGTGGAAGAACCGCCACCGGAAGCAGTGACCACCGCGGGGGTCGACCCGGAAGTTGCCCATCAGGCCGGGCCGCAGCTGGTGGTGCCGGTGGACAACGCCCGCTATGCCCTCAATGCGGCCAACGCCCGCTGGGGCAGCCTGTACGACGCCTTCTACGGAACCGACGCCATCGACGAGGCGGGTGGCGCGGATCGAAGAGGGCCGTACAACCCGGTGCGGGGCCAGCGAGTAATCGACCGGGTTCGAGCACTTCTGGACAGCCATGTTCCGCTGGCTTCGGGATCGCATGGCGACGCGGTGGCCTATTCGGTGTCGGCCGAGGCTCTTCGAGTTGATCTTGCCAATGGCGCAGCCGCAGGTCTGGCCAATCCCGAACAGTTCGTCGGGTATACCGGCACAGCCTCGGCTCCAGACACGGTGTTGCTGCGCAAGCACGGCCTCCACATCGAACTGGTGATTGATCGCGACCACCCCATCGGTCGAGATGACCCCGCAGGGGTGGCCGATGTGATGATGGAATCTGCCCTGACCACCATCATGGACTTGGAGGATTCAGTGGCCGCGGTGGACGCGGAGGACAAGACAGCGGCCTATGCCAACTGGCTCGGCCTGATGCAGGGGAGTCTCACCGCCTCGTTCACCAAAGGCGGACAGGCCGCGACCCGCAGCCTGAATGAGGACTCCGTGGTGATAGACCCGTCGGGGAATCCGAAGACGGTCCGGCGGCGCAGTGTCATGTTGATCCGCAGCGTGGGACTGCACATGGAGACCGACATATTGCGCTTGGGCGACCAGCCGATTCCTGAGACCATCATCGACGTGGCGATGGCGGCTTGGTGCGCCCTCTGTGATCTGGCCGGAGCCGGTCCCCATCGCAATAGCCATGCCGGATCGGTCTACATTGTCATGCCGAAGCTGCACGGTCCCGGTGAAACGGCCCTCGTCCGGGATTTATTCGCCGAGATCGAAGACATCTTGGGCATGGCCCCAAACACGCTGAAGATGGGGATCATGGATGAGGAGCGCCGGACCTCGCTCAACTTGGCCGCCTGCATTGCCGAAGCCTCAGAGCGGGTGGTCTTCATCAATACCGGGTTCTTGGACCGCACTGGCGACGATATCCACACCAACATGGAGGCCGGCCCCATGATCCCCAAGGCGGAGATCAAGACGTCGGGGTGGTTGAACGCCTATGAAGAGGCCAACGTAGCCGTCGGTTTGGCCATGGGCCTGCCAGGACATGCGCAAATCGGAAAGGGCATGTGGGCTCGACCCGACGACATGGCTGCCATGCTGGATGAGAAGATCGGCCATCCTCAGGCCGGGGCGACCACCGCATGGGTCCCCTCCCCCACCGCGGCCACCCTGCACGCACTGCACTACCTGGAGACCGAAGTCGGCGCCCTACAGGATGTACTGGCCGAATCGCCGGCTGATCGTGCCGCCGCCGTTAGATCCATGCTGGTTCCCGCAGTCCTACCGCCAGACCGCGAGCTTTCCCCCGCGGAGATCCAGCGGGAATTGGACAACAACGCCCAAGGAATCTTGGGCTACGTCACCCGGTGGGTGGGCCAGGGAGTGGGCTGCTCCAAAGTGCCCGACATCGACGATGTCGCCCTGATGGAGGACCGGGCCACTTTGCGGATCTCTTCCCAGCACATCGCCAACTGGCTCCACCACGGGCTGCTATCTGAAGAGCAGGTGGTGGAGGCCATGCAGCGCATGGCCGCGGTGGTGGACGTCCAGAACGCCGACGACCCCGACTATGAGCCCATGAGCGGCGATTTTTCCGCCAGCATCCCGTTCGGTGCTGCCCTGGCATTGGTTCTCGAAGGTCGTGAGCAACCCAACGGTTACACCGAGGCGATTCTCACCGCTCACCGCCGCCGTCAGAAAGCAGCTGGCTAGTGGGCCGGCCCCCTGCCCTATAGCCCCCAGGGGCTCAGGTCGATGTCGAGCTCGCGCAGGCGGTCGATGATCATGGGAGGGTCCATGGTCAGGGCCGGCCAGTGGTAGTCATAGATGCGGATGTTCAGTACGAAGGCGATGTATTCGGCAACTTGTTCAACGGTGAAGTAAATCCCCCGCCGCCCGATGGATGCCTCGTAGGCGGCGCCGTTCTCACGGTTCAACACGAAGTTTGTGTGGTCGCACATGTGCTTCATGTCGGTACTCACCCAGTCCCAGATCACCTCGGTACACAGGATCAGCGGCTCAGAGGGCTCCGCAGAGACCAGCTTGAAGTCCTTCGACACCAGGGTGATGGGCTCCAGCGTGTGGGCGTCGTAGGTCCGCAGCTCCACTTCTTTGCCTCTGAAGTACGGGGTCCAGGAGACTCCGATTCCCTCGTGGGCGCAGCCGATATAGCTGTGGAACTCCCCGTCGATGAACATCTCCACCTGGCTGGGAAAGGCCGAGAACGGCGGCGCCTTCAAGATGTCGCAGTTCGGAGATGTCTCGTCGATCACAAATACGATCCCCAACTGGAGAAGCTTGAGCGCCTCTATCAAACGGCGCCGTTCGATCCCCGTCCCGGCATGCATGGCAGCCAGATTGGGGGCCCGCTTGTTCTCCCCCCAATAGTCGAACACGAACTTCCTCAGCTGCAGGGCATCATCGGTCCACTCGATCTCCGGCACCTGTTGGGGCATGGAGCGAGATTATCCTGCCGGACGTGAGCGCCCGCCCTGCCCCCATCCGCATAGAGGACCTCGTCGATCCAGTGCTTCCGTCTGAGATCGCGGAGATGATGGAGCAGACCGCTCCGATGGCCGATCAGATCGAGCTGAGCCCTGAGGCGATTCTGGCCGCGGCCACCGCTCAGACAGGACTCAGCGATTTCGGTCCAGACGAATTCCGGGCCCCGCTCGAGGTGCTCTGCCACTCCCTTGACACAGAAGCCGACCACTCCCCCATGGGCCGGGTGAGCGGTTTCAGCCAGCTCACCGCGTTTGCCGCCAACCGGCTGCGCATCGAGCAGTACATCAAGGACCACCCCGATGCCCTGGATGTGCCCATCGACCGGCCCATCGTGATCGCCGGGCTGCCCCGCACCGGGACCACCCACCTGCACAACCTCATCTCCGCCGACCCTGCCTTGCGTTCACTGCCGTGGTGGGAGGCGATGGAGCCGGTTCCACCACCGGAGGAGGCCGGAACCGTAGAAGGCCGCATCGAACGAGCCAAGAACGGGCTGGTGATCCACAACACGGCCATGCCCCACTACGCCCGCATGCATGAGATGACCTGGGATCATGTCCACGAGGAGATCCACCTGCTGGGCATCGACTTCTCCACCATGCTTTTCGACTGCCTGGCCGTGCTGCCCACGTGGCGGGCCTACTACAAGGAACACGACCAGACCCCCCACTATCAGTACCTGAAACGCATCCTCAAGGTCCTCACCCACCAGCGCCCGCCCCGGGAGCGCTGGGTGCTCAAGTCGCCGCAACACCTGGAGCAGATCGCCCCGCTCATGAATGTGTTCGGCGACGCCACCGTGGTCTTCACCCACCGCGACCCGGTGTCGATCACCGCCTCATTTGCCACCATGATCTGCTATTCGGCTCGCATGAGCGCCACCCACCCGGTGGATGTCTCCGGCATCGGCCAGTGGTGGGCTCAGCTCATCCAGGACATGCTCCAATCTTGCACCGACGACCGCGATCTCGTACCGCCCGAGCAGTCCATCGATGTGCTGTTCCACGAGTTCATGGCCGACGACGTGGCCATGGTGGAGCGCATCTACAAACTGGCCGACCAGCCATTCACCGCCGAAGTCAAGTCCGCCATGGACACCTACATGGCTGACCATCCTCGAGGAAAGCACGGCCGGGTGATCTACGATCTGGCCGACTTCGGGATGACCGCAGAAGAGCGCCGCCAAGCGCTCAGCTTCTACACCGACCGCTTTGCCGTCGAACTAGAGCACTAGCTCAGCTCGGCCAGCTTCACCACCTCGGCGCTGATCGGGTCGGGGGTTCGCTCGGGAAGGAACCACCGGAACCAGATTCGCCCATGGGGTCGGCCCTGGGTGGACACCCAGTTGGGCACACCAGGGTCGTTGGCCGCGATCACGATGGTCCACGATCCGTCCTCGTCGAGCTGCACTTTGGAGCCATTGGTGGTGACGTCGTCGTAGTCGTAGTTGAAGCAGTGCAAGAACTGGTTCCACAAGCACATGTTCCAGAAAACGCACTCCGGTGAACTGCCCTTCAACACCAGAGCCTCGTCTTCGTCGAGCTCGAAGGCCCCCATGGCGTAGGAGGCATCCCCTGCGGCCCAGCCGAAAGTCTCGGTGGGCACTGGAAAGGGGTCATCGATGTGGTTGAGGGTGCCCAGCGGAATGGGAACCATGGCGGCTTGTTCCTTTACCCATGTCGTGGCGTGCTGGAATCGCCGGGCCACCTCGGCATCGGTGTGTATGTCACTCCACGCGGGTGCAGGGTCGAGGCACTCGATGCGCCAACGGGCCTTCTCCCCGCTCACCGGGTCGTTCATGTAGTCGCGAGTGCAGGCCACTACGGCATCGGGGGCGAGCTTCACGAAATTGCCGTCGTGGTCGTTCGGGCTGACAATCATCTCGTAGGTGCCGTCGGGATTGGGAGTCATCTGGGTGGTGTTGAGCGTTCCGACGATGCGCTCGGAGTAACGGCCGTCGTCGGGGCCGCCGTACACGGTGAGCGACAAGTACACCGCGTCGCCGGGGTCCACGGTCACTCGGTAGGTGCGGGCAGGGTCGACCCGGGTCATGAAGTAGAACGCATCGGAGTTGTCACCGCCCCACTTCTTGTAAGGGCCCACGATCTCGGTGAACCGGGGCCGGTTGGTATCGGCCCACACGTACACGTCGAGTGCCACCTGGGTAATGGAGAAGATCCACCGGTAGCCCTCCAGCACGGCCTGGTCGTCGGCCAGCGCCTTGGGACCGGCCAGAAATTCCTGGTCGAGGCCCTTCATAGTGTCAAGTAGCTCGTGGACCGCAGCGGTGGTCTCAAATCGGGTATCGGTCATGGATTCTCCTGTCGGGGCTATAGATCTTCGTAGAGTTGTCGGTTGGCCCGAATGAAGACACCGTCAGCAGTGGCGGTCACTGTTCCGTCGCACACCATTTCACCGGACGCGTACAGCTTGCGGCCTTCTGCGCCAGAAGACCAGGCTCGGAGCTTGATTTCCCTCAATAGCGGGGTGGGCCGCCGATAGACCACCGTCAATGTGCCGGTGTAGCCGCCCTTGTTGTTGACCACGTTGACCACACCCAACAGCTCATCGAAGATCTCCGCGATGATCCCGCCGTGGACCAATCCGGGAGGGCCCGCGTAGACCGGAGACAGGTTCATCCTCCCGTGGACCTCTTCCCCCTCTGCCCATAGCTCAACCGGAGGCGATGCCGGATTCAAACGGCCGACAATCGGGCTGAAGGGAAAAAACGCCATGGGATCGCGGGAATCGAAATTGGGGGTCAGCTCCCCCATGACCCCCTGTTGGTGGAGCCCCTTCATCTGCTCCGCCTCAACCAATGCCGCGGCCCGTCCCAGTAATTCGGTGGCTTCGGTGAGAGAATCCCCGGTGACCGTAGTGACCCGCACCGCGTTCAATATCCGACGAGCCGCTTCGGTCAAGGCCAGCCGGTCGGGTCCGGCACCGTAATCGGGGCCAGGCGCTGCGCTGGGGGCTTCCCAGAGAGGCTGTTCGCTCAAGTGAGAGGGGAATCGACGGTGTCAGTCGGGGTCGTAGCCGTATTCGACCACGAAGTCGGTGCCGGGGAGGCCGGGGGTAACCGCACCCGCTCTCCAGCCGCCGTCCACGTTCAACTCGGCGCCAGTAACGTATGACGATTCGTCGCTGGCCAGGAACAGGGCGGCATAGGCGATCTCCGTGGGCTCTCCGACTCGGGGAATGGCCTGATAGATGTAGGGTTCCTTTTCAGCCCGAGGATCATTCCTCGGATTGCCCATCGGGGTGTTCACCCCGCCGGGGTGGATGGAGTTGACTCGGATGTCGAAGCGACCCCATTCGATGGCCGCGGTCTTGGTCATGCCCCGGATGGCGAACTTCGACGCCGAATAGCTGATCAGGCCGTTCTTGGACTGCTGGCCGTCGATGGAGCTGATGTTCACGATGGAACCGCCACCGGCCATCTTCATGGACTCCAACACCGCTTTCATCCCCAGAAACGTCCCCACCTGGTTGACGTTTATTACCTCCATGTAGTCGTCGAGGGTGGTTTCCTCGATGGCCGCGGGCCGCAGGATGGCGGCGTTGTTGACCAGGACATTCAGGGTTCCCATGCTGGCGGCCGCTTCAACGGCCGCGTCCCAGTCGGCTTCTTGGGCCACATCCAGGTGTACATATCGGGCGTTGTCGCCAATGCTGGCTGCTACTTGCTCGCCGTCGTCGTCGAGCACGTCCCCGAGCACTACCTTGGCCCCCTCTGAGGCGAACAGCCGGGCTTCGGCCTCTCCCTGGCCCCGGGCTGCTCCGGTGATGATCGCTACCTTGCCGTCCAGCCGTCCCATCTCAGCGTCTCCTTCGGTGTTCGGGCGGTGTTTGCCGGAGCCACCCTACTTGCCCGCTTCGGCCCGCCCTAACCTGTGCGCATGGATCTGGGATATCGGACGTTCGACGCCGACAACCACTATTACGAGCCCCGTGACGCCTTTACCCGTTACATCGAACCGGCATTCGCCGACCGTGCCGTAAGGCCGGTGATCGAGCCCGACGGCGCCGAGGAGGTGTACATAGGCGATCAGCGCTTCACCTTCCTGGAACACCGCAACTACGACACTGCTCCCCGTCCGGGAATGCTGCGGGAGATGCTCCAAGCCATGAAGCGAGGCGACCGGGGAGGGAACATCAAAGGAACCCGGGTTTCTGAGCCTCATCGTCCCGAATATGTGAAGCGCTCGGCCCGAGTCGACGTGCTCGACGCGCAGGGCATCGAAGCCGCAGTCTTGTTCCCCACGCTCGCGGTGTGCGTTGAGCACTACATGGTTGACGACCCCGCCCTGCTCTATGCCAACCTCTCTGCCTTCAACCGCTGGTTGGACGACGAGTGGGGCCTGAACCGGGATGGCCGCATCCATGCCCCTCCCCTGCTGTCGCTGGTCGATCCCGACCGGGCGGTGGCCGAGTTGGAATGGGCGTTGGACCGGGGGGCTCGGGTGGTGTCGCTGCGTCCCGGTCCCGCAGCCGGTCGAAATATCGCCGACCCGGTGTTCGACCCCTTCTGGGCTCGGATCAATGAGGCCCGTGCCGTGGTGGGGTTCCACATCGGCGAGTCGGGTTACAACCAGTCGATGTCGGTGCACTGGGGCGAAGACCCAAATCCCCCGTCGCACCGGCAGTCGGCGTTGCAGTGGACCTGCTTCTACGGAGACCGGCCGATCATGGAAACGGTGGCGGCGCTGATTTATTCCAACCTCTTTGAGGCCTTTCCCAACGTTCGGGTCATGAGCGTGGAGAATGGAAGCCTGTGGGTGGAGTACCTGATGGCGGCCATGAACAAGATGAACCGGATGGGCCGCAACGGTCCGTGGTTGCGGGGTCCGCTGAACGAGAAGCCCAGCGACGTGTTCCGGCGCCACGTGTTCGTATCGCCCCACCATGAAGAGCCGGTGGCTGATCTGGCCCGGTCCATAGGGGTGTCGCAGGTGCTGTTCGGGTCCGACTGGCCCCACGCGGAGGGGCTGGCCGAGCCGCTGGAATTCGCCGAAGGGCTGTCCAGCCTCCCGCCAAGTGACATCCGTCTGATAATGCGGGAGAATTTGGCCGGACTGCTGGCCGCCTAAACGGCCTCGTCTCTAAACAGCCGCCGGTCATAGGGCACACCGCATCGCTCGAGGGCAGCCTGCCAGGCGGGGCTGTTCTTCATGATGCGCCGCAGCCCCAGGACCATTGCCGTGCTGGCGGCTCGCGCCCCGGGAACCGTGGTCAACCCCAAGACCGAGGTGAGCTCTCGGGGGATGGTGGCGATAGCCCCGTTCATCAGGATCTGGTATCCCGCTTTCTGCGCCGCGGGAATCGGAGGACTCTGTAGGAAGCTGACCGCGGCCCGCAGGCCCGGGCTCGGTCCCAGCGCAGGATGCCCGGTGATCCACTCCCGAAGCGCTCCGGCGGTTGTGGGCAACGGCGCCGCGCCCAGCATCTCCCCTACCTGGGACTGCTCGACCACGAACTGGTCGGCTTCGACGGGGCTGAGGCGACCGCCGAAGCGCCGGTAGGACTCGAGGAAAGAGTCAGTCAACGAGTTGTGGACCCACGCGGCAAGCTCTGGAGTCGACGCACTGTACGCCTGCCCCCGATGCGAAGTGCCGCTCACACCTTGGTGGGCCGAATTGACCAGAGCAATGGCTTCTTTGACCTCAGGCATCGCCCCAAAAGTGGCTGATGTCACGTAGAAGGACGTGCGGCTGAGCCGGCCGAGCGGATCATCTCGGTAGCGACTGTGGTCGTCCACACCGGCCACCACCTCAGGGTGGGCCGCTTGGATCAACAGTGCCCGGATTCCGCCGATGAACACGCTGACATCGCCGATAACCCTCCAGCTGATCGAGCCAGGACCGCACAGTCCCGGATCGCCGGGGAAATCTCGGGTGTGTCTCAAAGGCATCTCCGCGTGGGCGAACATGCCGCTCACCGAGTTGATGACTCGACTCTTGGCCCAGTGGAGCACTGATTCACCCTACCGCCGGCCGAGGGGAGGCCGGTCAGTCAGGAGGATGTCGGCGATGTCTACAACGGCGAGGGGGTCCACAGTCGCTATTGTCCCCCGGCATGGAATTACTTCCCAGCCCTGAGCCGTTTATCCAGGGAATCGATTTCGGCGAGGGTCCCCGGTGGCACGACGGCCGTCTCTGGTACTCCGACTTCTACCAGTACTCCGTGAACGCCGCCTCGCTGGACGGAGCCGTTGAGGTGATCGTGGAGGTTCCCGGTCAACCATCGGGGTTGGGGTGGATGCCCAACGGCGACCTCCTGGTGGTGTCGATGCGAGACCGCCGGGTCATGCGCTACGACGGCGTGGCCCTCCATGAGCATGGCGACCTCTCCGAGATAGCCACCTCGCTCTGCAACGACATGACAGTGGACGCCGAGGGGCGGGCCTACGTGGGCAACTTCGGGTTCGACCTGCACGGTGGAGAGGACTTTGCTCCCGCCATTCTCGGGCTGGTGCAGACAGACGGCACGACGGAAGCCGCGGCCGACGGCCTGGCGTTCCCCAACGGTGCGGTCATCACTCCGGACGGCGCTACCTTCATCGTGGGAGAGAGCTTTGCCAGCCAGTTCACCGCGTTCGATTTCGGACCCGAGGGACGGCTGGAGAACCGCCGGCTGTGGGCCGCGGTGCCGGGGACCATTCCCGATGGCTGTTGCTACGACGCCGAAGGGGGCATCTGGTACGCCGACGCCATAGGCCGAGCCGCTCTGCGCGTCGTCGAAGGGGGTGAGATCACCCATCGGGTGGAGACAGAGCTCAACTGCTTCGCGGTGATGCTGGGCGGCGAGGACCGCCGCACGCTCTTCCTTGTCACCGCCCCCGGCTCTCACCCTGACGAAGTTCAGGGACTTGGGCAGGGGCGCATTGAATCGGTACCGGTGGAAATCCCCGGTGTCGGGCTTCCCTAGAAAATCAAGGAGCTTCAATCATGAGATTTTCCGGAAAGGTTGCATTGGTTACCGGTGCTGGGTCGGGCATCGGCCAGGCCACCGCGATACGGCTGGCCAGTGAGGGGGCCGTGGTGATCGGCAGCGACATCAACGAGGCCGGTCTCGAGGAAACCGCGGGGATGGTCACCGGAGATGGCGCATTCCATCCGGCCGTATCAGATGTGCGCTCTCGAGATGCCTGCCATGAGCTGGTGGCCTCGGCGGTCGCCGATCACGGTCGCCTCGATGTGTTGTGCAACGTGGCCGGAGTGGCCCGAGGCCACCGGGTGGAACACGTCGATCAGGAGGCGTGGGATCTGATCATGGGCGTCAATGTAGAGGGGGTTTTCTGGATGTCACAGGCCGCCCTCCCCCACTTGGAGTCATCGGAGGGATGCATTGTGAACATTGCCTCGAATGCAGGATTGATGGGACAGGCCTACACCGTGCCCTATTGCGCCAGCAAAGGGGCGGTGGTGCTGATGACCAAGGCCATGGCTATGGAAACGATGAAGACCGGCATGAGGATCAACGCCATTGCCCCTGGCGGGGTGGATACCAATCTGGCCGCTTCATTCGGCTTTCCCGAGGGTCCTGACATGGAGCTGATGGGGCGGTATATGGGGATGCGGGGAATGGCCCAGGCCGACGACATCGCTTCTTTGGTGGCGTACCTCGCCTCCGACGGTGGCCATCGAATCCATGGCTCGGTGCTGAGCATCGACGGAGGCATGACAGCAGGATGAGATGGGATCCCACCGGACAACGAGTGCTGGTCACCGGCGCTTCTTCGGGCATCGGAGCTGCCCTGGCGGTTGAACTTGGCCGGGCGGGGGCGTACGTGGGCTTGGGCGCCCGTCGGGGTGATCGTCTCGAACAAGTTCTCCAAGAAGTGCGGGATGCTGGTGGTGACGGCTGCTGGTGGACGCTGGATCTGGTCGATTTGGAAAGCGTGGCCCCGTTCGCCGATCGCGCCTGGGCCGAAATGGGGCCCATCGATGTGCTGGTCAACAACGCCGGTGCTCCCCGGCGACGGTCGATGAAGCGGCTTACTCCTGAGGAACTAGACGAGACGATGGCGGTGAACTTCACCGGTTCGGCCCGGCTCACCATGGCTCTGCTGCCCTACATGTTGGAGCGGGACTCGGGGGCCATCGTAAACGTGTCATCGATGGGCACGCAGTCGATGGCGTTTCGTACGGGGGCCTATGCTGCGGCCAAAGCCGCTCTCAATCTGTTCACCGAAGGCCTTTATTTTGATCTGGCCGGGACCGGAGTTCAGGCCCATCTGTTCACCCCCGGCTCCACCGCCACCGAGTTCTCCACCCCGAAGCCGGGAAACGACGACCCGTTCCCCCAGCCGCCTGATGCCTTCATGGACCCGGTGGATGTGGCCAAAGCGCTGATTGCCAAACTAGGCAACGAAGACTTCGAGGGATTTGCCGCCCCCGCCCTGCTACAGACCGCTCAGGCCAAGCGAGCCGACCCCAACAGTTACCTCGATCAGGCGATCGAGATGATGAGTCGGCGCTAGTCGATTCTTGAAAAGGTGCGTCCAGGGAACAGGTCCACCACCGGCTTCCACAGGTACTCCAAGCGCCAGGACCGGCGGGCCAAATAGCGGAGCACTTCCTCCTCGTTTCCCGCACTCTGGTCTTGGATGGCCGTATCCAAGTCCATCAATCCCTCTTCGAGCGTGTCCGCCCGCCGGCCAGTCAGCGCCGCGATCTCGTCCAATTCGATGTCGGCGAGATGGGGGCCGAGTTGCTTCTGGCGGTCCAGGCATTCAACCAACAGAGTGGCGTGCTCAAGGCGATGGCGCGGGTAGTCGCCGTCCGCGGCGGGCAGTACCTCATCGCGCAGGTTCTGGATCACCACGCTCTCCAGCGAGGAGCCCATTTCGACCTGGGGAAGTTCTGGACGCTCCAACTCGATGCCCATGGCATCGGCAAGCGCCTCGCAGGTGGCCCGCTCGCAGATATAGCGGTAGGCCCAGTTCATGCCGTTGGGCATCTGGGGGTCGTTGATCACGGTAATGCGAGCCAGTGAGACGATGGACCGCACGAACTGCTGCACTCGGTAGTACCGAACCGAGTCGAGGTGAACCGGAAATCCCGAAAGCTCCTCATATCGGCGAAAGATCGGGCCAAGGCCCTCATCGGGAGTCGAGGGGCAGAAGAACTCCCGGGTGCAGATGTTGCCGAAGTCCTCCATGGGATCGCCGTAGTGAGCCCACTCCCAGTCCACGATGGCGCTTACCTGCCCTTCATGGAACATGAAGTTGGCCGGCCCGGTGTCGCCCTGCAAGAGGCTCACCCGGTCGAGGGGCTCGGGAACATGGTTGCGGATCCACTGGAGCGAATACGTGTACAGCGGATCCGTCACCATGCCGCCGAGGAACTGCTCTACGAAGTCGATCTCACCCAACGCGCACTGGGCGGAGGTGGTGGGAATGGGCATGTGGTCGAGCCCGAGCGAGTCGGGATCCAGCGAGTGAAGCAGCACTAGCTGTTGGATGAAGTCCTCGAGCACCGCGGCCTGCTCTTCGGGGTCGGCGTTGTCCAGGTCGGCCCGACCTGGCATCCGCTGGTGCAACGCGGCTTGGAGATCCTCGCTCCAAGCGCAGATGGCGGGAACCTTCATGCCAGTCTCGACCAACGCGGTCTGCACCTTGGCCTCGCTCTTCACCGAGTGTGTGCCGCTGCCATCCCCTTCGCGGTCCAGCCGCAGGAAGTATTCCGCCACCGACCCATCGGGACGGGTGACGTCCACCACCCACGCCTCCCTTCGGGCGATGTGGCGCTTCAGATGGGTGATACGACCGCCTCCCGCCTCGGCGATCCAGTCGGTCATTCCATCGGGCAGGTCGTGCTTGAGCTCTTCAGCCATCCCGATGGCTTAGCACGTATATGCTGCGACCCATGAGCGAAAAGCGGGCATTCGGCGATGTGGCCACCAAACTGCTGATGGAGAACGACCGCGTGCGGATCTGGGAGATGCGCTTGGACCCTGGCGAGCGGTCTGACCTTCATCGGCACGATCTTGACTACGTGCTGGTCCAGGTGTCGGGCGACAAGATCGCGGGAGATTTCGAGCCAGACACAGCCGGGGAATTCTCCGGACTGGTTGAAGGCGACGTCATCCCCGGTCAGCCCATGTTCATCTCCAAGGGCGGCATAGAGACCGCGGTCAATACCGGCACCGAGCCCTACTACGAGATCCTGATCGAGCTGAAAGACTGAGCTCCCCAACAACTCATCAACAGCCGCACGATGCGGCGTACGCCTGGCGGTTGCTCGTAACCCTGCTCGCTGGTCAGGTGGTGTTTGGCTCCACCATGACCATCATTGGAGCCTCGCTAACGGACATCTCGGAGAGTCTGGGCACCACCAACACCACCTTGTCGTGGGCGGTCTCCGCACCGTTTCTCGGGTTGGCTGCGGGGACCACGGTATTCGGGACCCTGGGCGACTCGTGGGGCCACCGTCGGATGCTGATCCTTGGCTTGACCGTGTTCACCGCAGCTACGGGAGTGTGCGGGTTGGCCTGGGATGCCTTGAGTTTCATTGCGTTTCGGGCATTGTTCGGGCTGGGTGGAGCCATGATGATCCCCAACGGGATGGCCATCATGATGGCTGCGTTCCCGGTCAATCAACGGGCTCGGGCTATGGGATGGTTCCAATTCGCGGCCGTGGGAGGACCAGCCATCGGTTTGGTCACCGGGGGCGCTTTGGTGGATGCGCTGGGCTGGCGGGCGATCTTCGCGGTCTATACCCCAATCGCCGCGCTCGGTTTGATCGCCGCCGTGATCGTGGTGCGTCCTACCCGTGCTGGCGAGGCCAAGCCGATTGACGTCACGGGCGCGCTCAGCCTGGTCGCCGCGGTAGTCGTCTTGATGGTGGCTCTGGATAGGGGCGCCACCCTGGGCTTCGGCCACCCAGCGGCAATTGCGCTCCTTGCCCTCGTGCCGCCAACCATCTGGTCGTTCGTGGCCATCGAGCGGCACTCGGCGCATCCGATGGTCCCGCTCGAGTGGTTTCGCCGCCGGAACTATGCCGGTCCGGTGGTGGCCTCAGCCACGGCCAACGCGGCCTATATGGGCGGCTTCATCCTCGCGCCCCAGATCCTGCAGCAGCGGTACGGGTACACACTGACAGCAGCAACTGTCTTTCTGGTAGTACGACTGATCTGCTTCAGCCTCAGCTCGCCGGTGGGCGGTCGGCTGACCGCTACCAAGGGTGAACGGTGGACGTCTTGTCTGGGCAGCGTCCTAGTGGTGTCGGCCATGGTGTCTTTTGCCGCGGGATCCCTGGTCGATGCCGTGGTTCTGGTCGTGCTGGGCCTTGCCCTGGCCGGCGCGGGGTTAGGAGTAGCCGGACCGGCGTACCAGGTGTCGGTAGTGGGGTCGGTCCCGATGGATCGTCTGGGAGCAGCAACCGGGATGTTCCAGACGCTCACCAGCCTGGGTACAGCCGCGGGGGTCCAGGTTCTGGTGCTGGCCGTGGGAGAGAGTGGCACTGGTGCGGCTTTTGCCAACGCCTTTTGGCTGGGCGCGGCGGTGGCCGCGGTCGGGGTCTTCGGCGCTGCCGCTATTTCTTCATCAAACTCCGCGGTGGCGGAACGAACGATCAGCTCTGGCCGGTCAACGCGGCCAGAACCTTAGGCGCCATGATCTCGGCGAGATCCAAGCACTCCTCTTTAGACCAGATGGCGATGGGAACCCACGGATAGTCGACGGTTAGGAACTCGTAGTCGGGGCATCCGCTGACTCGGGCGATGGCCTGGGCCGATCCCCTCATCTCCTCGTGGACGATGGCGATGCTGGGAACACCGGCCCACTCCAACTCCACTGCGTCCCGCAAACTGCGGGCGCTACAGCTGCCTCAACCGCCGAAGCCGGTGATGGCGACGGTTGCCTCCTCGGTCAACCGACTCCAGTCTCCCGGATCAGGGGGAATGGACACCGAGCTCTTGACCACCTTGAGCGGGGCTTGCAGATCGCTCAACTTGTTCAGCTCGTCATAGAGCGCATCCAGGAAGATCTCCCCCTCTCCGAGGCCGTTGGCCACCAAAGCGACGACCGCCCCGTCCAAGCTGGCCGGCCGGGGAGAAAAATCATGGTCGTCGGTGCGGTCGAACGGGCCCGAGGTGGGATCGAGGCCGATGAGGGTCGCCATGGCTTCAGACTAGCCGACAAGCGCGCGTCCGGGCAGCGGCTAGGAGATGGGCTCGGTGATGGCGAGGGCGAGGTGGGGTAGCAGGAGCCAGCTGGCCCCCATGCCCGCTCCCCCGGCGGCCACGATCAAAATGCCCTCGGGCTTTCCGATGCGGGCCATCCGGTCGGTGGCGCTGGTGGCCGGCGCGTTGAGCCGGGGCCACAGATACTGCTGGATATCTGCTTTCGACCACCCTTCCTCATTGAAGAACCGATGGTGCTCGTGGCCGACCACGATCACGACGTTGCCGTCTTCTCCCAGCCAAGAGTCCCCAGCGATTCCATTGGCCCGGATATTGGTGACCAGCGTGTCGCAAACCCCCTCGGCATTGCGACTGGTGAAATCGGTGGCCTCGACCATCTTCATCAGGGAGTGGACGGTAACCGCGCTCTGCTCAGGGGCTAGACCCCGCTGGACGTGCAGCGGCTCCCATTCGGATGCCTCTTCATTCTCTCCGAAGCAGAAGGAGTAGCGAGCTGGGGTGGAGTAGCTGGCCCGGTCCAAAAAGCCGGGGATGCCACGGCACACGTTGCGGATCACGAGGCGGAGGGCCCGGCCGATGGTGGCGTTGGCCCGAAATCCAGGTCCGAAGCAGCCTGCCCTCGAGGCCACGCCCAGCTCATTGCGGATTGGTCCGTTGATGATGACAGCCTGAGCTGCGCCCGACAGTGTGCCGGTGGTCGAGTGGCAGTTGCCCTTGGGATGGAGATGGGCCCGAACCGCGGCCACCACTGTGGGGAAGTACTCGGGCAGGCAACCGGCCATGACCGCGTTCGCCGCAGCTTGTTGCGCGGTGCATGTCACCTCTCTGGTCGGCACGGTGCCAAGCACCTCGTCCCCAGAGAGGCCGGCGCGCTCCAGAAAGGCGGCCACCTTTTCCGGCGTCGGAGGCATGATGGGCAGCCCATCAGTCCATCCCTTTTCGAAATAGTCCTCCACCAAAGCTTCATAGGAGTCATAGGCGTGCTGGGGGGCCGTCGTCATGCTCTGATGCTAAAGCTCGTGGCGGGTGGTCTCCCATACAGAACGGATGGCAAAACTGGATCGGAGTCGGCCCACACCGCTGAAGCGGGACAGATATTGATTGTGGATCCGCTCGAAGTCGCGTTGGTCGGCCACTGCAAGGTGGAGGAGGTAGTCGGCGTCACCGGCCATCAAGTGGCAGGACATGACCTCGGGGCACTCCACCACCTCCTTCTCAAACTGGCGGAGATTCGCCTCGCTCTGGCTCACCAAGGAGATTTCAACGAAGACATCGAGAGAGCGGTTGATGGCTTCGGGATCGAGGATCATCACGTACCCGGCGATTACACCGTCGGTTTCGAGGCGCCGGACCCGCCGATAACAAGCCGACGGCGACAGCCCCACCCGGTCGGCGAGTTCCGCGTTCGACATCCGCGCATCGCTCTGGAGTTCGTTGAGGATTGATCGATCGATTGAGTCCAAGTCCGACACTGGTCTGCCTCCTTGCGACGAGATAAACACTCAAACCTCGTAGAACATAAAATAACCGACAGATTGAATCTATGCGGAGAGATTATTCGCGTATAGGCCCATATCCCGCATCTTTTCAAGAATTATTCACCTCTATCGCGGATAAAATATCAACATAGCGATCGGTTTGCGGCGGAGGCACGAGATGCGCATTGGGATCCCAAAGGAAATCAAAAGCGAAGAACGACGGGTGGCGTTGACGCCGGGAGGCGCAGCCGACCTCGTCGGTCGCGGCCATCAAGTTCTGGTCGAGCGCGGCTGCGGTGACGGAGCGGGTTTCACCGATGAGGAGTACATCACCCATGGCGCGACAATCGCGGATTCTGCCCAATCGGTGTTCGATCAGGCCGATCTGATCATCAAGGTCAAAGAGCCCCAAGCTGAAGAACGAGCCCGCTTGAGCGAAGACCAGGTTCTCTTCACATACCTGCATCTAGCGGCAGATGCAGTCCAGACTGCCGAGCTGGTCGAACGGGGTGTCACGGCCATCGCCTACGAATCGGTTGTCGGTCCCAACGGTGGTCTGCCTTTGCTGGCCCCCATGTCGCAAGTCGCGGGGCGCATGTCGATTCAAGCCGGGGCGCACTGTTTGGAGTCATCGCAAGGGGGTCGAGGAGTGCTCCTCGGCGGCGTACCGGGCGTTGCTCCGGCCAGAGTGGTCATCCTCGGCGGAGGCGTGGTCGGCCGCAACGCGGTACAGATGGCTGTCGGCCTTGGTGCCGATGTCACGGTGATCGACCGAGATGTCTCCGTTTTGGAGGACTTGAACTCACGCTTTGGCTCGGCCTTGCACACCCTTCATTCCAGCGGAGGCGCCCTGGAGGAGGCAGTCCTGGGGGCCGATCTGGTGATCGGCGCCGTCCTCGTGCGAGGGGCCCGAGCTCCGCATCTGGTCACAACTGAGATGGTCAAGCAGATGCGGCCCCGATCAGCTGTAGTGGACGTGGCCATCGACCAGGGTGGCTGTATCGAAACCTCCCGACCCACAACCCATGCCAATCCCACCTATCTGGCCTACGACGTGGTCCACTACTGCGTCGCCAACATGCCCGGAGCCGTACCCCGCACCTCGACGTTCGCGTTGGAGCACGCCACCCTCCCCTATATCGCCATGCTGGCCGACCTGGGACCGAGAGAGGCCATGCGGTCAAATCCCGGACTTCGAGCCGGGCTCTCGATATGCCAAGGGCAGGTCACCGAACCGGCGGTGGCGGAATCGCTCGGTCTCAGCTTCACTGCCCCGGAAGAGGTCCTGGGACTTAGCCTCACCGCGGCCTGATCGAGCTCGCTGCTAGATCAGTTCAGCCATCCGCTCTGCTACCGCGATCACATTCAAGTTCGTGTTGGCTCTCGGGGTCTCCGGCATGATTGACGCGTCGCACACCCGGAGCCCTTCGGTCCCCCAAATCCGGCCGTCGGGGCCGACCACCGCAGCCCGGTCATCGGCTGGACCCATCGCACAGGTGCCTGCGCCGTGGTAAAAGGCCACATGACGGGCGAAGACGTAGGCCAAGAGGTCATCGCGGGTCAGTCGATCGGGTAGAAACAGCGGACCTCGGGCCACCCTTCGGTATGGGGTCGTCGCCAGCAGCTCCAAGCTCAGCTCTACCGCTTCCACCAGCCGCTCAAGATCGGGCTTATGAGCCAGGAACGGATAGGTGATGGCTGGTGGATCAGCCGGATCAGTTGACACCGGGCGCACCGATCCTCGGGCCTCCACCTGTTGCAGCGCCGCGTTGAAGGCGAAGACGGTGTCCTGGCCGCCAGCCTCAACCTGGCGTCGGGGACTGCTGGTGAGATCAATCCTCCCCACGGGGAACAACTGGAGATCGTTGGCGGGTCCCGTCGAGCTGGTGAACCGCAGCAGGGTCTGAATGGTCACATCTTCCGGGGTCACCATTTTCGGTTTGGGTGCTGCAAAAAGATAGATGGCAGGGTGATCGGAGAAGTTGGCCCCTACCCCGGGACGGTCGGCAACCACGTCGATTCCCAAACCAGCCAGCTCAGATGCCGGGCCAATCCCCGATCGCCACAACAACATCGGCGATTGGACGACCCCAGCGGCCAAGATGACCTCCTGGGCAGGGATGGCTTCTGCCCAGCCGTCACAAACCGCGTCCACTCCAACGGCTCGGTTGCCGTTCCATCGCACCGTTAACGCCAGACAGCCGCCCCTCACCTCAAGGTTGGGCCGTTTCCTGACCTGGGTGGTCAAGTAGACATCAGCAGCGGACACACGCTGCAACCCACGGCGATTACGAGGCAGCGGGCCGACGCCGTGGGAATTCGGAGCGTTGTGATCCGCGGTGTAGTCGAAGCCCGCTGTCCTGCACGACTCATAGAACGCGGCGTGGACCGGGAGCAGCTCAGCCTCTGGGGTACGCATGATGGTCAGCGGGCCGTCGCGGCCATGCCAGCGCTCCTCACCGTCTGGATCCGACTCCAGCCGTCGGAAACTGTCCAGCATCGCTTCCCACCGCCACTCGGGAAACCCCCAGGCGTCGAAGTCTGCGGGCATTGCCCGTATGGCGATACCGCCATTGACCGCAGAGCTGCCGCCGAGCACTCTTCCTCGGGGGTAGGGCTGAGTTCTGCCTCCGGGAAGACGCACCTCATCGCCCCAGTCATGATCCGGATGCGACGAGACCGTGATGTCAGCCAATTCAGGGGGCAAGTGGGCTCCGTGGTCCGGACCGGCCTCGAGCAGCAGCACTCGGCAAGCCGGATCTTCTGACAACCGGGCGGCCAAGACCGAACCCGCGGAGCCTCCTCCCACAATGACGGTGTCGACCATTATTGGGCGGCTTTGTTCGACTCCCGCTCGCCTCGGACGAAGGCCTCCCGAGCCTTGTCGCCCTCACCCATGAGGTTCAGCTCGTAGGTGAACCCCTGCTCGAAGCGATAGCTCCGGTGCACGTCCACCGGATCGATCCCGTTGATCGACCACTTTGCCTTGCGGATCACTCCGGGCGGCTTGGACGCGATCACCCCGGCCAGCCTTCGGGCTTCGTCCATGAGCTCATCTCCCGGGACAACGCTAAGCACAGTCCCCCACCGCTGGAGGTCTTCAGCCGCCACGGGCTCGCAGCTGTACATCATCCAGCGCATCACCTTTTCGGGAACCAGCCGAGCGGTGTGGGTGGCAGCACCTAGAGCCCCATTGTCCACCTCGGGCATGGAGAACTTCACTCCTTCTGCGGCCACTACCAAGTCGCAATTCCCCGCGAGGCCGATGCCCAACCCCAGACAAAAGTCCTGGACGGCGGCAATCACAGGGACCGCGCAGTCGTACACCGCCCCGAAGGCCTCATAGCAGGCATCTCCGGTGCCCAAGACCCCCTCAAAGCCCTCCATAGCCTGCATCTCCTTGATGTCCACCCCGGCGTTGAATCCCCGGCCCACCGCGGTGAGGATGGCAACCCGCACGTTGGAGTCGTGCTTGTAGCTGCGGAAGATCTCGGCCAGCCGATAGGTGTCGGCGATGTTGAGGGCGTTCACGGGGGGATTGTCCATGGTGACGACCGCGATGCCCTGCTCATCAATCTCAGTGTGGATAGCCACTGTGCGCTCCTTTGCCTCTCGACTGTCAGCGTAGGCTCGCCACGCCTCAGCTACTACCTTCTAGGCGAAGCAACTTCCTCAGAAAGCGAGTTCGACTTGCGCATCGGCTATCTGATCGACACCAACCACGGGTACTACGACCAGCCCCTGCCTGAACCGGACAATGCGGCCGATGCCCTCGACGCAATGATCGAAGAAGGCATCCTGGCTGAGCAGTCGGGATTTCACTCCATTCAGGTACCCGACCGCCATGGCCGCACGGAGTCGTACTTCGGCTCTCCACTGAACCTGTTGATGATCTTGGCCCGAGAGACGAGTCGAGTGGCCATCGGGTCGTATTGCCTGGTCAATACCCTCTACCATCCCATGGAGGTTGCCGAGCAGTGCGCCATCATCGACAATATCTCCCGGGGCCGGCTGTACATGACCTGGGGTCGGGGATTCCATGCCGGCTACTGGGGCCAGTTCGGAGTCCCGCATGAGCGGATGCTGGGCCGCTACCTGGAGAACGTGGCCATCATCGACAAGGCTCTGCAATCCAAAGGAGAGCGGTTCAGCTGGGAGGGCGACTTCTACCAGGTGAACGACGGCCTGCTATCTCCCAATTCCTTTCAACAGCCTCGATTCCCGTTCTGGGGCGGCGGCCAGCTTCCCGCAGCCATCGAACGGTGCGGGGTCTACGCCGAATCGTGGACCTGTGACGACTTCCCCATCCTCAAGGAGACTTGGGATGTGCAGGCCGGCGCCTACCGCGCCAAAGCCATCGAACACGGTAAAGAACCTTTCATCGTCTTGATGAGAAAGGCCTGGGTGGCCGACACCTTCGAAGAGGCCGCCGAGCAATACGGCACCCACTACGTGCCCGAGATGCGGTTCTACTGCGAGCAGGGAATCCTGGCCCACCACCCCGAGTTCGACTCACCCGAGAAGATCACCACCGAATCGGCCCGCGAGCACATCGTGGTGGGCACCCCTGCCCAATGCCGAGAGCGCTTGGAGCAGTACTACGAAGAGTTGGGCGTGCAGTATTTCACTGTGCAGTTCCGAATGGTCACCGGCCCCTCGTTCGAGGCCACCCGGGAACAGATCCAGCGCTTTGGAGAGGAGGTGGTGCAGCCTCTGCACCGCAAGTATCCCGCCCCCGACCATCCGGCCATCCCCGAAGCCTGTCGGTGGTGAACCGATGACCTCGACGACATTGACTCCAACCACTGGCGAACTCGAATCCCTGGTGGGGAGACAGTTTCCCGGCGGAACCTACGCCGTGGAGCCGTGGCGAGTCTGGCTGACCAACGATGTCATCGGCGCGCCACAGCGAACCGACGGCATCGCCCATCCCATGTTCTGCTACTACGCGGCCATGGCCGGTTTGGGCATCTCCATCGACGAGATGTTCACCCTCTGCTATGCGTCGGCCGACGATGGCCCCATGTTCGGCGAATGCGACATCCAACAGCTACGACCCTTGGAAATCGGTGCCACCTACACCATCCGGGGAGAGATAACCAGTGCGATCCGCAAGCAAGGGACGCGCACGGGTACTTTCGACATCGTGGCCTTTCAACTGGAAGTCATTGCCCCCGATGGCGAAGTGTCCTCCATTGTGTCCAACTCTTTCATCTTTCCCAGGAGGCTCCAGTGAGCACGGTCCCTGATCCATCAGTAGGTGACGAGCTACCCCGTCTGGTCATCGAGTCGGTTGACGCCGAGAAAATGAAAACGATGGCCGCTTTGCTAGGCGACTCAAACCCCATCCACTGGGACGTTGCCACTGTGAGAGAACTGGGCATGGGCGACCAGCCGGTGAATCAAGGTCCCAACAATCTGGGGTACGTGATGAATATGTTGGGCGGATGGGCCGGGGGTGCCGAGCGCATCCAAGAGATCCGTGTGCGTTTTCTGGACAACGTCTTCGCTGGTGACTGCTTGGAGGCCGGTGGCACCGTCACCGCTATCGGCGATGATGGCGCCGTCGAGTGCGATGTCTGGCTGGCAAGAGACGGCACCCACCCGGTGCTGGCTGGAACGGCCACTGTCTCGTTGGTTTGAGGGCAGGGACAAACGGGAGAGGAACTTCGAATTGGAACGAATGAAAATGCCGTTTTGAGTCCCATTATTAGTCCTATTACCAATGATAAAGAAAGATTGATGACTGCCATTGATCATGCCTATGGTTTGGCACGTAATGCTCACTCTTCATATAAGGAGCCCTCATGGCAGACCATGTCCACACTGATGCGTGTTACGACCATCCGGAGCACACGCACGCCGACCACGCCGACCACTGCGGTCAGGCTGAGCACAACCACGAAGACCACTGCGACACACCTGAACACACCCACGCCGACCACGAAGACCACTGCGATATTCCGGTACACGTCCACACCGAAGAGTGCTGTACCGCTGCGGCATAGTGGATAAAACTGGTCATGGGCATGGGCATGGGCATGGGCACGACCATGCCCATGACGACCATCACGGGCACGACCACGACCACCACGGGCACGACCATCACGGGCACGACCACGACCACCATCACCATGACCTACGAGAGGCCAGCCGCAAGAGCCTGATCACCGCGGTCACCCTGACCACCACGTTCATGGTGATCGAAGTGATCGGCGGCTTCGCGTCGGGCAGCCTGGCGCTGATCTCAGACGCTGGCCACATGCTCACCGACAGCGCGGCCATCGGCCTCGCGCTGTTCGCCATGTGGGCGGCCGACCGAGCCGCTTCGGCCAAGCGGACATTCGGCTTTTATCGAACCGAGATCCTGGCCGCTATGTTCAATGCCCTATCCCTCTGGGTGATCGTGGGGTGGATTTTCTTCGAGGCGATTCGGAGATTCGGTGGGGATACTCACCATGTTGAAGGCGGTCTCATGCTCGGCGTGGGCACGGCTGGTCTATTGATCAACGTGTTGGTGGCCTATGTCCTCCATCGCCAATCCGGACACAGCCTGAACGTGGAGGGCGCCTTTCAGCATGTCTTGGCCGACTTGTTGGGCTCGGTAGCCGTCGTGATCTCGGGCATCTTCATCATCAGCGTGGGCTGGGACATCGTCGACCCGATCCTCAGCATGTTCATCGGCCTGCTCATCCTCTTCAGTTCTTGGAACCTGGTGTCCGAGGTATTCCATGTGCTGATCGACGGCACACCCGAGAACGTGGACGTCTACAAGCTATGCCATGACATCGAAGAGGTGGAGGGCGTCACCATCGTCCACGATGTGCACGTACGGACAATCTCATCGGGCTATCTGTCTATGACCGCTCATGTGCTGGCCGAGCCGAGCAGTGATGCCCAAGAAGCGGATGACAAGCTCCGTAAAATCCGCGAGATTGTCAAGGGCTACGGAATCCAGCACACCACCATTCAGCTTGAGCACTCGGTGGAGGGTTGCGACCAGGAGAGCCACCACGTCGACCATCTGTTTGCAACCGAGCGGGAAATCCGTCAGAAGTCGAAGCTCACCAAATTCCTCATGCACTCCCACTAAGGGGCCGCACTGACAGGTGGCCGTCCATGAGGCGCTCCATTGACTCGCAGATATTTGCGCGAGCTCTAAGCAGCCATCCGGACGTTGTAGGCCCCGGAGAATGACCGGATCGCCAGAGCGACCAGGAAGAGCACCACCGTGCCCAAGGCCATGGTGGCCCCAGCCGCTGTGTCGTGGTGATAGCTGATGAGCAAGCCCACCACCACCGAAAGCGTGCCCAGGATGGCCGCAGTGATCATGATGAGCGGAATCCGGCGGACCAACATGGCCGCGGTGGATGGTGGCGCTACCAAGAATGCGAAGACCAACAGGTTCCCGACTGCTTGGAATGAGGCGACGATGGAAATGGCCAGCAGCGCCAACAAGGCAGCGTGGGCGAGGCGAGGCCGGAGCCCCATCAGTCGGGCCTGGACTTCATCGAAGGTCATTACCAGGAATGCCCGGTGGAGCACCACAACCCCCAACAACACGACTCCGGCGATAATGAGCTGACGGATTAGGTCGCTGTCGGTTACGCCGGTAATCGAGCCGAACAAGAACCGGCTGAGATCACCGGCATAGGCCCCCGAGCTGCTGGACATGATCACTACCGCCAAAGCCAGGAACCCCACATAAAGCAATCCGATCGAGCTGTCGTCCGGCAACGGGGAGTGGTTGCGGATGAGGTTGATGCCGGAAACCATGACCAACGCGGCAATGAGCGCACCCAGCGTCGTATCGCCCCCGACAATAAAGGCGATAGCCAGACCGGGTAGCACCCCGTGGGCCAGGGCCTCCCCGAAAAAGCTCATCCCCCGAAGGACAACCCAGGTTCCCACTGTGGAAGTGGCCAGCACCGCCAATAACCCCGACCATAGGGCGTTGCGCATGAAGATGTTGTCGATGAAGGGTTCGATCCACCAGTCGATCGGACTGGTCAGGAACTCCATGACAGGAACCCTTGCGATGAGCCCTCGACGGCCTCGTCACCCGAGAGCGTCGGCGATCCTCTGTGCATTGCTGCGAAGGAAGCTGAGGTAGGTGTCAGAACCGCTCCCCGATGGACCAAGAGAACCAGTATCCAGCACGACGACTTCAACACCAGCCTCCCGAGCCAGTGCTTCGGCGTCATCGGAACTGTGCGAGGACTCGGCGAAGATGGCAGGCACCCCGGTCTGTTCGATCAGGCCAACGAGTTCCTGGAGTTCGGCCGGATTGGCCTCCCCTACCGACGACCCGCCGGGGATAACCGTTCCAACCAGTTGGAAGTCATACCGGTTGGCGAAGTAGCCGAGGGCATCGTGGTTGGTGAGCATCAGGCGGTCTTCATGGTCAAGCGGCGCCAAGATCCTGTTGATCTCGTCATCGAGGGCCACCAACTCACCCCGATACTCGGTCACGCAGGCGCTTAGTGAACGGGCGTCGAGCCCTGCCTGCGCCGCAAGAGCCTCGCTGAGCGGAAGAAGCGCATCGGCCACCTTGATCGGGTCGAACCATACGTGGGGGTCCTCACCACTGTGTCCGTGCCCTTCTTCTTCGTCGCCGTGGTCTTCGCCCTCTTCCTCTTCTTCGTGGTGTTCGAGTTCCATGCCAGGGGCGAATCCAATGGTCTCGATGTGGTCAGCTATATGGAACACAGGCGTGCCGGCCTCTTCCACTGCTTCAAGGGTGTCGCCCAGGCCCTCCTCGAGGTCGAGGCCGTTGGCCACAATCATGACAGCGCTTTCCATTCGGCCTCGATCCTGCAATGAGGGTTGGAAGGCATGGGGGTCACCGCCGGGGGGAATGAGGGTGATCACTTCAGCTTGGCCGTCGCAAGCCACATTGGCCACCACGTCGGCCCAGATGGAGGTGGTGGCCATAATGGTGGGCAAGCCATCGGAGCTTGCGTCGTCGTCATTCCCGCATCCAACGAGAAGCAAAGCCAGTGCGGCAAAGATGGCTATGGCGCGCCGAAGGACTCTTCTAGTATCAATAATCGTTCTCACTCTTGTTACAATATTTGGGAATGAGTGTCATTCGCAAGCACTCGGTGGGATACTGAACTCAAATGACTGCTGAATCGCTTTCCGTGCCTGGAGACAACGACCATCTGGCGGAAATACACCTGCAAATAGGGGCCAGGTTGTCCCGACAGGAACATCGCTACACTTCCGGCCGAAGACAACTTGTAGATGTATTGGCCCAAGCCGGACAGCCGATGACGCTGCCGGACATTGTGGCGGCCGACCCGCTTCTCGCCCAAAGCTCGGCGTATCGCAACCTGGACGTCTTGGTTCGCAGTGGCGTCATACGACGGATCAGTGCCGGAGGCGATCACGCCCACTTCGAGCTGGCCGAGCCCCTACTGGGACATCACCACCATCTGATCTGCATCAGCTGCGGCTCCATCGAGGACATCCATCTCGACGGCAAAGTGGAACGCCTGGTGGACAAGAGCCTGTCCGACATTGCTGCCCAGACAGGGTTCACCCCCATCCATCACAGTCTCGACCTCCACGGCCACTGTGCCGACTGCTGACTCAGCATCCGGCCCACGTTGGAAATGCGGCTCACGGAGTTCCGGTTAAACCCAGAACTGGCCCAATGGCGCCTCGAGATACGGAGTTTTCTGGCCGCGGAAATGGCTTCGCACAATGTGGCCGGCCACGCCGATCCCACTGATCTCACCGGACTCAACCAGGACTTTGAGCGGCGCCACCAGCAGGAGGCTGCCCGCCGGGGCATGCTGGCCGTCTCATTGCCTGCGGCCGACGGCGGCCGGGGTCGGTCCCGGGCTTGGAAGCACGTATACGACCTAGAGGCTGCCTTCCACGGAGCACCCTCCATCGACACCGGCGTAACGCTGTGCGGATTCGTGATCTCTCGCTTCGGGACCCGAGCCCAAAAGGCTCGCTGGCTGGCACCCATGGTCTCCGGGGATGTGTCGGGGGCCATCGCCTATAGCGAGACCGGTGCCGGCAACAACCTGGCGGCCATTGCTACAACGGGGATGCGGGACTCTGACGGGTGGGTGCTGTCGGGAACCAAATCGCACGTTACGGGGGCACACAAGGCTGACGTGGCTGTTGTACTGGCCGTGACTGACCCCAAGAAGAGCGCTCGCTCCTCGATGGCCATGTTCTTGGTTCCCCTGGATGCTCCTGGAGTCGAGATAAAGCGAAGGCCCACCATCAACCGCTGGACTCTCGGCGAAATCGACCTTCACCAGGTGCGAATCGATGACGATTGTGTGCTGGGAGAAGTTGGCGAGGGATGGTCGCAAGTGATGGCGGCGGTGGCCGCGGAACGAGGCTCCTTGGCCCACTACGGATGGGCCGAGCAGTGGTTGCAGCGGCTGCCAGCGGGAGTTGCCCGGCTGGAACGGGCCAGGTTGCACGCGGTCGCGGCCCAAGTCCGGGCCTTTGGCCAGCGCCTGATCGACTACGAGGAGTCTGGCCGGCCTGTGGGTTACGAGGCATCGGTGGTGAAGGTGGCGTCCACCGAGCTTCTCCAATACATCGCCCGCACGGCCCGGTCGGGAGCGGGACAGGGCGAAACCGACTGGACTCCGATATTTGAGGAGGGCCCGCCGTATGCCTATGACGCGTTGGAGGCCATTCACCCCACCGTGTCGGTCGGAGCGAACGAGACCCACCGGGACATGATTGCGGCCGACCTGTTGAGCCGCGACCTGACGGTGGCCACTCCCCCAGCCGCGGCGTCCCATAACCCTGTCCTCTCCACCTGTGCCGAGCAGGCAGAGCAGGCCCGCCGAGTCTTGGCCCTGACTGCTCAGCACGCTCTCCAGCGCCCGTTGTACGGGAAGCAGGTGGGAGACCTCCAGGCGGCCCGTCATCGCTTCGTGGACATGGCTATCGCGGTTGAGGCCATGGAGTTGACCACTGCGGAAGCCGCCCTCGTCCCTTCGGGGCCACAACGCGACTACCTGGTGTCAGCGGCCAAGGTGACTGGGAACGAGTGCCTGCTGGATGTGATGGCCGGTGCCCATCAGTTGCACGGGGCCGACGGCTACTACGACGACCACTATCTCGCGCCGCTCACCCGTCGAGCCTGGACCGTCCAGACTGAAGGGGGAAGCACCGCCGAACATCTGGAGCGGCTGGCTCGCCTCACCGACTAGACGAGGGCGCTCCCGGCAATGGTGACCCGGTGGAGCACACGCTCCTCACCGGCCACATCCCCGACAACAGCGTGTTGAGTCGAGCGGTTGTCCCAGATCACCAGGTCGCCGCTGCACCACCGATGTCGATAGGTGTTCTCATAGCGCCCGATCACTCCGTAGAGGTATTCCAGGAGAGGGCGGCTCTCTTCAAGGGTCCACCTATCGATTCGAGTCACGTAGTTGCCGTTGACGAACAATGCCTCGGCTCCGGTGTCAGGATGGACCCTCACCATCGGGTGCACGGCAACCACCGCCTCGTGGTCCAAGCCGGCGTCGGCAGCCAGGCTGGTGCCCTCATGGACCGCGGAGAGGGAGCGGAGCAACTCCTGGAGACCGGGTGACAGCGACTCGAACGCCCTGGTTGCACTGGCAAACATCGTGTCACCACCCACCTCGGGCAAAACCCTGGCCAGCAGCAAAGTGTAGGCATGGGGCTCGCGCATGTGGGTCGAGTCGGAGTGCCAGGTCTGGGTGATGGGGTTCGGGTCGTAGATCTTCATGATCCCCGGGTACCCCTCGATCGATGGGACATAGGGGTGGATGGAGATCTCCCCCCACTTTGCGGCAAAGGCCAGCTGGTCTTCAGGGGTCATCGCTTCCTGGCCGCGGATGCAGATGACGCCGTTCCCGTGAAGGGCATCGCGCACCGACGCGAATTCGGTGTCGGAGATCTCACCGGTCAGATCCAGCCCGAGCACCTCCGCGCCGAGGGCACCTGCCAGCTGCCGGATCTCCATGGTCGAATTACCCTAGTCAGTTGAGCTTGCTGATCGAGTCGTCGAGGCCGCCATGTCGGCTGGAAAGCAGCCATGCGGCGCGCTGGGCTTGCGCGGCTTCTTTGATCTCACCAGCTTCTGGCGCCTCGATGCCCAGGCCGTGTTTCGCGCCGAGCCGCCGCAGGCCGAGTTCGGCAAAGCGACACACTGATTTCATCTCTGCCGCTATCACTGCACCCCGCGGGCCGCTGATCGTTCGAGAGAATCGCTCATTGGCCTCCGCGAGGGTCTCCATCCCCCGAGCAAATCCCTCTGGGTCTGGTTCTCCGAATCCAGGAATTCCGGACGCGAACAACGGCGTGAAGATGGGGCTGGAGTTGGGAGACACCATTCCCAACTCCTCGCCGATGCGGCCGAGGCGGTCGATCAGCGCTCCCACTCCCCTCTCGCAGCCCAATACCTCGTCGATGCGCTCAGCCACCAGCGCATCGTCATCGACAGGTTCTCCTGTGGCGGCCGCACCGGCACGCACCATGGAAGGGAGCGACACCGGCAGGGGTTGGAAGTGCCCGTTGTCGCCCCAGTCGGTCAGCAGGAGCCCGGGTGACTCATGAGCTGCGCCAATCGCGGCAGCGTCGGCGATGTTGGCAGCCGCGTTGAGGTTTCGGCCGATAAAGGTGTTCCAGCTGCCGGTTCCTGGAGCCACCCAGAACGGCATTCCAGCTTCTATGAAGAGACGAGCGTGGGATTGAAAACCCAGATGGGGATCCTCTGGAAGCGCGAGACGATCAAGAAGGTCGGGCGGGAGCATGGCCTCCCACCCTCCTTCGGATGGAGCCTCGTAGTTCCAGACAACCGGCACCGCTCCGTCGGGAATCCTGTCCAGCAGGGAGGAGTCCCGGCGGAATTGATCGGCCCAGAACATCACCTGGTAACCGTCGCCAACCAGAGGCTCGATGATCCGGGTCAGATGCTCGATATACACGGCTTCCCGACCCCGCGCGGCCACGTCCGGCGCGGAAACGCCTTCCCCCAATTCGAATGGCTCGTCACCACCAATATGGATGCGGCTGCTGCGGACAGCCCCACCCAACTCCCGGGCCAAGGCAACGCCAAACGCGGCATTCTGTGCCGTGGGAGCCAGGCACCCCGGTCGCATAGTGCCAGAGCCGAATAGGGCGGGCGCTCCATCAGGGCACTCAGCCAGACCTCGATAGCGCTCGTGGGCCAACCATCGCTCCATATGGCCGAAACAGTTCATGTTCCCGACGAGGTCGATGCCGCGAGCCTGGCAAACCCCATCAAGCCCCCGCAGTTCTGCCGTAGTCAAGGGTGATGCCCCCTCCCACACTTCACGATGTCCGGAATAGGCGAATGCGTGCTCGACGTAGAGTTGGAGCTCGTTGAACCCGAGCTCTGCCAAGACCTCTACCAGCCACTCCAGGGTCTCCTGGGTCGGTACTCGGTCCCTCGAGACATCCAGCATGTAAGCCCGTCGTTCGAACATAAGCACACCAAAACCACCATGTGACACATCGCTTCTACGCAGTGTAGGGTGGCCCAAATGGGTGACTCCAGCAAGCTCAGAAAATACCGCTCCGACCACGAAGACCTGAACACTCAAAGCCGTTCAGCGATCATCGAAGCGGGACAAGTGTTGTTCTTGGAGCAAGGAATCGCCTCCACCACGATGGGGGAGATCGCCGAGCAGGCCGGAGTGAGCCGGGTTACCGTGTACCGCCACTTCCCCGAGTGCGGCGCAATTGCCCTCGAGGTTTACAGCCGAATGCTCGAATCAGTCCTCGAGGCGGTCAGAGCAGAGGTTCCCGCTGGAGTCAGCGGCCTTGACGCAGCCCGCCACTGTCTCAATGCCCTTTTCGCGGTGTATCCCGCCCAGGAATCAGCATTTCGCTTTTGCGCGGCATACAGCTCCTACCATGCCATCGAGGAACGCTCCGACGAACTGGCAGAGTGGTACGACGCTCGCGAGTTCCAAGGGCTACCCGAGGCTTGCGGCCAGTTCTTCGGCACCCATCCCGACCAGGAGACGGCTGGCCGTCTGATGGCGCTCACCGATGCCGCCGTCAGCGGACTGTGCGGCCTGGCAATAGCCGGATCTCCACAGAACCGAACGAATGTCGAGGTCCGGCTCCGCCATCTCCAAGAGATGATCTTGGGACACCTCGAGCATCTCTAGTCTTCGGGTCCCTCGATTCGGTAGAGGGCGGCTGCGTTCTCCCACAGCAGCTTGCGGCGGACTTCCTCGGAATGGCCAGCGAGCGAGGCCTCGATCCGCTCCCGGACATTGCCATAGAGACAGGTCGGGTGGGGAAAGTCGGTCTCGAACAACACGTTGTCGACGCCGATCTTGTCAAGCAGCCGCTGCGGTGCCGTCTCCTCGAACCAGTAACAGGCGTACACCTGGCGGCGGAAGTACTCGCTGGGCATCATCTCGAAGTTGGCGGCCTGCTCAAGTCCTCCGCATTCATTGAAGGAGTGGTCGACAGCCTCGAGCACAAAGGGGATGAATCCGATGCCGCTCTCCACCGACACGAACTTGAGGTCGGGGTAGCGAGGAAGTACGCCGGACCCCAGCAGATCGGTGAGCTGGATGCCGTTCTTGAGGAACATCTCCAGAGACGCGTAGGCGTAGGTGGAAGGCTTGCCGTGGGCTGCCATCCGCTCTGGAGTGAACCCAGTGGTGGTGTCACCGCTGCCGATATGGAAGCTGATGGGAAGGCCGGCCTCCTGGGCTACCGACCACAGTGGATCCCAGTGGGGGTCACCGAGGAGAGGCAGCCCGAACCGCTGCGGCTCGCCAGTGAACAGGACCGCGCGGTGGCCGAGCTCGGCGCACCGAGCGACCTCCGCCACGGTGTCATCGATGTCCCAGAAGGGGGTCGAGATGACGGCCACGAATCGCCGCGGATCGGGAGATATCCAGTCGAGCTGGAAGTTGTTGTACGCCTGAACACAGGCCAGCATCAGCTCGCGGTCTTTCAGCTTCAAGAAATGCTGGGCTCCGAACCCTCCAACATTGGGATAGAGCACCTGAGCCCAGATTCCCTGCTCGTCCATGAGCTTCAACCGCTCGCTGGAGTCGTAGGCCGCCGGGTGGATCTCCTCGAACACTGAGGGCCCAGCAGGAAAGGGCTCCGGCCATCCGGCCACCGCGGTCATTCCCACTGATGAGAACACCTCGCCTCCCACGAACCAATGGTCCTTTCCCTCCTCGGAGCGCTCCACTCGGGGTACACGGTCTTTCAACTTGGCGGGAACCCGGGATACAAACGTGTCGGGGGGCTCGGTGACATGGGTGTCGACGTCGATGACGAGCTCAGTGGTGGGCATGCCTCCAGTCTGCCCCACTGATGTCGGGCAGAGGTACTTGACCCCTATTTCGTGATGCGGGCCATGCCGCCATCTATCACCACGGTCTGGCCGTTCATGAAGCTTGAATCGTCCGAGCACAGATACAGCAGTAAACCGACAAGGTCTTCGGGTTGGCCTGGTCTTCTAATGGTTTGGCGGGCCAGCAGCCTCTGAACCTGATCCTCAGGGAGCTTTGCGGTCATCACGCCTGGAGCAATGCCATTGACCCTGATGTTGTCAGCAGAAAGCTCATCGGCGAGCACCTTCGTGACACCGTTGAGGGCCAGCTTCGAAACCGTGTAGGCACCGGCATCGATCCACGCGCCGTTGGACGACTGATTGACGATGACGCCACCGCCCCGGCCGCGCATCGACTCGGCACAGGCCTTGGCGCACATGATGGGGGCGACGGTGTTCACAGCCATGATCTCCATCCATTCATCGGCGGAGAGGATCAACGCCTCGCTCCACTTCCCCCGAGCCAGCCCGGCGTTGTTGACCAGGATGTCGACGCCGCCAAATGCATCGTCGGCTGTCTTCACCATGGCGTTGATGTCTTCGTCGGAGGTCACGTCACAGCGGACTCCGATGGCCTGGGCCCCGGTTGAGGCGATGCTCTCGGCAGTGCGAACTGCTGCTTCGCCGTCGATATCAGAGACGACCACCGCGGCACCCTCTGAAGCAAGCGCCCGGGCGTACACAACCCCCAACCCTCCGACACCGGCGCCGCCCGCACCGGTGACTATCGCAACTTTGCCTTCAAGTCTCATACAACCACCTCTTGCGCGCCTGAAATCCTATGGCCGCAGTCGATCAGAGTTCGGAGTTATGGGGCAAAGCTGAGGGGGATTCGGATGGTGGCCTCGGGTTCTTGTAGGCCGGAGTCGTTGACGGCGATTATGCAGTCGTCGACAGTGGCATCACATATACCGCTGCCTACTGCGCCGACGATGACCGTCAACTCCACCGAACCCTCGCCAGTGGGATTGGGATGCAAGATCCTGGCGTTGGTGAAGTTGCAGGCCCCCGAACCCTCCGTACCCCCCTGGGAGCATTGGAGGATGTTCACAGTTTGCTCGGGGAGGAAGCCGCTCCACGTGACCACCACGGTTTGACCGTCGACTAGCCCAGTTGTCGGCTCGGCTGATGCTTGACGGCTGAGCTCAGGCACCTCGAATTCCACGGTTAGGCCGGAATCCGCCTCGGCCGCGAACACCAACTCAGCTTCGGGAGATGAGCGGGGCCGCTGCAAGCGGCTGGCGGCCTCTTCATCTCCGACGAAAGCCACGGCGAGAAAATCCACGATGGTGGTGACAACGTTGTCGAAGAGAGCGCTGGTTTGACCTAGCCAAGAGCCGTGGTCCGCGCCTTCAAGGGTCAAGAGACCCTTTATCGCCGAAATGTCATTGAACAGCTTCGGAGAGGTTGCGTAGAGGATCAATGGGTCCTTGGTGCCGTGGATTATCAAGATGGGCGGAGTAGCGGTGAAGTCGTATTCGCCCTCAAACGGGGCCGGCGGACCCGCCATGGCCACCACCGCGTCTACCCGCTCGTCGCGGCAACAAGTGTTGGAGCTGATTCCCAGCACAGTGATCGCCCCGTTGGAATGCCCTATTGCCGCGATTTCGCTGTTGTCCACCGTGCCCGCCAGGGGCCATTGAGGATCGGCAGCCCGTTCGGCCACAGTGTCGATCAGAAAGCTCAGGTCGCCCGGTTGTGAGCCGGTGTCGCCCGCGTCGGGACCACCAGGATTGAAACGCGAGCTGCGGGGGAACTCGGGGGCGACAACCACGTATCCCTCCGATGCCAGCGCAGCCAGAAACTCCCCATATCCCTCCGGGTAGCCACTCAACCCATGGGCGAACAGCACCAGCGGATATGGGCCACCGGCTGGCGAAGCGTTCTCGACTGGCGCGGACGCGCCCTCAACCGCGGCCGGATAGACAATCAGGGTCCGAAGGATCCGGCTGTCCCGACCGGGGTGGTCTCCGCTCCGCGGTGTCACGCGCTCATGGTCGGTGTAGACCTCTTCGATATAGCCAACCCCAGTGGCAACGGGGCCAGGCTCACTTGCGACAGGTTCGGGATCTTCAGCAGGTACGGAGGGAACGTCTACGGCTGGAGTTCCAGCCGGGCCATCAGTAGCTGGCTCAACCGGAGTCGTCTCCACCGCAGGAGTTGGCTGCGTGGCGGCGTCGGGCTGCCGGGCATCGCTCAGAGCCTCATCCGATTGATCCGCAGATGATCCGCATGCCATTAGCAAGCCTGCAACCAGAGCGACGACGCTGATACTGGCCGCCATGCGGCCCATCGAGTCCGACATCTGCTCTCAGAATACGACTACCCCGCGGGCGTTGTGGCCGTCTTCCATTTTCTCCACGGCGCCGTTGATCTCCTCGAGATCGAATCGGTGGGTGATGAGCTTCTCGATCTCGAGCTGGCCTTGCCGGTACATCTCAACCAGCATTGGAATGTCTGTTGTGGGCCGAGAGGTCCCGTACACACAGCCCATGAGAGTTTTCTCCGTCATGCAGAACTCCAGGCCGGGCAGCTCGGTCAGCGCGCCGGCGGGCTGGACACCTATGGCCACAACAGTGCCGTCCTGACGAAGGCAGTCCCAGGCCAGACGGACCAGCGAAGGGATGCCGACGACTTCGAAGGCATAATCGGCCCCTTCGCCGCCGGTGAGCTCGAATACCTGCTCAACTGTGGCTTCGGGGTCTTCGTTCTTGATGAGATTGGTAGCTCCAAAGCCCTGCGCCATGGACAGCTTGTCATCGTGGAGGTCGACGCCGATGATCGCGCTGGCTCCGGCGAGCACAGCCCCTTGGATCACATTGAGCCCCACACCGCCACAACCGATCACCACCACAGAGGACCCCGGCTGGACCTTGGCCCGGTTGAAGACTGCCGATGTTCCCGTCAACACGCCGCAACCGGTCATGGCCGCGATCTCCAGCGGCACGTCTTTAGGAATCGGTATGGCACGCCTCTCGTTGCAGACGAGCTCCTCCGAGAGGGTGCCGATGGCCGAGAACTGGTACAGGCCGCGGCCATCGGAATCGGCCATTCGCGGCTCACCTTCAGCGGAATCGGTGCCAGTGAAAGTCAGATCCAGATTCGCCGAGCACAGGTTGGGCCGGCCCTTGAGGCAGTTCCGGCACACCCCGCAGTGGATCAGGGCTGAGAGCACAACATGGTCGCCCACCTGGCAGGTAGTGACCTCGCTACCGACTTCTTCCACCACCCCAGCGCCTTCGTGGCCGAGGATCATCGGGAGAGGGAACGGCAGATCACCGGTTTGCACCGCGACATCTGAGTGGCACAGGCCACTGGCGCCCACCTTGACCCGCACATCATTCGGACCGACAGCGCCGGAGGTGAACTCCACAACGTCGATAGGAACCCCGGCCTCATATACGACCGCTGCCTTCATTACGCAACCACCCCTTTGACCTTCAAGTCGATGACCTCGTCCCAGTCCATGCCCAGGTTCTCGGTGAGGATCTCATCGCCGTGCTCGTTGAACCCAGGAGCGCGGCCCGGTGGGGCCGGCTCCCCGTTGAACTGAACCGGAACTGCCACCAACTTGAACGGAATCCCATCTTCGGTCACCGCATCCTGGACGTAGCCGTTGGCCTCTACTTGAGGATCGTCGATGATCTCGAGAGTGTCGAGCGCCGGCGTCCACTGACCGGAGAAGTCGGCGAAGAGCTCCCGCACTTCTTCCAGGGTGCGGCTCGCCACCACCTCCTCGACGACATTCCGAGCCGGGGCAGCGTTGGCCATCAGCGTCTCATAGGTGGCGAATCGCTCGTCTTCGATCAGTTCCGGACGCTCGATGACCTGGCAGAACTCCTGCCAATATTGGAGAGGCTGGAGGCAGGTGATGTTGATGGTGTAGCCGTCGGCCGTGACGTAGTTGCCGAGGAGCGGCTGAGTGAGCCCGCTGAGGTCCACCGGCCGCCACGGCGTGTTGTTGACGTGCGACATCGCCACACCGGCGCCCATAGCCCACAGGCCGGTGCCCAGCAGCGACACCTCCAGCGCGACGCCCTCCCCGGTCCGCTCCCGATGGAACAACGCGGTGGCAATCCCCCCGGCGATGGTCATCGCCCCGATCGAGTCGCCGAAGGCCGGACCCGGCTGAGAGGGCATGCGCTCATCGTCGGTATACCAGGTGCCCATGGCCGCCCCCGACCGCACCCAGAACGAGGTCATGTCGTAGCCGCCCCGATTGCCCTCCGGCCCCTCGGGACCCCACGCGGTGCCCGCCGCGTACACGATGTTCTCGTTATGGGGCCGCACCTCTTCCTCGGTTATCTGCAGCCGCTCTCGCACATTCGGCGGCTTGTTGGTGAGGAAGACATCTGAAATGGCGATTAACCGGTGCAGAATCGACATCCCCTCCTCGGTTTGGAGGTCGAGCCCGAGGCTGCGCTTTCCTCGGTTGGCGTGTTCCATGATGGCGTGGACCTGCCCCTTGAGGTCGAGGGCGCCACTCGACGCCAGGCCCCGAGCCGCATCGCCCCGCTGAGCGTGCTCGATCTTGATGACATCGGCACCCCAGTCGGCCAATACCGCGGACGCCGCGGGCACGAAGGTGTGATCGCAGACATCCAGGATGCGGATGCCCTCCATTGGCTTAATCATGAGCTCCTCTTCCTCCCGCTCCCCCGTCGAGGCGACGCTACCAATACGATCTCAGCGTGAGCGAGATTGAGTCTGCGTGGGGCCGGTACCCCGGGTATGCCATCGACCTGGTCCCGTGGTCGGGCCGGGGACGTGCGACGTTCAATGGCGCCGTCGTGGCGGAAAGCGACTCATGCCTGATCGTCAAGGAGTCGGATCATCAAGACCAGCTCTACTTCCCCATGGACGATGTGGCCTGGGAGCACTTCACCGAGACCGAGCTGCACACGGTGTGCCCGTTCAAAGGCCAGGCCGACTATTGGTCGCTGTCCGTAGGCAACGAGACCCGGGAGAACGTAGTTTGGGCCTACCGCCAGCCGTTCTCCGAAGTTGCCGACCTCGAAGGCCACGTGGCCTTCTACACCGACCAGGTCCAAGTCGCGCTCCTTGAAGAGGTGGTCGAGGACGACGACGTCGTGGCCTACCGCTTTCCGGTTTGGGGCACTGCCGCCGATCTGGCTCGATTGATCGACGTGGTGCCCGATGGCGACCGGCGGTTCACCAGTCCGTCGTTCCCCGACCCGCCCCTGGGCACCTTCATCGACCTGCCTGATGACCGGCGACCCCGCCAAGTGATTGAGGGTGGCCAGCTCTTGGGCCAGGCCATTGTGGCAGCATCCAAGACCGTCCCCGACCAGCGGGTGGTGTCGGCCTCGATGGTCTTCACCAGAGCGGCCCGGTTCGACTCTCCCTTGGCCGTCGAAGTGGACCTGCTGCGTCAGGGCCGGACCTACTCCACCGTGGAAACCCGTATCGTCCAACACGACAAGTTGTGCTCGGTTGGCTTGGTCCTGCTCGACGGCGGTGCTGAGGACGTCTACCGGGTGACAGCTGAAATGCCCGAGGTTCCCGATCCGCTGGATTGCCCGCTGCGGGACTTCCAGGTGATCGGGCGCGACATCCGGGTGGTGGACGGTGCCTACAACTTCGACCCTGATGATGTGGGTCCTCCGGAGTTGTTTGTGTGGATGCGCTATCGGGACCGGCCCAAAGGTCCGGCGATGCAGGCCGCTCTGTTGGCCCAGGCCACGACGCACTACACCATCGGAGCTTCGATGCGCCCCCATAGGGGCATCACCGAGGCATTGGCCCACGTCACCCTGTCAACTGGTCCTATGGCGGTCGACATCGCCTTCCACGACGAGGCCGACGTATCTGACTGGCATCTCTACGAAAATCCCGCCGTCTACGCCGGCCGGGGCCAAGTGCAGGGTCAAGGCCGAATTTTCGCCCAAGACGGACGCCTCGTCGCTTCCTACTCCGTCCATGCCATGGTGAGGTCATTCGACACCGAACCCAACCAGATCGGCGGGTTCACCTCAGCTATGTGACGGAGGGACAAGGCACCCTTGCCCCTTGCCCGATGTGTGCTCGACCAGCTATTGCGTAGCGAGGTCCGGCTCGACGATGTCGACCAGCATCTCCATCGACCGGACCCATGCATCGGCATCGGTTCTCCACGGTGCAGACACCACATGCTCCACACCGGCCTCGACGTACCGATCTCGCTCTTCACGAATCTGGGCGGGATCCATTCCCTGGGGATCCCAGCCAGTGCGGTAGGAGAATGTGAAAACGGCGTCGGGGCGGCTATCGGCTAGCTGGGCCTGGATGTCGGACACGATCCTCCCCATTTCTTCGGGAGGTTTGCTCAATCCCTGGAAACCATCCCCCACCGCGGCGGCCCGGTCATATCCCGGCTGGCTGCTGCCGCCGACCCAGATTGGGATCGGGTGGGCCGGTTGGGGCAGCACCTTGATGTCTTCAAACTGGTAGTGATTCCCCTGGTAGGAGGCGGGGGACTCCCTCCACACCAGGCGCATGATCTCCAACGCCTCGTCCATGCGCGCCCCTCGGGTATGGAAGTCCTGCCCGAGGGCCGAGAACTCAGCCTCCGACCATCCCACACCGGCACCAACGGTCACACGTCCGCCGCTCAGTTGGTCGAGGCTGGCCAGGCTGTTGGCCAAGTGCAGTGGATGGTATTGGGGAACCACCATCACGCTGGTGCCCAGTCCGATTCGCTCTGTAGCCGCCGCGGCCCATCCCAAGGTGAGCAAGGGATCGAACAAGTACGAAGCCGGGTATCCCTGGTCGGCCGGATAGACGAGATGGTCGCTCACCCACACATCGGCAAGGCCGATCTCTTCGGCCCGCATGGCGATCTGGGCGATTGCTTCCGGTGACGCCGCCCGACCGTACTGAGGCAGGTGGATTCCTAGTCGCAAAGGAGTTCCTCTCTCGTTCCGGCGGTCACTGGTTCCACTGGGCTCGTGGCAGTTGCTTCTCTTTGTCGATGAAGGGCAGCAACTCCACGGTCGCCTCATGCAACTCGCCGTCATGGTCCTGCAACTGAACCCCTTTGCCCGTCCACTCGTCCCCGGGCAGTGGCCGGTCGAAACGCACGTAGCCGACTCCCTCGTCCCGCGTGGGCGACCACGTGCCGATGGTTATGTGCCCTGCCGGAGCGTTCTCGTAGTGCACGGTCATATAGGTCTCTGGCGTGGCAGTGGGGCAAACCAGCCCAAGCAATAGCTGGCTGCGGTCGGCGGTCTCCAACGCGGTTCGGCCGATGAAATCTTCCTTGTCGAAGTTCACAAAGTGCCCGAGGCCGGCGCTGAACGGAGTCAGATCCGGCTCAATGTCACTGCCGTTGTCCAAGATGCCAGCCTCGATACGGCGAATCCCCATCGAAGACGACGTGCTGAACTCCATGCCGAACTGCTCACCGCTAGCGAATAGGTGGTCCCACAGAGCATCGTGGTCGGTGGGTTCGGGGCCGCTGTTGCAGTAGATCTCGATTCCCACTTCTCCGGTCCAACCGGTTCGAGACACCCACAGTGTCTGGCCGCCGATGACGAAGAACCCGGCCCGGAAATACTTGAAGTCGGCCGGCAGCCCGCCGCCGATCGCAGCATTCAGCACATCGAGCGATTTCGGCCCCTGGATTTGCAGCACCCGTGAGTCGGGATCGGAGACCTCGGCATCAAGCCCGATAGCGGCGGCCTTGAGCCAGCTGATGAACTCGCCATTGGCCTTGACGTACCAGAAGCGATCGGCCTCCAACCGCATGATCACGCCGTCCATCACGATTGTGCCGTCCTCATAGCAGGCGAGGGCGTACCGACACCGTCCCACTCCAAGCGTCTCCGCTCGGCACACGAGCACCTGTTCCAGCACCTGAACGGCATCAGGGCCGACGATCTCAATCGGTTGCTCGGGAACGTCGTACAACAGGACGCCATTGCGCAACTTCCAATAGTTGGGAATCGGATCCTCGTCGTGGGACGCCTTCAGCGGATACAGGCGACCGCAGTACAAGCCGAAGATCGTCGACTCAGTGGCATACCGATCAGCAAACGGCGACTGATGCTGTCGATAAGAACTGAACTCGACCGTGTCAAACGCTTCGATGTAGTAGTGCTTCTCCCCCGCCATAGGAGCCTCAACCTACAGCCATTACCATCCGTCAAGTGAACGTCCAGAGCGACCCTGGAAACAGCGTGTGACTTCCCGCCTGGAGCTGGTGCTTGGGGACATCACGGCTGAGGATGTCGATGCCATCGTGAATGCGGCCAACCACACGCTATTGGGAGGCGGCGGGGTGGATGGGGCGATTCATCGGGCGGCGGGGCCGGAGTTGGTCGAGTACTGCCGGACTTTGGGCGGGTGTGAGACAGGGCAGGCAAAGATCACGCCGGGGTTCCACCTCACGGCTCGCTGGGTCATACACACGGTGGGGCCGGTGTGGCACGGCGGTGGCCACAACGAACCGGAGTTGCTGGCCTCCTGCTATCGGGAGTCGCTGACCCGGGCCGACGAGGTTGGGGCGGAGACGGTTGCCTTTCCGGCCATATCTACTGGTGTCTTCGGGTATCCGATTGAGGCGGCGGCCGCCATTGCAGTGGAAACTCTCCGCACCACTCCTACCCAGGTGAACGAAGTTCGACTCGTGGCCTTCAACCAGGAAACGGTGGACGCCTACCAGAGCATTCTCGATCTCAGCACCGGCGCTGACTCTTAAAGTCCGCCCTCAATCAAGCTTTGCGCTGGCTGTAGTCGCCGAATGGGCCGTCGCGTTGGGCAACCGCGACAGGAACACCCTCGGTCATGGCCGTGTCGATGAAGGCCAGTGCTTCGGGGGTGTTGCGCATTGCCCCGTCGAGGATCGATCCAAGCACCTGGGAATTGCGCAGCCCCATTCCCTCGTAGGCCTGATTGACAACCAGCTTCATAGCGGCCAGCTGGGACGACGGGATGCTCGAGAGCTGTTCGGCCAACTCTTCCACTGCCTCATCGAGTTGGTCGGCCGGGACTGCTTGGTTGATGAGCTCCACGCGAGCTGCCTCGGCTCCGCTGAGCGGTTTACCAGTGAGCGCATATTCCTTCGCCTTGGCCAGCCCCAGCCGGTACACCCACATTGCGGTCAGGTAGCAGCCCCACATGCGGGAATACGGCGTTCCGATCTGCGCATCTTCAGCCGCGATAACCAGGTCAGCCGAGAGGGCCATGTCTGATCCTCCTCCCACACACCACCCATGCACTGCGGCAATGGTCGGCTTTGGGCTCGACCAGAGGCCCATGAAGTTCGGGACCGGTGCATCCCATCGATTTGTGACCCCGATGGCATCTCGTCCTGGATCCCAAGCCCGGCCCTCGCTCCGCACTGCGGCCAGGTCGCCGTCGGCGCCGAAATCGAACCCGGCGCAAAATGCCCGCCCAGCGCCCCGCAGCACGATCACCTTCACCTCCGAATCGCGGTTCGCCTCCGCGATGAAGTGATCGAGCTGCGTCCACATGGGCCGGACAATGGCGTTCAGATAGTCAGGACGATTCAAGGTGATCGTCGCAATGGACCCAGAAGTGCTGTACAAGACGTAGTTGTCGCTCATGAGAGTCCAATCTGGCGGGTTACTCAGGCCACTCGATGTTGTAGTCGTCGAACCAGAACCGGGCCTCGCGAATGGCGTTCGGCTCGGTCCGCAAGTCGAGGTCCTGGTTGAGCTGCTCGGGGGTCGGCCCGATCTGGCTGGCGATGTTTGACAGCCCGTCGATGTCGAGGTCGTAGCACCGCACGGCGTTGAGCCCGAGCAGAAGGCGGGTTTCCTCCACGGGAATCTGCTGGAAGTCGGTCTCCAGGCGCTCAACCGTGTTGGGCCAGCTTCCCTCGGGGTGGGGATAGTCGGTGCCCCACATCAGAGCGTCGACACCATTCATGTAGCGGCGCCGCAACTCGACTTTGCTCATGGTGGAGGCGCCGATGAACACGTTGGTGCCGATGTACTCCGACGGCAGACGCTGAATGAGGCCCTTCGTCTGCGAGCTCATCTTCTTCACCTTCCAATTGCGCCCGCCGAACATGGCGTCGGCCTTGAACAGCAGGTCGCCCAGCCACCATGAACCGCACTCCACCGGCACATAGCGAAGGCCTGGATGGCGATCAAAGGCCCCGGAGAAGAGGAGCTGCCACAGGGGCCGATGGGTCCAGAACGCCACCTCGAGCATGTACTGGGCCATGTTCTCGTTGTACGACGGCCTGTCGGCCTCGCCCGAGTGAGTGTGTACAACCAGCCCGGCCTCGGCGCAGGCCGCCCATATCGGGTCGTAGCTCTCGTGGCCATATGAGGGATGCTCATGCCACATGGTCGGGATCATGATGCCCTTCACGCCGGGCTTGCCGGCCAGCGCCTCAATCTCCTTCACCGACTCCTTCACACCGTGGGTGATCGGCACCAATGCCACCCCGCCGCGGCGAGGCGGGTTGGTGGCGCAGAACTCCTCGAGCCAGCGGTTGTGGGCCCGGGCACCGGCCCAGGCCTGGCGGGAGTCGGTGATCTGCCCGGCTGACAGACCAGCCCCGAACGGCGGAGCCTCCATTCCGGTGACGGCGTCGCCGTCGGCGAAGATGATCTCGCCGGCCACGCCATCGGCATCGAGAGTCTTGTCGCGGATTTCCGGGTCGTAGGCCCCCTTCAACCCGATCTCGTTCTCGCTCTCCCACTGTTCGACGTATTCGCCGTTGATCTCTTCGACCATGGCCCGATGCTGGTGGCGGGTGACCAACCATTCGTCGAACTCAGGATGCAGCGATGACTCCAAATACTCGCGGTAGTCCTCGACGAACAACCCGGCGTGAGTATCGGACGAGACGATTATGTATGGGGCGTTGCTTTGGTCAACACCGGCGACAGGGCTGGGCATTGGTCAGCTCCCTCTCGAATATTGGGCGAGTACAACAGCTAGATCGCTGATCACACTGTACTGTCACACCGGCAACAGCTCGCCAATGGCGCTCTCAAGGAGGACGTATGACTCAGATCCTTGCCCAGTACTGCATCAACGTGGAAGACATGGACCGGGCTCTGGAGTTTTGGGTGGATGTGTGCGAGCTCGAACTCCAGCACCGCCTCGAGATTCCCGGTGCGCTGGAGGCAGTGATCCAGTCGCCCCACGGCGGATCACGCCTCCAGCTGGCGCAGCACCTCGACAATGAGGGCCCTATCGATATGGGCACCGCCATGTGGAAGATCTACATCAACACGTCGGACTGCCATCGGCTCTACCAGCGGGCCATGGACGCCGGCTGTGAGTCGGTAATGGAGCCCACCCATCTCGATCGATGGCCGGTGATCATGGCCTACGTGAAGGACTTCGACGGCTATCTCATCGAGTTCGTCGAGCACAAAGAAGGCACCCGCCCCGGCATCCCCGACCCCAAGAAGGTATGAGCAACTCCACTAGTTCGGGAATGCTGCCCTGACCCCGCTCGAGATATTCATAATCATCTGCTTCTCGGCCGCGGGGGCCATTTCCCAGGGCTGTCTGGGCATAGGGTTGGCCCTCGTGGCTGGGCCAGCTCTGGTGGCCATCGACCCGAGCTTTGCCCCTGGGCCGCTCATCGTCGTCGGCCAAATTGTCGGCATTCGCAATGTCATTGTCGAACGCAGCCACACCGACCGCAGGGCCGTCCGACGATGTGCATACGGACTGCCATTCGGCTTGGCTGCTGGGTTGGTAGTGCTCTCCATGGTTAGTGACGAGGTCATCGCGCTCCTGGTCGGAAGCCTTGCCGCCGCCGGCGCCCTATCTCTTCTCTGCGGATTTCGGATTGCCCGGACGCCAAGGGTGGAGGTTGCCACCGGAATGGGAGTTGGATTCTCAAGCATGACCGCTGCCTTGCCGGGCCCCGCATTCGTGCTCACCTTCAGCGACATGAAGCCGGCGACACTGCGAGGCACAGTTGGCACCGTATTCCTGATGGTGGCGGTTGCCGCCTTGATCGGGCTCCTCGCCACCGGCGAGTTCGGCCTGTACGAGATCGAACTCATCGGCTGGCTCATCCCCGGCATCATTCTGGGGCTGTTCTTGGCCCGCTTTGTACGTCCATTGCTCGATCGAGCCTGGTTCCGCCCCGCTGTGCTCCTCGTCGCCTTCGCCGGCGGCATCGCCCTCATCCTCCGCCAGGTGGTGTGAGTACGGCCTTCACCGCTTGCACCAGGGCATCATGCCCCGCTTGCAGGAGTGATAAGCAGAGACAGCCACCAAGGAGAGACTCCATGACTGAGACGTACCGCGATCCGAGCGCAGCCATCGACGAGCGAGTAGCCGACCTCCTTGGGCGCATGACACTGGAGGAGAAGATGGCCCAGCTCGGAGCGATCTGGCTCACTGCTCTCGTCAAAGATGAGACATTCGACCCAGAACTTGCCGCCGAGATGCTGGCCAACGGTATCGGCCAAGTCACCCGTATCGGCGCGAGCACCGGCCTTCTGGCCAACGAATCGGCCCAGCTCGGCAACGACATCCAGAAAGTGCTGGTGGAACGCACCCGACTGGGTATCCCCACGGTGATCCATGAGGAGGGCGTCGGCGGATTCCTCCACCGCGGCGCCACCACGTTCCCCCAAGGGCTGGGCCTAGCCGCTACCTGGAATGTCGATCTCATGGCCGAGGTGGCCGAGGTGATCCGCACCCAGATGACCGCCGTTGGCGCCCGCCACAATCTGTCCCCCGTACTGGACGTGGCCCGGGATCCCCGATGGGGCCGGGTGGAGGAGACCTACGGAGAATCCCCCGAGCTGTGCTCCCGAATGGGAGTGGCCTATGTGCGAGGGCTCCAGACCGACAATCTGGCCAACGGCGTTGTGTGTACTGGAAAGCACTTTCTGGGCTATGGATATTCCCTCGGGGGCCGGAATCAAGCGCCTGTCCACCTCGGCGATCGAGAGCTGCGCGAGGTGTACTCCGAGCCGTTCGCGGCCGCCATCCGAGAGGCCGGCCTGGAATCGATCATGAACAGCTACTCGTCCATCGACGGAGTGCCGGTGGCGGCCAGCCGGGCCATGCTCACTGATCTCCTGCGAGGCGAACTGGGCTTCGACGGCACGGTGGTGGCCGACTACTTCGCGGTCATGCAACTGCACTTCAACCACATGACCGCGGCAGATCCCACTGAGTCGGCCATCCAAGCTCTCAGCGCGGGCCTCGATATCGAGCTCCCCGCCCTCGACTGCTACAAGCACCTTCCAACCGCAGTCCAAGAAGGCCGAATCGACGAGTCAATCATCGACGAGTCGTGTGCACGGGTGCTGGCCCAGAAGTTCCGGCTCGGGCTGTTTGAGAACCCCTATGTGGACGCCGAATCTGCACCCAACGTCTTCGATACCCCCGACCAGAGGGCGTTGGCCCGGCGGGCTGCCGCTGAAGGGGTGATCCTGGTGAAAAACGATGGAGTGCTGCCTCTCGACCCCTCGATCTCACAAGTGGCGGTCATCGGCCCCCACGCCGACGATCCTCGGCTTCTCCAGGGCGACTACCACTATCCCGCCCATCTGGAGATCATCTACCAGAACCGCAGTGCAGAAATGCTGGAGGCGATGGAGGCTCTCGGCATGGAGCAAGGGCTCGACCAGCTGCCCGAGGCCGGCGGCACGTTCTCCCCGGGACCGCACTTCACCCCCCATGTGACGCCGCTCCAAGGCTTGCGGGCCGCTCTATCCGGCGCCGAGGTCGTTTACGTAGCAGGGTGTGCTGATACCGGCGGCGACGTATCGGGAATCGGGGATGCCGTTGCCGCCGCGGCCTCAGCCGACGTCGCCATTGTGTGCGTTGGCGCCCGCTCGGGGCTGGTTGCCGACGCCACCGTCGGTGAGGCCCGCGACGCCACCCACCTGGGCCTTCCCGGAGTGCAGTCGCAACTCGTAGCCGAGGTCGCGGCCACCGGCACCCCGACCGTCGTCGTCGTGATTAGTGGACGGGTCCATACGCTCGCCGATGAGGCTGCGGCCGCCAATGCCCTGCTCTGGTCGATCCTTCCTGGCGAGGAAGGTGGCACGGCCATTGCCGATGTGCTGGTTGGTGCCGTCAACCCTGCGGGACGTCTCCCGGTCTCTCTGCCCAAACACGTCGGTCAGGTTCCGCTGCACTACGACATGCGGCGACGGGGCGACCGGTCGGAGTTCTACGGCAGCTATGTCGATTGTGAATCCGACGCGCTCTATTGGTTCGGGCACGGCCTGTCGTACACCACGTTCGAATATGGCGAGCCCTCAGTGACACCCGGGTCAACGACTGAAGCCACCACGATTGCAGTGCCCATTTCCAACACCGGATCAAGCGACGGTGATGAGGTCGTGCAGCTCTATGCCACCGACGAGGTCGCATCGGTAGCTCGGCCGATCCGCGAGCTGATCGGATTCACCCGGATCTCCATCCCCGCCGGAGAGTCCCGCACCGTTACCTTCACCGTCCACCCCAGCCGACTGGCCTTCCACGGCCTCGACATGGCTCTCGTTACCGAGCCCGGAACGTTCACCTTCCGAGTTGGGGGCTCACCATACGACTCCGCCATGCGCGTGATCCCGGTCGACCTCGCCGGCGAAACCGCCCCCTACGACCGGCGATCCATCATCGCCACCACGGTTAAGGTCGACTGAGGGAAGGTGTGCCCTAGCCTGGTGGCATGACCCTTCGCCGTGGCACCGACGTCCTTGCTGAAACCGTCGATGTGGCCGGACGGGATGTGCTGGATGTGGGCTGTGGTGACGGCGCACTGGTGCGGTGGCTGCACAGCAAGGGGGCACGCGCCATCGGAGCCGATTGCGGTGCCGAGATGCTCCGACAAGCTCTGGAGGCCGATCCCGAGCATCCCGACAGGTATGTCGACGCGCCGGGCCAGGCCCTCCCGTTCGACGACAACTCCTTCGATGTCGTTGTCTTCTCTAACTCCCTGCACCACATCCCAACCGATGACATGGCCCAGGCTCTCGAAGAGGCTGGCCGGGTGCTCCGGCCCGGAGGGACGCTTTATGTAGCGGAGCCAGAAATTGAAGGACCCGAAGACTCGATGGGCTACCCGGTCATCGACGAGACCGCCGTTCGCACCGCGGCCCAGCAACGCCTGGACGAACTCGACCGAAACCAGTTCGACTCGCTGCGCCGGTTCACCTACACCTCGGAGGCCGTGTACCAGAGCTTCGATCAGTGGTGCGATCAGGTGGTGGGCATCGACCCCGACAGAGCCACCGCCCTAGAGCGTCACAAAGAAGACCTCAACCAGCGATTCCATAGCCTCGGGGAACGCCGCCCCAACGGTTGGGCCTTCCCCCATCGCAGCCTGGTGTCCGTCACCACCACCCGCTGAGGCGAAGCCGCTCACGGGAGCGGCTGGGCATCGAGCAGAACGAAGGCCAAGCGGGCCGGCTCAGTACCTCGGTTCTCCCAATGGTGAGCCGTCCCGCGCTGGACCACCGTGTCGTACTTGTGCAGGGTCACCTCGCCCTCGTCCAACAGCAGGGTGACTTCACCGTCGAGAACCACCATGTAGTCGATCGTTCTAGTGGTGTGCATCCCGGGTCGGCTATCGCTATGGGTGACCGCGCCCTCTGCGGCGAGCCTCTCAGCTGTGGCAGCTGCTGCTTCAGGGTCGACCTCCAGGCTCGGAGGGAGTTCAACCAGCCAGAACATCGATCCCTGCGGAGGGGCTTCCAGGCGAGTCTCGCGCTGGGCAGTATCGGTGACCGTGCCAGAGTTGTCCGCCGGGGAACCCTCTGTGGTCCAAATCTGAATCCGCCGTTTGTAGTCGTGAACGTCGTTGAAGACGACCACCGATCGGCCATCCCCATCGTGCCCTGTAACCACCCGGCGGACCTGCTCTCCGTCTTCCATTGCATTCCTCTTTCTCAGGTTCTGCGGGACTCTTCTTCAACCGAACTCAGAGCGGCATGACCCGTCCGCCGCTGGCGTGGATGGTGGCCCCGAGCATGGCGTGGCTCGGTGCGGAGGCCGCATAGGCGATCACATCAGCTGCTTCATCGACTCGCAGGACCCGGCCCCATGGCAGCAAGCCGCGGTGCACGACATTCAACATATGCTCGTCCTGTTCAGGAGTCGGAGGATTCTCGCTGCCCATGCCGCCAGTCGAGATGCCGCCGAGAGCGACAACGTTCACCACGATGCCGTAGGGGGCCAATTCCGCGGCGGCTGACTTGGTCCAGGCAATCAAACCTCCCTTGGCGGCGTTGTACAGAGACACGGGGCTCATATCTGCTGGAGGCGGGTTGAAGGGTGCCGTCGAGGCCACGCTGACCACCCGGCCATAGTTGGCCTCCTTCATCACCGGAATTACTGCCTGGGTACACAGCATCGGACCGAGCAAGTTGACGCCGATCACCCGGTTGAATTCCTCCACCTCAAAGCCCTCGGTGCTGCTGGCCCCACCGATCGCCGCGTTGTTGACCAGCGCATCAATGCGACCGAACTCCCCCAGCACGGCATCAGCCATGGCCACGACATCATCGCGATTCGACACGTCGGTCCGCACCCAAATCGCCCGCTGGCCGGTCTCTCCCATGATGGCCTCAGCGCTCTGCTCCCCCCAGTCCTGGCGGACGTCAACCAACGCGATGTCATAGCCCCGTTGGGCGAGGGCCCGAGCCGTCGATCCCCCAACTCCCCAAGGCCGTGCCCCAGTAACAATGGCAACCCTGTTGTCGCTGCGAGCAGTCATCTCTTGTACTCCTTCGGGAGGGCTTGCAATCTAATCCTTGAGCCGAGACTCACGCATAAGGGCCGACAGTTCGAAAAGCGAAGTAGCCATAGCCCTTGCGCTCAGGCCCCTCCAAGGCCGGAATTGCCTTCAGCGGAGTGGTGATTTCCTCGATGCTCGGACCGATCTCACCGGCGATCGACCGCAGCGCGGCCATGTTGAGCCCATAGACCCGGGCCGCGTTTTCCCCGACGATGGCCCGAACCTTGTCGTGGGGGGCGCCGGCCATGGCGTGGCGCAGCGATAGGTGGGTCATGGGGGTCTCTTCTGGATCATCGGAATAGCGCCAGGTGCCCTCGGGGTGCGGGTAGTCGCGGCCCCAGAAGATATTCGTCCACCACCAGTCCTCTACTGCGGCCTCTACCTCGAACGGGGCGATGAAGCTGGCCCCGACAAACACGTTTTGCTTGAAGTATTCGCTGGGAGGTCTGGACAGCTCTGCGTTGGACAACGGCAGCGGCGCCAGGGCCGCCGAATCGAGCTCGACTAGGGCAGCGGGGATCCACACCCCGGGCTGTTCGGTCATGGCCAGCTTGAGGCCGGGGAACCGCTCGAACACTCCCCCCAGGATCATGCGGGCCACTGCCCGGCGGTTGTACGCCCCACCGGCCTCTATCAAGAGCAGCGGCGTGCCACCTACATCCCGAACAGCAGGATCGGTGGCCGCCCCGGCATGGGTCCCCAGCACCACCCCGGCTTCTTGCACCACGGCCCAGAACGGGTCCCAGTCCGACTCGTTGTACTGGATCCATTGCGGTCGGGCGCTGGGAAAGTTGACCGCCCGCAATCCGTGGTCGGCCGCCCACCCAACCTCTCGAATGGCGGCGTCAATGTCCCACATCGGGATATGGGCCAACCCGATCAGCCGGTCGGGTGCCGCCGAGCAGAAATCGGCGAGCCAGCGGTTGTAGATCTGAAATCCCACCCCGGCCATCTCGGGATTGTCGAGTTCGGGCCAGCCCTCGTCGACGAAGGGAATCGGCTCGCCGTTGAAGCTGTTGTGGAAGATCACCTCGGCGGCAATGCCGTCGCGGTCCATGTCGGCCAGGCGGGCCTCCGGGTCATTGTGTCCCGAGGTGTTCATGTACAACGACCCGCTCTCCCGCACCACGGCGCGCATCTCCTCGACCTCGGTGCTCGCTGTGAACTCATCAAAGGCCGCCAAGTAGGCCGACGGACAATATGTCCGCAGCGCTTCCAGGCTCGGCCCGGCATGGGAATCGCCGGACACCAACAACACCCGCTCGTTCTCGTTGGCCGTCATCACCGGCCCCAAGCCTCGCGACCGTGGCGGAGTGTCATCAATCCGCAGGTTAGCTTCGACAACCGCCCTTGGCTGCTAACGGCGACCTACCATGCACAAGCCGCCTCCAGAAGGGAGAGCAAATGGCCGCCGATGCCCCAATCCGGCCGTCGCCCACGGTCACCGATGACAGCGCCGTGTTCTGGGACGCGGCCGCCGAATGCCGCCTCGTGGCCCAGCGTTGTGCGGGTTGCGGCAGACTGCGTCACCCGCCGCGTCCCATGTGCCCGGCCTGTTCATCATTGGAGGTGGAAATAGCCGAGCTCAGCGGGCAGGGAACCCTGTACAGCTATGCCATACTCCACCACCCCCAGCATCCGGCATTCGAGTACCCGGTTATCGCGGCCCTGGTGGATCTCGAAGAGGGAGTTCGCTTGCTGTCGTGCCTCACCGATGTCTCGAAGGATGACGTGCGCATCGGCATGCCGGTCCACGCGCACTTCGTCCCCACCGCCGACGGTCCCCTGATCCCCGTATTCCGTCCTAGCGAGGACTTGTGACGGGCCGCCGCACTCTGGCCCGCGGGGCGGCTTCTATCGTCGGGGCCGGCTGCACGGAGTTCTCCCGCCGGGCCGGCCGCACTGAGCTCCAACTGGCCTGCGAATCGATTACCGCCGCCCTTGACGATGCCGGCATGGCCGCGGCCGATGTCGACGGGATCGTCAGCTACACCGTTGACCCCGTGGAGGAAACCGAGCTTGTCCGCTCGGTGGGGTTCGAGGAGATCAATTTCTCGGCCAGAATCCCTTATGGGGGCGGCGGATCGGTGGGCGTCTTGCAGCACGCAGCGGCTGCGGTGGCCAGCGGCGCCGCGGAAGTGGTCGTGGCCTACCGGGCGATACGAGCCCGATCTGGAGCCTCTCGTTTTGGATCGGCCAAAACAGCACCCTCTCCCACTTCGGGTCATTCGGGAACCACGGCCATGCAGTGGTGCATGCCCTTTGGGGTGTTGACTCCGGCATCTTGGATGGCACTCAACTCAGTGCGCTATATGCACGAATTCGGGGTGGAGAGCGCCGACTTCGGGCGTGCAGTGGTCCAGCTGCGCGAGTATGCCGCCACCAACCCCGCGGCTTGGGGGTACCAGAATCCGATCACCCTGGATGAGCACCAGGAGTCACGGTGGATCGTCGAGCCTTGCATCCACTTGCTGGACTGCTGCCAGGAGACCGACGGCTCAGTTGCTTTGGTGATCACCGGGTCACAGCGAGCCGCCGACCTGCCGCACACCCCTGTTCGCATCGGAACCGCATCGACGGCCGGCCTCTTCGAGCAGGAGATCGCCAGCGACCACTACCGGCCCGACCTGTCCGTCATGGACGGCACAGTGGCGCTGGGCCGCCGTCTTTTCGAAGATGCGGGGTTCTCTCGAGACGACATTGACGTCGCTCTGATCTACGACGCCTTCTCCCCCATTTTGCTTATGCAACTCGAAGGACTGGGGTTCTGCGGGTTCGGCGAGGCGAAGGACTTCATCGCCGACGGCAGCCTGGCCCTCGACGGCTCGCTGCCCACCAACACCAACGGCGGGTTGATCGGCGAGGGCTACATCCACGGGCTCAACCTCGTGCTGGAGGCGGTGCGTCAGCTACGAGGCACCGCTGTCAATCAGGTGGCCGATGCCCGAACCGCGGTTATCTCCGCCAGCCGGACCGGGGCGATCCTGACGCTCGACTGAGCGGGGAGAGCGCTGAGAATTCTCAGAGGTCGAGATTCCAGACCCGGATGGCATTGCCGCTCAAAATCAGCTCGCGCTCATCAGCAGGGATGCCTTCGAAGTCCTGGTTGACCAGTTCTCGGGAGTCCGGCCAGGTGCAGGCAGGATGGGGGTAATCGGTGGACCACATCATGTTCTCGACGCCGATGTCGTAGCGGAGCTTGTGGACCGCAAACGGCTCGTGGATGAACGTTACGGACATGTTGCGGTTGAAGTAGAAACTGGGGCGCTCATCGATCTCGTTGAAGGGGTAGTTGGTCACCGTCTTCATCTGGTCGATGATGAACAGCCACCATGGGATCCAGCCCACTCCGGGCTCCACCCACACCGTCTTCAGCTCGGGGAACCGAACGAAGATCCCGCTCAGTATGAAGTTGGCGTACTGCACCGAGGTGAACATCGCTGACATCGGCTGGATGCAACCCTGCCCGAATTGGGGCATCTCATCTTGGAAATAGTCGATCGGTGCGAGCCCGATGTGGAAGCAGGCCGGGAGCCCGGTCTCTTGGATGGCCGCCCACAGGGGGTCGTAGACCCGGTCGTAGTAGTCGGGGGCGCCCAGTTCGACGGGGTACACGGGCAGTTGCAGCGACTTGCCACCCAGGGAGGCAACTCGGTGGACTTCCTCGACGGCGACGTCGATGTCGTGAATCGGGATCTGGTACGACACCACCAGGCGGGTGGGATCGGCTTCCCCGAATGCGATCAGCGAGTCATTGAACGCCCGGGTGGCCTCCCGCCACCCGTCCTTCATGAGATACAAGTAGCGGAATGCGCTGAACTCGCAGTAGCACACCTCCACGTCGACGCCGTCTTGGTCCATGTCCTTCAAGCGTTCATGACCGTCGAGATTTCCTGGCCGGCCTATGGCATGTCGCACCCCCTCAAATCCCGGGGGCATCGTGTTCTGGCCGGCGCGAGTGGCCACCCCGCCCCCGACCTGGGCGACGGCTTGGTCGTAGTCACTGTGGAATTTCGTCGCCAGCCGGTCCTTCACTCCTTCATGAGTCAACCGAACGTGCGAGTCCGAAGACACAAGCAACTCCCGCGCTTCGAGGTCAGCGGTTGACTCCAGTGGTGCAGTCGCAGTCATGAATCTCCCTTGGTTGAGAATCGGGACTTATCCTAACCCTGGGAGAAATCACCACTTGACTTGGACTGGTGGCGGAGGGAGAAGCAATGGGGATCCTGAGCGGGGTGCGAGTGCTCGACCTGTCATGGGGCATCGCAGGTCCCATGGTCACGATGATCCTGGAGGACAACGGCGCCGAAGTCGTCCGCATCCAGCCTCCGCAAGGCGATCCATTCGCAAATCAGTCGGGCTATGTGGTGTGGCACCGGGGCGCAGAGCGCATCCCGCTCGACCTCCACAGCGAAGCCGATGCTGCTTCGTTCCGGGAGCTGGTGGAGAACTCAGACATCGTTGTCAGCGCGTTCTCCAGCGACACCACCCACCGCTTGGGCCTCAGCCACGCCGCACTGGCGGAGATCAATCCCCAGGTCATCTCCTGTTCCATCACCGGCTACGGGCATCACTCCGACCACCGAGACCGGCCCGGAATCGATGCCCTGGTCGCCGCTCGGACCGGCCTGTACTTCGACCAGCGGGGCCGGGTGGGGACGGCCATGAACTACATCGGCCGGCGCGAGCCCCCGTCCCCCGAGTTCGGCCCTCCTGATGGGATGGTCCGAGGTGTTGATCGACCTGGACCCATATTCCCCCGGACGAACTGGCCCAGCCTGGGCGCAGCTCACCTGGCCATCTTCGGGATCGCGGCCGCCCTGCGGGCCCGCGAGGTAATCGGCAGGGGCCAGGCGGTGGAGACATCGCTGTTCCAGGGCGCATTGTTCGCCGCGTCCCTCGTCTGGCAACGGGTCGAGCGTCCTGAAGACAGCCCCCTGTATTGGATGTGGCCCACCGACAGCCGATCGATCGAAGGCCTATTCGAGTGCGCCGACGGACGATGGGTCCACCACTGGTCAATTTGGCCGGCTTGGGTCCGCGAAACCGGTTCGGCTTCCTCAGCCACCGCCACTGGCCCCAACACCGACTATCGCCGGGGTTCTGATCGCATCGGCATGACTGCTGAGGACTTGCTCGTCACCCACTTCCTCTACCCCGAGCTGGCCGAAGCCTTCAAGCGACTCCCGGCCCGCGACTGGGTGGCCGAGGCAGAGGCGAACGAAATGGGTGTCGCATTGGTGCGCTCCCCGCTTGAGGCCTTGCTCGACGAGTCGTTTCTGGCGGATGGATGCGTGGCCGAGGTTGACCATCCCCAACACGGTCGGATCCGCCACATCGGCAACCCTCTGGAGTTTGGCGAGCCCTACGGGACACAAACGCAGGCCCGGTCCAATGGCGCCACCGAGCTCGCCGGAGGTCCGCTGGCCGGGATCAAGGTGCTCGACCTCGGTCTCGGGGTGGCCGGACCCTTCGGACCGAGGATGCTCGCCGACCTCGGCGCTGACGTCATCAAGATCCATGCGCTGCACGACACCTTCTGGGCGGGCACGCACATGGGGCTCGGCACCAACCGGGGCAAGCGAAGCATCTCAGTCAACCTCAAGGATCCCCGCGGACTGGAGATCTTGCACCAACTCATCGACCAGGCCGATGTCATCGCCACCAACTGGCGGCCTGGTGCGATGGCCCGCCTGGGGATCGACGAAGCTTCGCTGCGGGAACGCCGTCCCGACCTGGTGATCTGCAACTCCCGCGGCTACGAGAAGGGGCCGCGCTCCGATCTGCCTGGCACCGACCAGACCGCCGCCGCGCTGTGCGGCACAGAGTGGGAAGACGGTGCCTGCTCAAGCGGCAACCCTCCGATGTGGTCGCGCTCGGGAATGGGAGACACGGGGAACGCGATGCTCAGTGCGACCGCTATCGCGTTGGCGCTGTTCGACCGGGAGCGCACCGGGATAGGCCGCTCGGTAAGCACATCTATCGTCAACGCCACCCTTCTGGCCACGTCTTATGCCTGGATCAACCCCGAAGACCCGGAAGTTACCTGGGATCAGGTCGATGCCGACCAGTGGGGCCTCAGCGCCCTCTATCGCATGTACGAGACCAGCGACGGATACATCGCCATCGCGGTGATCGATGAGCCGGCCTGGGCGGCTCTGTGTACGGTCCCGGGCTTTGAGCGATTGGCCGCAGACATCAGGTTTTCCCATCCGACGGCCCGGGCTGAGCACGACCAGGCGCTGAGCGAAGAGATTTCCTCGTGGTGCCGGGAGCGCTCTGCTGATGAAGCGTTCAAGCTGCTTGATTCCAACCGCGTGCCGGTTGAGGTGGTGAACGAGGAGTTCTGCCGCGACTTCTTCGACGACCCCGAGGCTCTCGCTCTCGGGCTGCGGGCCCAGACGAATTCGGCATCTGTCGGCTTGTTCGAGGACGTCGGGCAGTTGGTGAACTTCAGCGACACCAAAGAGTCGGTTCAGCGAGGCCCCTGCGAGTGCGGCGAGCACACCGCTGAGATCCTGGCTGAGCTCAGCTACACCGCTGAACAGATCGAAGCATTGGCCAGCGACCAAGTCGTTCTGGTGGCCGACGGCGCGACCTGACCCGCAGGCCAACTCGAACTGGTTTCCCCTCAATTGCCGGGGGTGCCGCCAAACGGGTCGAAGGTAACCAACAACTGGGTAAGTCCCCGGAGTATGTAGCTGTCCATGTAGTTGTAGGTGTGGTCGTCGGCGAGGGTCAGGTTGGGCAGATCCAACATGGCATTGGTGCCCACTTTGCCTTCGAGGCGGGCCAGGCCCTGGCCGATGCAGTAGTGCTCGCCGTATCCAAACGCCACATGCTCGTTGGGGTCTCGGTCGATGTCGAACCTATCGGGCATCGGGCACAATTCGGGGTCTCGATTGGCCGCCGCGAACGCCACCCATGCGAACTCGCCCTTGGCCACTGGCTTATCGCCCAATTGGGTGTCTCGGGTGGCAACTCGAAACAACCCGGTCACCGGTGCTTCGTGGCGGAGGGCCTCTTCCACGAAGGCGGGCACCAGATCCCGATCCTCTGCCAGCCGGTCGCGCAACTCGTGATCGGTGGCCAGTCGATGGCCGATGTTGGCCAGTAGCGTGGTAGTCGTCTCGTTGCCCGCCAGCAGAAACTGTCTCAACGCGGTTATCCGCTCTTCGTGGGTCAAGGGCTCGCCGTCGACCTCGGCGTTAGCCACATCCGAGATCAGATCGCTTCGCGGCTCGGCCTGGCGTTGTTCGATCATGGCCGAGAAATAGTCCTCGAACTCAGACTCCGATCTGATGTAGCTGCGTACTTCGTCCCGGCTTGGGTTGGCCCGCCCGATGGGAATGGCGAAGTCATCCGACCATCCCTTGAACTTCCCGAGCTCTTCCTCGGGGACGCCGAGCATTCGGGAGATCATCACCATGGGCAACAAGACGGCGTACTCACGAAACAGGTCAGCCCGGCCCCGATGGGCGAACTCAGCAACCAGCTGTTCAGATACCGATATGACCTCGGGCTCCAGTGCCCGGAGGCGGGCAGGACGGAACGCCCTATTCAGCGCCCGGCGCTGTCGAACATGCTCGGGCGGATCGGCGGTGTTTAACACCCGCCCCCGATTGCGGCTTCGGAAACGGCTGACCGCCTCAGCCATGTCCGGCTCCCCAGCAATAGCGGCGGTGTGATCTGCCACCGGATTCCGGAAGTCATAGGTCGCGGTTGGTGACCGGTTCGACCACGTTTCCGGGTCGACAACGATGTCGTGCAGCAGCTGGTAGCTGGTTATGACCCAGGCCCCCATTGCCTCGCTGTAGAAGGCCGGCTCCGACGCCTCCCGCACGTCGTCGAAGAGCTGCCACGGCGAAGCCAGCAGGTCTTCGTCGCGATCTAGCAGCCGCTGAATCCTGTCATCCAGTGAATCTGTCATCGCCACCCCGGATAGCTATTCGGCCGCCACTGGGCAATCGCCCTCCACGAGCAGCCGCCGCAGCACTCGCTCTCCTTCCCAGGGGTCGCGCACGGCGAAGTGAGCGGTGCACCGCTCGTCCCAGATCACCACGTCTCCGTTGCGCCAGCGCCAGCGGCAGGTCACGCTGGGATTGGTGGCGTATTCGGTGACCGCAGCCATGAGGTCATGGCCGGCATCATCGTCAAGACCGTCGACGGTTGCGTCCCCAACGCAGAATATGGTCTCTTCCCCCGTTTCGGGATGCCGTCGCAGCAGCGGCTGGCGCACCCCTTGGAGATTGTCCCGCCAGATCTGCGGATCGAAATCCGGGAACAACTGCTGCTTCAGTCCAATGAGCGTGTCGGGCACGCTGTGGACCGTAGAGCACTTCCGCATCTCCTCCCGCAGTTCGTCGGGCAGCCACGAGGCCGCCAGCACCAAGTTGGCCCACATAGTGTCGCCCCCCACCGGCGGAACATCGATTGCCCGCAAGATGCCGAAGGCAGGCGGGTTGGGCGCATAGAGCACATCCAGATGCCACCGGTCGGTCAACAGCTGGTGGTCGCTCTTGACCCGCAACTCCGACGGCTCGGCCTTGTCGACCCCGGCGAGACGATCCATCGGATGAATCCACGGCTCACCCAGTGACTCAGCCAGCCGTACGTGATCAGCATCATCCAGGAACTGGTCGCGAACGCCCACGACCTTGTAATCCAGAAGCGCTCTCCGCAACTCCGAGGCCGTCTCGGCATCGAGCTCTGCGAGGTCGACATCAGACAATTCAGCCCCAAGCGCCGCCGTAAGCGGTTCAATTCGCATCCCGATGGCCTCCCGTCCATTGGCAGCTACCGCCATAAGGCTTACCAGCTAGGGAGCTCGACGGACTTTGCTGAAATCCATCTCTACCAGCTGGTGGTAGTCGCCATTGCGGCTCTGAAGGTCGCTGGCTGGCGGAGAGTGGTCTATTTTTCAATACGTCTATGACGACATGGAGTGAGTTCTGTGAGCGGATTGAGGCCCTCGGCGAAGGGCTCGACGATGAGGGACAGCGGCATCTGGCCAATCAAGTGGCTTGTTGGCTGACCTATGCGATCGGCCACAACGATCCCCGCCATCCCGCCTTCTTCCGGAGCAGCGATCCCGTCTACCAATGGGGTGGACCCAACGCCGACCAGGTGGCCCGCCGGACCGCGATCGATGGCGATGGGGTGTACCGAATCTCCGGCCGCATGGGTTCCTGCGAGGAATTCGTGCTCCAGATCAAGCTGGGCGCCACCCAAAGCGGCGGCGCAGGAGTAGGCCTGGAGGTGACTGGTTCCAGCCTCGGGCTGGGTCCCGGTGACGATTTCAACATCCTCCTTGGAGGCGAGGATCCCGACGACGAGACTCAGAGCTGGCTGCCCCTCGATCCCGAAGGGTCATTCGTGCATATTCGCGATTACTACTTCGACTGGCAGCCAGCTGAACCCGCCACGTTCGTCATCGAGCGCCTCGACACCGTGGGCGAGCCCAAGCCGGACATCGACGCCGCCGCCATCCTCAGCACCGCCCTCGGCGAGATCGAGCACTCCTTCGCTTTCTGGAACGGGTACCAAGAGCGCATGCTTGGCGACCAGCCCCCTAACACGTTCCTGCCCCCGGCCGGAATGGGGCGCGGCGTCAAGACCCTCATCTACAGCCATGCAGGCGTGGCCCTCGAACCCGATCAGGCCCTCGTTGTCGAGATCGACCACCGGGGCGCCACCATGTGGGACATCCAGCTCTACAACCGGCCGTGGTACGAGGCGCTCGACTTCACCAACCGGCTGACCTGCCTAAACCACGCCCTCATCGAGCCTGGACCCATAGTGATCGCCGGCACCGACCCGGGAGGCGCCAACTGGCTCGACACCGAGGGCCGGGATTCAGTGCTGTGCACCATCCGCTGGTGGCACCCGCCCGACACCCCCGTGGTCGACGCCCAGGTCATCCCCCTCAACGAACTCAACTTGCCCTCAGCAGATCGCCAAGCCCAAATCGCCCGCCGCTCCTCCCACATCGCCTGGCGGTACCGGACCTAACCCATATTGGGGAATGTCACCCACGGCTGGCACTCACTCGGCTAGTGGCCGACGGGAGGAGGAGTGCCATTCGTTCTTGGTCATCGACCAGGCGACGTCGATTCCTATGGTGGCTGGGGCGTGGGGTTTGACCCTTGACTCTCCGTCGAAGTGGTAGCCAAGAGCCTCGGGTATGGCCCCGCTACGGGTGTTGGCTTTGTCGTGGTGGATTTCGACACGTTCGATATCGGGGACCGTGAATGCTGCGGAGGTGAGGATACGGGCCATTTCGGTGGCATATCCCTGCCGGAGGTGATCTACGTGAACCCAGTAGCCGATCTCCAGTGTCTTGGGGCCAGCCCGTCGGTGAAAGCCGCAACCGCCAACTACCTGGTCTCCCTCATAGGCCCCAAACACGACTTCTTGACCGGCTTCCCAGTCGTCCTCCCAGCGACAGATAAGCGCTTTCCGGTCGTGGTCGCTCAGCGGCTCGAACTCGATCCACGACATCCAGGGCCGGAGATGATCGATGCTGGCCTGGATGGCATCCCGGAGAATGGGCATGTCGCTGATGCGCCAGCGACGCAAGACCAGCCGGGGACCGACGACTACTTCGGGTAGAACACCCACTTATCAACACTTGCATAACGCGCTCGGCGTTCTTCGCTGGTTTCCAGAGGGGCTGGGTCGACAGGCGGCACGGTTCGGTCGATCTATTGTCCAAGATGCAAGAGATCGCAGGAGGTCTAATGTCGACAAAACCGCTCACAGGAAAAGTCGCAGTCGTAACCGGCGCGGGACGTGGGATAGGACGGGCCGCGGCTGAGCGATTGGCCCATGAAGGTGCCTCGGTCGTGCTGGCGGCTCGCTCCACGCATGAACTTGACGAGACCGCGGCCGGAATTGAGGAAGCTGGCGGTCGGGCCGAGGCGATTGCGACGGATGTGACCTCGCGCTCTGAGGTCCGCCATCTTTTTGACCGAACCGAAGAGGTCTTTGGCCGGCTGGACATCCTGGTGAACAATGCCGGTGCGATGCAGCCGCTTACCCCGGTCGGAGAACTCGCTGACGAAGACTGGGACCGCTGCTTCGACGTCAATGTGCATGGGGTGCACTTCTGCTGCGACACCGCACTCGAGCTACTGGCTGCTGGCGAAGGCGGCCACATCATCGTGATCGGCTCCGGACAGGGTCATTCGCCCTCACCAGGGGCCGCCGCCTATTGCTCGGCGAAGGCCGCCGTTTCGATGTATGCCCGCACGCTGGCGAAAGAGCTTCGTCCCCGGGAAATCACGGTCAACGAGATTGTGCCTGGCGCGGTTGCCACCGAGCTCTTGAGCTGGACGGTCGGGCTGCCGATGGACCGTCTTAAGGAACTTGAGCCAGCGCTTGGCGGGGATCGGGTCAAAGAACCCAGCGAAGTCGCGGAGTACGTTGCATTTCTCGCTACCCGTTCACCACAAGATGGCCCGACCGGCCAGTGCTTCAGCCTTTTAGGACGCGACCTCTAGACTGACCGTTGTTGAAATATGGTATCCGATCGGATACCATCATCACATGGACGCTGCTGAAGTGATCCGCACCGCCCGGTGTCGGGCTGGCCTCACGCTGCGGGGCCTTGCTGCCGCCGCCGGCACCTCCCACTCGGCGATTGCCGCCTACGAGGCGGGAGCTAAAACGCCCTCCGCCGCTACCGTCGACCGCATCGTTCGGGCCGCTGGCTTCGTCCTTGATCGGGAGATCCACCCCCGGGTGCGGGGAGATGGCCGTCTCGATCGGGGGGTCGAATTAGCTACTGTGCTCGAGTTGGCTGCTGAGTTTCCCGCGCGACACTCCCCAAATCTCGAATTTCCCGTGTTCGGAAAATGAACCTGGCCAAGCGCATCGTCGCCCTCCACCAGGCTCTGACCGAAGCCGATATCCCCCATGCCTTCGGCGGAGCGCTGGCCCTTGCATGGTGCACTCAGCAGGCGCGGGCCACCATTGACATCGACGTCAACCTCTTTGTCGGCCTCGACCACATCGAAGAGGTGCTGGCTGCTCTGCCTACGGATATAGAAGTGACCGCCGCCAACCGGGAACAATTGGAAACCGACGGGCAAAGTCGGCTCTGGTGGAATACAACCCCAGTCGACGTATTCCTCAACACCACACCGTTCCACGAAGCTGCCGCCACCCGGGCCCGGATCGAATCGTTTGCCGGGGCCGAAATTCCCTTCCTCGCCTGTCGGGACCTGGCCGTGTTCAAGGCCTTCTTCGACCGCACTCGAGACTGGGCCGACCTCGAAGAAATGAACGCAGCTAGCACCCTCGACCACGAAGCGGTATTGGGCGTACTCGTTCGCTACCTCGGCGGCGAGGACCAGCGGGTAGCCCGCCTTCGCGCTCTAGCCGACTAGGGAAGAGACAAGGCAGATCAAATCGCGTCGACAGACAGCACCTGCGTTTCGAGTTGGGTGGGCTGTTCGTCGGGGAGCAGATAACGCCAGAAGATCGTGCCGGTGGGAGCGCCTGCGGTGTCCAGCCAATTGGGTACGCCGGGATCGCGATGGGAGAGGATCATGCGAAATGTGCCGTCTGGCTCCAACACGGTCTGGCGTCGATTGAGCGACACCCGGCGCTGTCGGTACGGAGGGGTCTGGATGAAGCGGTTGTTCAGCACGACGTTGGCGAACCGGCAGTTCGGAAACCTACCGCGGATCTCAAGCGCTTCATCAGGCCCCAGCTCATAGCGGGTCGAGCGGTAGGCATTGTCGGCCGCGGCGTAGCCGATAGCGCGGTTGCCCTCGTCGAGCGGGGGGTTGGTAAACCGATTGGGCTCGGAGGACACCCAGTCCAGCGGAATGTCGCGAGGACCAGTGGGCCAGTCCACGGTCACGCTGCGTAGAAACGTGATCACCCGCTGGAGACCCCTTGCGCATGTTTCATCGTCGGGAATGGGCGGCGGTCCGGGATCAACTGTCGGCTCAATGGACAGGGGAACATGCATGTTCGGGTCCGTGGCGGCGGGGCGGTCCCACTCAAAGTAATGCCGAGTTGTGATGCTGCCGGACTCAGGCGTGAGCGCCAGCCAGTTCTCGGGCTGGGGGCTCTGGCTGAGGTGCAGCTCATAGCTTCCATCGGGGTTGACCTTGATCTCGTCGTCGTTGAGCGTGGCCCCCAGTGCTTTCGACATGCCTCCACCGGACGTCCCGACCTCTACGGTGAAGGATGTGTAGACCGCCCCCGCAAGATTGCCGCGGATCACATAGTCGCGATCGGGATCGATCACCGAGCCGTAGTAGATGGCGTCTGGATTGTCCCCGAGCAGCTTCTTGGTCGGTGAGAACCACCGATAGAACCACGGCCGCGCTGGATCGGCCCCCGACCAGAACTCCAGGGCATGCTGCAAAGAGTTGAGCGCGAACATCCGGGCCTCCGCTCGCTCGTTCGCAGTAGGCATGGCTCTGGCCTCGCGCCCCCAGTCCCGTTCGATCTCGGCCATCAGTTCCACGAGCTCTTCCCAAACCTGTCCCGATTGGTCAGTCACCTGTTTCTCCTTCTGCTGGCGATTGGCTGCATCTATTCATAATCGCTCAGTGGTCGGGGTCCAGCAGCGGGCCGAAGGCGATGGCGCACCTTTGGGAGTCGTAGAACTCCCGGAAGCGGCTGATGAGGCCGTCCTGTATCTCCACCAGCGTGATGTAGCTGTTCTGATACCGCTCCCCTGAACCGAGCATGTGGCCATCGCTCTCGTACTCAACCAGGAAGCGATCAGGGTCGATGAGCTCGTAGATCTCTGTGATGTGGAAGGCCATGCTCACCAGGCCGTAGGAGGTGGACAGCCGGTTAAACACCTCCTGCTTGCCAGCGGTGCGTGACGGCTTGCCGGTGAACGAGAAGGGTGCCTCGAAGACAATCTCGTCGTGCCAATACTGCGCCAGCGCATCCACATCGCCCGTGGCTATCAGCTCGAAATACGCCCTAATCCGATTGAGATTGGCGGCTCGCCGCGTGTCTTGGTCCACCAGCGGAATCTAACCCACTGGCTACTAGGGTGGATTTCTGTGCGCGTGATGATGACGGGGGCAACAGGGTTTATCGGCGGACACACCGCGGCACGCGCCATCGACGCGGGCCATGAGGTTTGCGCCCTGGTCAGGTCGCCCCAGAAGCTTGAGGGTCTCCGCGACGCCTTTGACTTGCCCGCCATCGAATACGTCGTAGGCGATATGACTGACCCTGGGGCCGTCGCCGCAGCCCTCGACGGCGCTGACGCGGCAATCCACTGTGCCGCCGTCGTATCGCTCGACGCACGCGGCAACGCCCAGGGGATCGAGAACAGCATCGCCGGGGCCCGGCTTGTGCTCCACAAGGCTCACGAAATGGAGCTCGACCCGATCATCCACCTCTCCAGCGTGGCCGCTTTGTTCGACCCCGGTGCTGGCTCCCTCACGGTTGACCACCCGCCTTCATCAGCCGGATACACATACGGCCAAGCCAAAGCCGACGCGGAGATGGTGGCCCGCAAGCTCCAGGCCGATGGTGCTCCCTTGGCGATCGTGTATCCGAGCGCAGTGATCGGTCCGCCCGCGGGCTCGGCTTTTGGCGAGGCCAGCGAAGACATGGCCCGATTCACTGCAACCGGCATCATTCCCACCCGAAGGGCCGCGGTGGCGATCTCCGATGTCCGAGACATGGCCTCGCTCCTCGTGGCGCTGCTCGAGCGGGGCCATGGACCCCGCCGAATCATGTGCGGCGGTCATTTGGTTGACATGAACGACTTTGCCCGCATCCACCGCGACATCACGGGTCGAAGATTCCCCATGATGCCGCTTCCCCCATCGGCGCTCCGAGGGATTGGCCGAATGGCTGATTCGATCCGGCGTGTCGTGCCGATCAATGCGGCAATGAACCGGTTCAGCATGAGCGTGCTCACCCAATGGGAAGGATCAGAAGACAGCGATCTCTCCGTGTACGGGGTTGAGTTCCGCGGCATTGAAGAGACGTTCGCTGACAGCCTGGCTGCTTGGCACAAAGCCGGCCTCCTCTCCAACCGCCAGATCGGCAAAGCACTCCCCTCCCCTGACCCCAGCGAAGCGCCGACACCGCCCAAGGGGTTCCGGATGCCGCCCCGCGTGGTGCTGTCGCGGCCCTTCAGGACCCTCGGCCCCCACATCGTTCCGCGGGTCCACCGAGCGATCAACCGGCTCACCCGGGGTCGGACGCTGCTCGATTCCGCCGCTCAACCCATGCTGATGCTCTTCACCACCGGTGCCAAGACCGGCCAGACTCGGGAAACGCCGCTCGGCGCGGTCCCTCTAGAGGAAGGTCGCTTCCTGGTAGTAGGCAGCAACTTCGCCCGCGGAGATCATCCCGCGTGGACCGCGAACCTGTTGGCCAACCCCGATGCCCAGGTCCAGTTCCGCGGCCAGCGAATGTCCGTAAGGGCTCGGCTCCTCACCGGTACCGAGCGTGACTCGAGATGGGAAACCGCGGTGGCCTGGTATCCGCTTTGGACCGGATACGACGCCGTGACCGAACGCGAATTGCGCCTATTCGAGCTTGAGCCCATCGCCGACAACAGCGGCTGAAGGGCTGATTGAACCTTCTGAAGCCGTCGCCGGTGTAGCTCTCTAGCGACCAGTCGGGGTGAAGGTAAGCGGCATGGTCTTGGGTGCCCGGGTGAACACGCCTTGGGGCGTGGGCGGCATGCCGTCGAATGCAACGTCGTCCATGGCATCAAGCAGTTGATTGGTGGCGATGTCGACCTCGGTTTTGGCCAGCATGGCGCCGATGCAGAAGTGCCGGCCCAAGCAGAATCCGGTGTGATTGGCCGCCCCGGAGAACGCTTTGGACACGTCCAAGTCGTCTCGGAAGATGTCGAAGGTGTCGGGATCGGCGTAATGGCGGGGATCGCGGTTGGCCCCGGCGATGAGACAGGTCACCGTGGAGCCGGCCGGGATGGTCACCCCGTGCATCTCCACGTCTACCTCGGGCTGGCGCATGATCATCTGCACCGGCGGCGAGTGCCGCAGGGTCTCGGCGAAGGCATTGTCGATGAGGCTGCGATCTTCACGAACGGCCTGGAGCTGGTCGGGGTTGGCGATCAGGTTCATCATCATGTTGGCCATGGCCTTGTCGGTGGTCTCTCCCCCGGCCACCAACAACAGCGACACGAACGCCTTGATCTCCAGGTCGGTCATCTGCTCACCGTCGATGATGGCGGTACACAGGGTGCTGAGCAGGTCGTCACCGGGGTTGGCCCGACGCTCGGCGATGATCGGCATCATGTAGGCCTCGAGCTCCTCTTTGGTCTGGAGCCCCTGGGCCATGACCTCTTCATCCCCGGTGAGGTTGCTGAGGAACATCATGATCGAGTGGTACCACTTCTGGAACCGCTCGTGATCCGACTTGTCCAAGCCCAACATGTCGACGATCACGTTGATCGGGAAGCGGATGGAGAACTGGTCGACCAGGTCGACCTTGCCGTCGTGGCGGAAGCCGTCGATGAGGTCTCGGGCGTTGGCCTCGATGACCGGGACGAACTTGGCCGTCAGTTCGCTGCCCCGGAACGCGGGCGCAATCAGATTCCGGTGCGCTGAGTGATCGCGGCCCTCCATCTGGAGGATTGTCCGGCCGTGGACGGGCTCCAGTTGCCACTCATAGTTCTTGGAGGTGAACGCCTTGTCCTTGAAGGCCCGTTCGACGTCGTCATAGCGCGAGATCAGCCAGGCTTCAGTCGCCTCGTGGTACACCACCGGGTATTCCTCCCGCATGACCTCCAGCATGGCATTGGGATCCTCAAGAAACGTCGGCGACAAGATGTCGGGTTCGATAGCAGTCACTGTTCCCCCTTGGTGGACGCGGCCCGCTTGGTGGTTTCGCAGGGTACTTCCGGCAGTCGAAGCCCACAATCGGCCTCGGAAATCGGCCCCGCAGGCCCCAGGTCAGGCGGGGTTGTTCAGAACCAGTCGGCGGATGCCGTCTTGCCAGCTCACCAGGCGGTCGGGGCGTAGGGCCTCGATGCGGCTGGTGTCCATGACGGTGCTGGGTATGGCGTTCTCCGACTCGACAATCTGGGGCGGGCCGCAGCCGTCGATCTCAGCCATGAACTCGCACCACTCGGCAACCGATACCAACCCGGGGCTGGCCCAGTTGAGCGTGGTGGCCGGTACCGAGGCCTGGTCGAGTAGCACCGGGATGTCGGCGGCGATGTCCTCGTCGTGGTTGAGGTTGTAGCGGGCGCCGTCGGTATGGACTTCTATGGCCATGCCCGCCCGCATCATCAATAGATGGAACAGCGGCCATCCATTGGTGTCGCCGTAGGGCACATTCAGCCGGGCGATAACCGTGGGCAGGTTGAATTCCCGGGCCGCGAATCGGGCCACCGACTCCGACGCGATCTTGGAGATCGAATACGTCGGCATCATGTGGGCGTGATGGTTGCCGTGGGGGCTGTCCTCGGTGAACGGCTCGCCGCCACTGGGCTGATAGACCGCTCCCGAAGAGCAGTGCAGGAATGCCCCCGCGTCGCGGAAGTGGCTCATCAGGTGGCCGGTGGCCTCCGAGCACACCGCCAAGTCGGTCTTCCAGTCACCGGTCTTGATCACCGCCAGGTTCACCACCGCATCCACGTCGCGGGGAACCGCCGAGAAGTCGGCGTTGACGAAGTCAACCGCGATGCACTCCACTCCTCCGGCCTCAAGATCAGCCTTGGCATCAGGGTCTGAGAACCGGGCCAGCGCGATCACACGATTGTCGGCGGCCAGGGTCTTGCACAGAGGCGGCCCCACCATCCCCGTCGGCCCCGTCACCACAATGGTCTTGTTCCTCAACTCCACTATGGGCTCCTTTGCAGATTGATGGGCTCAAACTAATGCCGGGCCACAGGGGGCGACACTCCAAGATGCGGAGCATGCCGCGAATCGGCAGTTCTCACGGAGCGACAGAGAATGCTTGGCGGCGTCCGGGGCCGAATCGGTAGACGCGGAAATCATTATCGAGCGAGATCGCATAGTGGATCCCAAGTCGTTCCATGATCGCCCAGCTTGTGCGATCCGAAAGCGAAAAGTCCTGGTCGGCAAATGCAACCCCAATAGCGGCGGCTGCTTCGAGGTCGGCCAAACCCGATACTTCAATCCTGGCGATACCGTTTCGGATGGTGTTGACGAGCTTTTCGGCTGTATAGAAGTTGTGCCGGTAGCGCATTACCGCCCAAGTTTCGTGAAGTACATGATCACTGGTGACCAAGCACCCCTGCCGGATGCGGAGTGCCTCGGCTACAGCTTTGTGAGATACCTCGGCACCATCAGCCATCGCCACCCATGCCGAGGTGTCCACATAGGAGGACTCCATCCTCTAGCCGGACTCTTCGGAACTCAGCCAGTGGGCTGCCTCCGCAGCGATCTCATTTCCATCGCGGGCCATATCAAATGGCGAGCCGCTGACCATGCCGCAAATGGCTTCGATATCTCCTTGGGGAGTGGGGGTCTCTAGTTCCTTCTCGAACAAGCGGCGGGCAAACTCCGCAAAACTGATCCCCAATTCCGCAGCGCGCTGTTTGGCCTTAGCATGAATCTGGTCTGGGATGGTAATGACCGTTCTCATTGGGTGATATCATAGCATCATCAATAGGTCGGTATAGGGCTGAATCGACGGTCAATCGCGTCCGCAGATTTCAAGCCGGTTCAGGCAGTGCGACGATCGCGTCGATCTCAACCAGCATCTCGGGCTTTGGAAGCCCAGTTTGAACCGTCGTTCGAGCTGGGTACGGCTGCTCGAAGAACTCTGCGAAAACAGCGTTCATGGCGGTGAAGTTCGCCATGTCAGTCAGGTAGACACACACCCGCACAGCTTCTCGGAGAGTGGCGCCGCTGGCTTGTGCGACGGCTTCCAAGTTTTGGAGTGTTTGTCGTGTCTGGCTTGCGATGTCCTCACCCGCAAGGGTGCCCTCCGCGTCGTATGGCCCCTGACCCGACAGGAATGCGAACCCCCGCGAGACGATTGCTGCTGAGTAGGGGCCTGAGGCCTCCGGCACTTCGCTGCTGGCTACAGCGTGTCGACTAATCATTGTCAATCCTTTCTTTGGCGGGCCAGACCTGGCAGACCTCTGGGTCTCAACCTCATACGGAGCCCCTGGACTCAGCGTTCCTCGCGTGTCAGAACCCGGCCTGCTCGAACACCGGTAAGGGCAGCGTTTGACAGCGCTTGTTTCCCGTTGACGAAAACGTGACGAACGCCCACTGGATCGGCACGTGAGGAATAAGTTCCGCAGTCCGCAATCGTGGTCGGGTCGAATACGACAATGTCGGCCGCATAGCCGGGCCGTAGTAGGCCGCGGCCACGAAGCCCGTACCGAGTCGCCGGCATGGATGTCATCTTCTGGATCGCCGCGCTTTGCGAAAACACCCCCTTGTCTCTGCTGAAGTGGCCGAGAACCCGGGGGAACGTGCCTTGCAAACGCGGATGAGGCACTCCTGTCTGCTGGGGTATCCCGTCGCTTCCGACCATCGCCGCTGGATGCGACAGCGCCTCCAGCATGTCGTCTTCGTGAATCTCGAAGATGACACACAGCGTCTTGTCGGCATTCGGGGCTGTGACGAGACGGTGGGTGACACTGCGCAGTGAGAGGCCCTCCTCGCGCGCGATGTCGGCGAGCCGCCACCCTTCAAAGTGGGGGTAGTCGGGACACCGAATGATCTGGACTAATCGAGCCCTGGTCACGTCGATGTCGTCGGGAGGGAAATAGGTCGCCAATGGCCCTGACCCTGCGGTGTAGGGGTACACATCGAAGGCGATGTCGATCCCGTCGGCTCGGATCCTGTCAATCTGGTCGAGTGCGGCGCTGAGGCTGCCCCAATTGTGCTCTCCGATGACCTTGAGATGAGAGATCTGGAGCGATGCGCCGGTTTCTCGAGACACGGAGGCGACTTCGGCAATGGCATTGAGAAGGCCGTCTGATTCGTCGCGCAGGTGTGTGCTGTGTATGCCGCCGTAGTCGGACACGGTCGCAACGATTCGTGTCAGCGCTGCCGTTGACGTGTGCCGACCAGGACGGTAGATGAGGCCCGTGGACACGCCCAACGCTCCGTAGTCCATCGCCCTCCGGATGTCGTCGCACACGGCCGCGAGGGCCCGAGCACTAGGTTCGGCGCTATCGGCCCCCAGGAGAAGCCGCTGAACGGTGTTGTGGCCGACGAAGGAAGCTGAGTTTGTGCCGATGCCATGATCGGTCAGCACTTCCTGGTACTCCTGGTATGTCCGCCACCAGCCATCGACCGACAAGAAGTCTGGCGAAGGCCGCCCAGGCGCATGAGGGAACGCACTGAATCCGCAGCTGCCGCAGATGACCGTCGTTACACCCTGCTTGATCTTCGATCCGTTGTCGGGGTTGCAATGGAGTTCCATGTCGTCGTGGGTGTGCGCGTCAACGAAGCCGGGGGCGGCGACCAGCCCCTCGGCATCGACCTCGGCCCGCGACGCACCCACTGATCCCACCGCAGCGATGTGACCGCCATCGACGGCGATGTCTCCCTCAAACGATTGCCCTCCGGAGCCGTCCTCAATGAGTGCTCCTCGAATGGCGAAGTCGTACACGTCACCACCCTCCCAATATGTGCGTTATCTGCACTCTTTATGTGATTATTGCACTTCAGGCTAGCATCAGGGGAGTCCACACGAGTACCGCCACCCCTAGGAGCGCATGATGAACCACTCGGCCGACGAGCCGAGCGACCGCAGACCCTTCCCAGACATTGTTGCCTTGGGGGAGTCAATGCTGACCATACGGCCCCACCCGAACCGAGCGGCCTTCGAATGGGAAGTAAGCGGCGCGGAGTCCAACGTTGCGCGCTACTGCGCAGCTCTCGGTATGCAAGCCGCGTGGGTCAGCCAGCTCGGCGCTGACCTGGCTGGAGACCTCGTGCTCTCGACCATCGAGAGCGCAGGCGTCGACGTAAGCGGGGTACGCCGGCTTTCCGATCGCCAGACCGGGCTCATGCTCAAGGAGGTCACCGCTGACGAGCGGCGAGTCCGCTACTACCGGGCCGGCTCCGCAGCAGCAGCAATGGGGCCGCCGACCAGGCCCGAGCTCAGCCAGAGGCCGAGAGTCCTCCATCTGACTGGGATCACCCTGGGTTTGTCCAACTCCTGCAACGAACTTGTCCGATCCCTGATCGGAGATCCATCCCGGTCGGCGCTCGTGTCCTTTGACATCAACTGGCGCCCTTCAATCTGGGAGCGAGGAGATCCCCCGAAAGCGCTGCGGGAGGCTGCAAACCGATGCGACATCGTCTTCGTTGGACTTGATGAAGCCGATGACCTCTGGGGTGCCACCACAGCCGCCGATGTCCGCACCCTGCTTCCCCGACCCAAGACAGTTGTCATCAAGGACGCCGACAACGGCGCTTATGCCGACCGACGCGGCCGAACACACTTCGTTCCCGCGCTCAACGGCACCGTCGTCGAGCCGATCGGCGCCGGGGATGCGTTTGCAGCCGGATTCATCGTCGGGGTGCTCCGATACGACGCCAACATCGAAGCCGCCCTACGGCTCGGGCACATCACAGCCATGAGCGCACTTTCCCAGCACAGCGACGTGGGCCCCATTGCCGATGACGCCACGATAGAACGCCTGCTCGACTTATCACCCGAGGACTGGCTCTCAGCAAACCTGGTCCTAACCGACATCAGCGGCAACACCCAGCGGCCGCCGGGACTGCCCCCGAGCGCACCCACATGAGGCGAGCCACTGAAGCACACCAGAGCACCACAATTGCGGTGTCGTACTTTCAGGCCCACCTCCGCCGCTGCCCGATCATCGCGATTCTACGAGGACTCCCACCCGCAGCTGCGGCGACCACCGCCCAAGCGTTGTGGGACGTCGGAATCGACCTCATCGAGGTCACCGTGCAAGATGACGACGGACTCCGGACGCTCGAGCTCGTCGCCGAGATCGCGGCTGAAAACAACCGGCCCTTGGGCGCAGGCAGCGTCACCTCAGTTGCCAACCTCCATCGAGTCATCGACCTCGGTGCTGCATTTGCCATCTCTCCCGGCCTTGATATTGAACTCGTAGACCAGGCCAAAGAGTCGGGCATCCCCTACCTGCCGGCAGTGGCGACACCCACCGAAATTCAGCTGGCGCAGGCCCACGGTGTCTCGGAGCTGAAGCTGTTTCCTGCCCGGGAGGTCGGAGGAACCCGCTTCCTCGCGGCCATGTCGGGGCCCTTTCCCGATGTTTCGTTCGTCCCTACCGGTGGCGTGACCATCGCAGAGATCGAGCAGTACCTTGACGCAGGTGCCCTTGGGATTGGACTCGGCACCGAGCTTGTCCAGCCCAAGGGTGTCGACTTGCTGAGAAGATGGCTCACCGAGAGACGGGAATCCCAGTGATGATGACTAAAGGGCTGCTTCGATCGAGTACAAGCACCGGGTTCCCCACCATTGAGTCGGAATCCCCACGATGACAGAGCAGCTTCGACCCAGCTCCAAGGCGATCCCCACCGACCTAGTCGGGGCAGCGACAGATGCCTTGATCGGTCGCAACGTCTTCGATGGAACGTTTTTGTCCCCTCTCATCATTGCCCGCACCACCGCGATTGAACACAACCTTGCAACGATGCGCGAATTCTGCCTCGCAAACCGGGTCGAACTGGCGCCGCATGGCAAGACCACCATGGCTCCCAGCCTGATCTCCCGCCAGATCGCGTACGGCGCATGGGGGATCACCATCGCCAACGCTGTCCAAGCGCGGACCCTTTTCGACCTCGGCGTACACCGACTGCTCATCGCCAACCAACTCGTCAATGAGCCTGCTATCGACTGGGCCCTCGAAGCCTCAACCCGCGGCCTCGATCTCTATTGCTTCGTCGACTCGCACACCGGCCTCTCTCGACTCAATCGCAACAGCGCTGGGCACGTATCAGTTCTCGTAGAAATCGGTGATCGAGGCGGGCGAGGCGGCGTGCGCGACATCGGCGAGGCGATTGCGCTGGCAGAGGAGGCAAGGGCTCTGGAGACGGTGCGGTTTGCCGGGGTCGCCGGGTACGAGGGCGTGTTCCTCTCCGCCCACGATCATGCTGACCGCCGTCATGTGCAGGACTATCTGCGGCTTCTCGCCCATGCGTTCGAGCGGATCGCCGCCCTCGGACTTTACGACCCGGACACTCCCCCGATCCTCACTGCGGGTGGAAGTGCCTGTTTCGACGATGTTGTCGACATCTGTGGCCCGGTGGCCGATGCCCACCATGGCGAGCTCGTTCTGCGCAGCGGCTGCTACGTCACCCACGACAGCGGGTTCTACAACGAGATTTCCCCGCTCCGAGACCATGCCGAACTGGCCCCGTTCCGACCGGCGCTCGAAGCTATCGCCCAGGTCATTTCACGCCCTGAGCCAACACTTGCACTGCTTGATCTCGGGAAGAGGGACGTGTCTTTCGACCAGGGACTCCCGGTGCCCCTGTGGCGATACGAGCAGACTCGACGCACCCCCGCCCCTGACTCCTGGCGAGTCTCCAACCTCATGGACCAACACGCTTATTTGATCGTCGAAGCCGAGGATGCGGTAGCCGTCGGCGATTTCATCTCGCTAGGGATCAGCCACCCGTGTACAACGTTCGACAAGTGGAAGCACATTCCCGAAGTAGATGACAATGGAACGGTCGTCGCTGTGATCTCAACCGAGTTCTAACCCGAAACGTTGCTCTCCCAATACCCCGGCCAACCCGAGCCGCCCCCTCGCCCGGCATCCAACCCCTATAATCTAGCGGAGGCGCGATGAGCCAGACCGTGCAACGAGCCATCCAAGTACTGGGCCAGATCGCCGAGAGGCCATCGTCGATCGAACAGATCGCTTCGTTTATGGGGACCCATCGCAGCACTGCCTTGCGGACACTCCAAGTGCTCGAGGCCGAGCAGATGGTGGTACGAGACAGCCACAACGTGTTCCGCCTCGGTCGCCGTGTTATCAGCCTTGCCAATGCGGCGTTGGAGAACATCGATCTCCGCTCGGTCGCTGCACCGTTTCTCACCGACCTCAGCCATGATGTCGAGCATACGATCCATCTCGCCATGCTCGAAGGCGACACCGTTGTCTATATCGACAAGCGCGAAGCGAAACAGACCGTCCGCATGTACTCCCGTATCGGCAACACAGCACCACTCCACTGCACAGGCGTCGCCAAAGCCATCGTTGCGTTTCTTCCGCCCGAGGACCAAGAGCGCATTGCGTCGACCATCGACTACGTCGCCCACACCGAGAACACCATCACGAGCACCGACGAGTATCTCTCAGACCTTCGGGCCACTATTGAGCGCGGCTACGCGATCGACCATCTCGAGCACGAGCCGTGGGTCAACTGCATCGCCGCGCCGGTATTCGAGGCATCCGGTCAGGTCATCGGATCGGTCTCGATCACCACCACGACTCTGTCCTGCGACTACGACACCCTGCTTTCCATGGTGCCGCAGCTCTTCGAGGCCAGCTTCGGCATCTCCCGGGAATTCGGGTGGAACGGCAACAGCCCCCACAGCAACGAGGTGTGATTCAAACCGATGCTCTCTCTATCCACGCTTGGTCACACCGCGGGACTGTTCTCGATCAAGTGCAGCCAGTGCTCATATGAGGGTGGTTCGCTTGCCGATGGGCAGAACTGGATCGTGGCTCCTTGGCAGGGCACCCGCTGCGCGATGAGCTGATCGGTGTCGTCGAGCGTCACGAACAGCATGTTCATCTCCGGCCCCCCGAAGCACAGGTTGGTTGGGTCGCGACCCGGCACCGCAATCGGATCGAGTTGGGTGCCGTCAGGCGCAAACACGCGGACACACCCAGAGCCGTAGTGGGCCACGTACAGGTTGCCGCGCCCATCACGCGCTATACCGTCAGGGCCTTGCACCTCAACGCCAGTCTGAGGAGGCAGCTCCGCGAAGAGCTCCGCTCCGCCTAGTTGCCCTTCGGCAAATCGCCGGTGGTGCCACAAGCGGCTCGTGCGCGTCTCCGCGTACACCAGCTCCTCTGGCGTGGCCACGATCCCATTTGGAAACGCCAAACCAGATGCGACCTGTTCGGGAATCGCCGTTCCCGCATACAGGACATATACCCCGCCGATGGCGTTGTCGAGATCCGAACCCCACGGATCGGTGAACCAGAGATTGCCCTCGCGATCGAAACTGAGGTCGTTCGGCCCGTTCGGTGATCGCATATGCACCGACAGCGCTCCTTGATCGGTCGCCCGCAGGATCGCCCGGTGCCCCTCGTCGGTGATGTAGAGACAGCCGTCGGGTCCGAATGCCAGCGCCGCGGGTATCCCCTCCACGCCGCCTCCCGAGGTGTTGAACAGCCGCCGCGTGTCGCCCGGGCGATCGGGGTGCGTCGCCACGATGTCACCGCCAGAAACCTTCGGGTTGCTGTCGCGGCTGAAGCTGCAAACATTCAGTATCCAGCCGCCCGGCCCGAGAGTAGGACCCTCCGGAGCACTCACACCTTCCGCGATGACCACCGATGCGCTGCTCATCGCTCTCGCTGGCCCACCGAAGCACCACAGATCCGCACCCCGGCCTCATCGAAGACGTGGATCGCGCCGGGAGCAGCGTCGACGTGAACCTTGTCGCCAGGCCGCACATCGGTATCAGCCTCGGCACGCACCATCGCCGATGCGCCGTCTCCGAGGTCGACCTCCAGGTAGCTGTCGCTGCCGAGGTAGTCGCGTCGTCTCGCCTCTCCGAAGAAGCACGCTGACACCGAGTCCGTCGCTCGCAGCGCGCTGGGCCGCAGGCCCACGGTGACCGTGGCCTCCGGCTCCAAGACGACGGCAGCGTCGAGAGCGAGGGTCGCGTCAGCGATCCGAAGAGCGCCATCGTCGCTCACCGTCAGCGAGTGGAGTGGCATGCGCGGACTCCCGATGAACTGAGCCACAAACGTGTTCGCTGGGGCGGTGTACAGCTCGTGGGGCTGTCCAATCTGCTGGATCCGGCCCGCGTTGATGACCACTACCCGATCGGCCATCGTCATGGCCTCGATCTGGTCGTGGGTGACGTACAACGTCGCCTTCTTTATGCGGGCATGCACATCCAAGAGGCTCGTCCGCATGTCAGCGCGCAGCAACGCGTCGAGGTTGGAGAGCGGCTCGTCCATGAGAAACACTGCTGGTTGGCGGACAATCGCTCGAGCCAGGGCAACCCGCTGCCGCTGCCCGCCGCTCAACTGCGCGGGTTTTCGGTCAAGGTACGGCGTCAAGTCAACGATGTCGGCTGCCTCGGCGGTGCGCTCTTCGATGACCGCGCGCCTGAGTCGGGGCTGCCGGCTCATTTTGAGCGGAAACGCGATGTTCTCTCGTACCGTCATGTGGGGATACAGCGCGTAGTTCTGGAAGACCATAGCTACGTTGCGGTATCGGGGCCTGACGTAGTTGACGAGTTCGCCCGCGACGTGGATCTCGCCGTGGCTGGCTTCCTCAAGGCCTGCGATCATCTTCAGGATCGTGCTCTTGCCGCACCCGGAGGGGCCCAGGAGGACAACGAATTCGCCTTCGGCGACCTGTAAGTCGAATGGCTGTAGCACCTCGACGGCACCGTAGGACTTCGCGACTTGGATGAGGCTCACGGCGATGTCGGACGGGGATGACAAGGCGGGCATTTCTTCCTATTCCTTGAGTGCGCCGGAGAGATCGTTGACCACGAATGCCTTCTGAACCAGCAGGAACACAAGTGTGATGGGGATGGCGGCCGCCAACATGGCTGCCGAGAGCAGACCCCAGTCCTGCAAGAACGCGCTCTGGAGGCCAGAGATGCCGACTGCTAGCACCTGCCGCTCGGAGTCCTGCACTGCGATGAGGGGCCAGATGAACGACGTGTACTGCAACATGAACGTGAACATCCCCAACACCACCAGTCCAGGGCGGATCAGCGGCAAGACGATTTTGCGGTAGATGGTGAACTCAGAAGCGCCGTCAAGGCGAGCTGAGTCCTCCAGGTTGTCGGGGATCCCGACGATGAAACTGCGAGCCATGAAAATGCCGAGGGGGTTCGCCAGCGGCGGCAGAATCAGAGCCCAATAGGTGTTCAAGAGCCCGAGATAGCGGACCACAAAGAACAGCGGGATGATCAACGCCGAAATGGGAATCGCCACCGACAGCAGGAACAGCAGCGCGACACCGCGCCTGCCCGTGAACTCCATCTTCGCCAACGCGTAGCCCGCCATAGTGTCGAACCAAAGCTTCAACACGGTCACCGCGCCCGCGACGAAGAGCGTGTTGAAGGTCCACCACACGAACGGGTGGTCTGCGAACAGCGATTCGAAGTTGCCCCAATAGATCGGCGACGGGATCCAGTCTGGTGGGTAGCTGAACAGCGACGTCGTTTCCTTCAACGAGGTGGACACGACATACAAGAACGGCACGAGCGCGATCGCCACCCCAACGAGCAGAATCACGTATGACAACGCGATCGCCGGTCGCGACGCTGGCAGCCCAGAGCGAGCCGCACTACCGGAGGATTCCACCTCGCGTGTCTCGTCCTCGTAAGTCCCTGGCATCGTCACTTGCGGTCTCGCAGCAGGAACGTCTGAAGCCCGGTGAGGACCAGAACAGTGATGACCAGCAGGAAGGACAGCGTCGCGCCGAAACCGATATCGCCGAACAAGAACAGACTCCGGTAGATGTAGAGCGACACCGAGATCGTGCTGTTGACCGGACCTCCATCGGTGAGCGCGAAAACGGAGTCGAAGAGCTGGAGGTTGACGATCGTCGCAAAAATGACCGCGAAGTAGAAGGTCGGCCGCAGCAAGGGAAGCGTCAGCCGCAGGAACCGCCGTATCGCTCCGGCCCCGTCGATCTCCGCGGCGTGGTAGAGCTCGCTGGGCAGAGCTGTCAAACCAGCGAGGAACATCATCGTCCAGAACCCGGTCCCCCGCCACACCTCGATCCCGGCAATCGTGGGGAGCGCGAGCGACGTGTCGCCCAGGAAGTTGATCGGGTCGCCGCCAAGCCCCCGAATGGCATAGTTGATCACCCCGAAGTCGGGATGCAGCACGAACGCAAAGATGAATGCAGCCACTACGGCTGGTTGGAGTGTCGGCAAGTACAGGGCAACGCGGATCGGAGCACTGCCGCGGGAAATCGTGCGTAATGCCAATGCCAAGACCATGGCGATGATGAACACGGCCGGGATCGCCATCGCGCTGTAGACCACCGTGTTGCGGATGCTTGTTCTGGCCAACGGGTCAGCGAACGTGTCTCGCCAGTTGTCGAGGCCAACGAACTCAGCAGGACCAAGCACGCCTCCAGTCCTGAACGTGGACACGAAAAGCCACACAACTGGAATGAGGAGAAACGCGATAAACGCCAGCAGATTCGGTCCCAAGAAGGCGTAGGCGGTGAGCGTTGTACGCCGTCGGTATCGTCTCCGCAGCCGGCGGTGCTCCTCGGGGGAAAGGGTCAGCTGCGTGCTGCTCAAGCCGGTGTCGACATCAGTCATCGCGTGCTGCCTCCCCTCGCATTGTAGTTAGCCAAAGCCAAGCAACGCTCCCGAAGAAAGGAGGTTCTGGCGCCCCAAATCCCACCTGCCTGGGACGCCAGAACTCCTGAAGGGTTCGCAAGTGGCCGCTGCAATGGCCTCCGAGGGGAGGGGAAAGTCCTGGAGGCCGCAGCGGCCTGATGCGAACGTGGTTTCTGCCCTTCCGCTACCCGGCGAGCACGCCGTCGATCGCGGCACACATCCCAGCGATGGCTTCTTCGCCAGTCAGGTTTCCGCGGAACGCATCCTCAGCCACTGGCCACGCGGCTTGCAGCGCTTCGAGGATTTGGGGATGCGGCTGAAGCCCTTGGACACGAGGTACAAGCTCGGATTGCACGGTCTTCATTGCCGGGTTCTCGGCAAACAGGTCGCCGATGATGTCGGTGCGGACAACTTGCAGGTTCACCTGCTCCGCGAATCTTCCAACCTGCGGAGCAGATGCCCAGTGCTTGATGAACTCCCATGCCGCGTCCTTGTTGTTGCTGGCCTCTGCGATGCTCAAGATTCCGAAGTTCCCCATCACCGTGTGGCCCTGCGGCCCGGGGGGTGCAGCCGCGACCGTCCACTCGAAGCCCGGCGGGTTCTCATTCAGCGACACGATGTTCGGCGTCTCATGATGCAAAATCGCCACACGCCCCGCGGCGAACAGGTCGAACAGGCCCTGGTTGTCCAGCGAACCGATTGCTGGGGTGACACCAGCCGTGTGGATGTCGATCAGGAACTGCATGGCGTCGACCACGTCCTGGCCGACCAACCCGCACTCAGTCCAATCGTCGGACAACACGTCGCCGCCTGCATTGTGGATGTAGGGGTACCAATCCCACCAGGCGAAGTCGGCGGCCGAAGTTCGCGCCGCAAAGCCGAACACATCATCGGTTGTCAGTTCCTCGGCCGCGGCAAGCATCGACTCGTAGGAGTCATCCCAGCTGTCAAGCAAGCCTGCCTCCTCCAGAAGGGTTTCGTTGATGAAGATGTTGTATACAGCACCGAGCACGGGCACACCCCACGTGCCGCCTTGCTGCTCGGCCAGATCCCAGGCGAAGGGACTGATGTCGGCCCGCTCGTCGGCCCACTCCGGATCGTTGACAAAGTCCGTCATATCGTGCAAAACACCTTGCTCTGCAAATGCCGGATAAATGAGATCGACGAGATATTGGACGTCTGGCGGCGAACCGCTGGCAAACAGAGTTGTCAGCTCAGCGACGTGTACCGGCCAGTCATAGGTTGAGAACTCGACATTGACGTCGGGCGCGACCTGTGAATTGAAATCGGCAATGATCTGCTCGTTGAACTCGACCTCCATCGCCGAATGCGGCCCCTTGATGAAGCCGATCGTTCCAGAGAGCTCTGGTGTCGGGGCGGGTGCCGGGGCATCAGCGGTCCCCTCCTCCGAATCATCCGCCGGCTCAGGCGAGGCGTCGCCCGAACTGTCGTCAGCACCGCCGCTGGCCACCTCCGGGGTTGGATCGGTCACACCACTCGAATCGTCGTCATTGCCGCATCCGGCCGCGACGAGGGCAAGAACGAAGACTACTGCGAGAATGCGCCAAAGGCGCCCAGGTGAACGCTGACGGTCGCTGTTACTACTTGGCATAAGAATCCTCCCTCTGTGCGTTTATTGCACTATCTGTGCGAATATCGCAATCGCTACCCTACGGTACGAGACCAGAGAAGTCCAGCAAAGCGGATGGAACTGGAAGCGATGTCGCAAAGACGCGCTATGTTGCCGCTGCCACGGGAACGGTAAGGGTGAAGGCACTATGACCGAGCGAATTGAGGCCCAGCCGACACGATCGGGCGGATCGGCGGTCGTCGGGCAGCTTGCGCGCGAAGGCGTCGAGGTGGTGTTCGGCATCCCCGGAGTGCAGCTCATGCCCATCCTCGACTCGTTCCACCTCGGCGCCGACAAGATCCGCTACATCACCGCCCGCCATGAACAGGCCACCGCCTACATGGCCGATGGCTATGCCCGAGTGAGCGGACAACCGGGCACAACCCTGATCGTGCCCGGCCCCGGCGTGTACAACGCGGGGGCGGGCTTGGCGACGGCGTACGCCGCGTCGTCACCGGTCTTCCAGATTTCGGGACAGATCAACCGCGATGCGATCGGCCGCGGTAACAGCCTTCCCCACGAGGTACACGATCAGCTCGACGTAATCCGGCCGATCACCAAGCACGCTGAGCGAGTCACCGACGCCGATCAACTTCCCGCCGCTGTTCGACGGGCCTTCGCGGTTATGACCAGCGGCCGTCCCCGCCCGGCCCACCTCGAGATCCCACCCGAAACCATGGGGGAGCCTACTGCTGCCCCGGTGATTGACCCGGTGGCCAGCGAGCCGCTGAGGCCAAACCCCGATCTCGTCTCGCAAGCCGCCAGGCTGTTGGCCAAAGCACACCATCCCCTGATCGTGGTGGGCGGTGGGGCCCATGGTGCAGCACAGGTCCTGCGCGATCTGCAACATCACCTCCAAGCGGCGACCATTTCCACTCGCGAGGGCAAGGGCGTGATCGACGGCCGCAATCCAGCGGCAATCGGCGCCATGTTCGTCCACGAGCGACTCGCGCCGGTCATCGCCAGTGCTGATGTGGTGCTCGCCGTGGGAACCCGTCTCCAGGGCGTCGGGCTAGGCGAAAGCAGCCGACTGATTCATCTCGACGTCGATCCCGCGGAGATCGGCCGATTCACCCGGCCCGAGGTGGCCCTGGTGGGCGACGCCGAAGCCGGGGCAACCGACCTGCTCGGCGCGCTGCGCCAGATCAGCGATCCGAGCCCCGACCGCTCCGGCGAGTGGCAGGAGGCTCGCCGACAGGTCGATGCCGCCCACCGCGCTGCCGGTCCCCAAGCCGCAATCGTCGAAGCCCTGAGCAACAGCCTGCCCGAAGACGCAGTGCTGGCCGTTGACGCCACCATGGTGGGCTACATGTGCCACATGTACCTGCCGGTGGCGCACCCGCGCTCCTATCTCACTTCCTCGTACATGGGCACCCTCGGCTTCGCCATGAACATGACCCTCGGCGCCAAGCTGGCCGCCCCCGAGCGCCCAGCCGTGTCAATCAGCGGCGACGGAGGCTTCCTGTTCGCCAGCAACGAGCTGGCCACCGCCGTCCAATACGACATCGGCTCCCTCCACATCGTGGTCAACGACAGCGGCTACGGCAACACCCGCCTCGACCAAGAGCTCAACTACGGCGGCAGGCTCCTCGGCACCGAGTTGCGCAATCCCGATCTGGTGAAATATGCCGAATCATTCGGCTGCGCCGCCACCCGCGTAACCGATGAAGCTGGCCTCCGTCACGCAATCCGGGACATGATTGCCGAAGACCGCCCCGCAGTCATTGAGCTGGCCATCGACCCCCTCCCCACCAACGCATTTTGAACAAGCCAGTAGCAGAGCACCGAAGGCCTGCTTAACGCCCCGTCGATGACCCGCCGTTCGTTCGTTGGGAAATCAAAGTAGGTTGCTAGGCCAGGTGAAGCGCCCGAACATCGTCTACATCCTCGCCGACGACCTCGGCTATGGAGACGTGGGCTGCAACGAGACCGGGGGCAGAATCCCGACCCCAAATATCGATGCCCTCGCCCAGCGGGGCAAGAGATTTCGCGATGCCCACGCCACTTCGGCGGTGTGCAGTCCCAGCCGATACAGCATCCTCACCGGTCGCTATGCCTGGAGGACACGGCTGAGGAGAGGCATCGTCTGGCACTGGGATGCGCCGCTCATCGAACCCGGGCAACAGACCGTGGCAACGCTGCTCCAGGAGCACGGCTACCGGACAGCCTGCATTGGGAAATGGCACCTTGGGTGGGACTGGCCGACCAAGGACGGAACCCGACCCAACGACACACTCCCCTACGGTGCCTACTGCGACCCAAAGCGCACCGTCTACGAAGACAATATCGACTACACCCGCCCCATCGGCGGCGGGCCCACCGACCACGGGTTTGACTCCTATTTCGGTGTGGACGTGCCCAACTTCGCCCCCTATACCTGGTTTGAGGACGACCGGGTCGTCGAAGCGCCGACCGAACCAAAGCCGGCCCACGTCTACGGTCATGACGGCCGGGCGGTGGCCAGTTGGGAACCTCGCAACATCGTCCCTGAATGCACCAAGCGTGCGGTCGCTTTCATCTCCGAGGCCGCTGCGAGCAGACAGCCCTTCTTCCTTTACTTCCCGCTGACCAGCCCCCACTCACCGGTTGTCCCGAATGAGCAGTTCGAGGGACGCAGCGGGATTGGGGCCTATGGAGACTTCGTTTGCGAAGTCGATTGGGTAGTAGGCGAGATTACGGCTGCGCTCGACCACGCGGGCTGCACTGAGAACACCCTGGTGGTATTCACGAGCGACAACGGACCCGAGCTCGAAGTCGCCGACGATGAAGGCGCCTTCGCTCGCGCTCGCCGAACGCAGCACTACAGCATGGGACCCTTGCGGGGAGTCAAACGCGACGTGTGGGAGGGCGGACACCGGGTGCCTTTTCTCGCTTCTTGGCCCGGGGTCATTCCCGAAGGCTCGACTTCGGACGCCCTGGTGTCGCTTTCAGACTTGCTCGCCACCTGCGCCGATGTTCTCAACTCGTCCCTGGAAGACTTCGGCGAGCTCGACAGCGAATCAATGCTTCCGGTACTGCGCGGCCAAGAAGGAGGGCGCACCTCTCTGGTGCTTCACGGCGGCGATGGCCGGTTCGCCCTGCGCCAAGGACCGTGGCTATTTGTGGACGCGCCGAGCGGGAGCGAGAGGGAAGAACCCGACTGGTACCGCTCCGAGCGCGGCTACGTGGCCCACAATCATCCCGGGGAGCTGTTCAACCTCGTGCACGACCTCCCCGAGCGCGACAACCGCTATGGCACCGAACGCGATCTCGTGACACAAATGTCGAAGGCCTTGGATCAAACGGTGGCCGACCACCGAGTAAGCGGAACCCCCACATCGCAGCCAATCACCGAGTGACCGCGACCAACGCCACCAGGCGTCAGGCGAGGCTCCTCTGATTCCAAATCCGTGGAGCTCGAGGTCTACCCGGGCAGATCTAGGATGATGCCGAGCACTTCCCGGACCTGGTTGAGCACTGTACCGCCGACATTGCCCCTAGTGTTTTCGATGCGGCTAGCAGCAACGGCGCGGATGTGCTGACACTGGGCGGCTGACGCATGGTCCAGCCCATTCTCGAAATCGGCTTCAAACTCCACCTCTGATGCAAACTTTCGAAGGACTGTCGTAAGCGGAACCACCTGGACAATACTCGGCCCAGCATCAAGCACTCGCTGGGCGGTCACCACAACTGCGGGATGCCGAAACCCAGCTTCTCGTCCCTCAGGTGCCCCCAGATCTAAGTCAACGACATCACCCGAGGTCAGCATCGAGCCAACTGACCTCTTCAATAGTGAGTTCACCGTGCAACTCAGCTCCGATCTTGTCTTGGCGCAACCGCCGCACCGCGATGGCAACTGTGTCGCCCACCGTGGTGCCCAGGGAAGCGGCCAGTTCCTTCAACTCGCGGTGCGTAGCGATGTCGATCCGCACGCTAGTGCTTTGCATGCAGAAATGTTAGCAACTTTGAATACATAACCAACCGCGGAAGCCGCTTCCTGTAGCAGCCACCCCTCATATGAACACGCATGCTTTGGCAAAGATTGCCAAAATGCTAGACTCTTGGGAAATGGCCACGATGAATGTGTCGCTTCCCGACGATCTCAAGAGCTTTGTCGATTCTCAGGTCAGCCATGGCAACTATGGATCGACCAGCGAGTACATACGAGATCTGATCCGCCACGACTACGACCGCGGCCAACTTCGAGACGCGCTCCTCGATGGTGCCCGCTCCCCCATCACCACCGAAGCCGACCCTACCTACTTCGAATCACTCCGAGACCAAGCACAGGCCAACACCTAGCCCGTGCAAGTCCACCTCCGCGCCCTCGCGGCCAACGACGCCGAAGCCGCGGTGGCCTACTACCGCGAGGAAGCCGGTCCTGACACCGCACTCAATTTCGTGGACGCGCTAGAAGCCGCGATAAACCACCTTCAGCAGCACCCATTCACCGGGTCGCTCCGATTCGCATTTGAACTAGAGATCCCAGAGCTTCGGAACTGGCCCCTCCAGAAATTCCCCTACCTCATCTTCTACGTGGCCACCGACAATCACATCGACATCTGGCGCATCCTGCACGCCCGACGAGACATCCCCGCCCACCTCTCCCCGCCCCCACTCGCGTGATCCTTCTCTGGTCCAGCGCAAATGAGCGTTCCAGCGTGGGTGCCCGGGGACGTCTCGTCTGGCATTGGGACGCGCCCCCCATCGATCTAGGGCAGTCGACTGGGTGGTCGGCGAGACCATGGAATGCTCGGTGTGTCAGTGGGCGTCGACAGGTCGAAACGGTTGACCCATGCTGCGCAACATCGCAGTTGCAATCTGATCGTTGACCGCCGCGGGAACAGGTTGGGGACCAGCTTCGAGTCCGCAGTCCGGTGCGACGAGTGCGGCGAGCGATCGTGCTTGGAGGGTCAGGCCTAGATCCATGGCCTCGATTGGGTTGCCGATTCCTCCATAGGCGGCAAGGTTGACGATCTTGCCATCAGCGATGCAAAACACCGTCTTGCCGTTTGGGAGCTCGTGACGAGCCAGCGATTGGGACAGTTCGACTCCGGGCGCAATCTGCTCCAGGGCCTCAACGTCTATCTCGGTGTCGATATGACCGGCGTTCGCCAACAGCACGCCGTCACGCAGCTGCTGGATCGCAGCGAGGTCAACCACACCAGCCCGGCCCGTTGCGGTGATGACCACGTTGGCATCGACCGGCACGTGTGACGCATCGGCGACATCGAACCCATCCATCGCGGCCTCGAGCGCCTTGGTCGGATCGAGTTCGAGCACGGTGACGTCGGCGCCCCGGTGTTCGGCATAAAGGGCGATACCGCGACCGCACCAGCCATATCCGTACACCGCGACGCGCTTTTTGTGGAAAGACATATTGGTCACGCGCCCAATCGTGTCGACGACAGACTCACCAACGCCGTGCTTGTTCTCCACGATCGCCTTTAGAGGACTGTCGTTGATCACGATGACGGGAAAACCGACCTCGCCAGCGTGCTCCTCCCTCATCCGGAACGCCCCCGAGGTGGTCTCCTCGGTAGCCCCCAGTGGCACGCGCGAGTTGCGAAGACAGGCCACGATGAGTTCCGCTCCGTTGTCCAAAATCAACTGGGGCTCCGCCGACGCGATCTGGGCGAGGTTGGCTGCGGTTGCCTCTGACCCCTGACCCGTCCGATCAAGAACCTCGCAACCGATGTCGCTCAACACTTCGGCGGTCCCGAACTGTGTAGTGCCCTCGTTGCCCATCGCAATGACACGGGCACCGCCTGCCATCAGCGCTTCAATCAGAACCGCGGTCTTGGGCTCCAGATGGAGGCGGAACCCCAACGTGATCCCGTCGAAGGGCCGCTTCTGCGCGAATTCCCCGAGCGTCTCAACCAGAATCGGCATATGTCGCCGGGTCCAAGCAATTCGTCCCTCAGCCTCACGGTGATCGTCAAGCATCAACTGACCCTAAACCGAAATTGCTGAGCGCATTGCGTCTTTCCCTTCTGGGACCGAAGCTGGTCTGTTGCTTCGGTTGAGTACCGTTCCGACATGTCTCAAATGCAGCAGGCTTGGATCGACTTCTGCGAGGAGCTGAAGGGATCGGTCGATTACATCTTCGCCGACGATCAGGTGACCGAGTCCCCCATCGACGAGGCCGAGGGAGTTCGCCACGTCGTGCGGTCGCTGGTCAAGGCGTGCTTGGCGACGTTCGAGAACGCCGACCCAAGGCTCCCGGAACTCGCGTGGTTCCATCCGTCGAAGATGGGACTCGACAATCCTGATGCGCTCTATCAGTCCGCCCCGATCGACCTGGTCCACGACTACGAGTTTTCCGGCAACATCGGGTCGGTGGCGTACCTCGGCATCGCCTTGATGAGCATGAAGTGGGGCACGGGCGATTTCGAGTTCGTGAGGAATATCCACGTCTCCGAGCTCGGTGCCGACGAGAACGGCGACTTCACGGTGACGCTGAGCTCGCGACCCGATCCGGGGACCACCGGCCATCCGTGGTTTGAGCTCCCTGCCAAGCGCACGTCCCTGCTTGTGCGTCAGTTTTTCTCGGACTGGGAGAGCGAGTCGCTGGCAGCCCTGTCGTTGCGATGCCTCTCCGAAGATCCACCGGAATCTCGGATCACCCCTGAGCAACTGGCCTCCAAATTGCTCTCCGTAGCCGCCGAGGTGAACCGTGTTCCTCCGTTCTGGAACCGCTACTACCGGGAGCACATTGCCCGGGGGGAGGTCAACTCGTTCGAACACATCGAGCCGACCCCACCCGAAGATGTCGGATCATTGGGCGGAGCGACCGATCAGGCGTATGCCGAATGCTGGTACGCCATTGCCCCGGGAGAAGCGCTCCTCATCGAAGTGGAGATCCCCGAGTGCGTCTACTGGAATGTGCAACTCGGTGACATCTGGGGACAGTCCACCGACTGGGTCAACCGGCAATCCAGCCTCGACGCCGGACAAGCGGTGCTCGACAACGGCATCCTCCGCGTAGTCGTGTGCGAGGCCGACCCCGGCTACAACAACTGGCTCGATCTCGGCGGCTGCACCCAGGGCCAAATCCTCTTCCGGTGGAATCAAGCCAACGTGATACCCAAACCCGTTGCCCGCCTGCTCGCAGCCGAAGACCTCCCTGCCGCAATGCCCGAATCCGAGACCGTGCTGACGATCGAAGCACGGTCTGCCGCGCTCGCCCGACGACGCCGAGCCGCCCTCGCCCGCTTTCGCCGATGACCGCCCGAGCCAGGCAACTGGTCGTCTTCAGGCAGCAATGGTGACACCAAAACTCTCTATATCCCGCTGACCAGGAAATACGGTCCTCTGTGTGTCGGAGGGGGGACTTGAACCCCCACGCCCGTATTGGGCACTAGCCCCTCAAGCTAGCGCGTCTGCCAATTCCGCCACTCCGACGTGGACGCCGGGCAACCGGCGCAGAGGGCACCCTATCGCGCTGGGTGCCAAGGGCTCTATGAGATTGCCAGCCAGCTTACGGAGCTGCCGGCCAGCGGGAGAGGGGGGATCCCGCTGGCCAGCTGGCCGTTGCTGGGCTCAGGTCAGATCGAATCGATCCAGGTTCATGACCTTGGCCCAGGCTGAGGCGAAATCGCTGGCGAACTTCTCCTCGCCGTCGTCGCACCCGTACACCTCGGCGATGGCCCGGAGCTGCGAGTTGGAGCCGAACACAAGGTCGGCCGCAGTGGCCGTCCAGCGGAGCTCGCCAGTGGCGCAGTCCCGGCCCTCGTAGACGCCGGGCTGGTCGATTGAGGCCTGCCACTCGGTATCCATGGTGAGGAGGTTGGTGAAGAAGTCGTTGGTCAAGGTGCCCGGCCGGTCGGTGAGCACACCGTGCTGGGATTGGCCGGCGTTGGCATCCAGCGCCCGCATCCCGCCCACCAGCACCGTCATCTCCGGCGCGGTCAGGTTGAGCAAGAACGCCTTGTCCACCAGCAGCTCCTCGGCGGGCCGCTTGTGGAAGTCGGCCAGGTAGTTGCGGAAGCCGTCGGCGGTGGGCTCGAGTACGGCGAAGCTGTCGACATCGGTCTGCTCGGCGGTGGCGTCGGTGCGCCCCGGCGAGAACGGAACCGCCACGTCGTGGCCGGCGTCGCGGGCCGCCTGTTCAACAGCGGCACAACCGCCCAGCACGATCACATCGGCCAGCGAGACCTGCTTGCCGCCCTGCGCGTTGAAGTCGGTCTGCACCTGCTCGAGGGCACCCACCACTTCGGCTGTGCCGGACTCAACGTTGACGTCCCATCCGTTTTGCGGTGCGAGCCGGATGCGGGCCCCGTTGGCCCCGCCTCGCATGTCGGTGCCCCGGAATGTCGAGGCCGAGGCCCAGGCGGTGGACACCAGCTGGGACACCGTCAGCCCCGAGCCCAGGATCCGGGCCTTGAGGTCGGCGATCTCGTCAGCCCCGATGGGCTCGCCTTGGGGGGCGGGCACTGGGTCTTGCCAGATCAGCTCCTCGTCGGGAACCTCAGGTCCGAGGTAGCGGGCCACTGGGCCCATGTCGCGGTGGGTGAGCTTGAACCAAGCCCGGGCGAAGGCATCGGCCAGCTCGTCGGGGTTCTCATGGAACCGCCGTGAGATCGGTTCGTAGATGGGGTCGAACCGGAGTGCCAAATCCGTGGTCAGCATCATTGGCGCAACCCGCTTTCCGGGATCATGGGCATCGGGCACCGTGTCATCGGCGGCCCGGTCGGTGGGGCGCCACTGCTGGGCCCCGGCGGGGCTCTGGGTCAGCTCCCACTCATAGCCGAACAAGTTGTCGAAGAAGCCGGTGTCCCAGGTGGCAGGATCGTTGGTCCATGCACCCTCCAGGCCGCTGGTGATGGCGTCGCCGCCCACGCCAGTGCCGAAGGTGTTGTTCCACCCCAGGCCCTGCTCTTCGAGGCTGGCTGCTTCGGGGTCATCGCCGACGTAGGTGTCGGGGGCTGCCCCGTGGGCCTTCCCGAAGGTGTGGCCGCCCGCAATCAGTGCCACCGTCTCCTCATCGTCCATAGCCATGCGACCAAACGTCTCCCGGATATCGATTCCGGCAGCGATCGGGTCGGGATTGGCATTGGGGCCCTCGGGGTTGACGTAGATCAGGCCCATTTGCACTGCCCCAAGCGGGGTCTCCAGGTCTCGTTCTCCCGTATAGCGCTCGTCGCCAAGCCACTCATTCTCTGATCCCCAGTAGATGTCCTCTTCGGGGGCCCAGATGTCAGGGCGGCCGCCGCCGAAGCCGAATGTCTTGAAGCCCATAGACTCCAAGGCCACGTTGCCAGCCAGGATCAACAGATCGGCCCACGACAGCTTGCGGCCGTACTTCTGTTTTACGGGCCACAGCAGGCGACGGGCCTTGTCCAAGCTGGCGTTGTCGGGCCAGCTGTTCAGCGGAGCGAACCGCTGCGCCCCGGTGCCTCCCCCGCCGCGGCCGTCGCCGATGCGGTAGGTGCCGGCGGCGTGCCAGGTGAGGCGGATCATCAGCGGGCCGTAGTGGCCGTAGTCGGCAGGCCACCAGTCTTTGGAGTCGACCAGCACATCGGCAATGTCCTGTTTGACCGCGACCAGGTCAAGCGACTCGAACTCGGCGGCGTAGTCGAAGCCCTCCCCCATCGGGTCGGCATCCGGTGAGTGCTGATGCAGGATCTTGAGGTTCAGCTGCTCGGGCCACCACTGCTCGGTGGCCGAGGTTCCTTTGGCGGTATTGGCCCCAGAAAACGGGCACTGGCTCGCGCTCTCGGTCATTGGAATCTCCTTTGAGTTGTGCGGATTGTTGGTTGGTTCATTGGGCCGCTGGCTCCTTGTCAGCGGCAAAGCACTCCGGGCAGCGGCCCCAGTAGATGACTTCGGCCTCGTCGATCTCATAACCCGAGTCGTCGGCCGCGGTCAGACAGGGGGTGTAGCCCACCGCGCAGTCGACGTCGACCATTCGATTGCAGGAGCGGCAGATCAGGTGGTGGTGGTTGTCGCCTACCCTGTCCTCGTAGCGGGCGGGCGATCCGGCGGGCTGGATCCGGCGGATCAGTCCCTTCTCGGCCAGCATCCCCAACGAGTCGTAAACCGCTTGGCGAGAGATAGCGCCAATCTCGTTGTGGACCGCCTCGGCCACATCTTCAACGGTACCGTGAGGACAGGCCGAAACGGCACGGATAACGGCAATCCGCTGAGCAGTGACCTGCAAGCCGTGCTGCCGCAACAGATCGGCGGGAACGGGAGTGTCGCTGGATCCCATGCGGACACTCTAGCAAGAACTCTAGACTGAATCAAGAATTCTATTTCATCTATTTTCAGAATATACCTGAGGCCTGCTCGGCCTTCATCTCCTCATAGCTGATCTCACCGCGGAGCATGCGCTGAGCAAGTACGGGGAGCTGGCTCCTCGGCCACCGGTCTTCCCCGACGAGGTGTGCCTCGCTCGTGATCGAGCCGTCTTCGGCAAATTCATAAGTGCGGTATCCAGGCGGGAGAGTGGTGTTCTCTCTCATGTCCAAGTTGACCGAGAGCGACGGGCACTGGTGGATGGGGCGCCCCGCACACTCCAAGATCGTGTTGGTGTGGGTGTGGCCAGCCCCTACCCCGCGGATGGTGGGGGCCTTGTCGATCAGCCGAGCGAATTCGGCATCATGAACTTCGCTCTTGAAGAAGCCGGCAACCCCTGGTGGGTGATGAGTCCAAACGAAAGCGTGGTCGGCATCACTCCGACCGACGGTCTCACCCATCCACACAACCTCGGGGTCTCCGAAGCGACCGTGCTGCATGGTCCGATCCTCGGTGTCTACCAGAGAGCCATCGGGGCGACGCTCTCGCCCGTCGGCATTGGAGTCGGCGAACAGAAACAGCCAGTTCTCCACCCTCCAAGTGCGCCCGTTGCTCAGCCCCGGCCGGGGCAAAATGGCGTCGAAGGGTACCTGCCGGTCGTGATTTCCCGGACAAACGACAGCGGGAACCGGGATGCGGTCGAACTTTTCAGCAATCTTCATGTACTCGGCTTCAGTGCCATCGTTCGCTATGTCGCCGGTGATCACCACCAGATTGGGAAGCGGCCGAGCCTCATCAAACGCATCGGCAAACACCGCGTCCCAGGTGTCGTCGGTATTGCGAGACTCTCCCTCTGGGTTGGTGCTGAAGTGCGTGTCTGAAAACTGGGTGACGCGAAACACGTCATGAGTCTTCCAAATTCAGCGCCGCGAGAGAATTCGCGCAAAGTTGGTCTGGCTTAGTAGTTCCGACCCAGCGCCGCCGTACAGTCATGGATGAGTGGGTCACGAGATCGACTCCAACGAGAGCATGAGGACATGCAAGGAACTGTCAAGTTTTTCAACAATGAGAAGGGCTACGGCTTTATCTCGCGAGACGGCGGCGACGACGTCTTCGTCCACTATTCGAACATCGCCGGTGAGGGTCACAGATCCCTTAACGAAGGCCAAACAGTCGAGTTCGAAGTTGCCCCAGGCCGCAAGGGCGAGGAAGCACAAAACGTGCGAGTCGTCTGAACAATCCACGCGGTGACCACGCCGCAGAACCTCCTTGCCGGGGCACGTCTCATGACTCAGCATTACGACGAGTACACGCCTTCCTATCCGGATCGGGCGTCGTGGAGCTCTCCCCGGGTGCTTCGGGACCGCGCCGCTAGACATCCGCACCGCACCTATCTCGACGTGCCGTGGTCCGGCGAGTCTTACACCTTCGCCGAAACCCTCGATCTGGCCGAGCGTGTCGGCTCGGGAATGCTGGCCGCTGGGGCCCAGCCGGGCGACCGGGTCCTGATCATGATCCCGAACTGCTCTGCGTACATCCTCGCGTGGCTGGGGTCGTCGGTCGCCGGCCTCGTGGAGGTACCGATCAACACGGCCTATCGAGGGTCGTTCTTGGCCCATCAGGTCCGCACTACAGAGCCGGTGCTGGCCGTTATCGCGCCCGAGTTCGTGGAGCGCATCGGCGACGTTCCTGACGCGGTGACATCTATCCGCCACTATTTCGTCGTCGGAGATGATGCTGCGGTTGCCGCCGCGATCTCCCAACTGAGGGCCGCCGGCTACGAGGCCAGCCCGTGGAACTCGCTTCTCACCGCCGTACGAGCCGATTTGCCCGATGTGGAAGCTCGCGACCTCGCGTCGGTCTTCTTCACGTCGGGCACGACCGGGCTGTCGAAGGGCGTCATGATGCCACACGCCCACATGTACCTGTTCGCGGACGAGTGCGTGTCGTTGACCCGGCTGACGGAAGCCGACATTTATATGTCGGTGGGCCCGCTGTTCCACGGGAACTCGCAGTTTCTGGCGGCTTACCCGGCGCTGATCGCCGGTGCCCGCTACGTGTTGCACGAGCGCTTCAGCGCTTCGGAATGGATCGACCAGATCCGAGCAGCAAACGCGACGGTGACCAACTTCGTCGGCGTGATGATGGACTTCGTCTGGCAGCAGGAGCCCCGGCCCGACGATGCCGACAACCACCTGCGCTGCATCTTCGCGGCACCCACGGCCACTTCCATCCTCGACCAGTTCAAGGAGCGTTTCGGCATCGAGGCCTTCGTGGAGGTATTCGGACTCACCGAGACCTGTATGCCGATTCTCACGCCCTATGGCGTCGACCGCCCACCGGGCGCCGCCGGGCTTCTCAACGCCGACTGGTTCGATATCCGATTGGTGGACTCCGACACCGACGAAGAGGTGCCGGTCGGCGAGGTGGGAGAGCTCGTCGTACGAGGCCGCTACCCGTGGACCACCTGCCAGGGGTACTTCGGCATGCCCGACAAGACCACCGAAGCCTTCAGGAACCTGTGGTTCCACACCGGCGATGGGCTCCGCCGCGACGCCGACGGCTGGTACTACTTCGTGGATCGCCTGAAGGACGCAATCCGGCGGCGGGGCGAGAACATCTCGTCGTACGAGGTCGAACAGGGTCTGGTTTCCCATCCAGCCCTTGCCGAGGTCGCCGCCATCGGCGTCCCCGCCGACCAGGAGGCCGGAGAAGACGAGGTGATGGTCTTCTTGGTACCCGAGCCGGGCGCCGAGATCAGCGCCGAAGAGGTCTGGGCTTACGCTGACAAGCAGCTACCGGCATTCGCGGTGCCCCGCTATCTCCGCGTAGTCGACGAGCTGCCGAAGACGCCGTCGGAAAAGGTCCGCAAGATGGTGCTGCGCGAGCAGGGAGTGGACGCCGAAACCCACGACCGCGGCCCCCAGCGCCGTCGCAGAAGGAGCACGACGAGCTAATGCCGAATTCCACCCGGTTGTGAGGAGTTCAACGGGGCTCGCGGGGCAGGCCTAGGACGCGCTCGCCGAGGATGTTGCGCATCACGTTGGAGGTGCCGCCGGCGATGGTGTACGAGGGTGCGTAGCAGATCGCCTTGGTCCACTGGTCGTCGAGCAGCGCTACCGGGCCGAGGGTGGAAGCGGCGAACTGGGCCACCCGCTGCTCGTGCTCGGTGCAGAAGGCCTTGGTGGCCGCGCTGAAACCGGCGGGGGCCTGGCCCAAGGCCTCTCGGTACACCAGCAGGCGGCCCACCCGGTACTCGCTCTCCAGTTGGGCGATCTCCTGGCGAACCCGGGGGTCGTCGCGGCTGGCCTTCGACTGAGCGTGGAGGAACAGCGCTCGGTTGGACACCAAGCGGTCGATCCCACCCCGCTCGTGGGCCAACTGCGCCATGGTCTGCTTGAAGGCGTCGCCCTCGGCACCCACCAGGTTCTCGGCTGGCACCCGCACGCCGGTGAAGTAGATCTCGCAGAAGTGCCGGTTGGCGATCATGTCGGTGATGGGGCGCACCTCGATGCCGGGGGTGTCCATCGCCACGATGATCTCGCTGACCCCCCGGTGGGGCGGACCATCGTCGCTGGTGCGGCAGATCAGGTAGCAGTAGTCTGCCAAGTTGCCGAAGCTGGTCCAGATCTTCTGGCCGTCGATCACGAAGTGGTCGCCGTCGCGGACCGCCCAAGTGCCGATGGAGGCCAGATCGGAGCCGGCGTCGGGCTCGCTCATGCCGATGCACCAAGCGCTCTCCCCCGCCAGCATCTGGGGCAGGAACTCGGCTTTCTGCTGCTCGGTGCCGTAGGCGATAAGTGTCGGCCCCATCTGGCGGTCGGCGAACCACATGGCCGCCACCGGAGCACCGGCGCTGATCATCTCCTCGGCCACGATCAACCGCTCGATGGGCGGTCGGGCCCTTCCTCCGTACTCCGTGGGCCATCCCATGCCGATCCAACCCTCGTCGGCCATAACCCGGGCGAACTCCTTGGAGTAGCCGTTGATCCACGAGTCGTTGTGCCGCCCTAATCGGGCCACACCCTCCGCGGCCACGATCCGCGCCCGGTCGCGCAGTTCCAGCAACTCGGGGCTGAGCGCGAAGTCCAACCGACGGTAAGTGGTCAGCTGCTAGCTGGAATCCAGCAGCAGGGCCAGCGCCAGAGTGGAGAAGGAGAAGATCAACGCGGCCACGATGGTGAGCCGGTCGAGGTTCTTCTCGATGACGGTCGACCCGGCGGCCTGAGTGCCGAGGCCACCGCCGAACATGTCGGAGAGGCCGCCGCCTCGGCCGCTGTGGAGTAGCACTAAGAACAGCAGTGCCAACGCGGAAAACACGTCGATCACCACAAGCGCAATAGTCACAGCGGCTAATTCTACCCGCTCCACTAGCCCACCGAACACCCGTGTAGTGTGCTGATCTGCAATGAAGAAGATTCGTCACGGACTGAGAGCAATCAGGCGCGGCTTGGCCGTGTCATTCCGCTGGTTGAAGAAGTGGGTCGTCAAGATCCTAGGAAACCTCAAGTCGGGCCGAGTCCTGCTTTCGATTGCAGCCTTGGCGGTGGCCTTCGTGATCGGAATCGTGGTTTCCCAGGCATGGTCATCGGACAGTTCCGATGACACCCCGGCGTCATCTGCTGGCCCATCCGAGGCTGACTCCGAGCCGACTTCCTCCCCTTCAGAACCCGATGACGAGTCATCATCCACCGATCCGGCGACGACCCCGGAAGCAACTCCTGCTTCAGGCTCGAGCGACGGATCAACACCCGGCAACCCCCCCGACAATGCCGACCCCGTGCCCACCCCCGCCCCGGTTTTCTTGGTGCTTGACCAAGAGCCGCAGACGTACCAAGAAGCGCTGGAAGACGCCGCCCGCCTATCGCTTGACATTGTCTGGCCCAGCGGGTGCATGTCGCCCCTCCCCTACCCCGACCTGATGCCCAACGCACCCCGGGCCTACCGTTCGGGAATACACCAGGGCGTTGACTTCCAGTGCTTTGCCCGGGGACACCCCGCAGTAGCCGCGCTGGACGGGCGGGCAGTGCTGGTGGTGGGCAACTACGAGGACCCGGATTCCGACAAGCGGGATCTCTTGTTGGATGTCGCCGCCCAGCTCGACGCCACGCCCCCCTACACCCTGTTGACGCTGTACGGGAACTATGTGGTCATCGACCACGGCGTCGTCCCCGACGTCGGCCATGTGATCACCGTCTACGCCCACCTGGAAAGTGTCGACCCCGACATCCGGGTCGGCGAAGCAGTTCAAGCAGGGCAGACGGTGGGAGAAATCGGCAATCGGGGAACCCACGCGGCCGCTAACGGCGACTTCTACACCGACCCCCATCTGCATTGGGAGTTGCACATCGACAACCAGTATTTGGGCGCTGGCCTATCAGCGGAAGAAACGCGCTACGTCTACACCACCCTGTTCGCCGAGACTTCCTAGCGATCCGCAGGCAATCCCGGCTAGAACGTCGCCATGAGTTCGATCGACTACAACCCGTTCGACTACGACATCGATATTCGAGCCCATGATGTTTGGCGGCGGATGCGCGACGAGGCCCCTCTCTATCACAACGACGAGCACAACTTCTGGGCGTTGACCCGGTACGACGACGTACTTGCCGGGCTGCTCGACACCGAGACCTACTCTTCTCGTTACGCCACATCGCTCGACCTCATGGGCGATGAGGAGTGGACCGGACCGTTGTTCATCTTCCGAGACCCACCGGAGCAGACGCTGTTGCGCAAACTGGTGAGCCGGGCCTTCACCCCCAAGGCCATCAACGGCTTGGAGAGCCGGATCGAGTCCATCTGCGACAACTTGCTGGATCCTCTGGAGGGTCTGACTGTTTTCGACTTCGTCGACCGCTTCTCCGCGCTCATGCCTCCCACCGTGATCTTGGCCCTGCTGGGATTTCCCGAAGGGCTCGAACAGGACTTGCGGCAATCGATGGACAAGGGGCTGCACATAGAGGAAACAGCCACCGCGGGCAGCAGCCGAGAGCTGGTCGACCAGACCGGCAACCTCTCCCACGAGGTGTATGCCCTGGTTCCCGAGTTGTGCGAGCAGAAGCGGAAGGAGCCGGCCGACGACCTGCTGACCATCCTGGCCACTCACGAGCGAGAGCTGCTGGACGGATCTACTCGCCCTCTCACCCTGGACGAGATCACCTCCTACGTTGCCCTGATCGGCGGGGCTGGGGCCGAGACAGTGGCCCGCTTCCTGGCCTGGGCGGTGGTGCTGCTGGCTGAGCATCCTGATCAGCACGCCGAGCTTCGCGATGACCTCTCGCTGGTGCCCGATGCCCTAGAGGAGATACTTCGCTACGAGGCCCCCTCCCCAGTGCAGGGACGGCGGGTCATGCAAGACGTGGAGTTGCACGGCCAAGTGGTGCCCACCGGGGCCAACATTCTGCTGATCAACGGCAGCGGCAACCGCGACGAGCGCCACTTCCCCGATGCCGACCGATTCGACATCCATCGCAACATCGACCGCCATCTGTCGTTCGGCTACGGCGCCCACTTCTGCATCGGCGCCGCGCTGGCCCGCCTGGAAGGCCGCATCGGCCTCGAGCAGATGCTCCGGCGCTACCGCGACTGGGAGGTCGACGACAACCACCTGGAGTGGATCCACACCTCCACCGTTCGGGGCTACAAGTCGGTTCCCCTCTCCGTCGACCCGGCCGCCTGAGTCGGGGGGACTTGTTTCGGCGAGGTGCCGCCAGGACTCAGCACTACCCCGCCGATTCTGAGAACCTTTAGGACGTGACTGTGGAATCTTCCCCTGAGACGACCGCGGAGTCGGTGAGCCCGGAGTTCATCCGCCGCGCCGTGGAATTGGCCGATTTGGACGCCGTGCGGGTGGCGCTGTTCCACCACACCGACGATCCGGAGATCGAGGCACTGCCGCGGATGCTGGAGCTCGACGACGACCAACGCGAGCTGCTGGTGTCCAAGACGGTGGCGTGGCTTCTAGAAAACGCTGCTCCGGGGATGCCCGAGGAACCGCCCCAGCCCCGACTGCGCCAGCTGATGAATCTCGCCACCAAGGAGGAGATGGGCGACCTGGAGTTTGAGTCGCGGCGCGAGCTGATGGCCTTCAAGCCATTCCCCTGGACGGTGGACTGGACCGACGGCAAGCCCGAGCTGCCCGAAGGATTCCAGGTGGCCATCATCGGCAGCGGATTCAGCGGGCTGGCCGCGGGCATCCAGATGGAACTGCTGGGAATCCCCTATGTGATCCTGGAGCGCCGATCCGAGCCCGGGGGCACGTGGAGCCGGCACCGCTACCCAGACATCCGGGTGGATACCATCTCGATCACCTACGAGTTCGCCTTCGAGAAAAACTACCCGTGGCCCGAGTACTTCGGGAAGGGCCAGCTGGTTCGGGAGTACTTGCTCCACATCTCGCGCAAGTACGGCATGTACGACAACACCCGATTCGACCACGATCTGAAGCGGGCCACCTACGACGAGGGCCGCGATGTCTGGGTGCTCGAGGCCGGCACCCCCGACGGCATCGAGACCATCGAGGCCAACGTGGTGATCAACGCGGTCGGCGCCTTCGCCAACCAGAGAACCCCCAATTTCGAGGGCTTCGAAGACTTCCCCGGTCGGACCATCCACCCATCGCAATGGCCCGAGGACTACGACTACCGCGGCGAGCGGATCGCCGTGGTCGGCAACGGCTCGACCGGGGTGCAGCTGCTCTCCCCCATCGCCGAAGAGGCCGAGCAGGTGTACGTCTTCCAGCGCTCCAAGCAGTGGATCAGCCCTCGGCCCAAGTACGGCCAGCCCATCGAGCCGGAAGTGCGCTGGCTGCTCGACAACTTCCCGGGCTATTGGAACTGGTGGCGATACATGGCCATCGCCGCGCTGTTCAAGACCCACGACCAGCTGATTCCCGACGAGGAGTGGCAGGCCCAAGGAGGCTATTGGAACGAGGTGAACGACCAGCTTCGCTCCTTCCTCACCAACTACATCCACGAGCAGACCGACAACGACCCCGACCTCGTCGACCGGCTGATCCCCGACTACGCGCCCTTCTCCCGGCGCCCCGTGGTGGACAACGGCTGGTATCGGGCCCTCACCCGCGACAACGTGGAGCTGATCACCGATCCGATCGTCCGGTTCACCCCCGAAGGCATCGAGACTGAGGATGGAACCGTCCACGAGGTGGACACTGTCATCACAGCCATCGGCTTTGAGATCGTCCAGTTCCTGTACCCGGCCGACTACATCGGCCGCGACGGGCTCAACGTGCACGACTTCTGGTCCAAGGACGGCCCCAGGGCCTACATCAGCATGATGGTGCCGAATTTCCCCAACATGTTCATGCTCTACGGCCCCAATTCCCAGCCCTTGTCGGGCGGCACGGGCCTTCCCATCTGGTATCAGGTGTGGTCAAGCTACGCGGGCCAGCTGATCGTGCGGATGCTGGAGGAGGGCAAGTCCAGCGTCGAAGTCACCATGGACGCCTACGAGCGCTACAACGAGGCGCTGGACAAGGAGGCCTCCAAGCTCCTGCTGATGCACGAGATGGGGTCTCCGGGCAACAACTACTACGTCAACTCAACCCACAACCGGCTTCAGATGAGCGCCCCCTGGTACGGCCCCGAGTACCACCGCCTCTGCACCGAAGTCGAATGGGACGACCTAGAGATCACCTGATCATTCTCAGCAACTCGGCCGTCGGGACCTAGCCCCAACCGGCGGGGGTCTGCTTCCCCCTACTGGAGTCGGAAACGGACGATGCGGGAGAAGCTCTCGGCTTCTAGGGAGGCGCCGCCGACGAGGGCACCATCGATGTCGCGCTGGGCCATGAGCTCGGCCACGTTGACGGGTTTGACCGAGCCGCCGTACTGGATGCGGACTCCGTTGGCGGCGTCGGCGCCGAAGTTGGCCCGTACCCGATCCCGAATGAGGGCGCAGCCTCCTTGGGCATCAGCTGGGGTAGCGGTGTGGCCGGTGCCTATGGCCCACACCGGCTCGTAGGCGATCACCATGGCCCCTACTTGGTCCCGCTTCAAACCGGTCAAACCAGCGTCCACCTGGGTGGTGATCCTGGCCTCGGTCTGGTTGGCCTCCCGTTCCTCCAGGGTCTCCCCGCAGCACATGATCGGGGTCATCCCCGCCGCCAGAATCGCTTTGAGGCGGCGGTTCACGTTCTCGTCGGTCTCGCCGAAGAGCTGGCGGCGCTCGGAGTGCCCGGCGATCACGTAGCTCACCGCCAGCTTGGCCAGCATGGCGGGCGACACCTCTCCGGTGAACGCCCCGCCCTCCTCCCAGTGGCAGTGCTGGGCGCCCAGGGCGATGGGAATGTTGTCGGCATCCAGCACCGTCTGAGCCGAACGCAGGTTCGTGAACGGCGGGTGGATGGACACGTCGGCTGACCCGTAGTCGGCGTGGTCGAGCGCATACGACAGCTTCTGGATGAGCTGAATGGCCTCCAGATGGTTCATGTGCATCTTCCAGTTACCGCTGATCAGCGGCTTGCGTTCAGCCATCGTGTCCCTCCTCGGGAGTTCCAACTGATTCTCTCAGTGCTCTCAGGCCGGGCAGGTCGCCCTGCTCGATCAACTCCAACGACGCCCCGCCACCGGTGGACACGTGGTCCATTTCTCGGTCGAGGCCGAACTGTCGGACCGCCGCCGCGCTGTCGCCCCCGCCCACCACGGTGAAAGCCCGGCTATCGGCCAGCGCCTGGGCCACCACCTTGGTTCCCGCCGCAAACCTCGGGTCTTCGAACAACCCCATGGGGCCGTTCCACAGGACGGTGCCCGCCTCCGCGATGAGGTCGCTGAACTCGGCCGCGGTGCCCGGGCCGATGTCCAATCCCTTCCAGTCAGGGTGTAGATCCACTCCGGCCTGTACCACCCGCTCCCCCGGCGCAAGCGCGGTGATGTCGGAGGGGAGGCGGATGGGCGCGCCTGAACTCAACAGGCGGCCGCAAGCCTCAATCTGGTCGGGCTGGAGCAGCGAGTCGCCCACGCTATGGCCTTGGGCCGCCAGGAACGTGAAGCACATGCCGCCGCCGATCACCACCTCGTCGGCGGTCTCCAACAGGGCATCGATCACCCCCAGCTTGTCGCTGACCTTGGCCCCGCCCAACACGGCAACAAACGGGCGCTTGGGTTTGGCCCGCAGACCCAACAGCACCTCGGCTTCTTTGGCCAGTAGGCGGCCCGCTGCGCTGGGCACATAACGGGGCGGTCCCACAATGGAGGCATGGGCCCGATGAGACGCTCCGAAGGCGTCGTTCACGTAGCCGTGGCAGCCCTCCACTATCCGCTGCACGAAACCATCGTCATTGCCTGTCTCGCCCGGGTCGAAACGCAGGTTTTCCAGCAACTCCACACCAGGGGCCAGCTCCCCCAGCCGGGCCTGCACCGGAGTCAGCGAATACTGGGGGTCGGGCCTGCCGTCGGGTCGTCCCAAGTGGCTGCACGCCACCACAGCGGCCCCCTGGCCGGTGAGCCAGCGGATGGTGGGCAGCGCGGCCTTTATGCGGAAGTTGTCGGCAATCTGGCCACCAGCGTCAAGCGGAACGTTGAAGTCGGCCCGCAGAAGGATCCGGCGGCCGTCCAAGCCGCCGAGGGTCTCGCCCAGGGTTTCGAGTGTGGGAAGCACTCCGGCGCTCAGCGGCCCGCCGCGCCCACGATGGAGACGATGTCCACCAACCGGTTGGAGTAGCCCCACTCGTTGTCGTACCAGCCGGAGACCTTGACCAGGTTCCCCAGGGCCATGGTCAGACCGGAGTCAAGCGTGCAGGAGGCGGGCGAGCCGACGATGTCGGCCGACACCAGCGGGGCTTCGCTGTAGTCCAGCACCCCCGCCAGCGGCCCTTCAGCCGCCGCAGCGGCGAAGGCGGCGTTGACGTCGTCCGCCGAGGGCTCACCCTGCACCACGGCGGTGAAATCGGTGAGAGAGCCGTTGGGAATCGGCACCCGCAGCGCGATGCCGTCGAGCAATCCGTTCATGGCCTGAAGCACCAGCCCAGTGGCTCGGGCGGCCCCGGTGGATGTGGGCACGATGTTCACCGCGGCGGCCCGGGCCCTCCGCAGATCGGAGTGGGGGCCGTCCACCAGCGCCTGGTCGCCGGTGTAGGCGTGGACGGTGGTCATCAGGCCCCGCTCCACCCCGAAGGCATCGTCGAGCACCTTGACCATGGGCACGAAGCAGTTGGTGGTGCAGGAGGCGTTGGACACAACCAAGTGGTTGTCAGGGTCGAAGTCGCTGTCGTTCACCCCCACCACGAAGGTGGCATCGGCCCCCGACGCCGGCGCGGAGACAATCACCCTCGGCGCTCCGGCTTCGAGGTGGGCGGCCGCCTTGTCCCGAGCGGTGAAGAACCCGGTGGACTCCACCACTACGTCCACGCCCAAGTCGCCCCAGGGCAGGTCGGCCGGGTTGCGCTCCGACAGCACTTGCAGGGTGCTCCCGCCGATCTCGAGTGCCCCGTCCACCACGGCTACCGGGTCGGAGAACCGGCCCATCACCGAGTCGTACTGCAACAGATGGGCCATGGTCTCCAAGCTGCCCAAGTCGTTTACGGCCACGAATTCCAGGTCGGCGCCAGCCTGCCGGGCCGCTCTGAAGAAGTTCCGCCCGATACGGCCGAACCCGTTGATTCCCACGCGAATGCTCATGCGGCTGAGACTAACGGCCCACCCGCCGAATTCTGATGATGGGGACGAACGAAATCAGCCATATTTCCCCCATCCCAGGCCTGCCGCTCAAACGCGTGATTTCAGCGCACGTTCCCCTGTCCGCCATCGACGGGGATGAGCTGGCCGGTGATGAACCGGGACGCATCCGAGGCCAGAAACACCATCACCGGCCCGAGGTCCCGATCCGGGTCGCCGTAGTCCTGGCCCAGTGCGATGCTGTGGATGTTCCGCCAGAACTTCTCGGTGCGCTCCTCATCGGTAGCCCGATCCCAGGATGCTTGGAACATAGGAGTCCTTATGGCCGGTAGAACAGCGTTGACCCGAACGCCGTCGGACCCCCAAGCTCCGGCCGCAGTGCGAGTCCAGGCATGTACCGCTCCCTTGGACGCCGAATAGGCCGCCGCTCCCGGCTCAGCCCGCTGGCCGGAAATCGACCCGAAATTGATGATGGCACCTCCCCCGCCAGCCTTGAGCCGCTGGTACGCGGCCTGATTGGTCAGCACCGTGCCCCGCACGTTCACCGCGAACATCCGGTCCCACTCACCGATGGTCACGTCTTCCGCAGCGGAAGCTGCATGAATAGCAGCCGGATGCGCCAGCGCGTCTAGCCCGCCCAAAAAGTTGTCTGCCTCCTCAAACGCCGCATCCACCCGCTCTTCTTCAGCAACATCAACCGACACGTACACGACCTCGCCAGACCCATCTGCCCCCGCCTCAGCGCAAACCGCCCGCCCCGCGTCATCGGCAATGTCCATCCCCACTACCCGAGCCCCAGCCTTCACATAAGCCCGCACCGTCGCCGCCCCCATCCCACTCGCACACCCCGTGACGATGATCCTCTTGCCGTTCAACTCCACAGTGTCCTCCCTATGGCTCGCAGCGCAGTTTACACATTGCTGTGTATGATGGTGTTGTGAGTCGGACCAACATCGATATCGACGATGAACTCATCAAGCGCGCCATGCAGACATTCGGGCTTCGCACCAAGCGCCAGGCGGTGAATCTTGCCTTGGAGCGCCTTCTGGGTGGCGGGCCGATGACCATTGAAGAGCAACTGGAAATGGAAGGGGTCGGCTGGGACGGCGACCTCGACACCATGCGCGCCAGCCGGTTCGCCGATTGGGGCAGCAGTGCTGATAGCTGATACTTCCGCCTGGGTCGACTTCTTGTCTGCGACTGGCTCGCCTCAGGCCCAGAGAATGCGCCGGGCGATATCCGATCAAGAAGTGGTCACCCTCGACCCGATCCTGCTGGAGGTCATGGCCGGTGCCCGCCAAGATGCCGTTGCCCGAACCCAACGGTTGCTGGAGGCCCAGCAACACGAGGCGCTCTCCCCCAAGCTCGACTGGCTCGACGCTGCAACGATCTATCGGGAACTCAGGTGGCGGGGAATCACCGTTCGCTCGCAGACCGATGCCCTCATTGCAGCCGTCGCCATCCGCCTCAACGTGCCCGTGCTCCACCACGACCGCGACTACGGCCACATCGCCGAGCACACCCCCCTACAACTGGTGGAAGTCTGACCCATACCCTCTTGCCTTCTGACGAACTTGGCTTGATGGATACAGGCCGCATAGGTGTCGCACGGCGTGCTACGGTGAGACTGTGAGCCGTGAGATCAGCCAGCGGGAGCTACGGAACAACAGCGGGAAAATCATGCTCGAACTCGACGAGGGCAGGACGTTCACGGTGACTCGCAATGGCGTGCCGGTAGGCGAGCTGGGTCCGCTGCGCCGCCACCGCTTCATTTCCGCTGAAGCTGCGGTGGAGCTCTTCCGGACTGCCCCCAGTGTTGACTATTGGGATCTTCGGGCCGACCTTGACGCCGTTGCCGACCAAGATCCATCTCCTCGTGCCTGAGACGCCAAGACCGCCCCGTGGGCTGCTGGATACTTCGGTGATCATCGATCTTGAACACATCGAGGCATCGGCCCTCCCGTACGAGGTCGCCATCAGCGCCATGACTTTGGCTGAGCTGGCAGCTGGCCCGCATGCCGCAAACGACAGAGTGGAGCGAGGCCGGAGGCAAGATCGTCTCCAGCGGACAGAGGCTGCATTCGATCCATTGCCATTCGATGTCGATGCCGCCCGGGCCTATGGACGAGTCTTCTCCGCGGTCCTCAGCGCCGAGCGGAAACCCCGCGGGGCAAGGGCAGTCGATCTGATGATCGCTGCGACCGCCCTCGCCGCCAACTTGCCCCTCTATACTCGCAACCCCAACGACTTTGCAGGCTTGAATGAGATTGTCGACATCGTGCCCGTCTGATGGCAACCTGAATCTCGCATAATGCGGATCGTTGACTTGTTGGAGCGGGATGCGGCGCTCTACCCCGAGCGGACTGCGGTAGCGGTTGCCGGAGGACCATCTGCTTCCTTTGGGGAGCTGCACGACCGAGTTCTCCGGCTGGCCAGCGGACTGGAGGCTGCGGGGGTGGGGACTGGCGACCGGGTGGCGCTCATGGCCGACAACGGGCTGGTCTTTTTCGACGTCTATCTGGCGGTGGCCTACCTGGGCGCGGCGGCAGTGCCCCTGAACACCCAGCTCACCGATCCCGAATTGTCCTTCATCCTCTCCAATGCCGAGCCTGCCCTTACCGTGGCAACCCCTCCCTACGCCGAACGGTTGGAGGCCATCGGCACCACCGGCCCAGTGATCGATGCCGACGGCGATTCTTACGTAAGCCTGCTCGCGTCGGAGCCCTTCACTGATCTGGATCGCGCTACCGAACAAGACACCGCGCTGATCATCTACACCAGCGGAACCACCGGGAGGCCGAAAGGGGTGTGCCTCACCCAGCGAGGCTTGGCCTTCAACGGGCTGACCATGGCCCTGGTGCAGCGGTTCCGGCCCGATGATGTGTTCTTGTCCACCACGCCGCTTTACCACGCGGCCACCGGCACCCGGGTGTGCTCCATGCTGGCCGACGGCCAGACCCACGTGGTGGTGCGCTCCTTCTCGCCAGAGTCGTTCTTCGCCGCGGTCGCCGAGCACCGGGTGACCATCTCGATCTTGGTTCCCGCGCAGCTGCGCCGCATCCTCGACCATCCCGGCTTTGCGGAGGCCGATCTGTCCAGCCTGCGGCTCATCGTCTACGGCGCCGCTCCCACCGCGGGGCCGCTCATCAAACAGGCCTATGAGCGCTTCGGGTGCGGGCTGTACCAGGGCTACGGCATCTCCGAGTGCGTCACCAACCTCACCGGGCTGCTGCCCGAAGACCACGACCTCGCCATGGCCGGACGCCCCGAACTGCTCGATTCGTGCGGGCGCGTCGTTCCCGGGGTCCGGATCGAACTCCACGACGACAATGGCGTCTTGGCCGCTCCCGGAGAGGTGGGCGAGATCTGGGTGAAGAGCGAGAAGGTGATGGCCGGCTACTGGCGCAACCCCGACCAGACGGCTGAAGCTCTGGTCGACGGGTGGCTGCGAACCGGGGATCTGGGCCGCATGGACGCCCATGGCTACCTCTACATCGTCGGCCGGTCCAAAGACATGCTCATCAGCGGCGGCGTCAACATCTACCCCAGCGAGATAGAAGCAGTGCTTTACGACCACCCGGCCGTCGCCGAAGCAGCGGTGGTCGCGCGCCCCGACCCCGAATGGGGCGAGCGCCCGGTGGCCTTCGTCGAGCTCCGACCCGAAGAGTCGCTCGACGGACTAGCGGATTGGTGCCGCCAGCGCCTGGCCAAGATCAAGGTCCCCGACGAATTCATCGCCGTCGACAGCTTCCCCCGCACCGTCACCGGCAAAATCCGCAAAATAGAACTCCGAGAACACCTCGCCGCCGGCTGACAGGATAAGCCGGCCGGCCTCAACGGCTACCCGAGGTGGGGCTTGATCTCCTCGTCGGCGTCGATGTCGATTTCTAGGATTAGGGATTGGTAGGACTTGCCGTGGGGGTCGGTTCGGAGGCTCATCGACACTCCCCCACCGAGGGCTTCGGTCATCACGAAGTTCAGGCCCTTGGTGCCGGGCAGCTCGTAGCGCGTGATCTCGCCGTCAACCAGGCTGCCGAATTTGTCCCGCACCTTCTCGACGGTGAGCTCGCGCCGCAGCACCTCCCAGTTGTCGTCGTCGTACACGAACACGCACAGGTTCACGATGTCGCCCTTGTCGCCGGAGCGGCTGTAGGCGAACTCCCGCAGCTTCATGCCTCGATCACCTCAGTGATCAGCTTCACATCCTTGCGGGGCAAGAGTGCGGGAGTGACCCCGATGGCCGGTGCCATCTGGGTGGTGACCCCGCCACCCCCGGCCGGTCCCATCCACAGGAATTGCCCCTCGAAAGCCACCGCGTCTGCCGTCTCCCGATCATCGCAGCGGGCCGCGATGCGAAGCCGCACCTCAGCTGGGTCGCCGCCGGGAAGCTGGCCGTCGAACAGTGCGCTCATACCGTGGAGGTCGTAGCGGATCTCGTCGATGCCCGACTGGTGGGGCTCCAGGCGCTTGGCCACCACCTCCGCGGCCAGTTGGGCCCGCTCCACGCAGCCCGCGCCGCCGTAGGAGATCTCGGTCACCACCTTCCATCCCTGGTCCACCCCTACCAGCACCTTGAGAGTGTCAGGGCGGGGGCGGCCCGAGGCACCGCCGACCCGCACACGGTTTGGATCCACCTCCTCCACCCACACATGGGAGAAGTCCGCGGTGCTGTCGGGGGTGAGATAGGCCGCCGGGTCGTGGATCTCGTAAGCCAGTTGCGTCTTCATGGTGCCTATGTCCACCGCCCCGCCGGTGCCCTCCAGCTTGGTGATGATCAGCTCGTCCTCGTTCACGTGGGCCAGGGGAAAGCCGAGGTGGACGATGTCGTCCAGCACCCGGTAGGGCGGGTCCACGTAGTTTCCACCGGTGGCGTGGGTGCCGCACTCCAGAAGATGGGCCACCAGGGTTGCGGTGCCCATCTTCTCCCAGTCGTCCAGCGCCCAGCCCATCTCATAGGCGATCGGCCCCACATAGAGCGACGGATCGGCGATGCGGCCGCCGAGGATGAACTGCGCGCCCTCGTCTAGGAGCTCCACGATGGGATCGGCGCCGATATAGGCGTTGGCCGATACCACCTTGGCGGTGATGGCCTGGGCGGTCACCCCCATTTCGGGAAGCTCCAGGTCCTGGTCGAGCACATGGTCGAGCACGTCGTCGCCATGGATCACCCCGACCCTCACCCCGGTGATGCCGTTGAGCTTCAGCCCCCGCAGCACGTCGTCGGCCGCGGCGGCCGGATTGGCAGCGCCGAAGTTGCCCACCATCTTTCCGCCGCGGCGCAGAAAGCCGGCGAAACGGCGCATGAGCTCGGGGATCCGCTGGTCGTGGCCCGTGGTCTCGTCATCAAGGCGGCGCACTTGGGCCAGCGCCATGGTCCGCTCGGCCAGGCAGTCGAAGCCCATGTAATCCACCAGGCCGCTGTCGGCCAGCTCCTGGGCCCAGTCCAGCCGATCGGTGGAATACGCCGACCCGCTGCCGATGGAGATGCTCCTGCTGGTCATCGGGCCAAGTAGCCGCCGTCAACCGGGAGTGCGACACCGGTCACGAAACTGCTGGCATCGCTGGCCAAGAACAGCGCGACTTCGGCGATCTCCTCGGGCTGCGATGGGCGCTGCAAGGGCACCGAAGTCTCCAGAAACTCCTTCATCAGGGGTTTGACGTCGGTGCCGGGCTCCCGTCCGAAGAACAGCGGAAGCATGGGTGTGTCCACTGGGCCGGGGCAGATGACGTTGGCCCGAACCTTGGGGGCTAAGGCCAGAGCCAGCGACTTGCCCAAGGTCACGATTGCTCCCTTGGTCATCGAGTACAGCGGCGAGAACGGCGAGCCCACCACCCCGGATGTGGAAGCGGTGAGGATGATTGACGCGTTGCCCGACGCCTCCAACAGGGACACCGCCCGGGCAACGGTGAAGAAGGCCGATTTCATGTTGATGGCCGCGGTCTCTTCGTAGTCGGCCTCGCTCATGTCGAGCCCGGCCGGACCGGGTATGCCGGCATGGGCGTAGAGAACGTCGATTTTGCCGTGAGTCGAGCCAACCTCGGCCATCAGTCCTTCAATCTGAGCCACATCGCTTACATCAACGGTGAAGGCGCTCGCCGCGCCCCCCACTTCGGCGATCAAATCCACGGTCTCAGCAGCGGCATCGGCGCGAAGATCGGCCACCACGACATGAGCGCCCTCGGAGGCCATGCGCCTAGCCGCGGCCCGGCCCATGCCTGAACCGGAAGCGGTTATGACCGCTACTCTTCCATCGAGCACTCCCATTGAAACCCCCGTGAGCAAGAACTCTTCCATTTACGATGATCGATTTAGCCGTCGCAGCAAAGAAAGAACGCCATGGACGCACATGACCCGCTAGACGGCCTGAAGATTATCGACTGCGATTCCCACTTCACCGAGCCGCCGGAGCTGTGGACGGCCCGGACCCCCGCCGCCATGCACCACCGAGTGCCGGTGCAGAAGACGGTCGACGGCATCACCGCGTGGTATCTGGACGGCGAGCTCTGGGCCAGCACCGGTGGCAACACCATCCAAACCGGGCACGAGAAGATTCTGGGCAGCCACGTGGTCCAGCCTTTCGATGTCATCGACACCAGCGCCTGGGCCGTGAAGGAGCGGCTCGAACTCTGCGACGAGATCGGGGTGCATGCCCAGATCCTCTACCCCAATGGCGTCGGCTTCTCCTCCAACCACGTCTTCGCCATCGAGGATCTGGCCCAGCGGCGGATGGTGCTGGAGATCTACAACGACTTCTTCGTAGACGTGCAGCACGAGTCCAACGGCCGGCTGTTCCCCCAGGCCATGCTCCCGATCTGGGATATGGAGTTCACCGTGGCCGAGATGACCCGGCTGCTGGACAAGGGCATAACCGGGTTCACCCTCTCCGACAAGCCCGAGATGGTGGGCCTACCCGAGCTCTGGGAGCCCTACTTCGCCCCCATGTGGGATCTGTTCAACCAGTCGGGAGCGGTGGCCAACTTCCACATCGGTGCCGGCATGAGCCGCGCCGAGATGGAGAGCATCCGAGGCGCCCGCTTCCAGCAGGCCCGGGTGGGCGGCGAGGCCGGCCCCGACGACCTGCCCCGGCCCATTCCCGTGTCCCCCAGCACCTGGTGGGGGCAGTTCGACCACCAGCGTCGCCTCGCCATCCACGCCACCCAGATGTATATGAGCAACGTGCGCATCATCGTCAACCTGTGCATGAGCAACCTGTTCGACCGCTACCCCAACCTCAAGATCGTCTCGGCCGAGAGCGGCATCGGCTGGGTTCCCTTCATCCTCGAAGCCCTCGAGTACCAGTACGACGAGATGGTCACCGAAGCCCACGAGCTAGCCCTCAACTCCCGCCGTCCCCGGGAGTATTTCAACGACCACATCTGGGTCATGTTCTGGTTCGAGAAGTCGGCCCCGGCCAAGCTCATCGAAGACGTCGGAATCAACAACGTGCTGGTGGAGACCGACGTCCCCCACCCGACGTGCCTGTTCCCGGGCGCCCGAGAGCACTTCGCCCGGGTGCTGGCCGGCGTTGATCCTCACATCCGCCGCCGCGTGCTCCAGGACAACGCCGCCGAGCTCTACGGCATCGACGTCTAGGGGCGCCCATGCAGTTCGGCATGATCATCAGCGACGTGCCGCGCGACGTGGACCCCATCGAGCAGTTCGACGGCATCCTGCGCCAAGTGGAGGCCGGGCAGCGCAACGGCCTCACCCATTTCGTCATCGGCCAGCACTTCTTGTACGGCGACCTGCGCTGGCTCCAGCCGGTCCCCCTGCTCGCCCGCCTGGCCGCCGAGATCGACGACCACGTGCGGCTGGCCACCACCGTGCTGCTAGCCCCCAAGTACCACCCGGTGATCCTGGCCGAGGAGCTTGCCACCCTCGACATCGTCACCCGGGGCCGCCTCGACGTCGGTCTCGGGCTCGGATACCGGAGCGAAGAGTTCGACCTGATGAATATCCCGATCAGCAAGCGGGTGAGCCTGTTCGACGAGTGCCTCGACATCATGAAGCTGTGCTGGGCCATGGAGGACTTCGACTATCACGGCCAGCACTGGCAGATTCAGGGAGCCACCCCCCACATCCGGTGCGTGCAGCAGCCCCATCCCCCCATTTGGATGGGAGCGCACTCCCGCAAGGGCGCCCGGCGGGCGGGCCGAGTGGGCGACAGGTTCATCATCCCGCCGGAGTACGACATCCATGAGATGCGGGTCCGTTTGGGCATCATGGCCGCGGGATTCGCCGAGCGGGGCAAGCCGATGGGCCATCAGCCCCTGCGGCGCAACGCCTTCGTGGGTGCCACCAACGAGGAGGCACGAGCCAGATTCGTCGACGTCAGCAAGGAGCGATACCTCGCGTATGCCCGCAAGGAGCTCGACATATTGGACGAGGAGGCGCTCATGGGCAACTTCTTCGAGGAGGTAAAGCACTCGGTGGCGGTGGGCACGGCCCAACAGGTGATCGACCACTTCACCGAGGTGGCCCGACAGCTGCCTATAGACCCGTTCGTGGTGAAGCCCCAGTGGCCCGAGATGCCCATCGACGAGGTGATCGACTATCTCGACACCATGGGACGCGAGGTCATACCGGCGCTGGCCGAAGTCCCGCCCATGCCCATCGAGGACATCTCCGCTTCACTGGCTCCGGTGGCCGATGAGGTGGCCGAAGCACTGGAGGCCATGTGACCGCTTCATCATTCGACGAGGCCATCGCTCACACGCCGCTGGGCGACGGGCGCTTCCTCACCTCCACACCCCCGTCGTGGATGGCCTCGGGCCGCGTTCCCGCCGGGCTGGTGGAGGCTCAATTGATGGCCGGACTCGCAGCCACGGTCACCGACCCCCAGTACCGCCCGCTGTCGTTCACCGCCCATCTGCTGCGAGCGCCGGGCGAGGGCGACTACGAGGTGCAGACCGAAGTGCTCCGCACGGGCCGCACCCTCATCAGCACTGCGGCCCGGGTGGTGCAGGGCGACAAGCTGATCGCCACCGCGTTGGCCAGCTTCGCCACCGACCGGCCCAGCCCCGAGTTCGACGAGCTGCCCATGCCCGAGGTGGCCCCGCCCACCCCGGGACGGGAGACCGACGGCTACGTGCCCGAGTTCGCATATCCCTATGGCGACAACGTGGTCATGCAGGACCGCCTCGGACCGAAACCGTTCACCGCGCCCGACGGCCCCATGGAGCGGGTGGGATGGGCCGGCTTCGCCCAGGCCCGCCCCATCGACGCCCCCGGTCTGTTGATGATCGGCGATATCGGGATGATGGGCTGGTGGGTGCGCCTCGACCGCATGTACACCACCGCCACCCTGGACCACACCACCTATTTCCGGACCGACCTGTCCCAGGCAAAGGCCGACGACATGGTGCTGCTGCGGTCGCGCACCGGGCTGGTCCGCGGCGGCTACCTGGACTGGGATCTCGACATCTGGGCCCCGGACGGCACTCTGCTGTGCCAGTCCCGCCAAATCCTGGCCATCCTCGGGTGAACCGGCGATGACCCAACCGGAACCGCTGCGCATCGTCGACTTCTCCACCCACATGTCGGGGCCGCTGGCCTCGCATCTGCTGGTGGAGATGGGCGCCGACGTCATCAAGGTCGAACACCCGGTTCAGGGCGACGGCAATCGGGGCAACGATCCCAAGATCGCCGGGGTCAGCGATCTGCACCTCGCCCTCAACCCCGGCACCCGCAGCATCGCAATCAGCACCCGCTCGCCCCACTGGGCCGAGGTGGTGGTCGGGATCACCGCCTGGGCCGACGCGGTGATCGTCGGCGCCCGCCCCAAGGACGCCGTTCGCCGAGGACTCGACTTCCACACCCTCCTCGAGGCCAACCCGCAGCTGGTGTACTGCGTGATCTCGGGCTACGGGCTGGCCGGACCGTGGGCCGAATACAAGGCCCACGGCCAGAACATGGACGCGCTGGCCGGCCGGGTCGAGGTGGAGTGGAAAGAGGGCCAGCCCCAGACCAGAGTCGGGTGGCGCTCGGCCGGGGTGCTGCTGGCCGGGGTTTTCGGCGCCATGGGGGTGCTGGCCGCCATCGTCAAGCGAGACAGGGGCGGCGGACCCCAGTTCGTACACACCTCCATCTGGAACACCGCACTGTGGTGGAACTGGCGAGACGTGAATACCTGGGTCAACAACGACGAGCCTTGGCATGAGTACCGCTCGTTGGGATCGCGCTACGCCATGTACGCCACCTCCGACCGCCGCGCCCTGCTCATCTGCCCGCTGGAAAAGGTCGCCTGGGAGCGATTCTGCGACTTGGCCGGGCTGGACCAACTCCGAGCCCGAGGCGAGTGGACCCACAGCATGGACTTCGGATACGACGACGAGTTCCCGCTGATCGCCGAGGCCATCAGCCAGCGCACCTTCAACGACTGGAACCGCCTTCTCGACGAAGCCGAGATACCGTTCGCCCCCATACTCACCCTCGACGAGGCGGTCAGCAGCGACCACGCCGCCGTCAACCGGGTGCTCCGGGGCACCGAGCTTCCCGGAGGCCGAGTTCAAATGGCCGCGTCACCGGTGCAGCTCTCCTCGAACCCCAACGAAGCCGCCCAACCCGACCTGTCCGACCTGCCGCCCCCTCCGGACCTGGGCGCAGACAACGCCGAGATCCTCGCCGAAATCGGGTTGGACAAGCTGATTGGAGAAGACCTCACCGGAGGCCGGGCATGACCAAGCCCCTCGACGGAATCCGGGTGCTCGACTTCACCCGCCACATGGCCGGCCCCTACGGCACCATGATTCTGGGCGACTACGGAGCCGACATCATCAAGGTGGAGAGCCTTCCCCACGGCGACGGCAGCCGAGGCGTCGGCACCGCGTTTATCGACGGCGAGAGCGCGCTGTTCCTCATCTGGAACCGGGGCAAGCGCAGCCTCGCACTGGACATGCGCAAACCCGAGGGACTCGAGGCAGTCCATCGCCTGGCCGCCACGGTCGACGTGGTGGTCACCAGCTACCGGCCCGGCGTGGCCGACGAGATCGGCATCGGCTACGACGCCCTGTCGGCCATCAACGACCAGATCGTGTACATCTCCCTCACCGCCTTCGGACCGGACGGTCCGCTGGCCCCCTATCCGGGAACCGACCCGGTGGTCCAGGCCGTCTCGGGGGTCATGTCGGTGACCGGGGAGCCTGATCGAGGGCCCAATCTGGTGGGGGTCCCGATGGCCGATTTCACCGGCGCCTTGGTCACCGCCCAGGCCGCCATGCTCGGCCTGTTCGCCCGACAGCAAACCGGCAAGGGCCAGCTCATCGACGTCTCGATGCTCTTCGCCCTGATGTCGTCGCTCACCACCCGGCTGGCCTCGCACTGGGTGGACGGTGAGGATCCAGAGCGCCACGGCAGCGCCCACAGCGTGGTGGTGCCCTATGAGGCGTTCCAGACCGCCGACGGACACGTGGTGACCGGTGTGTGGGGCGGCACCGACGGGTGGGAGCGCTTCTGCCAGGCTATCGGCGAGCCGGAATTGGCTGCCGACAAGCGCTATCTGACCAACCAGCAGCGGGTGGACGCCCGTGCCGAGCTCACCGAATACCTGCAAAGCATCTTCATCACCCGGGCCAGTGCGCAGTGGGAGGAGTCGTTCAACCAGCACCGGGCGCTGTTCGGGCCGGTCCACACCTTCTCGCAGATCCTCAACCACCCCCAGGTGAAGCAGGCCGGACTGGTGCAGTCGGTGGAGCACGCCACTTTGGGCGAGATCCCCCAGCTGGGTCCGGTGATCGGGCTGCACGACACCCCTGGCGGGATTGCCGGGCCTCCCCCGGTGCTGGGCCAGCACAGCGAGGAGATCCTGGCCGAAGCCGGCTACAGCCCCGAGGAGATCGCCGCCTTGATCAAGGCCGGGGTGGCGGGCACGGCCTGAGGGCCCCTATTGGACTGAATGGCAGTGCTGGCCCAAGGCGTGGGCCGCCTCTCGGGTCTCGGCGGGGTCATAGGAGACCACCACCATGTTGACGACATCGGCCCCCGCCTCCCCCAGCGCCGCCAGCATGCTCCGGGTGGCGTCGCCATCGGTGAGATCGAGCACTCCGGCCGAACCGCTTCCCACTGCGGCCGGGCAGTTGGTGGCCACGGTGAAGGGCTGATCGGCCCGCGGCGACCGCTTTCGCTCCTCTCGCAGAAAGCCCACGTGTTCCCGCAAGTCGTCCGGGGACATCCGCGCCGCCAGCCAGCCGTCCCCTACTGCGGCGGCCCGGCGGAGCGCCGGCCGGGAGTGGCCGCCCACGAAGATGGGCACCGGCGACTGGACCGGCTTGGGCCGCATATTGAGGGGCAAGAACGAGTGGGTCTCCCCCTCATAGGAGGGCTGGTCCTGCTCCCACAGCGCCCGCAGGATCTCGATGCCGTCCTCCAGCAACTGCCGGCGGCGGCCGTAGTCGGCACCGAGGGCGTCGAACTCCTCGCGGAGCCATCCGAGGGTCACCCCGAAGATCACCCTTCCCCCCGACAGGTAGTCGAGGGTGGCCACGGCCTTGCCCACGACCACCGGATTGCGCTGCGGCAACACGCAGGCATTCACCGCCAGCCTGATGGTGGACGTCGCCCCGGCCACAAAGGCCAAGGTGGTCAGGGCCTCCAGGCGGGGGTTGTCGGTGGGATAGGGGTACTTCCCGTCGGCCATCGTCGGGTTCTGCGAGGTGAACTCCACCGGAAAGGCGATGTGGTCGCCCACCCACACCGAGTCCAAACCGGCCGACTCCGCCGCCTGGGCGACATCGACGATGTCCTCGGCTGTGGCTGGGCCCTCGTAGGGCAAGCAGAGACCGATCTTTGGACCGCGGTAGGGAGTGTTGTCCGATCCCATGGGCTCTGCTTTCGGTAGTTGGGGCTTTGGGTGGTAGGGGTTCTCGGTGTCAGCCGGACAATAGCGGGATCACCTCGGAGCCGAACCGCTCGAGCTGGGCGAGGGCGTGGGCATGGTCGTATCCGGGCCACTGCGGCTTGTAGACGAAGTGGGAGTGCTCCACCTGGGCCATGAGATAGGAGAGCCCCTCCGCCACATCGGACGGGCTGCCGAGCACGAAGCGGTTGTCCAGCCAATCGCTTTTGCCGATGCCGTCGTCAACGTCAAGCCCCCAAGAGCGATACGTGCCATAGCGCGACGACGCGCCCGCGGCCACCGCTGCCTCGGCCTCAGCAGGGCTGTCGGCGATGTAGACCTCCCGACGCACGGGGATGGCGGCCCGCGCCCGGTTGCCGTGGGCCGCTCGCTCCTCCAGATAGGCCCGGTAGAGGTCGATGAGCTCTCGGTGGGTGGGGAACGGTGCGGCGTACCAAGCGTCGCCCACTCGGGCGGCCCGCCGCACCGATGCCTTCACCTGGGCCCCGACCCAGATCGGGGGATGAGGCCGCTGGACGGGCAGTGTGGACACCTCCATGCTGTCGAGCTGGAAGAATCGGCCCTGGTGGGTTACAGGCTGGCCGGTCCACAGTGCTCGGATGATCTCCACCGCCTCCTCGAACCGATCGGTCCGGGTGGTGCGGTCGATGCCGAAGGCGTCGAACTCGTCTTGGTTGTAGCCGATGCCCACGCCCATGATCGCCCGCCCGCCGGTCACCGCGTCCATGGTGGCCATCTCCTCGGCGATGGTGAGGGGATGGTGCAGGGGCATCAGCAGGATGCCGGTGGCGACGCTGACCGAAGGGAATTGCATGGACACCGAGGTCAGATACGGGATGGGCTGGAGGTAGCGCAAGGTCGGGGCTGCGAAATGCTGGCCTGCCACCACTAGGTCGAACCCGTGATCCACGGCCACGGAGATCAGCTCGTGGTGCTCGGCGATCTGCTGGTGGGCGGGCATCGACCGGCCGTGAACCGAGGTCAGGAGCAGGCCGAATCTCACCGGACCATCATGGTTCAACGACACCGCGGTGTGCCGGACCCATGTTGCCGCCGAGCCGGAGCCGTCACTAGACATTCGCCATGCGACGGCTTGCTATTCGAGTGCTCGGTGCCTTTCGACGGATCTCCCTTCTGGTCCGGAAGATGCGGGGCAAGACGCTCGACGATGTGGCCGAACAGCGGGTAGTGAGCGGCAAGGCCTGGGAGGAGTTTTGCGATTCCTTGAAGGCGGCGGGGGCGGCGATGAACTTCCCCGGCGCGCCGCGCGATCCGTTCAACCAGGCGGAGGGCTACCGGCACCTGAGCCGCCTCGCCCGGGCCGGTCTGATGGCGTTCATCGAGCATGCCGACCCCAAGGCCCCGGTGATGCACCGGGTGGCCAACGAGACCACCAAGCTGGGCGCCGACAATCCCGACAACTACTACTACACCGCGGCGTTGGACGGCAGCTACGACTACAAGATCACCGGGAGACGCAACAACATCGCCTACCTGAGCATCGGAACCCAGTCGGGCAACTACGGCCAGGGCGGCGGCCTGCCCCCTACAGGGCACATCGAAGCCGATCAGATCGAGATGGACGCCGACGGGTGTTTCGAGCTGATCCTGAGCAGCACCCCCCAGGAGGGCAACTGGCTGCCGATGACCCCCGAGACCGGCACGTTGGTGGTGCGTCAGACCTTTGCCGACCGCAGCACGGAGGTCCCTGCCGAGCTGTCCATCGAGCGCATCAACTGCGCTCCCGAAGAGAGCCAGCCTTCGCACCTGACGCCAAAGGCTTTGGATGACGGGTTGAAGAACGTGGGGGCGCTGGTGATGGGCGCGCCGCTGCTGTTCACCAAGTGGGCCCGTGACTTCTCCAAGCACAGCAACCAGCTTCCCCAGTTCGACCCAGACGTGTCGCTGAACGCCGGGGGCGATCCCAACATCACCTACTACCACAGCCACTGGGCGCTGGGACCCGACGAGGCGCTGGTGATCGAGGCCACTCCCCCGGATTGCGAGTACTGGAACTTCCAGCTCAGCAACTACTGGATGGAATCGCTGGACTATCGCCACTTCACGATCCACACCAACAGCCATCTGGCCCGCTACGAAGCCGATGGGTCGGTGCGCCTGATCGTGGCCCATGAGGATCCCGGCCTGCCCAACTGGATCGAAACCGCAGGCCACTCGCTTGGCACCATGTCGTTCCGATGGGTGCGGGCCGTCGAGACTCCCCAGCCGCAGTGCCGGGTGGTGCCGTTGAGCAGCTTGCGGGACTAGCGGCTTGACGTCCACCGACTACGAGAATCCCTTTCGGCCGGTCCCCATCCGGGCCTTCAATCGGCTGGCCCGCGCCGGCCAGCGCCTCGGACTCCCTGGCCGCCTAGAGGTCAACAAACTCGTCAAGCACGCAACGCGCAAAACCGGGCTCTCGGACTTCGGTGACGATGGGCACTTGGAGGCGTTGCAAGTGCTCGTGAATTCGATCAACGACGAAGCTCGACTGACTCCAACCGGTCTAATTGTCCAGAAATCGAGGCTGGCCAGCGCACTGGTTCAGCGCTTGCGGATCCAAGACCTGCTCAAGCGGCATCCTGAGATCGACGACACCGACCTCGGCACCGTCATCATGATCACCGGGTTGCAGCGCACCGGCACAACGCTGCTGCACCGCCTGCTGTATTCCAACCCGGAAATCCGCGGCATCTCCGGCAACGAGGCGCTGTTGCCTGTGACGGCGGCGAAGACTGCCGAACGCGCCGAGCGATCTCGCAAGAGGAGGGCGGTGCTGGCCGAACGGACGATCTCCTACCTAGCCCCCGACTTCATGGCGGTCCATCCCATCGACCGCGAGCAGCCCGAAGAAGACGTGCTGCTCCTCGATCTCAATTTCATGAGCCAGTCAGCCGAAGCCATCTTGCACGTGCCGAGCTATTCCCGCTGGCTGGCAGAACAAGACCACACGGCGACTTACCAGTACTTTCGCCGGGTCCTGAAGGTGCTTACCTGGCCGCGACCGGCCCGCGCCTGGGTGCTCAAGACCCCGCACCACCTGGAGTACCTGGACGTCTTCCTCAAGGTGTTCGACGGTGCCACGGTGGTTCAGACCCACCGCGATCCTCGCATCGCAGTCACCTCCTTTTGCAGCATGGTGGCCCACGGCCGGGGCATGTTCAGCGATGAGGTGGACCCCATCGAAATCGGGCGGCACTGGGGCAACAAGACGCACCGGATGGTTGAGTGGGCCATGAAGACCCGAGCCGAGGCGCCAGGCGAGCGATGCGTGGATGTCTCCTACTACGACTTAGTGCGCGATCCAATTGCCCAGCTCCAACGGATCTACGAGGTGGCGGGAATCGACTTCAACGACGAGGCCAGGGCGCTGGCCGAGCAGTACGTGGCCGCGAACCCCCAGAACCGCTTCGGAAAGCACCACTACCGGCTCGAGCACTTCGGACTGAGCGAGCCGGTAATGGACAAGACCTTCGCGGCCTACCGTGAGGCCCATGCGATCCCCTTCGAATAGGCCAAGCAAGGCCCAACCAGCGCGAAGCGGGCGTCGAGCAACGATGTACCGTTGGCCATGAGCCAAGCACCAAAGAAGCGCACTGTGGTCAACGCGATCACCGGGGCGGTTCGCGACTTCCGCAATCTGAGGACCCCCGATGTCGAACCGGTTCCCGACAGCGTGCGAATCGACGGCAAGACGTGCTTGGTGACCGGGGCCAACAGCGGGTTGGGCCGGGCGGCGGCCATCGAGCTGGCTCGGCGGGGCGGCAACATGATCTTGGCCTGCCGCCCCGGTCACAACGAGACCTGCGATGAGATCAAGGAGGCGTCGGGTTCGGAGACCGTGGAGATGGTGGAGGTGGACCTGGCCGATGTCCGCTCGGTGCATCGCTGCTGCGACGAACTGCAACGCAGGGGCATAGAGATCGACATCGCTCTCATGAACGCCGGTTTGATGACTCCCACTGCGAGGGAGACCCCACAGGGGTACGACACCATGTTCGCCGTTCACTTCCTGTCCAAGCGGGTGATGATCGACCGGTGGCTGAAGGACGGCGTCATTCGACCCGCGGGCCCTGGCGAAGAGCTACCGAGAATCGTGTTCGTCTCGTCGGAATCGCACCGGTCTTATGAGACAATCGAATTCGACAACCTCGGCGGATACGCCGAATACGGGATCAAGGAGAGCATGCGGCACTACGGGCTCAGCAAGCTGGTGTTGAGCACCTACGCCACCGAGTTGTCACGCCGCCTGAACCCGCACGAGAACACGGAGGTGGCCGTACATGCGCTGTGCCCTGGAGGCGTGTCCACCAGAATCGCCCGAGACGCGCCCGCACTGCTGAAGCCGATCGTCAACCCGGCCCTGCGACTGTTCTTCCGGTCCCCCGAGAAGGCCATCGCACCCATCGTCTATCTCTGATGTGCACCAGAAGCAGGAACGTCCACCGGGATGTACCTCCACCTGATGAACCGCAAGGGGGTGTCAGACAGCGCCGCCGACCCCGAAAACGGGGCCAGGCTGTGGGAGGCCAGCGAAGCAATGGTGGCGAAACATGGGAACGGGGACGCCACCTGAACCCGGTGCTGCTGCCTCTCCGGGCTATTTGTCGATGTCTCGGTGGACGACGAGGGGGCGGACGCCGAGATCTGCGTTCTCGATGAGTCGGCGGTTGATGTCTTCGGCCACGAATACTGAGCGGTGGTGGCCCCCGGTGCAGCCGAAAGCGATAGTGAGATACGACTTGCCCTCCCGCACATAGGCCGGTACCAACATTGTCAACAGGTCCTCGGTCTTTTGCAGGAAGGTCTCAGCCATGGGCTGGCCGTTGAGCAGGAAGTCCCTCACCGCCTCGTCTTGACCGGTGAGCGGGCGCAGCTCCTCCACCCAGTGGGGATTGGGCAGGAAACGGCAATCCAACACCAGGTCGGCGTCGAGCGGGATGCCATGCTTGAAGCCGAACGACATAATCCGGGTGGTCATCGATTCCGGTCCGGCGTCCAGTTCGAACACCTCGTCGATGAAGTGGTTGAGCTGGTAGATGCTGTATTCGGAGGTGTCCACCACCACGTCGGCCTGGCTGCGCAAGTTGACCAGAGCCTCCCGCTCGGCCTCGATGGCGTCTGACACTCCCATCGGCGGGACGCTGGAGAACGGATGCCTACGCTTGGTGCTCTCGAATCTTTTCACCAGCTCCGGAGTTGATGCGTCGAGAAAGAGGATTCGCACCGATCCTTGAGCTGATTCCTTGAGTTCGACCAGCGCGGGGGCCACATCCTCGTAGTAGAGGTTCAGCCCCAGCACCAGGCCCACTCGGGAGATGCCGCTGTCGGGGGCATCGGCAAACTCCTGGACCTTGGGCACCAGTGCGGGGGGCAGGTTGTCCACCACATACCAGCCCAAGTCTTCAAAGTGGTTGGCGGCCTGCGACCGGCCCGCTCCCGACATCCCGGTGATCACCACGAACTCGGCCACGACCTCAGGCTACCGATCCGCTCGTGGGCCGTGGAGCTTCTCGTGGATCGAATGAGCCACCGCATCAGGGAGCCAGCTCAGGGCCAGCAGGTCGTCTAGCGAGGCCCGCTCCACTGCCCGCACCCCGCCCATCTCTTTCACCAGCCGGGCACGGCGGGTGGGGCCGAGGCCGGCAATGCCGTCTAGCGAGGATTTCGTCATCCGCTTGCCCCTGAGCTGGCGGTGGTAGTCGTTGGCGAAGCGGTGGCTCTCGTCGCGGATGCGCTGGAGCAGGTACAGGCTCTCCGACGGCCTCGGGATCTCCACCGGAGCGGCCCGGCCGGGCACATAGACCTGCTCGAACTCCTTGGCCAGCCCCGCGGGGAAGATCTCCCCGTCCAGGCCCAGTTCGGCCAGCACCCGCTCGGCCACGCCGAGCTGCCCCTTGCCACCGTCCACCACCAGGAGCTGCGGCGGGTAGGCGAACTTGCCCTTCTCCTCCACCGGGCGGTCCCGCTCGTCCAGGTAGTTGGTGAGCCGCCGGGTGAGCACCTCTTCCATGGCGGCGTAGTCGTCGTTGCCCCCCACGGTTCGCACCTTGAACCGGCGGTACTCCGACTTGCGGGGCAAGCCGTCCTCCATCACCACCATCGAGCCCACGTAATCGGACCCCTGAAGGTGGCTCATGTCGTAGCACTCGATCCGCAGAGGGGCCTCGGGCAGGCCCAGGCATTCCTGGAGGTCGTTGAGGGCCCGCGCCCGGCTGTTGTGGTCGGTGCTCCGCTTGAGCCGGTGGCGGGCGAAGGCGTCGGCCGCATTACGGGCCACTGTCTCCTGAAGCTTGCGCTTGGTCCCCCGCTGGGGCACGGCAATGGCCACCCTGGACCCCCGCTGCTCCCGCAGCCACTCCTCGTACAGCTCCTGGTTATGGGGCAGATCGGGAACCAGCACCTGCTTGGGGCTGCCCAGCGGGTTCTCCTCGAAATACAGCCGCTCCAGCACCCGGCTCACCAACTCGTCGCGGCCCAGGTCACCGGCTTTGTCCACGATGAACCCCCGACGGCCCATCACCCGGCCCTTGCGCACGTAGAACACCTGGCAGGCCGCCTCCAACTCGTCGTCCACCAGGCCGACCACGTCGTAGTCCTCGGAGCGGCCCCCCACCATCTCTTGGCCCTCAATGGCCTTGCGCACGGTGGCTAGCCGGTCTCGGCACCGAGCGGCCTGCTCGAACTCCAAAGCGGCCGAAGCCTGGGCCATGTCGTCCTCCAGCCGCTTCACCACTTCGTCGGTGTCACCGCCCAAAAAGGCCAGGAGGTCGTCCACCATCTCGTCGTAGCGCCCCCGCTCCACCTCGCCCACGCACGGTCCGGCGCACTTCTCGATGTGGTACAGCAGGCACGGCCGGCCGAGGCGAGCGTGGTGGTTGAACTTGTTGTCGCTGCATGTGCGGATGGGGAAGGTGCGCAGCAGCTGGTCGAGGGTCTCCCGAATGGCGTAGGCGTGGCCGTAGGGGCCGAAATAGCGGTTTCCCTTGCGCTTGCGACCCCGGATGACCATGGCCCGGGGCCACTCGTCCACCATGGTCACGCAGAGAAACGGGTAGCTCTTGTCGTCGCGGTAGCGGACGTTGTACCGAGGCTGATGCTGCTGGATGAGGCTGTACTCCAGCATCAGCGCCTCTACCTCCGTGTCCACCTGAATCCACTCCACTGACTCGGCCTCGGCCACCATCTGAGCGGTGCGAGGCGGCAGGTAGGCCGGGTTCTGGAAATAGCTGCCCAGCCGGGACCGCAGGCTCTTGGCCTTGCCCACGTAGATGAGCCGTCCGTGGCGGTCTTTGAACTGGTACGACCCCGCGGCGTCGGGGATGGTGCCGGGGGGCGGGCGGTTCAACATGCCCTGCCCATCCTACGAGTCAGGCGGTGGCCGGTTTGCCTTGGTTCAAGACACCCAATCCATCTCTTTTCATTGCCCGATCAAGGCGGTTATGATTTCAATTCACGCTGGCCGGGTATCCAGCGACATATCGAACTCTAAGGCCGACATCCCCGTGGCGAGGCGACCCGGCTGTCCCCACCGGCTGCTAATTGGAGTTCCCGTACCTCACGGAGGTTCCCAAAACATGTTGCGCGTTCAGCGACCGCTCCCAGAGCGGTACACAACGGCATCGCCCCCGCAGTTGGCGGAGTTGATTGGCGACGCCAAGAGAACCCTGGGCGATCGGCTATTCATTCTCGGGCATCACTACCAACGCGACGAGGTGATGGCCTGGGCCGATGCCCGCGGCGACTCCTTCCGGCTGTCGGTGCTGGCCCAGCAGCGCCCCGAGGCCACCTACATCGTGTTCTGCGGCGTTCACTTCATGGCGGAGTCGGCCGACATCTTGACCGGCGACCACCAGCAGGTGGTGCTCCCCGACCTGAACGCGGGCTGCTCGATGGCCGACATGGCCGACATCGACCAGGTGGAAGAGGCCTGGGAGGAGCTGGCCCGGGTGACCGACATCGACCGGGTGGTGCCCATCACCTACATGAACTCGGCCGCCAACCTGAAGGCGTTCGTGGCCCGCCACGGCGGAGCGGTGTGTACATCGTCCAACGCCAAGGCGGTTTTGACCTGGGCGCTGGAGCGGGGCGATCAGGTGCTGTTCTTCCCCGACCAGCATTTGGGGCGCAATACCGGGTTCGACATGGGCTACGACGAGAACGACATGGCGGTGTGGAATCCCCGCTTCGAACTGGGCGGGCTGACCGAGGCCGAGTGCAAGGAATCGGTGCTCCTGCTGTGGAGAGGGCACTGCTCGGTACACCAGCGGTTCCAGCCCGACCACGTTTCTGCGTTTCGGGCCGAGCATCCCGACGGGATCGTGGTGGTCCACCCCGAGTGCAGCCGAGAGGTGTGCGCGGTGGCCGACCAGGTGGGCTCCACCGACTACATCATCAAAGCGGTGGCCGCCGCTCCGGCCGGTTCGGTGATCGGGGTGGGCACTGAGATCCATTTGGTTAACCGGCTGAACGACGAGACCCCGGACAAGACGGTGGTGTCGCTCGACCCGCTGATCTGCCCGTGCTCGACGATGTTCCGCATCGACGCCGCCCATCTGGCCTGGACGCTGGAGGGACTGGTGGAGGACAGGGTCCGCAACCGCATCACCGTGGAGCCGGACATTGCGGCCGATGCCCGCATCGCCCTCGACCGGATGCTGAGTATTACCTAGTTAGTTGTTGTTGGGCGGCGGGAGTTTGCCGCCCGGCACGCTTAGCTCTCTCGGTCCACGCTCAGTTCGGCGTATCGCTCCACCGCGTGGTGGTAGTGCTGCAAGCTGGGCTCGTTCCGCCCGAATAGAACCTCGGCGGTGGCGCCGCTCTTGAGGGCGTTCTGGATCTGGAAGCCCACCCAGTAGTCCTCGTCGCGCACCGCTTGAAGCACTAGGGCGCTGAACTGCTCGGCTGTTTCGCGCTCCTCATCGGTGGACGGTTCGTGGCGGCACAGCACGGTCTGGATGGTGAGGCTGGTGTCAACCGTTGAACCGGGGAACAGCTGGCTCACCAGGCAGTAGTCGCCCAGGATCCCGGAGATCGACAAGTTGGGGAAGATCGAGTGGATCAGGCGGATGTGCTCGTCGAGATCCCACTCCTCCTCAGGCTGGCCGACCAGCTTGGGCAGCGACTTTCGACCGAACACGATGCGCTGGTGCGGACCCCAGGTGTCATGGGCCATGAGGTTGCCGATGGTGTTCAGCCCCACGGTCTTGGGGTGCAGCCGCTCCTGGTGGTAGCCCTCCAGGTAGCCGTCCCAGGCCACCTTCCAGCCCGGGCCGTCGAGGGTGCGCTGCTCGAAAATGTGCCACTGGTCGAGATCGAGGGCGGCGACGTAGGGGGTGAAGTCGCCCAGAAAGGCGTCGATGTCGAAGGTGATGCCGGGAGTGAGGCTGGCGAACACGAAACCGGCTTTCTCGGCGCAGGCCAGTGGGGTGAGCGAGAGGTGGTCGCGGTCGACGTCGCCGAAGGTGTGGGCGCCGAACATGCCCACGAGGTCGCCAGCGGTGTCGTACGACCATGCGTGGTAGGGACAGCTCAGCCGTTGCGCCGACCCCGTCGACCCGGCCTCGCACAGCGGCGACCCCCGGTGGCGGCAGACGTTGAGGAACGCCCGGGCCGCGCCGTCAGCCCCCCGGGTGAGCAGCACCGGCACCCCCATGACGTCCATGGCTTTGTAGGTGTCAGGGGCGGGAAGCTCGGAGCTGAGGGCCAACGCCAGGGGCAGGTGCTTGAAGATCCGCTCCACCTCGTACTCGAAGCGCTCCTGGTCGAGGTAGGCGTCAACCGACTGGCGCATCACATCAGGGGCCAGATCGGTGGTGTTGTCCTGCCACAGACCGAAGACCCGGCGGGTCAGGTCCCGGATCGCGTCGTCGGTGTAGGCCATCTGCCTACTCTAACTTTCGGGGTAATTCCGGCTGGAACCGGGAGTGTGGTGGCGGGGGAGGCCGGGCGGCTACGACTGGCGGGCCAGGTATTCCTCGCGCAGGGGCTTCTTGTAGAGCTTGCCGGTGGGCAGCCGGGGGAACTCGGCCCGGAAGTCCACCACCCGGGGCACCTTGAAGCCGGCCAAGTTCTGTCGGGCGAAGGCCCGCAACTCCTCGGCCAGCTCGTCGGATGGCTCGATGCCTTCCTCTAACTGCACCACCGCGTGGACGTACTCCCCCATCTCGTCGTCAGGCAGGCCAAACACCGCTACGTCGGCCACCTGGGGGTGCAGGGCGAAACAGGCCTCAATCTCCTGGGGGTAGATGTTGACCCCGCCGCTGATGATCATGAACGTCGCCCGGTCGGTGAGATAGAGGTAGCCGTCGGGGTCGAGGTATCCGACGTCGCCCACCGTGGACCAGTTGTCGTGCTGGGGATGGCGGGATTCCCTTGTCTTCTCAGGGTCGTCGTGATATTCGAAAGTTGGGGTTTCCTGCTCGAAATAGACCACCCCCGGCTCCCCGGTGCCGAGCTCGCGGCCGTCGTCGTCGCAGATGTGGGGGACTCCCATCATCGCCTTGCCCACCGACCCTTTGTGCTCGAGCCAGTCTTCGGCACCGATAAAGCACAGCCCGTTGCCCTCGGTGGCGGCGTAGTACTCCTGGATGATCGGACCCCACCACTCGATCATCTGCTCTTTGACCGGCACCGGGCAGGGCGCCGCGGCGTGGACCGCCATCTTCAGCGACGAGAGGTCGTAGCGGTTGCGAACCTCCTCGGGCTGCTTGAGCAGGCGGATGAACATGGTGGGCACCATCTGGGTGTCGGTCACCGAGTACTGCTCGACATAGGCCAAGAAGCGCTCGGCGTCGAAGCGGTCCATGATCACGAGCGTGCCGCCTAGCTCGTGAACTCCGGCGCTGTACATCAGCGGGGCGGAGTGATAGAGCGGCGCCGGGCTCAGGTACACCGAGTTCTCGTCCATGCCGAGCAGGTGGTGCTCGAGCATGCCGATGCCCGACAGGCTGGCATCGTGTACCTCCACTCCGGTCAGGGGGCGCTTGATTCCCTTGGGCCTGCCGGTGGTGCCCGACGAGTACAGCATCACCTCGCCCTTGGGCAGCCGGGACAGCGGGTCAGACGACATGGGGGCAACGGCGTCTTCATACGACTCAAAGCCGTCCACGGCATCGTCCATCATCAGTTTGTCCCCGCAGTCGGGGATGAGGTCGAGCATCTGCGAAGCGGTATTGGCCATCGCCTGCGTGGTTATCAGCGCGGTCGACCCGCTGTCGTTCACCACATAAGCCGCCTCCTCGGGCGACAGATAGCGGTTGATGGTGGTGAAGTACAGCCCCGACGTCATCGCCGCCCAGAACACCTCGTAGTAACGGCGATGGTTCTCAGCCAGAATGCAGATGTGGTCGCCCTCCCGCAGCCCACGCTCGTGCAGCAGCTGGGCCAGCCGGTTGGCCGCCTCATCCAGCTCGCGGTAAGTGGTGACCTCCCCGGTACCGGCCATGATCTGCGCCGCCTTGTCCGGCGTAGTACGAGCGTGCTGTCCCGGATACATGCGTAGGTTGCTCCTCGGCAGTTCAATCTGACTGAGTGAGATTACGCCCAGATCAATAGCCAATCTGGAATGGGGGGGGGCACCTTTAGCCGTTTAGTCCCCGTTTTCCCCGCCGCTGCTCACGTACCCATGCCGCAGGATCATCATCCCATTCATGCCCAGTGTCGGAGATCGACCCCAATGACGCCTCGATCTCGTCCCAGCACCAATCGGTCTCCCCATCAAGCACCTGTTTTGGATCGACCACCGAATAAAACTCTTCGGCCGGAGTGATGGACTCCGGAAGGTCGCCAACGATCCGCAGAATGTCCTTATCGCATCCGACAATGCCGTCGGCATCCCCTGCCACGCCCATAGGAACAGCGTATGGCTTACCTCGTTCTCGACAACTACAAATTCCACCAGGCTGTTCGGTGCCGATCACAGCTCGTTGCACCCCCGGAAGCCAGGGTCGGGGCCGGAGCGGCGGGGAGGGGCGAAGAAGTCGTTCTCGTCGTCGTCGAGCCGGTTGCACTTCCGGAGCATGGCTCGCCGCTCGGCCTCTAGAAACAGATAGCGGGCTACGTCATCAGGGGTGTCATCGCTAGTAAAAAGGTCAGACGCCACCGGATCCCGCATGAGCTCACGCCGAATGTCGTCCTTGGTAACCACCGTCCCATCAGGCCCAACAGCTCGCACCTTCTTCAGCTTCCGCCGGTACCACTTGTTCCTCAGGATCGGGAAGTACAACCCCAGGTTGAGCATCATCAACCCGAAGCAACCGATCGTCACCCCCGTCAGGACCGAGCCAATCATGAATCTTCCTCGCTGTGCGATTTGCCTGGGCGCCCTGATGGCTGGGTGCGATAGTCTTTGATATATATGTATATTACAGATATATTCTTGTAAGTCAATAGCGCAGTCGGGAGAACGGAATGCTTGATGAGCGGATAGATGCCGCAGAGTGTCTCACGGGTGATACACTCTGGCCTGTGGCCTATGTCACGATTCGGGAACTTCGCAATCAAGGGGGCGATGTCATCGATCGCGTACAGAAGGGCGAGTGCATCATTGTGACCAGATCTGGGCGACCAGTGGCTGAACTCCAACCTTTGCGTCGCAAGGGCCCAGACCCGGCAACTCTGCTTGACCGCTGGCGCCATCTGCCCCCGGTCGACCCCGACAGAATGCGCCGGGACATCGACGAGATCATCGACCCGACGCTATGACCGCAGAATTAGAGGGCCGAGGCATCCTCGACACAAACGTCGTGCTATTGCTTCCGCAACTGACCGATCCTGACCTGTTGCCCCAAGACTCTTCGATCACTGCGGTTACGTTGGCTGAGCTGTCCGTTGGGCCGCTTGTGGCATCTACCGACACCGAGCGGGCCCGCCGCCAAGCTCACCTCCAGCAAGCTGAAGCCGACTTCGATGTTGTGCCCTTTGACGCCAGCGCAGCCCGCGTTTTCGGCAGAGTCGCCGCTGACCTCCGCAGCGCTGGCCGCAAACCCGCCGCTCGGGCTTACGATGCCCTCATCGCCGCCACCGCCATCGCCAACCAACTCCCCCTCTACACCGCCAACCCCGACGACTACGCGGCTATCTCCGACCTAGATCTGGTGCCCATAACCCACCCCGACCGCCCCTGAGCCACTCAGATGGCAGTTCATGACCTGAAGGAGCCCGATGAAGCTTGATCAATACCGCTTCTGGACCGAGTGGTCTGAAGAGGATGGCGAGTGGATCGGCCTGTGCGATGGGTTTCCCCTGATCAGCTGGCTGGAACCCGACCGAGAAGCGGCAGAATCAGGTATCCGATCTGTGGTCGCTGAGGCCATCGAGAACCTGTTGGCCGAAGGCAAGCCACTGCCTCAGCCTGGTGTGAAGTGGCCACCTCAATAGGCAGTATCTGCTCGCGACAGGCTCTCAGCGAGGGCTTGGATTTCGGTTAGGGCGGATTGGAGGTCTTCGGCGATTTCGGCGGCTAGGAGGGCGGGGGCGGGGAGGTTGTCGATATCTTCGAGGGAATCGTCGCGGAGCCAGAAGAGGTCGAGGCTGACTTTGTCTCGGGCGATGAGCTCGTCGTAGGTGTAGCGCTTGAAGCGCTCGGACTCTTGGCGCTGGTGGCGGTTGCCGGGGTTGTAGCAGGCGACGAAGTCGTCGAGGTCGGTCCTGGTGAGGGGGTTCTGCTTGAGGGTGAAGTGCTTGTTGGTGCGGAGGTCGTAGACCCACAGTTCTCTGGTCCAGGCTTGTTCAGCGCCTTCTCGGCGGCGGAAGAAGAGGACGTTGGCCTTCACGCCTTGGGCGTAGAAGATGCCGGTGGGCAGGCGAAGGAGGGTGTGGACGTCGCAGTCATGCAATAGCCGGCGGCGGATGGTTTCGCCAGCACCTGCTTCGAACAACACGTTGTCGGGGACGACTACTGCGGCAGTACCGCCGATCTTGAGCAGGCTGACGACATGCTGGACAAAGTTGAGTTGCTTGTTCTTGGTGGTGGCCCAGAAGTCCTCTCGCTCGTAGCTGTCGGATGACGACCGGCCGAAGGGCGGATTGGTGAGCACCATGTCGAAGCGCTCGCAGGGATCGTCGCGAAGGGCGTCGTCCACGTTGATGGGCGAATCGGACTCGGGGCTCTCGATGCCGTGAAGCAGCAGGTTCATGGCGCACAGGCGGGCGGGTAGATCGGCGATCTCCCAGCCGGTGAATGCTCCAGATCGCAGGTGCGCAGCCTGGTCGGGGGTCAAGTGCGGAAACCGCTCGACAATGGACTGGTAGGCCCCTAGGAAGAAGCCACCGGTGCCGCACGCGGGATCGCAGATGCGGTCGCCGGACTCGGGGAGCATCACATCGACGATGGCTGAGATAAGAGACCGTGGGGTGAAGTATTGCCCCGCTCCCCTAGCGCCTTCCTGAGCGGTCTTCTCGATCAATCCCTCATAGGCGTCGCCCTTCAAATCAGCGTCGTAGCTCATCCACTCGTGCTGGTCGATGAACTCCTTGATTAGTTGTTCCAGCTTGGCCGGATTCTGAATCCGGTTGCGGGCCTTGCGGAACACCACGCCGAGCATGTCGTCGGCTGATCCGAGTTCGGCAAGGGTCTTGTTGTACTGGGCCTCGAGCTGCTCTCCCGAGCGATTCAACAACGTCGGCCAATCCAAGCCGATTGGCACCACCCGCTCCCCCAACAGCTCGTGCTGCTCATCGGCCATCTTGAGAAACAGCAGGTAGGTGAGCTGCTCCAGGTAGTCGCCATACGACAGGCCGTCGTCACGCAGCACATCGCAGAAGTCCCACAACTTCTGCACCATGGCCTTGGGATCAACGCTCATCAGCCCCTCACCGTGTCAGAGCGCGCAAACTGTTTCCAACCACGCGTGGAGGAGTTTCACAATAATTTCGACCACTCTGTTTTTCAGAGCAGTCGAAATGTTGGAGAAACTGATGACCGTCGCGGCCAGCGCGGCCATCTGCTTCGCCGAAACTCAGTCACCCAAGCGCTTCAAAGCGACCGCATGACGCTGCACAACAAGCTCGGCGGCGGACGCGACTCGGTCGCGATGCTCGGCCCTTGCCACGTATTCGCGCACCGCTCGACGAGCCACATCCTGCATCGAAGTGCCGTCAAGCGCTGCCCTCCTGCGAAGGGCATCCTGCTCGTCCTCCGTCAACCTGAGCGTCATTGCCATTGGATAAACGGTACCAGCGAGACACCACACCACCATCGGCGGCACACCCACATTCTGGTTACACGACCCCAAAGGTTCTGAGCGGACTCCATTTTTTGGTCCCCTGCCGTGTCCAACCTCAGGGGGTGATACCACCGGCAACGGAACCATAAATCGGCTTCGCCCAGCGTCTTTCACAGCCTCCTCGTAGCGCGATTCAGAACTATAATTGTTGATAATCTCTATAAAACCTATAAACGTTGATAACCCCGTGAGCCCTCGCGTGGAGTCCGCCTGACGATACAGCAAGCCACGATCACTCCGGTTCTGCTCCCGTAAAGACAGTTGGGGTTCTGGCCATCTTCACTTACGATCCGTGCATGACGGAAGTGGCAGTGACCCAGGCGCGGGACCGTTTGGCCGAGGTGATCGAGGAGACTCGACGTTAGGGCGAGCCGACCTGGGTGACACGGGACGGCCAACGTGTCGCGGTGATCTTGGATCCCGACGTTTTCGACCGGCTCGTCGACCTTGCGGAGGATGCTATGGATCGCCGAGCGCTCGATGAGGTGCGGACCGACGGCGACTACCTGCCCTGGGATAAGGTCAAGGCGGGGCTAGGGATCGAGTGAGCCGGCTCCTGGAGCGATCGGAAAGGTGGGGCGGTGTCCGCATTGTTCCTCCCTCCCCCCCAGAGAGTTCCGAAAGGTCCAAGCCATCGAGAATATCCGCGGGGGCTTACCACCAAGATCGTCGCCCTCACCGACAGGAGCGGTTAGCGGACGATCAGCCTCGGCGGCGTTTGTCCAGCTTGTCGGGGTCCAAGCTGCGGATCTCTATGTTGCCCGGATCAGGGGTGGTGGGTTCTGGCTGCGATGGCGGCGCGGGGGGCTTCTGCTCCTGCTTGTCGGCTTTGTCGCTCACCGGCTTTTCTTCTCCTTTTGGCTGTGGTCGATGGCACCTCGGTGCTCCGAGATGCCGGGATCGGGCGTGGTCGGCTTCGGCAAATCCGAAGCTTTGGCGCGCTTTGTGGGTTCGCTCTGCTTTCTAAACACGAATCGCGTCTCCTATCGTGGCAATCAATCCGAACATTTCAACAAGTAAAGCAGCTTGGCCGATCCCGAACGCCAACTGCGTTCGTTTCAGCGGAACGCGGTTGGTGTCGGCGTGGGTTCCGAACCAGATGGCCAACTCGCGTTGCACCTGCGGCAGCGTCATGGGGTTCTCGCCTTCAATGAAGGACCCGACTATAACTTTGGAGTTCTGCGTGGTTTGGATTCTTACAGGCTTCCAAACGTACATGGCGCTGAGGACGACAGCGGCGAAGCCCGCCAAGGCGATCACCCACCACAGTGTGTTGATCGGATCGTCCTGGGGCTTTTGATCTGATGTGAGAAGCAGGCCAGCGACGAAACCGCCCGTGATCGTGGCGGTAGTCAACAGCCGACCTGTGCGGTCGCGTATTTCTCCCAGAGCGCTGGCTTGCTCGTCCAGCGTCCTCAATCCCGTCTCATACGCCAGCGCATAGGCATCCTCGGCTTCAGCTATGGCCACGTCGTATCTCCACGCCCCCATCTTAACCAGGGGTCAACCCTGGTTGTTGCCGTCAGGCCGAATAGGAATGGTCAAGGTGCCATCGAAGCCGGTATTTCGAGCAGCAATAGATTTACTGGCTGAGGAACCCCGGCCTCCCGGCTGTGTCGCTCTCGCAGGAGAGGACTCGGTCTATCGAGTGCGCGTCGGCAACCTCCGGATCCTCTACGAGGTTCTCGACGCTCGCTTGGTGATTCAAGTGATCTGTGTCGGCCATCGCCGCGATGTCTATCGCCCCCGCTGAACTCACAAGCCAGCTCCCCCTCGTGGCCCACTTCCCCGCCCGAGACGAAAGCAGGCGGGCGAACTCCCCGAAACTGTCACACCCCGGTGGAAGACTTGGCCCGTGACCGATGTCGAACTGTTTCGCGCCAAACTCAATGCCGGCTTCCGTGAACCCCTCGCTCACGGCCGATTTGTCGGAAGGGAAAGAGAGCTAGACAAACTCCAGGAAATCCTCACTGAGCGGGATTCCGCGACCGTTCTTTTGGCCGGGTTTCGTGGCTCTACGCGATGAAGCGGGGACGTCGGGTTCTGATTTTTGTGACGGGTTGAGTTTGGCCTGGTTTTCGTCCGGCGGCAAGCAGGATTCTGAGCCGGTAGTTGTGTAGGTTTCGGTAGCCTCGGGCTGAGCGTTTGAC
>JAJEGM010000043.1 GCA_022819825.1 Acidimicrobiia bacterium | reverse complement strand
CGCCGCTGCACTACCTTCAACCACCGGGGGCCTCCCGTCTCTTGGACTATGTGTCAGTCACAAGAATCGGCGAGGCCCCCACCCTCAGTGGTGGACCCCCAAATCACCCTGGTCCCAGCTTCGACGCGAAGAGCCGGTTTGTTGCGACACGGCTCCCCCTAGTCCGTTCCTCAAATTTTGTTCAAGTTAGGCCAAGTCAACGCATTTTCATCAGAGAACATGCGCTCTCTTGGTCAGTGTTCTGCTTCTAGGGCGAAGTGCTCCTAATTGCTCACTTCGGACGCAATGTCCTGACAGGCACTGAGAGCAGAATCAACGCTGATCGACCCGGCAATAGCAGCCGAGAACTGCTCGGTGCAGCGGGTACCGACGTCTTGGAACTCAGGCACACCGACATACTGCACGCCTGGCAATCCCGGACGGGGCGTGGTGCCCGGGTTGTCGATGGGTGCGGCCAGCATGGCGTCAAGCGTCTTCTGGGCAAAGGCTTGCGCCGCGGCCTGATAGTTGGGGTTGGCGTAGGTTGACTCGCGCGTTCCAGGCGGGACCGCGGCCCAGCCACCAGGCAGCGACTCGCCCGCAGCATTGATGTACTCCTCGCTGGTGGCCCAACTCACGTACTCCCACGCGGTGTCGGGATCGGAGGAGTTCTGCGGAATTGCCAATGCCCAGGCCCACAGCCAACCAGAGGCATCGGTCACCTTCGTCGGAGCGAGGGCGAAGCCGTTGAGGCCCTGGACCGGGCTGTCGTCGGCTTCAAGAATGCCGGCTGCGACTGTGGCGTCGTACCACATGGCCACCTGGCCATTCTGGTAGAGGCTCAAGCACTCATTGAAGCTGGCGTTGGCTGCGTCGTCCTGGCCAGCGTCGTTGATGAGCGCGACATAGAACTCGAGAGCCTCGCGGAACTCAGGCTGATCAACCTGGGCTGCTCCGATCGAGCCGTCGGCGTTGGCCAGCCACCAAGTGCCCCCGAACGTGTTGAGAACCGTGGTGAAGGCAGCACCGAGGTCACCCCAACCAGGCTTGCCTCGCAGGCAGATGCCGGCCATCTCATCGGAATCGATGGTGCGGGCGATATCGGCCAATTCATCCCAAGTGGGGGCAGCCGGCATCGTCAAACCCGCGGCGTCGATGACGTCTTGTCGGTACATGACAAAGGACGACTCCGCATAGAAGGGCGCCGCATAGAGGCCTCCCTCATAGGAAAGGCCGCCCCGCACCGCGGGAATGATGTCGTCGCCGTTCCACTCGGGCGTGTCAGCGGCAAAATCGTTGAGATCGTAGAGCCAACCATTGGCACCGAACTGGGGCGCCTCGAACATGCCGATCATGACGACGTCGAACTGCTCGCCTCCGGCGCCCACGTCGCGGGTGACGATCTCGCGCAGGGTCTGCTCTTCCAAGAACGTGTAGTTCACTTCGATACCGGTCTCAGCGGTGAACAGACTCGGAGTGAGGCTGGCGATGTCTTCCATCTGCGGGTTGCCCACGATGGCAACGTTGATCGATCGGCTCTCGACCGGAGCTGCCGGCGCTTCAGTGGCCGCAGCTGTGGCGGCTGCGGTGGCGGCGGCAGTGGCCGGTGCATCGCTCGACGTGTCGCTGTCATCATCGTTGCCGCACGCAGCGGCCACGAGAGCGAACGACGCGAGCAGACTGAGAAGCAGGAGCCTAATGCTCCACCCCTTGCGGCTGGTTCTTGTCATTGGCGTTTCCCCCCTTGGGTCGGAACCGGTGGGAGACTTCCTCCCTGACGGTAATTTGTCCGAACCTAGTTGGGTTTATTTGGGATTGCAAGCCTTGTGATTGGTTTTATGTGGGTTTTATTCCAAATTGCCGCCACTTTATCTGTGTCTATGTTGGTAGTAGGGTATCTGGCCGTGCCAGCCGAACCGCCAGACACTCTGCTCCAGAGCCGGTCTCTCCACCGCCTGGGGGCGTCTGTCGCCGTGCCCACCTACGACCGAAGCCGTCTCCAGCGCAGCATCGTTCATATAGGCGTCGGCGGTTTCCACCGCTCGCATCTGGCCACCTATATCCACGAGCTGTGCCAGTCGGGCCACCGCGACTGGTCGATCACTGGGGCCGGTGTACTTCCCAGCGATCAGGCGATGGCCGATGCTCTCAAGCCGCAGGACCACCTCTATACCCTCATCACCCGGGGGCCCCATTCCACCGAGGTAGAGGTCATCGGCAGCATCGTCGACTTCATTCACGCCTCCCCTCGCGCCGACCGACTGGTCGCGTCCATCGCCGATCCGGCCACTCAGATCGTGTCGCTCACCATCACGGAAGGCGGCTATCCAGTGGACGACATCACCGGCGACTACCTCTCCACATTGCCGACCGCAGGACCGACATCGGCCTTCGGCATCCTCGCTGCCGGGCTCCAACAGCGGTACCTGAACGGCCACTCCGGGCTCACCGTGATCAGCTGCGACAACATTCTCAGCAACGGCTCGGTGACCCGCACCGCCACTCTCGGTGAAGCCAACCTGCTAAGCAACGGCTTCGCCAACTGGATTGCCAATTCGGTGGCCTTTCCCAACAGCATGGTCGACCGCATAACACCAGCAACCACCAACTCCGACAGGGCCTGGCTGGCTGAGCATAAGGGCATCAAAGACAACTGGCCCGTTGTCGCCGAACCCTTCCGGCAGTGGGTGATCGAAGACAGCTTTGCCGCCGGTCGCCCCCCTCTCGAGCAGCTGGACGTGCTGACCACGACCGATGCCAAGCCCTACGAGCTCATGAAGCTCCGCCTGCTCAATGCAGGCCACTCCTGTCTGGCCTATCTGGCCGCTCTCAAGGGCATCGAAACCATCGGCGCGGCCCTGACCCGTCCCGAGTTTCACGACTTCACGTTGAACTTCCTGGCCCGTGAGGCTCGCCCCGTCTTGCCGCCCATTGCAGGTATTGATCTCGACCAATACATGGCGTCGATCGTCGCCCGGTTCTCCAACACCAGCATCGGAGACCAAATCAGCCGTCTCTGCCTGGACGGATCGGCGAAGTTCCCCAAGTTCCTGCTGCCGACAATTAGAGCCCAGCTGGAAGCAGGCGGACCCATCAGTCTCAGCACATTGGCCCTGGCCGGCTGGTGCGAGTACCTAGCGGGGCCGTCGGAACGCTTGGCCCCCGATCCCATGCTCGACCTCGCCGTGAACCACGCCCGCCGAGCCCAGCACAACCCCGCGGCCTTCCTCGACTTCCCCGAAGTGTTCGGGGACGATCTGCCGAGGTCGCAGCGCTTCTCAGATGCCTTTGCCCAGGCTCTCCGATCTCTACGCGAACGAGGGGTACAATCAACAATCGACACAGCGCTGAAGGAGGTTGGAGACCTCGGTGACCGACCAGTTGACTGAACCGCCCACAACAACGCTTTTTCAGACCGAGCGCCAACGTGAAATCGTGGGGCTGACGCTCCAGAGCGGTCGAGTCGAAGTGGCCGAGCTGGCCGACAGATTCGGGGTGACCACAGAGACCATCCGCCGAGACCTCTCCGATCTCCAGCGCCAGCGGGTGGTGCGCCGAGTTCACGGCGGAGCGATACCCTGGGAAACTGGCGGCTTCGAGCCGCTGCTTTCGGTACGGACCGATCAACACGATGCCGAGAAGCGCCGACTAGCCCAGATAGCCGTGCAGGAACTCCCCGACTCCGGCGCCATCATCATCGACTCAGGCAGCACGCTCACCCGGTTCGCTGAAGTGCTCCCGCGCCACTGCGAGCTACGGGTGGTGACCAATTCCCTGCTCACCGCTCAAGTGCTCACCGAACATGAAACCGCCGATGTGATCGTCATAGGCGGCAAGCTCCGCAAGAACACCCTGGCCATGGTAGATGCCGACGCAATTGCCGCCATTGAGCCCCTGGTCGTGGACACCCTGTTCATCAGCAGCGATGGCCTGTCGCCCACCAAGGGTCTAACCACCCCATATCGCGAGGAAGCCGCACTCAAGCAAGCGATGATAAGGGCAGCACGCCGGGTGGTCGCCCTCGTCGATCACTCCAAGGTCGGCCAAGACCAGTTCGTCCGGTTCGCCGACTGGTCGGATGTGGACGTGCTAGTCACCAACACCGAGGTGGACCCCCGCATCATCGCCACCATCGAATCTCTGGGCACCACTGTGTTGTTGGCGTGAGCGCAGGCAGCGCAACAACCAGAGCACGCCACCTCGAAGACGTTGCCATACAAGTCGCCTCGCTGGCGGCCAGCTACGTCTGCGCGCGCAGCGGCCAAGCCACCGCCGCGGGCACCAAGTCCTCGCCCACTGATGTGGTCACCCACACCGACATGGAATGCGAGCAGCTCATCCGGTCGGAACTGCTGGCCCGCTGCCCTGGATCGTCCATCGTCGGCGAGGAGCTCGATGACGACGACGGCGGCAACAACGTGGGGTGGATCGTCGATCCCATCGACGGGACGGTCAACTTTCTCTACGACTTGCCCGTCGTCTCGGTAAGCATCGCAGCAACGCTGGAAGGCGAGGTAGTTGCCGGTGCGGTGGCCGACATCCACCGCAATGAGGTGTTCTCGGCAGCTCGGGGGACGGGCGCGCGGCGCATGGGCGAAACCATTGCACCAACGGCGCTGACCGATCTGGGCGGCGCACTCGTGGCCACCGGGTTCGCCTATGACGCTCGGCTGCGGGCAACCCAGGCACAGATGCTGATTCGACTGCTTCCGGTTTGCCGCGACATCCGCTGCATGGGCTCGGCTGCACTGAACCTGTGCTGGGTCGGCTGCGGTCGCCTCGATGCCTACTTCGAACGCGACCTGAAAGTCTACGACTATGCCGCCGGTGCACTGATCGCTCTTGAGGCGGGCGCCAGAGTCGAGCTTCCCGCCACCACCCACAGCAACTTGGCCATTGCCGCTGCCGTGGGTGTGTTCGACCCGCTCAGGTCGGTACTGGTGAGCCCCCGAGACTGACATCTTCATCCAGCAAATCCAACAGGGAGGCATCCCCGTCTCCTAAGCGGCTCTGCCACAGCGCCAACAGCGGCGACTCGTCGGCCTCTGCCTCCTCTGCCAGCCGGCTCGCGGCCACCACCGCCTCCCACTGGCAAAGCTCATTCCGGGGAAGCGCCAGAACATCATGCATCGCCGACAAATAGGACTCGTGGAGTTCCCGAAGAACCGATGGTGCGGCCCTCGGCATATGCGGCCTCTCCACCACGGAGTCGAAGGGTCGCAACAGCAGTGACGACCGGACGACGTCGGAAACGGGATGCCCGATAGCGGCGTCGAACCAGTCAATGGCCACCGGACCGGTGGGGCTCATCAGAACATTGCCCGGGTGGAGGTCGCCGTGCAACAGAGCTGCGCCGCGCGGCAGCTTCTCCAGAACCAACAGCGTGTCGACTCGCTCGGCGTCGGTGAACTGGGTGACCTCGCCGATCTTCCTCTGCATTCTCCCCACGAGTCCGGGAACCGCATCGGGAAGCCCGGCCCGCAGGATGCGCCGATGGACATCGGCCAGCTCTCGCCCGAATGACGCTGCCCGATGGGGCACCTCCAAGATCATCTCCCACATCGACGGGCCTCGCACCCGCTCAAACACCACCGCATCTCGGCTCTCAATCTGTACGACATCCAGTACAGCCGGGGCAGGAGCACCCAGGTCGCGCACCGCGGCCGTGAACTCAGCCTCTTCAGCCGGCCAATGACGGGGCACAGATGGCCGAGGGACCTTCACCACCGCACTCGGTCCGAATTCGAAGACGTCCGATGTTCGGCCTACCGCTACCAACGGGCCTAGGCGGCTCATTGAGCACTCCTTCTCATCCCGTCCATTCTGCCGCTGGCGCTACTAGGGCGTGTATTTTCCGGGTCCGCAGTGACCGCGAGGCGTCGGCTAGGCCAGCATTCCGCCGTCGATCACCAGGACTGCGCCGGTGATGTAGGACGCCGCCGGAGACGCCAAGAAGGCCACCGGCAGGGCCACTTCTTCGGCGGTGGCCCAGCGGCCCAGCGGGATGCCGATGCCGGCCTCGGCTACTACCGCGTCTTTGTCGTAGCTGTCCCAGCCGCTGGTGTCCACGAAGCCGGGGGCTACTGCGTTCACCCGCACGCCGTGGGGGGCCCACTCCCGGGCCAGTGCCTTGGTCTGCTGGAACAGTCCGCCCTTGGCCGCCGAGTAGGCCGCCATACCCGGTAGATGGCGCAACCCTGACAGTGAGCCCACATTGACGATGCTGCCTTGGCCCCGCTCGATCATCGACCGTCCGAACGCCTGCGACACCAAGAATGGCGCGGTCAGATTGAGGGCCACGGTCTTCGACCAGCCCGGTTCGTTGATGTCCAGCACCGGTGCCGTGAACCGGGCGCCGCCCGCGTTGTTTATGAGGACGTCTATAGGACCAATGGCTTCGCTGGTGGCCTCGGCGGCCGCTGACACAGCGTCGGCATCGGTCACATCGCAAGGTGAGACAGAAACTTCTGTGCCGCCATCACGTAGCTCGCCAGCCAGCTCCTCCAAACGCTCGGCTCGCCGGGCGATGAGGCCTACCCGAGCCCCTTGGTCGGCCAGCACCCGGGCAATGGCGCCACCGATGTCGCCGGTCGCGCCGGTCACCACCGCGCCCAAGCCTTCCAGGGGCCGCGCCGTGCTCATGTGAGGCTTACCGGAAGGTGCTCTAGTCCCCGGCTCAGCATGGTGGGCACCCACACCTCGGGCTCAGGCCCCAGCTCCAAATTGGGCAGGCGGCGCACCAAGGCCTCCAGGGCGATCGTCCCCTCCAGGCGAGCCACCGACGCTCCCAGGCAGAAGTGCAGCCCGAAGCCGAAGCCGATGTGGTTGTTGGGGTCGCGGGTGATGTCGAACTGGTCGGGCTGATCGAATACCTCGGGATCGCGATTGGCGGCATGCTGCACGAGGTACACCATGTCGCCGGCGGGGAGCGTCTTGTCGCCCATCTCCACCTCGTCGGCCAAGGTGCGGACCTCCATCTTGGACGGCCCGTCGAACCGCAGGATCTCCTCCACCGCCGGTTTTATCAGCGAGAGGTCGTCCCGCAGCTTCTGAAGCTGGCCGGGATGGTTGAGCAGCACCCGGATGCCGTTGCCGATCAGGTTGGTGGTGGTCTCGTGGCCGCCGAAGAGGAACAGCACGCAGTTGGCCACAATCTCGGGGTCTTCCAGACTGTCGTCTCCCTCGGAGGCCTCCACCAGGTTGGAGATGATGTTGTCGGCCGGGTGCTGGCGGTAGTGGGCCACCAAGTCGCCCAGATAGGCGGCCAGTTCGATCAGCCCCTGCTGGGCCCGGGCCCGCCGGTCGCCCACTCCCCGAGCGCCGAACACCAGAATCATCACGTCGTCGGACCAGTCTTTGAACCGGTCGCGGTCTTCGGCGGGCACCCCCATCATCTCGGCGATGACCACCGCGGGGATGGGATAGGCGAAGTCCTCGATCAGATCGAAGTGCTCCTTGTCGGACAAGCCGTCGATCAGCTCGTCGACTACGCCGTTGATCCGGTCCCGCCAAGCTTCCACCGCTCGAGGGGTGAAGGCCCGGCTCACCAATCGCCGCAGCCGGGTGTGGTCGGGGGGATCGCGAAATACCAACCAGTCCATCAAGATGTCATAGGTGGGTTGGCGCTGCGCCTTCTGCTCGTCGGTCAGACGGTCGTAGGCCGCTCCGATGCGCTCGGAGGAGAAGCGGGGGTCGCGCAGAGCGTCGAGCACATCGTCGTAGCGGTGGATGAACCACGCCCGGTACTTCTCATTCCAATGGACCGGATCGTGCTCGCGGAGCACAGAGAAATAGGAATGGGGATCGGCGATCCGCTCCGGCGACAAGACCTCATCGTCAATGGCCAAAATTTGCCGGTCGCTCATCGAGTCAACCCACCTGCTCCAGCACGGTCACCACGCAGGCGTTGCCATCGATCCCTGCGGTGCCCCCGCCCATGGTCTCCACCGCGCCGAGGCGGGCCCCGGGCACCTGGCGGTCGGCGGCCATGCCCCGAAGCTGCCATGCGATCTCGGCGATCTGAGCCAGACCGGTGGCTCCCAACGGGTGGCCCCGCGACAAGAGCCCGCCCGACGGGTTGACCGGCTGGAGGCCGCCCAACGAGGTGTGGCCCGACTCCACCAGCCTTCCGCCTTCGCCCAGTTCGCAAATCCCCAGCGCCTCGGTGGTGATGATCTCGCCGATGGTGAAGGCATCGTGGACCTCGAACACGTTTATGTCCTCCACGCTCACGCCGGCAGCTTCGTAGGCCTGGGCTGCGGTGTCGGCCACGATGTCCCAGCCCCACACCTTGTCGGTGGTGTGGTCCCACAGTCGGCCCGAGCGCAGTGCGCTGGAGCGGATGGTTACCTCCCCACGCGGGTCTCGTGAGCCGCCCAGAGGCCCAATCACCGCCGCAGCCGCGGCATCGGCAATCGAGCAGCACTGGAACAGGGTGATCGGGTCAGCCACCATGCGGCTACCCAAAACTTGCTCAACGGTCACGGTCTTGTGGTGCTGGGCCCGGGGGTTGCCCATGGCATGGCGGCGATTCTTCACTGCCACCTCGGCCATCTGCTCGTCGGTCACGCCGAACTCGTACTTGTAGCGGGTGGCCGACATGCCGTAGATGCTGGGCATCGCATAGCCCTGGGCACCGTCGGGGTCGGAGGCAATGGGACTGATGGCCCCGTCGAAATGGGCAGTCATGGTCTCGATGCCGAAAGCCAGAACCCGTTCGTAACGGCCGATTTCCACCGATTCGCGGGCTTCGTGGAACGCGGACGTGCCGCTGGCGCAGGCGTTCTCAATGGTGATAACTGGCACTTCCACGATGCCAATCTGCTGGAGGCACCGGGTAACCGTCCCCGGATCGCCGAATACCGTCCCCGCGTAGACCGCGTCGATGTCGGAAGCCTGCAACCCAGCATCGTCCAGCGCCTCGACCGTGGCCTGCCAGGCTAGGCGAGGACCGCCCAGCGAGGTCTGCTTGCCGAATGCCGAAGTCCCAACCCCCCAGATGGCGGTGCCCGCTCCAGTCATGGCCCAGACCGCCGCACGACGGGGTCGCCGTGCTCGCTCCACCCCGACAGCACCACCTCGCTGCCGGGAACCAGAGCCTCATCCGGCCCGTCCACGTGGGCGAGGATCCGGGGACCCTCGTCCACATCCACATAGGCCAGGGTGAAGGGCGGTGTGCGGTCTGGAACAGGGATTCGCAGCACCGTGGAGCTGAACACCGTCCCCTTGGGGCCAAAGGTCGCGGGCACCATGCCATGGCTTCCGCATATCGGACAGCGCGGCGGGTTCACCGCCTGCGGATAGCCGCAGTCCCCACACCGGCTGCCGGTCAAGAGCACCCGTCCCTCGTGAATGGCCAACTCGGGGCGAGGGTCGGCACCGGCCCGCTCCGGCGGCGTGGTGATCAGCGAGGGCACCGGCTAAACCTACCAAGAGTCCCTTGCCGCCCAGCGATTCGATGTGCTTGGCGGCTTTGTTTTACAGCCGCCAGCCAAGCCGCCTACGCTGCGGGCCGTATCTCGCACTAGGGGGCATAAATGGGCATCGAAGGACTGCGATTCGTCATCACCGGATCGGCGACCGGCATCGGGGCGGCCACCGCCCAGGTCGCAGCCAGCAAAGGCGCAAAAGTGATGGTGTCCGACCTGAGCGACGAGCAAGGACAGGCGGTCGCCGCCGAGATCAACGCATCGGGCGGCACTGCGGCATACCAGCACTGCGATGTGACCGATACCGATCAGGTGGAGGCGCTGATGGCGGCCGCCGCCGAGGCCTTCGGCGGCATCGACGTCTTGCACAACAACGCCGGCATCCATGAAAGCGGGTTGGCGCCCGCCGACCAGTGCAATCTGGAGCAGATGTCCCTCGACGTGTTCCGGAAGGTGGTGGAGGTCAACGCCGTCGCCCCCTGGATCTGCTCCAAGGCCGCCCTCCCCTATCTCAAGGAGAGCGACTGGCCGTCAATAGTCAACGCGGCGTCCACCGGCGCCCAGTCGGCCTATCCGAACAACTCGGCCTACGGCACATCCAAGGGCGGCATCCGGCTGCAAACCCAGAACCTGGCCGTGGACTTGGCCCCGCTGGGAATCCGGGTCAACTGCTATGGCCCCACCGCCATCGCCACCGACATGGTGACCGACTTCGTGAAGCAGTCCGACGACCCGGCGGCGTTCGAGAAGGCCCTCATCAACACCTCGCTCATCCCCCGCTTGGGACTCCCCTCGGAGGTGGGCGAGTTGGTGTGCTTCTTGGCCAGCCGAGAGGCCGGCTTCATCAACGGCGCGTACATTTTGATCGACGGTGGCTCGCTTGCGTGGCGAGGCACGGTAGAGCAACTGGGAATGGAGTAATCCAATGGCAGACAAGCAAGCAGTAACCGAGCTTTTGAACCACGCCGGGGTGGCCTACGACGTGGGCGACAGCGACTTCCTCATCGGAATGTTCGCCCCCGACAACCCGGTGTTCGCAATGACCATCGCCGGCGGCGATCCGATCACCTTCGAGGGGTCGGAGGCCATTGCCGGGCTGTTCAGCGGGGCGATGGAAGAGCAGACCGACCAGCGCCGCCACGTGGTGACCAACCTATATTTCGAGAACGAGACCGAGGACTCCATCACCGCCATCAGCTATCTGGTGCTCATCACCGTGGAGAACGGCCAGCTAAGCGTCCTCTCCAGCGGCGTGTACACCGATGACTGCGTGCAGGTGGGCGACGACTGGAAGATCCAGAAGCGCTTCTTGGCTCTCGACCTGCCCTACTAGGGACGGTCGGCCATTAGCGGCCATGAACATCGCCACCGGTCTCTAGAAAGGAGCCGCAGATGAACATCGGCCAGATCCCCGCCAAGTGGGCCCGGCAAACGCCGAACCGCGAGGCGATCATCGACTCCACCACCGGCCAGCGGGTCACGTTCGCGGCCTTCGACGAGCACGTCCGCCGACTGGCCAACGGGTTGGTCGGCCTGGGCCTGGAAAAGGGCGACCGAGTCGGCATCTTGAGCCAGAACTCGGTGGAGTACGCCGCCTTGTACTTCGCCTGCGGGCGCTCTGGCCTGGTAGCCCAACCCATGAACTGGCGGCTGTCAGCCCCGGAGCTGGCCAAGATCGTCAACAACGGCGAGCCCCGGGCCTACATCACTCAGGGCGCATACGCCGCCGAGTCGGCCGAGCTGGCCGGCTTGGTGAGCTCGGTGGAGCACTGGCTCCAGTACGGCGAAGGCGGCGACGGTTCCTACGAAGAGCTAGTGGCCTCATCGTCCGATGCCGAGCCCGAGGGGTCGTCCGACATTGGCGACACCGACCCGCTGTTCATCCTCTACACCGGGGGTACCACCGGAGAGTCCAAGGGCGCCCTGCACAGCCACCGCAGCGTCTACTTCGGGATGCTCAACCAAACAGTGGCCGAGCGCATCGTCCCCAGCGACGTGTACATGCTCACCGGGCAGATGTTCCACATTCCGGTGGTGCTGGCCATGAACTACCTAGCCCACGGCTGCCCGCTGGTGCTGATGAACTTCGACGCCACCCTGGCCCTGGAGCTGATCCAAGAAGAGAAGGTGTCGGCCTTTCTGGGCGTCACCACCATGCTGAACTGGATGATGGCAGTGGAGGGGTTCGACGACTACGACATCTCCAGCCTGCGCAACATCCAATACGGCGGCGGACCCATGCCCTCCCGGGTCATCACCGAGGCCATGGACAAGTTCCCCTGCACCCTGATCCAGGGCTACGGCCAGACCGAGGGCACCACCATGTGCTTCTTGTCGCAGGAGGACCACATCCGGGCCATCCGCGACGACCACCGCCCCGAGCGGCTGCGGTCGTGCGGCCGGGAGGGGTTTGTCACCTCGGTTCGGGTGGTGGATGCCGACGGCGTGGATGTTCCCTGCGACGGCAAGACACCCGGCCAGATCATCGTGAAGTCGGAAGCCAACATGCTGGGCTACTTCCGACGCCCCGACCTCACCGCCGACACCATCAAAGACGGTTGGATGTGGACCGGCGACATCGCTACCTGGGACGACGAGCGCTACGTGTTCATCGTGGACCGGGCCAAGGACATGATCATCTCCGGCGGCGAGAACATCTACTCGGTGCAGGTGGAGGAGGCCATCGCCACCCACCAGGCCGTGCTGGAGACCGCGGTGATCGGCGTACCCGACGACACTTGGGGCGAGTCGGTAATGGCCTACGTGGTGCTCAAGCCAGGCATGTCTGCTACCGAGGACGAGATCATCGACGCCGCCCGCCAGAACTTGGCCTCCTACCAGAAACCGCGGTCAGTGGCCTTTGTGGACGAACTGCCCAAAGCCCCCACCGGCAAGATCCTCAAGCGAGAGCTACGCGACCCCCACTGGGCTGACGAGGAGCGCCAAGTCTGATTCTGGCGGCGGGGCCAAACCCGACGCCTGACGCTTCCAGCGGCTAGGGCAGCACCCGTACCATTTGGATGTGCTGACCGGGATCGAACAGCAAGGTGGCAATTTCCTGCACATCGGAGAGCTCCAGCGCTTCCAATTCTGCAACTAGGCGCCGAGGTGTGGGCAGTTCGCCATCGCTGGCGTACACCCGCCTGATCAGCACGTTTATCAAGTCGCTGTTGCCAATCAGTTGGTAGTTGTCACTCACCACTGAGCGACCGTGTTCGAAATCTTCCTCGGTGATCCCGCCGGCATGCATCTCGGCCAAGATCCGGGCCATTTCGGCCTCGATCCGGGTCATCTGCGCCGGATCGCCCGACGCGACCACGTCGGCCTCGATGCCCGGCTCAGGGGTGAAATGCAAGTCGATGCTCGCAAATACGGCGTAGCTGTTGCCGAGGTCTTCGCGCACATCTTCTACTAGACGATCGTTCAAGATCACCTCGAGCACATCTGTAGCCGCCTGGAGGGCCGGATTCACACTGACCGGTTCTTCGTAGTAGTAGGTCGCCTCGGTGGCCTGGGTGTCAGGACCAAGGACCACCTCGCGTCGCACCACCCCATCAGGCTCGGGGGTCTGCCGGTTCACATAGCTGTCGGACTCCCCTGCGGGCAGCGTGCCCACGTAGGTCCGGGCCATGCGCTCCACCGTTTCGCGGTCGACGTCCCCTACGACGACTACAACCAGATCGTCCACCCCGTAGATGCGCTGTTGGTAGAGATCAAGCAGAGACTCGGCTGTCAGAGAGTCCAAGGTCTCTTGGGGGGCGACGTGATTGAACCAGCCGGATGCATCGCCAAAGCGGGCATCGATATAGGCCACCGCTTCTTGCCAATCAGCATCAGACACTGAGAGCGAGATGATGATCTCGCCGACGTTGATGGCCTCACCAAAGGCCTGGTCGTCCACCCGGGCATCGGTCATGTACAAGTGCATGAGCTGGAACATCGTCTCGACACTGTCGGTATCAGAGGCACCGGACACCCCTTCGGTAGTCTCCCTGATGTATGGCAGTGCCTGGGCGTTGTGTCCTTCCAGATAACGGGTGATCTGCGCAGGGGTCAGGTCTCCCAAGCCGCTGTTTCGGACTGCCCGGGTAGCCAATCTCTGGGCCAATGGACGGTCACCCTCCTCGAGAGCCGACCAGCCACCCCAAGAGATTGCCTCAAGTCTGACCTCGTTCTCCGCAATGTCGGAGTAGGCGTACATCACCCGGGCACCGTTGGCAAACGTCCACTCGTAGGCATCATCCAACTCGTCTTCAACGGCCTCAATGGGCCCGGCGCTCTCCGGGTCCACCGGATCAGGGACGGAAAGAAGCTCGTCGGCTTCCGCAATCAACTGCGGCAACTCGCCCGGCACGGCTGCTTCGAGAGCAGCCTCCATCTCCTCGACGGTGGGAACGTCGGCCGGGTCAGCACCCACCGCGATTAGGATCAGGCCGCTCTCAGCCAGGATCTTTCGGTAACGATCGCTGAGGTCATCCGCTTGCAGCTCGCTGAGCAGAGCGTTGACCCTCTCGGACGTCTCAGCCATTGTTCCGATATCGGTACCCCCAAGGAAGTGGCCCGCATACAAGTCGGCGTATTCGAAATCCTGAGTGGTGGGCTCTGCTTGAATTGCCGATTCCAGATCGGCCCTGATTGATTTTGCAGCGCGTTCAAGATCAGCATCGCTGAATCCTTGCTCTCCGAGGCTCAACAGCAGCGACCAGTAGTCGGTAAGGGCCGCCGAAAAGTCGACAGCTCGAAGGTTGGTGCCGTAGTAGCGCAAACCTTGAGTATGGGAGAACGAGATCCAGTGCGTCGGGTCGATCTGGGACAGGAACCCTTGCTCGTATCCGTCCTGCAAGCGGTTCTCCACCATGATGCTGATGATCTCCTCGATCCAGAGCTCACGGTCGCCTTCAGTGGTGTTGGGATCCCATGACGGCAGGCGGATGTCCAATGACAGGTAGGAGTACCCCTGCTCTGGCGAAGTGGCAATGTCGAAGGTCGCCTCCGGGTTCAGCGCCGACCAGTTATCGGGGGCGGACACCGCTTCACCAGCGGGAATGTCGCAGAAATACTCCTCGACCAAGTCCTCCAGCGTGTCGAGGGGAAGATCGCCGACGGCGATGACTGCCATGTTGGAGGGCACGTACCATGTCTCATAGAAGTCCCTCAGATCATCGGCGGTGGTAGCTTCAATATTCTCCACCGTGCCGATCGGCGAACGTCCGATGTACGGCGTGCCCTGGTTGTACATGCGGTCGAACACCTGAAAGACCGCGCCCAGCCCAGTCTCAACCCTCAACCGGTATTCGTCTCTGACAATCCCCCGCTCGTCCTCCACGTCTCCAGGGGTGATGGTGGCGGCGTGGGCCCACTGGGAAAGTATGTCGAAGGCAGTAGCCACCGACTCCTCTTCCTCGTCGATGATCAAGTCGAGCTGATACACGGTTTCGTCGTAGGAGGTGTAAGCGTTGATGTCGGGGCCAAACTCCACTCCGATGCTGTGGAGGGCATCGGTGATCTCGTTGCCGGGATATTTCTCGGTGCCGTTGAACAGCATGTGCTCGAGGAAGTGGGCATACCCTGCGCCCAAAACCGGCTCGTGGAGCGATCCAGCGTTGACCGCCAGTCGCAGCGACAGCGAGCCGCCGGGACTGTCGTTAGACCTGATGTAGTAGGTAAACCCGTTGTCCAGCGCGCCGATCTGCACTGCGGGATCAGTCGGCAGCAGGCCCTCCGCGGCCCTTGATGTGGTGTCGCCCGCGGATTGACACTTGTCGCCCTCCTCGGCTGGAGCCTCGGGCTGGGCAGTCGGCTCGGAGCTTTCGCCGGGCTTAGTCTCCTCCGAGGGCTCGGCAGTTGCCTCGGCGGTGGCTTCAGCGGCTGGGTCCGCCTCCTCCGTCGTCGTGCCTTCGCCTGGGCCCATTGTTCCGGTAATCGGCACATCGGAGTGGCCATCCGAGCATGCAGCCATAACCAATGCCGCGCTCAGCAACAGGATCAGGAGCTTCTTCATACCCGCCTCTAGCAGTCTGTATTCGCCTCGGCTCTACAGAGCCCGTGGCCGCACAGTACCGACCCCCGGTGACAGTCCCCACACCCAAAGCCGACAAACCAGAGGTCAGGTGGCGGATCAGTGCTGGCTATAGCAGATTTCGACTATGGCCGGCTCGGTAACAGCGTCGCCCTCTAGCTCGCCGACGATCTTGCCCTCGTGGAGCACCAGCACCCGATGGCACACGCCGACCAGCTCTGAGAACTCGGAGGAGATGAACACCACCGCCTTCCCTTCGGCGGCCAGCTCCTCCATGATGTCGTAGATCTCCTCTTTGCCGTCCACATCCACCCCAATGGTGGGCTCGTCGAAGATCAACACGTCGGCCCCCTGCTCCAGCCATTTGGCGATGACCACCTTCTGCTGATTCCCACCCGACAACAGTCGCACCAGTTGCCGGTCGTTGGGGGTGGCGATGCTCAATCGGTCAATCCGACGGTCAGCCGATTGCTTCTCCGATCGCGGCGATGGCGCCGGCACCCGAGGTCGAACCCGGTGGCGGTCCAGGGAGGCCAGCGTGATGTTGTTGCGCACGCTGAAATCCATGATGTTGCCCTGGGTCTTGCGGTCTTCAGGCAGCAGGGCCAGACCGGCCGACATGGACTCTGAGGGATGGTTGCCATGAATCTCACGGCCGTGCACCCGCACTGAGCCCTCCTGACGGTAATCGGCACCGAACACCGCCCGAACCAACTCGGTACGGCCACTGCCCATCAGCCCGCCTAAGCCCAAGATCTCGCCCTTGCGCACGTCGAAGGTGCAATCTCGTACGCCGGTGTCGGCGCTAATTCCCTCTACCTCCAAGACGGCCTCCGTGTCGGGGCGTCCTCCCACTTCCCGGCTGGCTCTGCGCTCAGTCGCGGTTTGAGCGTGCTCATGGCCGGTGATGTGAGAAATCAGCGAGGCCCGATTCAGCGCTGAGGTGGGCTCATCGGCCACCAGCTGTCCGTTGCGCATCACGATCACCCGCTCGGTGAGCTCGAAGATCTCTTCCAGCCGATGCGACACATACACCACGGTGATGCCGTCGTCCCTCAACCGACGGACGACCGCGAACAGGTGCTCGATCTCCTCATCGGTGAGCGAGGCGCTGGGTTCGTCCAGCACGAGAAGCTGGGCCTGCTGAGCAAGCCCGCGGGCAATCATGACCAGCCGCTGCTTGGCCACGCTTAGCTCTCCCACCGGCTCGCGTGGATCGATGTCGGCTTCCAGCCGGTCAATGGGCTCAGCGGCCCGGCGGTACAGTTCGGCCCAGTCCACGAACAACCCCATCTTGCGGGGATAGCCCAGACCCATCATCACGTTCTCGGCCACCGATAGATCGCCAACGTCTTGCAAGTCTTGGTGGACGAAGGCCAGCCCGGCGTCGGTGGCATCGTGGGGACGGTGGAGCTCCAGGGGCTCGCCGTTCAGCTGCAGATGGCCCTCGTCGGCGTGTTCCGCCCCCGCGATGATCTTGATGAGCGTGCTCTTGCCCGCCCCGTTTTTGCCCACCAGTCCGACGATCTGGCCAGACTCCAGCGACAGCGACACATCGTCTACCGCCAAAACCCCGGGATAGCGCTTGGTGACGCCTGAGACCTCGAGCAATGACTCCAAGGTGGCCGGTGCGGTTGCCGTCATCGCCGCCTCGCTCCCAGCGCGGTGAGCAGCATGGCCAATACCAGGATGGAGCCTCGAGAGATATCCAGGATGTCGCGGTCATAGCCCAAGATGGTGAGACCCGACTGAACTGCCTGCAAGAAGATCACCCCGAGCACAGTGCCGGGCACGTTGAACAACCCCTTGCGAGATGCCGCCGCCCCCAGGAACGCCGCCGCATAGGCCGACAGCAGTAGCGAGATGCCCACTCGGGGAATGGAGGAAGCTGTACGAGCCGTTTGAGACACCGCGGCAACAACGGCCACGAAGCCGACAATCACGAAACCCAATGCCCGCAACGCCTTGACGTTGATACCCGATAGTCGGGCCGCTTCCGAATTGCCGCCAATGGCGTACATGTATCGTCCCAACTCGGTCTTGGACATCAACAGCCACAAAATGATGGCCAGGCCAGCAGCGATCCACACCGGCGATGTGAACTCAGTGAACGGCTCGGGCTTGCCGATTCCAAGATCCCGGTAGAGGTCCGGCATGTCGGCCGCCCCGGTGATGTTCCGGCCATCGGAGATCATGTACTCGACGCCCAGCAGAATCAGGAAAGTGGCCAGAGTGGTGATGAATGAAGGCATCTCCACGTACGACACCAACAATCCGTTTATGGCCCCTATACCGAGGCCGAACGCTATGCCCACTAGCACCGCTAGACCCCAGGGCCAATCGTGGTTCACGATCAGCACGACGATCGCGGCCGCGCAAGCCGAAAGCGTTCCGGCGATGGACAAATCAAAGTCACCCATGGCCAGCACAACGGTGAGCCCGAGCGAGAGCATGAGCAGCGGTGCGGCCAAGCCCAACTGGGTGCGCAGGTTGTCGATCTCGATGAAGTCGCTGTCGAGCACCGAAAAGATCACGATGCAGGCCACCAGTGTGATGAAGACCCCATAAGTCGAGATAAACCCCAACGGGTCGAAGTTCGAGCGTGAACTCTCCGATCCCCCCTTCGGAGACCCTGGCGGCACCGGGACAGTGTTTGTTTCAGCCATTGGCTACCTCCCCTGGCCAGAAACTAGTCGCTAGACGCGATTGAGCCGGTGACAGATGCTCTCGTCACCGGCTCAATCAAGTTTCACACCTGCACCAATGGGTGCAGGACTAGTTCCTTAACAGTTAGGCAGACCGTCGTACTCGTCGCACCACTTGTTGCGGAAGTACTCCTCGTAGTCGCCGGGGGGATCCGGGGCAGGCACCTCGGTGCTGTCAGCAGGCATGGCGTTCACTGTGTCTATGGTGACCACCTGGCGGACTGAGAAATTCCGGCCGTCGTAGGTCGGAGCCCGCTCTTGGCTCGGCTCCGTGCCGTTTTCCAGCCAAGCGGCAACGGCATCTACCTGGGCCCAGCTCTGCCACTCCAGTTTCTCGTCTACTGCGGCATCAACCCGACCGGTCCGGATGTCGTTCACGGTAGTGGGGTTCGCATAGAACGTCAGCAGCTGTGGTCGATTCGGATCATCGGCCTCGTAAAGGGCGCCGATGGCTTGGGCCGCACCGATGGAAGCAACCGAGAAGTTGATCCATACCGCATCGATGTCGTCGAACTGCTGAAGCTTGGTGGTCACGTCCGCTTCGGTGCCGGCCACTAGATCGGCAAAGTCGCCTTCCCACTGGTCAACGATCTCGATGTTGTTGCCTTGGATGACCGAGTTCAGACCCTCAATGCGCTTGTCGCTCCACGCGGTAGGCACAGATTGCACGATGATTCGAGCGCCACCGGGGAATTGGTCCACGAGATAGTTGGCCAGCTGCACACCGAGGTCGGTGTCGTCGGAAGCGAAGCTTGCGATATAGAAGTCGCGGGGCTCAACCTCTCCACCGGCCGATAGCACAGGAATACCCTCTTCTGCGGCCCGCTCCAGAACGTCGGTAATGAATGCTTCGGGAATGCCATCAGTGAGCATCACGTCGATGTCCTTGTCCAAGAGCTGATTACCGCAAACCGGCATCTGGGCTGGATCTCCAGCCGCGTCGCAGGTTTCGTAGCTCCAACCGAAGAACTCCACGGCCTCTTTGGCTGCGTCCTCGATTCTCTTGCCTGCCTCATCAGCGTAAATCCACTGGAGGTAGCCAATGGTGATGTCAGACCCAGCTGCCACGTCGCTGTCGTCGTTGCCGCAGGCACCCGCGACCAACACGAACGCCAGCACGAGCGCCAGCAGCCTCCACAAAGAGCGTTTCATGGTTGTCCCCTCTCTGGACGAATCACAATCTGTCCAACGCTTGAAGTTGCAATAGTAGGAAACCCTTGAATCCGGCACCAATTCCCTCTAAGGCTAGCCACTCTCCACCGGATCGAACTCCACTTTCAGCTCGGCAGGAGCCCGGAGGAAAACACCGACCTCTTTGGCTTTGAATCCCTCGGCAAAACGGAGGTTGTCGGTGCAGTTCAGCACCATGTTCAACGCGGTCTCAATCTCGGCCTTGGCCAGGTAAGACCCAACGCAATGGTGGCGGCCAAAACAGAAAGTGGTGTGCTCAGCGTTGGCGGCAAATGCGCTAGATGCCGGCAGATCTTTGCGGTTGATGTCGAACAGTTCGGGGTCGGTATGGGTGTACTTGCGCTCATCCCTGTTGGCGGCGCCAATGATGCCGGTCACGGTTGCCCCAGCGGGAATGGTGCCGGTACCCGACGGCAGCTCGGCCTTCTCGTGGGGCAGGCGCTGGATCCAGTGCGCAGGCGGGCTGTAGCGCAGGGTCTCGGCCACGGCCATGGTGACCATGGAGCGGTCATTGCGCACCTGTTCGAGCTGATCGGGGTGCTCCAGCAAGTTCTTGAACAGGCTGGCGATGGCCTTGTCGGTGGTCTCTCCCCCGGCGGTGAGCAGCAAGCTGGTGAACGACTTGACCTCTATGTCGGACAGGCCACTGCCGTCGATCTCGGCGGTGACCAAATTCGAAAGGAGATCGTCGCCAGGGTTGCGGCGGCGCTCGGCGATCACCGGCATCAGGTACTCCTGGAACTCCACCCGAGTCTGCTCACCTTCGGCGATGATGTCCGGGTCCTGGTTGATGTTGGACACGAACCGGTTGATCGACTCGTACCAGTCTTGGAATTTGGGGTGGTCTTCGTCGGGCAGGCCCAGCATGGCCACGATCACCTTGATGGGCAGGTACCTCGACAAGCCCTCAACTAGATCGCAGCTCCCGTCGTCAATCCACTGATCGATCATCGAGCGAGCCTGAGCCTCGATCATGGGCATGAAGTCGGCCTCTAGCAATGCCCCCCGGAAGAAGGGCGCCACCAGATTGCGGTAGCGGGAATGCTCAGCCCCATGCTTGGACAAAAGCGTCGGGCCGTGAGCCGGCTCGATCATCCACTCGTACATGTCGGTGCTGAAATCCGGGTTCTTGAATACGTGCTCCACATCGGCGTAGCGGCTCACAAACCACGTGTCGGACGCCTCGTCGTGGAAGCACGGATACTCGTCCCGGTAAATCCGGTACACGTCGTAGCGATCTTCGTCGGAGCTGAGCAGGTCAGGTGGTGCCATGGCGGGCACTCTAGCCAGAGGGAGCTCCCCAGTACCGAGAACCGGGCGAGCCGGTCAGCGGGTACAGATCACTGAGGAACCGTGGCCGAACATGCCGTGGTTGATGGACAGGCCCACTTTGGCCCCATCCACTTGGCGGTGTCCGGCCTCGCCCCGGAGTTGCCACACCATCTCGCACACCTGGGCGATGGCCTGGGCGGGAACGGCCTCGCCGAAGGCTCCCAGCCCCCCCGAGGGGTTCACCGGAATGCGGCCGCCCAAGGCGGTGTCGCCCGCTCGCAGCAGCTTGGTCGCGTCGCCCCGTTCGCACAGCCCGATGTGCTCGTACCAGTCGAGCTCGTAGGCCGACGACAGGTCGTACACCTCGGCGAAGTCCAGATCTTCGGGCGACACCGAGGCCTCCTCATAGGCCCGGGCCGCGATGTTGTCCTTGAAGGTCATTGTCTCGTCGCCAACCGCTGCCCACGAGTCCGACGCCAGATAGGGCAGTTCGATCACGCTGTTGGGATAGGTGGGGCTCACCGTGGATATGCCCGACACCCGCACCGGGTTGTCAATTCCCCGGCCGGCCGCCCATTCCAGGCTCGACACCACGAGCGCGGCACCCCCATCGGAGGTGGCGCAGATCTCCAACAGGCGCAACGGGTCAGCCACCATTGGCGAGTTGGCGATGTCGTCAACGTCGTATTCCTTGGTGTACCGGGCGTTGGAGTTGAACACCCCATGGCGAGAGTTCTTGACCTTCACCGCCGCAAAGTCCTCTGAGGTGTCGCCGTACAGCGCCATACGCCGCCGGGCGTAGAGGGCGAAGTACGTGGGGTTGGTGGCTCCCACCAGATGGAACCGGAGCCAGTCGGGGTCTTCGTGGCGTTCCCCGGCATTGGGAGCGAAGAATCCCTTGGGGGTGGACTCGGCTCCCACCACCAAGGCCACCTCGCACACCCCGGACAGGATCTGGGCCCGGGCGATGCTCAGCGCAGTAGCCCCGGAGGCGCACGCTGCGTACGAGCTGGCCAACTGGCAGCCGGTGAATCCCAGGGCGTTGGAGAAGGTAGACGCCGACACATAGCCCGGATAGCCGCAGCGCACGCTGTTGGCCCCCGACACGAACTGAATCTCGTCCCAGCCCACTTCGGCGTCGGCCAGCGCGTCGCGGGCCGCCTTCTCCCCGTACTCCACAAAGTTTCGGCCCCATTTGCCCCACGGATGCATCCCAACACCCAGGATGGCGATCTCGTCCATTTGCTACCTCACCCGCTTCCCTTCTGACCGATCTCGTCCATCATTCGTCTCCGTTCTCGCTCATCGCTGTCGGCGACCACTTCCACACCAGGTAGTCATGTTCGTCGTCGGAATACAGCACATCGATCACCAACTCCATCTCCATACCCACCGAGAGATCCTCCACCGAAACGCCTTCCACCACCTGGCCCAGCACCACCAAGTTCTCCTCAGCCAACCGCACCGCGGCAACCACGTAGGGCTCGAACTCATCGCCGGGAATGACATACGGGGCAGGCGGGGCGTACTCGCCCGTGGTGTACGACCACAGTTGGCCGGTGCGGCTGAGCAACACCTCGTCGATCTCATCGCCCAAACACGCCGGGTCAGAGCCGGCCAGAGCCTTGGGAAAGAAATAGGAGCCGCGTCTGCGAGCCCGCCCCCCGATCAGCTGAGGCTCATCGGAGTCGAGCGTGAACAGCCCCTCCACCGCGGCCACTTGCGTCCTGGTCATAGCCGCAGCATAGGTCTCAGCCGCTACCGGTTGAGCATCCCGCCGTCAACCACCATGGTGTCGCCTGATACCCAGCGGGCTTCGTCGCTGCACAGCCACACAGCAGCCTCAGCCACCTCCACGGGCAGCCCCAAGCGTCCGCCGGGCATCATCTGGATAACTGCTTCGGCCATTTCCGGACTCGACTCCCGCCACGACGCCACCATCGGGGTGTCGATCATGCCCGGACAAATGGCGTTGACTCGAATGCCCTTGTTGTTGAGCTCATCGGCAGCGTAGGTGGTCAGCCCCAGCACTCCCCGTTTGGCTGCGGTGTAGTGGGGCTGGCCAGGTGCAGGAATGAGGGCCGCCCCCGACGCGGTGTTCACGATGGCTCCACCGCCCTGTTCCAGCATCTGGATGATCTCATGCTTCATGCACAGAAACACCGAGGTCAGGTTGACCGCGATCATCTCATCCCATTGCTCGAGCGTGAGCTCGTGGAACAGCCGGGAAGGGTGGGTGATGCCCGCGTTGTTGAAGGCGTAGTTGAGTTGGCCGAATGCCGACACCACCGATCCCACCAGGGCGGCCACTTGATCTTCGTCGGTGACATCAGTCTCAATAAACTGGGCCTGGCCCCCTTCGGCCTGGACTAGGGCCACTGTCTCGGCACCCCCCTCTGTATTCCGGTCGGCCACCGCGACGCTCGCCCCTCTCCGAGCGAACAACACTGCGGCGGATTGGCCAATGCCGCTAGCCCCACCGGTGACCAGCGCCACCTTGCCTTCCATCGTGTTATTCATGGCCATCTGCCTTCTATTGCCGTTCGTACGAGGACATAAGGTAGGCCACCGCGCAATGGAAACTGAAAGGACAGCAATGAGCATCTCATCCTGGGACGATTTCCCGGTTCACCAGTCCCCCGACTGGATCCGCCACGTAGCCACCACCGATCGCAACTTCTACGACCGCTATTACTTCAACCTGCACAGCTCCAGCGGCGAGCTTTTTGCCATCTTCGGAATGGGGCAATATCCGAACCTGGGCGTCCACGACGCATTCTGCTGCGTCGCACGGGGTGCCAAGCAGCACGTAATCCGGGCGTCTCGGCCGCTCACCGACCGCATGGACCAAACCGTCGGCCCCATTCGCATCGAAGTGATCGAGCCGCTCAAGAAGCTACGGGTCATCGTGGAGCCCAGCGAGCACACCATTGCCATGGACGTCACTTGGAATGCGGCCATCCGGCCCATTCCCGAGCCCAACCAGCACATCCGCAATGAAGGCCGCGTGGTATTCAATACTCAGCGCTTTGCCCAGCTCGGCCGGTGGGAGGGCACCTTGTCGGTAGGCGGCGAGGACTTCCAGGTAACCCCGGACCGGTGGGGGGGCGCCCGCGACCGCTCTTGGGGCATCCGCCCAGTGGGCGAGGCCGAGTCGGACGGCATTCGCGAGGGCTCCAATGTCATGGCCGGCATGTGGAACTACTTTCCGATGCTGTTCGACGACCACGCCGTGCTTTATTTGAACCACGAGCAGCCCGATGGAAGCCGGAAACTGGTTGAGGCCAAGCGCATTTGGGCTGACGGGCGTCCCGACGAGGAATTGGGCCGGCCCGAGCACGACCACACTTTCGAGTCCGGCACCCGGGTGCTGACTCACTCCACCATTTCCTTCCCCGAATCGGGGCTGGAGATCGACTGCGAGCCCCTGCTGGTGAACTACGTGTCGGTGGGCACTGGCTACGGCATGGACGCCGACTGGCGCCACGGCATGTACCAAGGCCCCGAACTAGTGGTCCAGGGCAAGGTGTACGACGTGGATACCGAGGTCAAGCCCATCGGCCAATACGGAGTGGTGGACCACGTCGCCCGCTTTAGCTATGAGGGCAAGGAGGGCTTCGGCCTCTACGAGCACGGCTTCTTCGGCCCGTTCCCTGACTACGGGCTGAACGACGGGGCTGCCGTGGCCCCGTAAGCGCCGAGAGCGCCGGTAAGCTAGACTACCGTGCCAGTGCCGACAGCGCGCTCAGTAACCACTCCCCCCAACAGCCTGGCTGCTCTAGAAAATCCCGATGAGTTTCAGGCCCGCCATATCGGGCCCAGTCCTGAGGACCAGGCGGAGATGCTGGCGGAGCTGGGCTGCGAGAGCTTGTCGGATCTGGTGGACGCCGCCGTTCCGTCCAATATCCGCTCTACCGGGCCGCTGGAATTGCCCCCTGGGTTAACGGAGGCGGCCACCACTGAGGCGCTGCGGGAGCTGGCCGACCGCAACAGGGTGGTCACCTCGCTGATCGGCATGGGCTATTACGACACCATCACCCCGCCGGTGATACGACGCAACGTGCTGGAGAACCCCGCCTGGTACACCGCATACACGCCGTATCAGCCGGAGATCTCCCAGGGTCGCCTGGAGGCGCTGATCAACTTCCAGACCACGGTCACTGACCTCTGCGCCATGGGCATGGCCAACGCCTCGCTGCTCGACGAGGGCACAGCGGCCGCCGAGGCCATGACGCTGCTGCGGCGGCTAAACCGCAAGGCCCCTGACGACCGATTCATCGTCGACGCCGACACCCACCCCCAGACCATCGACGTGGTGGTTACCCGCGCCGAACCGCTGGGCATCGAGGTGGTGATCGCCGACCTAGAGCAGGCCAACATCGAGGAGCTTGCCGACGGGGCGTTCGGAGTGCTGGTGTCGTACCCCGGCAGTTCAGGGCGCATCGGCGATCTGAGCGGGATCATCGCCGCCGCGCACAACGTCAACGCCCTGGTGGCGGTGGCCACCGATCTGCTGGCGCTCTGCCTGTTGACCCCACCCGGCGAACTGGGCGCCGACGCGGTGGTGGGATCGTCGCAGCGCTTCGGGGTCCCCCTCGGTTTCGGCGGCCCCCACGCCGGGTTCATCGCCGTACCGGAGTCCGCCATGCGGTCGCTGCCCGGCCGGTTGGCCGGCGTGTCGATCGATGACGCCGGAGCGGTGGCCTACCGACTCACCCTCCAGACTCGGGAGCAGCACATCCGCCGGGAGCGGGCCACCAGCAACATCTGCACCGCGCAGGTGCTGTTGGCGGTGATGGCCGCCATGTACGCCGTGTACCACGGCCCCGAAGGGCTGGCCCGCATCGCCCAGCGGGTCCACCGCCTGACCGCCATTGCCGCCCACGGGTTGCGACAAGCCGGCATCGAGTTGGCCGCCGAGCACTTCTTTGACACCGTCACTGTCCGAGTACCGGGCCAAGCCTCAGAGGTCGTGGCCGCGGCATTGGCCGAGGGGCTCAACTTGCGCCCGGTTGACAACGACACCGTGGCCTTCTCATTGGACGAGACCACCACCCGGAGCACGCTGCTCTCTTTGTGGCGGGCCTTCAGTATTGCCGCCGATCCCCAAGATATCGACGACCTTGACGCGACGACTCCCGACGCCTTGCCGTCCGACGGTGTGCGCACTAGCGAGTACCTGACCCACCCGACATTCCACCTGTACCACAGCGAGACCGAGATGCTGCGCTATCTGCGCCACTTGGCCTCCAAGGACCTGGCCCTGGACCGAACCATGATCCCGCTTGGGTCGTGCACCATGAAGCTCAACGCCACCACCCAGATGGAGCCGGTGAGCTGGCCCGAGTTCGCCGCCATGCATCCCTTTGCCCCCTCTGATCAGACCGAGGGCTACCGGGCACTGATCGATGAGTTGGAGCAGATGCTGGTGGCCATCACCGGCTACGCCGCGGTGTCGCTCCAGCCCAACGCCGGATCGCAGGGCGAGTTGGCCGGGCTGCTGGCCATTCGGGGCTACCACGCCGCCCGAGGCGAGAACCAGCGGGATGTGTGCCTCATCCCCGCCTCCGCACACGGCACCAACGCAGCCAGCGCGGTCATGGCCGGCATGCGAGTGGTGGTCGTGGCCTGTGACGACGACGGCAACGTGGACATGGACGACCTGAAGGCCAAGGTGGTGGAGCACGACGACCGGCTCAGCGCCCTCATGATCACCTACCCGTCTACCCACGGGGTGTATGAGGCCACCGTGACCGAAGTGTGCGACCTGATCCATGCCTACGGCGGGCAGGTGTACCTGGACGGGGCCAACCTCAACGCCCTGGTAGGGGTGGCCCAACCCGGTCAGTTCGGCGCCGATGTCTCCCACCTGAACCTCCACAAGACGTTTTGCATTCCCCACGGCGGCGGCGGGCCCGGGGTGGGCCCCGTGGCGGTCGGCCCCCATCTGGCCCCGCACCTGCCCAACCACCCGGTAGTGGCCGAGGCCGGCCCGTCCACAGGGGTGGGGGCGGTTTCCGCCGCTCCTTGGGGCTCGGCCGGCATCCTGCCCATCTCTTGGGCCTACATCACCGCCATGGGCGGCGAGGGGCTGACTGATGCCACCGGGGTGGCCCTGCTCAGCGCCAACTACCTGGCCAAACGGCTCGACGGCCTGTTTCCGGTGCTCTACACCGGTGAGAACGGCCTCGTGGCCCACGAGTGCATCATCGACCTGCGTCCCCTCCACGCCCAGACTGGCGTCACCGTAGAAGACGTGGCCAAGCGGCTCATCGACTTCGGCTTCCACGCCCCCACGGTGTCGTTCCCGGTGGGGGGCACACTGATGGTGGAGCCCACCGAATCGGAGTCAAAGGCTGAGCTAGACCGCTTCGTGGTGGCCATGACAGCCATCAGAGCGGAGATCGACCACGTGGCCGACGGGCTGATCGACATGGAAGACAGCCCGCTGCGCCGTGCTCCCCACACCGCAGCCGCAATCGCCGACGACAACTGGGATCGCCCTTACTCCCGGGAGCAGGCCGCCTTCGCCCTCCCGGAGATTCGCGAGCGCAAGTATTGGTGCCCTGTCGGTCGGATCGACGGCGCCCACGGCGACAAGAACGTGTTCTGCGCCTGTCCGCCCATCGAGGACCTCCAAGACGCCGGTTCATAGGGAAACAGCCGTTTCGCCCCAATAGCCACCGGCCCACTAGTTTTCGGGGCTGCTAGATATTGCGCCCCGACAAAGGAGACCAACCGGTGCCCGACGCCATTGTGGAACGAGACGGCCAATCAATCATCATCACCATGAACCGCCCCGAGCGCTACAACGCCCTGTCGGGAGCGATGATGGTGCGGATGTTGGACGCCTACGAGGAGGCCGACAACAACGACGACATCCGCTGCATCATCGTGACTGGCGCAGGAGGCAACTTCAGCTCGGGCGCCGATCTCAAGGCCATGAGCGGCGACGCCGGCAACGCCGACCCTGAAATCGACGTGGCCGCCCGTCAGGCCGCCGACCCCGAGCTCCACTGGAAGGCCTTGCTGCGCAGCTATCGGCCTACCAAGCCGATCATCGCCGCCGTCGAGGGAGTAGCCATAGCAGGGGGCACCGAGATCCTCCAGGCTATGGACATCCGGGTCGCAGGTGAGAGCGCCCGGTTCGGGGTGTCAGAGGCCCGCTGGTCGCTCTACCCAATGGGCGGCTCCGCAGTGCGGCTACGCCGCCAGATTCCCTACACCGTGGCCGCGGAGATCCTGCTCACCGGCAAGCACATCACCGCTGCCGAGGCCAAAGACATCGGCTTGGTCGGCCACGTTGTGCCCGACGGCCAGGCGCTGGACAAGGCCAAGGAGATCGCCGCGGTCATCTGCGAGAACGGTCCCCTGGCAGTGGAGGCCATTCTCCGCACCCTGCACGAAACCGACGGCATGACTGAAGAAGAGGCTCTCGCCCACGAGTTTGAATACGGCTGGAAGGTGTTCCAGAGCGATGACGCCAAAGAGGGCCCCTTGGCCTTCAGCCAGAAGCGAAAGCCGGAGTTCAAGCGGAGATAGCGATGAACGCCACCTCGGGCATATCGGTATTCGACGTCCACCACCATGTGGGCGACGCCTCGGGTGCGCTGGGCCTGCCGCCTGAGGAGGCTCCCGATCCCGAGGCCTACGCCGCCCTGGAGCTGGCCAAGCGCATCGAGATCATGGATTCCGGCGGCATAGACCAGGCCGCGGTGATTCCCGGGCACGGCTATCTGCGGCCCAACGGCCATGCCGATACCCAGGCCGTGAATGACAAGATCGCCGCCTACCGAGACGCCACCCCCAACCGCTTCCCGGTGGCCATCGGCATTGTGGAGCCCCGCGACGGCGAGATCAGCCTGGGCGAGTTGGAGCGGGCCGCCGGGCCGCTCGGCCTGGTCGGCATGAGCTTCCACACTCGCTTCCAGGGGGTGAGCCTCGACAACCACTGGGTGAACACCTACGTGGGCGCCATGGGCGAGCTGGGCCTGCTCCCGGTGGTCCACGCGCTGGACGAGAGCGCGGAGGAGTCGCTTTGGAAAGTGGGGCTGCTCGCCTCCCGCCACCCCGATCTCACCATGCTGGTGCTCGACGGCTACTCCACTCACGAGGGCACCAAGCACTGCGGACACCTGGCTGCCACCTATCCCAATCTGGTGTTCGATTGCAGCCTTTCATACAATTTCGACTTCATCGCCAACCATGTGCGCCAGCATGGCGCTCACCGCTACGTCTATGGGACCGACCTGTACTCCTGGCCGCTCGGCCAGCGCATCAGCCACATACTGGGGCAGATGCTTGAGTCGGACCTGTCAGACGACGACAAAATCGCAATAGCTGGAGCCAACGCCCGGCAACTATTTGGACTGGAACCATCATGAAGCACCCCCGAAAAGGCCGACATCCAGCGTGGATTGCGAGTGCTCTGCTAGTGGTGGCATTGGCTGCCGGTGCATGCGGGACCGTGGGGGAGGAAACCAACGAGGTGGCCGCCACCGACCTGAGCGAGATCATGCCCGAGGGTCTGTTCGAAGCGCTGGAGAACATGGCCAATCCCCCCGCCGACCCTGCTCCAGACCCGGCGCCGGGCGAATCGCTGCCGGAGGAGATCTTCGAAACGCTGGTCCCCGCCCAGGCTGACAATGAGCAAGAACTCTCCGAAGAAGAACTTCTGCGGCTGCGCGATGAGGCGTTCGTGGACTTCTCCCGCTGCATTCGCGACGAGGGCTTCCCCGACTTCCCCGACATCGACAGCTCGCAGATCGTCGACCAGGCCTCGTTCCTCAGGGCCATGCAGGAAGCCGGGGTGAGCTTCACCCAGCCCGGTTTGGCCCCAGCACTCCAAACCTGCGCCAGCGTCTTCAGCGAGTTGATCGCACTCGCGCCGCAGCAGGACACCAACGTGCAGCAGGTAGAGCAAGAAGAGAACGCGGTGGCGTTCTCCCAGTGCATGCGCGACCAAGGGCTGGACGACTTTCCCGATCCCGATTTCGGCCAGTACCCCAATACCGGCTTTCCCGGACAAGGCGACGGGGGCGGTGGCGGGGTAACCCCCGAAATTCAAGCTGCGTTGAGAGTGTGCCTCCCGGTGTTCGGCGGGGCGGAGCCCAACGAGGCCGCCGCTCCCCCACCACCTGACGACCCGACCCCAGCGGCTCAAGTCACGGCCAGCAGCCCGCAGAGCACCTCCAACGCACAGTCTTCAGCTACCAGCACCCAGGCACCACAGCCAGCCGGTGAGGGGTCGACACCCGCCCCGGGCCCCACGGTCAGCGCCAGCGTGCTGCGGGACACTGAAGAGCTGAACACTGCCGAGGTGGTGCGGCGCGACTTGATCGACACCGAGGAGTTCTCCGGGACTCTCGGCTATGGCGATCCTGAAGCACTGCATACCAACACCTCCGGTGTCGTTACCGGACGCCTGCCGACAGAGGGCGATGTGCTCGGTGTTGGCGATGTCCTCTTCGAGGTGAACAGCTATCCGGTTGTGCTGCTCCGGGGAGAGCGGCCCATGTACCGCCCCTTTGAGCGTGACATGGAGGAGGGTCCCGATGTCGAGCAACTCGAGCAGGCCTTGGCCGACATGAGATTGCCCGGCTACGAGGACATGACTATCGATGAGGATTTCACCCGAGTCACCGAGGATCTGGTGGAGGAATGGCAAAACCGCCTAGGAGTTGAAAAGACCGGAGTCATCGACATGGGCTTCGTAGTGTTCATCGAAGCCCCCATCCGCATCTCATCGGTGAACGTGATCGAGGGTCAGACGATCTCGGCTCAAGCGGCCGCCTTCACCATCACCGGTCAAGACCAGGAGATCGTCAGCAATCTCGACCCCGCCGATGCCGAGATCGTAAACCGGTTGGATCGAGTTGAGGTGGAGCTCCCCGATGGCCGGGTCACCCCCGGTGCAGTCGCAGAGGTGGCCCGAGTGGCCACTCGATTGACCAACCCCCAAACCGGTGCGCCGGGTGACCCCACCATCGAGGTGATCATCGTCCTGCTGGACGGAGAGGCATCGGCCCGATTCGACGCCGCTCCGGTGGACTGGACCGTCACCAAAGAGGTGACCCCCAATGCCCTGGTGGTTCCCGCTTCAGCGTTGATCGCCACCGTGGACGGAGGCTTCTCGGTGGAGGTGGTCCAAGAGGGGGCGACAACCCTGGTCCCAGTCGAGGTAGGCACCTTTGTCGACGCTTTCGTGGAGATCACAGGCGGCGATCTCGAAGTGGGCGACCTCGTGCGCATCCCCTAGTGGCGCGGCCTCCAGCCGAAACAAGCCTGGAACGCTCTCAGCGAGCATTCTGATGTCGACCGAGCCCCGGAGAGTGCTGGAGCTGCACCAGGTGGTCAAGCACTACCCGGGCACTCCCCCGGTGCGGGCCCTTGACGGCGTGGATCTGGTGATTCGCGCCGGCGAGTTGGTGGCAGTGGTCGGACCCTCGGGTTCGGGCAAGAGCACCATGCTGAACATCATGGGGGCGCTGGACCGTCCCAGTTCGGGCGAAGTCATTGTGGACGGACAAGCCCTGTCGCGGGTTAGCGATAAAGAAGTGTCCGCAGTACGAGGACGGCGCATCGGGTTTGTGTTCCAGCAATTCCACCTGCTCGAGGGGTTGTCGGCGCTCGACAACGTGGCCTCCGGCAACCTCTATCAGGGAGCCAGCCTGCGTTGGAGGCGGCAGATGGCCCGCGAGGTGTTGGAGCGGGTAGGGCTCGGCCACCGAATGGGCCATCGGCCGGGCAAGCTCTCTGGCGGCGAGCGCCAGCGAGTGGCCATCGCCCGGGCGTTGTTGGGCGACCCGGCCATCGTGCTGGCTGATGAGCCCACCGGAAACCTCGACTCTCAGACCACCGAGGAGATCGTTGAGCTCTTCTTGGAGCTCAACCGGGCGGGTTCCACCATTGTGATCATCACCCACGACCGGGATCTGGCCACCAGGATGCCCCGATCGGTCTCCATCCTCGACGGCCGCATCAGCCACGACTCGGCGGAAACCTGACATGGCGCGCCGCAAACTGCGAATCCGGGACGCCAAGAAGAACGCTTCACGCAGCAGACTGCGAATCCGCGACGCTCTGTCATTGGGGACTCTGGGACTCCGGACTCGGAAGGGCCGCACGGCCATGGCCGCCATCGGCATCGCCATCGGCGTGGCCTCCCTGGTGGCGCTGGTGGGCATCATCAACTCCGGAGAAGCCGACGCCCAGCGGGACCTGCTGGAGCAGGGAATTGACGTGTTGGAGTTGACGCCCGGCACATCTTTTGCCGACGACCCCGAGCTGCTGCCTGGAGCAGCCGCGGCCATTGACACCCATATGCGTGATCTGGTGGACGTGGTGGCCTCCATCCGCCGAGTACCGGCCACTATGCGAAAGACTGATTTGATCCCTGAGGTGGAGACGGGAGGCATCCGCCTCTTTGCCGTCAACGAGGACGACCTGGATCTGTTGATTCCGCTGCGGGGCGGAATGGCATACGGCCGATTTCACGATGCGGCCACCGTGCAAGTCCCCACGGTGGTGCTTGGATCCGACACCGCCCAAGTTCTGGGTTTCGACGAGCTATACGCCAACCCGACCGTCCACATTTCTGGATACGAGTTTGCAGTGATAGGGGTTCTGGACCCGTTCACCATCAGCCAAGGGCTTACCTTGAATCGGGCCGCGCTGATTGGATACCCCGTAGCCGAAGAGCTCTATGACGCCGACGACAACCCCGAGCGCATCTGGGTGCAGGCCGACTTGGACGTGATCGAGCAGGTTCGACAGCTGCTTCCGCGCCAGGCCAATCCCGAGGCGCCGGGCGAGGTGGCAGTGTCGTCGCTGGATCTTGAAGCCCGGGAGATCATCAGCGAGAACTTCGAGTCGCTGCTCAGCCTCCTGGTTGTGGTCATCATCGTGGTGGGGGCCATCGGGGTGGGCAACATCATGCTCATCTCGGTGCTGGAGCGGCGGGGCGAGATCGGAGTGCGTCGGGCCCTCGGCGCCCGGAAGATCCACATCGCCGTGCAGTTTCTTATCGAGTCGATGCTTCTGACCCTCCTCGGCGGCTTGGTGGGAATCGTGCTCGGGCTCTCCGTCGTAGCGGTGGTCACCCAAGTGCTGGACTGGCCGATGACGGTGGAGTTGTCGTTTGTCGGCGTCGGCCTAGGGGTGACGCTGGGAGTGGGGCTGGTGGCCGGGATGTACCCCTCTTGGCGGGCATCCCGCATGGACCCGGCCGAAGCCGTCCGTCCCGCGGCCTAGATGAGTGTCGATTATCCGTTGCATCGCTTCACGCTGTGGAACAAGCACATCGAGTGCAGCCTGGGCGCCGGCACCCAACAGCTCCGTGTTTTGGGGGCGCGTTTGGCCGGTTAGGGCGGGAGGCTTGTTCGGGGTCGATACGCCTGGTTAGGGTCTGGCCATGACCACCCCCCCCCCCCCCCCAGAGTGCTGTTGATTTTCTTGTAGGAGAGCCGGGCCGGGAGGCGGTCGGCTCTGGGAGGGGTGCCGGGGGGTGGCGGGGTTTTCGGTTGGGGTTGGTGGTGTTCGTGGCGTTCAGCCTGGTGGCCTCGGTTCTGGCCCCGGCGGCGTCCGGGCAGTCGCAGACGTCGTGGTATGTGAACGACAACCCCAGCTTGAACGGGCCGAGCCGCTACTGGTGGGCCGGGGACGCGGGCAAGGGCTACGGGTCGAACAACTACGTGTACACCTACGGCACCGCCGGCGAATCGAACGCCGGCAACTGGGCGCGGTGGTCCATGGGCAAAAGGGTCGGCCGCCAGGAGATCCAAGCCTATGTGCCCAACACCAGAGCCACCGCGACGGTGCTGTACCGAATCGACATCGGCGGCACCCAACACACCAAGCGCGTCGCCCAGCGCGACGCTTACGGGTGGACCTCGCTGGGCGCCTACGACGCAGACGGCGACACGGTCACCATCACCCTTCGCGACAACGAGGCCTCCCAGCACTGGAGCCGCCACGGCGAGAGCAAAAGCAGCATCGGAGTAGACGCGATCAGAATGCGCTGCACCTCCCGCTGCTCAACAGCGCCCGCGGCCACACCCGCGCCTGTCCCCACCCAAGCACCCCAGATCGATGAGCCCTCCCAGCCCAGAAACCTGCGGGTATCCGCCGATGAGGACAGCGCAACCGTGTCATGGAACCCGCCGTCCAATAACGGCGGCGCAGCCATAACGGGCTACCGGGCCGATCTGTACCGCGGGTCCACCCGCGTGGACCGCAAGAACCTGTCCGCCTCTCAGCGGTCCACGGCCTTTTCCGGCCTGAGCGCCGACACCGCCTACCAGATCAGGGTCTCCGCCGAGAACAGCGCCGGCCGCGGCACCCGCGCCACCGCGAGCTTCCGCACCGACGCCGCCCGCCGGCCCCAGGTCTCTCCTCCAGGCGCGCCGCGGATAGTCGGCTTCGTCAACGGCACCGACACCGTCGGCGTGGTGTGGAACCCGCCGTCTGACAACGGCGGCGCGCCGATAACCGGATACACCATCGAGCTCTACCTAAACAACCGCCGCATCGACACCAAAACCGTGGGCGCCGGCACAAGGGAGACAGAGTTCAAAGGCCTCAGCGCAGACACCGCCTACCAAGTCCGCATCACCGCCCGAAACACCGCAGGAACCAGCAACCCCCGCACCGCCACCGCCCGCACCGGCGCCGCGACCAGCGCCCCAAGCGCGCCCCGAAGCCTGAGAGTGTCCGCTGACGAGGACAGCGCGACCGTGTCGTGGTCCGCTCCGTCCGACGACGGCGGCGCAGCAATATCGGGCTATCGGGCCGACCTGTACCGCGGGTCCACCCGCGTCGAGCGCAAAAGCCTCCCCGCCTCCCAGCGGTCCACGGCTTTCACCGGGCTGAACGCCGACACCGCCTACCAGATCAGGATCTCCGCTGAGAACAGCGCCGGGCGCAGCGCCAGCGCCGCCGCCGGCTTCCGCACCGACGCCGCCCCCCAGCGCCAAGCTGCGCGGTCTGTGACCATCGCGCTGGCCGCGGACCGCGCCGGCTGCAGCGACACCTCCAAGCCGTGCCGGTGGCTCAGCGCCTCCTATTCGGGGTTCTCGCCGGGCAGCTACCGCGTGCGCTGCTACTGGAGCACATCGCGGAGCAGCCTGGGAAGCCAGTTCGCCTCGTTCACCACCTCCAGAATCAGCGGCACCGACACCACGCTCTGCTGGTTCAACGGAACCCCCGGCCGCTACCTCACCGCGGTGGCAGACGGCGTCCAGTCCAACACCGTCCAATTCACAGGCACCCCCCCAGCCCCCCAGGCCACTGCGCCGGAGGCGCCGCGGATTGTCGGCTTCGTCAACGGCCCCGACACCGTCGGCGTCGTCTGGAACCCGCCGTCTGACAACGGCGGCGCGCCCATAACCGGATACACCATCGACCTCTACCACAACAACCGCCGCATCGACACCAAAACCCTCGGCGCCAACACCCGAGAAACCGAGTTCAAAAACCTGAGCGCCGACACCGCCTACCAAGTCCGCATCACCGCCCGAAACAGCGCCGGCACCAGCAACCCGACTGTCGCCAACGCCCGCACCGGCACCGCGACCAGAGCCCCAACCGCCCCCCGAAACCTCAGGGTCACCGCAAGCGAAAACAGCGCGACCGCGTCATGGAACCCGCCGTCCGACGACGGCGGCGCTTCGGTGTCGGGCTACCGGGCGGACCTGTACCGCGGCAGCACCCGCGTGGACCGCAAAAACCTGTCCGCCTCCCAGCGATCAACCACATTCACCGGGCTCAGCGCCGACACCGCCTACCAGATCAGAGTCACCGCCCAAAACAGCGCCGGGCGCAGCGCCAGCGCCGCAGCCAGCTTCCGCACCCACGCCGCCCGCCAGCCCCAGGCCACTGCGCCGGGGGCGCCGCGGATCGTCGGCTTCGTCAACGACACCGACACCGTCGGCGTGGTGTGGAACCCGCCGTCAGACAACGGCGGCGCGCCCATCACCGGATACACCATCGACCTCTACCACAACAACCGCCGAATCAACACCAAAACCCTCGGCCCCCAAGCACGGGAGACCGAGTTCAAAAACCTGAGCGCCGACACCGCCTACCAAGTCCGCATCACCGCCCACAACACCGCAGGAACCAGCACCCCCCGCACCGCCAACGCCCGCACCAACCCCGCAACCAGAGCCCCAAGCACGCCCAGAAACCTCAGGGTCACTCCAGGCGAGGACAGTGCGACCGTGTCGTGGTCTCCGCCGTCCGACAACGGAGGCGCAGCAATATCGGGCTACCGGGCCGACCTGTACCGCGGGTCCACCCGCGTGGACCGCAAGAGCTTGTCCGCCTCCCAGCGGTCCACCACCTTCACCGGGCTCAGCGCCGACACCGCCTACCAAGTCCTCGTCTCAGCCCGTAACAACCAAGGCCTCAGCACCCCGACAGCAGCCGACTTCACAACAGACGCCCCCGAAGACACCCGATCAGTGACCATCACCCTGGGAGCAGACCGCGCCAACTGCCAAGACACCTCCAAACCCTGCCGATGGCTCAGCGCATCCTTCTCCGGCTTCACCCCCGGCCACCACAACGCCCACTGCTACTACAGCACAACACCCACAAGCCTCGGCACCCGGTCCTGGTCAGGCACCGTCGACACCACAACGGGAAACGACCCCACCCTCTGCTGGCTCAACGCCACCCCCGGCCTCCACTTAACCGCGATCATCGGCGGCGTCCAATCCAACACCATCCAACTCGCAGGCACCGCGCCCACCGCACCTGGTGCGCCCCGAAACGTAAAAGCCGTACCGGTGAACACCAATCGAATCAAAGTGACCTGGAACCCGCCCACCAACAGCGGCAGCAGCCCCATCACCCACTACACAGTGAACTTCTCCCGGCCATCCAGCAGCTTCAGTCAAACAGCAAGAGTCAACGCGTTTGCCAGCACCACCTACACCTACACTTACCCAAACAACCTACGCCACAACACCCTCTACACGATCAAAGTAACCGCAGTGAACGACACTGATACACCAGGACCAACGGTTACTATTCGGGCAAGTACAGTTGAAGAATTTATATTTGCTTTTGATGCCATAGAGGTGGACCCGCCGCCATATACAGGTACTATTAGCAAACCAATCTCCTACCGCAAAGGCAGTTGGCAAAAGTATAATGATGACTGTGGTTTTTGGCGTTGTGGCTCCCACTATTACTTGGGTGCAGGATCTGACCTTAGCGCCACATGGAATATGGGTGATCTCCAGGGAGTATTTTTATTTTCTTGGAAAAATCCAAAAGACAAAATCAGTCATTTGACAGGAAGACCAATTTGGAAAATATATGAAAAGCGGACTGGAACCAACAATTGGAGGTTGGTCAAGAAATTTACCCCTAATCCACAGAACAACGGAGAAAGAGACGTGTGGTGGGGTTTCCCAGACTATCGACTAGAGCTAGACGGACAAGTCATGATCACCGTAGCAAATGGAAAACCATATGGCAGCCTAGGGCTACGTTATGTACGGTTGCGATTTATTGATGTTTTGCCAGAGCTGAAACCGGCGGCAATTGAGCTTTGTAAAATAGGTGTAGAAAAAGCGTTAAAGGTATTCGCTTCTACAGCTTTAGCAATACCAGCAGCTGTATTAGTTGTAACGCTAGCCCCTGTTGTCGCAAAGGTAATTACTGCAAAAACCATATCAGCACTTAAGGCCCTAAGCAAATCAATATCCACAAAAGGACTTTCACTCCTGACAGAAGCAGCTCCATATGTTATGAAAGGTATATCATCCAAAGTGAACAATATATCGTTCCGCGTTGGCCAGGTTATTGGAGGATCTGATTGGGATGAAACTGACAGCATATTTGCAGCCATGCGCAAAATCAAAGACTACGTAGTAAATTGGGCTGGTAATATATTCGAAAATGCTGTCGACAGTTACTCCTATGGATGCAGGGAATTTAGGGCAGGAAAAGAATACCTCAATATAACCAGAGGTTATGGTAGCTTTGCTGATGATTTGGCAAAAGTTTATGGGCGTCGTAGATGAGCTAAATTGGCTCCACGGAACTCCTCCCCCCAATCGTGGAACAAATCGAGCCTGCGCGAAACCCATGGGGAATCACAGTCGACACTAATTCCTTTGTGCCTTGGAACTTGAAGGCAACCCGAAACGGGTAGGGGGGTAATCCCTCAGGCATCCCATTCCCATTCGTCTGAGTCGAATCCGATCGCTGGCCAGTGCTCTTCGGCGATGTCTTCCCCGCGTCCTGAGCCAGACCGAGCGGCTTCAGCCCGCCCCGATCTGACCTCGGGGCGGGGTTCTATGAGAAAGCTAGGGAGCGATGCCATTGACACATTTCCAGATGCCGTGGTTCTACTGGGCCTGAGCCGGTTCAAATCGTCAATGCTGTCAGGGGGACGACCGTCACCCCATCGGAGCAGTCGTAGGCGTAGCCGCTGGCGGCGATTACCATTTTGCGGGCGGGGGGGCCGGTCAGGTCGTGGTCCACTTTTTGGCACACTCGGTTGAGGGTGTCTGCGGATTCGTCGACGGCGTCCATTGACCCGAGTTTGACCTCCACCGCCATCCATCGGCCGTCTCCCCAGTCGACAATGGCGTCGACCTCATTGCCGTGAGAGTCTCGGGAGTGCCAGACCGAGGCTTCACGGGCTTGGGCGTAGATGCGCAGATCGCGAACCACGAGCGACTTGAATAGAAATCCCAGCGTCTTGAAGTCCCCCAGCAGACACTCCGCCTTCCAGGGAAGCGGCGGCCGTTCGCTGGTCTTGAGCGGTGTGGGTCTCCGAGCTGGCCGCGGTGTCGGATGCCAATTTCGCCAACGATGCTTTCGTGGCGGTGTTCCGAGCCAGGGAAACGAAGAGTCGGCCGACCTTGTGAGCATCACGGCACCTTCCCCCCAGGGCCGGGCTGAGCACGATCCGAACTGTCGCCGGGTTGATGTCGGCGTGTTCAATTCCCGGTAAGGCTCTAGCCTGTGCTGGCCCGCCGGCGGTCACAGTCGGGGATAGCCGACACCGTGATGGTCCCCGTAGGGAGGGGGTTCGAATGGTTCCGCTGGGCCGGGGTCCAGGCTCAGGGCGAGGCTGATCGCCTCGTTCAGCGGTATCTTCTCGCCCCACACCAACTGGCCCTGCATCGTCTCGTACCCTTCAGCGAGCGCCTCGTGCTCCGGGGTGGACGGGTCGAATGAGCGGATCGACGCGAACCCGTCTGGGGGGCGAGGAGGAGACCCAGGCTGGCGCCACTGCTGGGCAAGGTGCAGCAGGGCGGGACTGTCCCGCCCGATGTGCCCCTCGAAGTCGCCGGCGCAGAGCGCGATGGAGGCCAGGTCGTACACGTCTCTGGCCCTGTACCTGATCGCGTTGAGGTCGCCCGACTCCGACACCTGCGTCTGGGCGAGCAGCTTGTTCATCGCCGTAGTGCCCGGTCCCAGGGCGAGGAACTCGAAGCCGCCTAGCTCCGGGTGTGCCCTCAAGTCCTCATCGCTGGCCAGCCGGCCTATAAGGGAGGTGACGGGCATGTGCTCGGCCCATATCGGATGGGCGATTGCATCCTGCCGCACTATGTCCACGTTGGACAGGGCGGGGGAACCCTTGGTGGTGACCTTGAAGAAGAAGTGGTCAGCGCTTCGGCCCTCTGAGTTGTATGCACCCCCCAGGGATTTCGACACGGTTACGGCGGCCGCCTTGCACGATGCCTTGAACTGCTTTGGCTTGAGGTCGTCGTCGGGGTCGAGCACCAAGTCGATGTCCTCCGACCACCGTTCGGCCACGTTCCACGCGGCAGAAAGAGAAGTCCCGCCTCCGAACATGATCCTCCCGGCCGATGAGCCGGCGGGAAGATGTTTCGTCGGGCAGGCGCGAAGAAGCTGTGAGCCTCCCAGGCGTGACTGCCAGGCGTAGAGGGTTCTGACGAGCCAATAGTCGTGGACGATCATCTCGGGGGCGAACCCGTAAGCGTTGGCAGCGCTGCCTATCAGACTCTCGAATTTGGCCCTGTTGGCAGCCAGGGGTGTCGCTTCAATCACACCTCCGCTTCCGTCCCCGGTGGGCGGTGAGGCGCCGAGGCCAACAGAGTGGCTCGCCACCCTGGGCAGGGCTTTCCCCTTGCCGCGACGAGTCTTGTGGGAAGGGTATGGGCATGTGTCCCAGTAGTTCCCGCAAGGAGATCCAAGGGCAGTTCGGGCACCGCACTTCCTGCGCTGGCGGCTCATCCCACCTCGGTCACATCTGGCAGATCGGACGCGAGCATGGACATGACGGAGTCGAAGGACATCTCACCCTCGCCAGCGGGCCACTTGGAGTCCGCCCTCTCGCTCTCAGCGGCCCACAGCAGCCTCTCTTTGTTGATGGGCGTGCGGGGCTTGTATTTCCAGTTCCCCTCCACAATCCCGGAGATCGCGGAGCCCCAAAGGCGGGGGTCTGCCGCACCGCAGGAACGAGCGCCCTCAAGCAGTGTCGCCTCGTTCCAGTTGAGGTCGCGGCGACGGGGATTTGGGCGGTGCTTGTAGACCACCCCCTCGCCTTTCAGGGGCATCCTCGGAGGAACCAGATTTCGGATAGGAACTGCGATCTCCACCTGCACAGGCACTTGCGTGCCCCACCCCAGGGCCAATAGCGCGTTCCAATCCGCATACCCAGACCCCGGTGGGGCAGCCGCCCAGTAAAAGGACGAGTTGATGCGAGGAACGAGCCCGTGCAAGCTGCTGATCGAAGGCGGCTGTCGCCAATAGAGGCCGCGCGCCGCCCGCCCGATGATCGAAGGCGCATCAGCCAAAAGGCGTTTGATGAGATCGTTCACGATCTGCTTGGGGGCAGGCACCGCGGGCACAGTGAACCACGTGCCCGCGGGGAGTCCGACAATCCACTCCCTTGCCGCCTCTGTCTCCGTGGCCGGCCTCCCGCCATCAATCAACGCCATGTAGGAATTATATCACACTGCTTGGAAATCTTCGGGGCTAATGCACGTAAGCAAGCAGAATCGCCCTGACCAGGGGATACGCATGCAACCTCCAAGGCGTTATCCCGGCCAAGGGGACTGTTGGTTGCTTATGCACATAGCCCCCTTCGCGTTCCCGTTCTTTGGATGGTTGCCGAGAGTCATAGTCTTTGAACCATGACCGTGACCCTTGAGGAGTTTCGCCGGCAAACCCAGGAGTTCCTAGCGGAGAACGCCGTTCCCCGCAGTGAACCGCCGTTGGAATGGACTGAGGAATCGCTGGTGGCCGAGTGCCGCAGGTTCCACGGCGCGCTGGCCGACGCCGGTCTGGGGGGCATCGCCTATCCGGTGGAACACGGCGGATTGGGCCTGGACAAGAGCTACCTCGAGGTGTTCAACCAGGAGCTGTCCCGCTATCAGGTGCCACTGGTGCCCGCGGCCATCTCGCATGGGATGTGCCTGCCAGTGATGAACGACTTCGGCACTGCCGAGCAGAAGGCCCGCTTCCAATCCCGCATGATCCGCTGCGACGACATCTGGTGCCAGATGTTCTCCGAGCCCGGCGCCGGCTCCGATGTGGCCTCTCTGGCCACTCGGGCGGTGCGCGACGGCGATGAGTGGGTGCTGAACGGCCAGAAGGTCTGGACCTCCGGAGCCCAGTATTGCGAGTACGGGCTGTGTGTGGCCCGCACCGACCCCGCCCAGCCCAAACACCGGGGGCTGTCCATGTTCATCATCGACCTGTCGCTGCCCGGCGTGGACATCCGGCCGCTGCGCCAGATCAACGGGAGCTCGCACTTCAATGAGGTCTACTTGACCGACGTGCGGGTGGGCCACGACTGCCTGGTGGCGGGTGAGGGCGAAGGCTGGAACGTGGCAGTGGCCATGCTCATGTACGAGAGGGTGGCCATCGGCGCCGGCGGCTCTGGGGCCATGGGCAATCGCATGGGCAGCACCCAGCTCATTGCCGAAGCCCAGAAGCGGGGTCGCAATACCGATCTCGTGATCCGAGGAGCTCTGGTCGATCTACACATCAGGGAGCGGATCCAGGGTTTTATCGGGATGCGCATCCGTCAGGCGGCCGAATCGGGTCGGGCGCCCGGTCCGGAGGGGTCCATTGCCAAGCTGAACGCCGCGCTGATCAGCCGCCAGGCAGCCGATTTGGCCATCGAGCTGGCCGGTGCATCGGGCCAAGCCTGGGCCACCGACGACGATGACGGCCGCCAGTGGGCCGACGGGGTGATCAGCTCGCCGGGGATGGGCATCGCCGGGGGCACCAACGAGGTGCAGCGCAACATCATCGGCGAGCGGGTGCTGGGATTGCCCAAGGAGCCCGACCCCTACAAGGGCCAGCCCTGGGAAGAGGTCCCCCGCTCCTAGAGCATGCCTGCTGATCGGCTAGCCGCCGGTCAGCTCGGCCCACACCTGATCGACCGCCGCGGCCAGCTCTTCGGGAGTGCCGCCGTTCACAATCACATGGTCTGCAATCGCCCGGCGCTGGGCGTCGGTGGCCTGGCTGGCCATGCGGGCTCGGGCCTGCTCTTCGGTGAGGCCCCGCTCGATCAGCCGGGGCAAGCGCACTGCTTCGGGCGCCTCCACCACCACCACTTGGGTGTAGCCCCGCCCCGACTCAAGCTGCCCCAGCCGGCTCTCGGTCAAAACCGCCATGTCGAGCACCACCACTTGGACTTCTCCACTTTCGTCCAATTCCTGAATCTGCACGTCGAGCTCGGCGTTGATGGCCGGATGGCTGACTGCCTCCAGCGCAGCCAACCGATCCGGGCGGCCGAACACCTCGGCGGCCACCTTGGCCCGGTCGATGTGCCCGTGGTCATCCACGATTGCGGGGCCGAAAGCATCGATCACCCCCCGCTCGGCTCGACCCCCAGGGGCCAGCACCTGCCGCCCGATTGCGTCCACATCGATCACTGCGGCCCCGAGCTCGGCGAATCGGCTTGCTGCGGTCGATTTCCCCGCTCCAATCCCGCCAGTAAGACCCACGACCAGCATCAATGTGAGGCTACCCCCAGGACTGGCGACCCTGGATAGCCCAACGAGCCCTGTGACTGTCAGACTTACCCCATGCGCGTCGAATTGACCGATGACCAGCTTGAGCTCCAGCAGGAACTGCGGACGTATTTTTCCAATCTCATGACCGATGAGGTGCGGGCGAAGATCCGCCACACCGAGACCGAGGCCAACGAGGACTACAAGGCGCTGATCCGCCAGATCGGCAGCGATGGCTGGCTAGGAGTGGGCTGGCCGGTGGAATACGGCGGCAAGGGATTTACCCCCATCGAGCAGTACATCTTCTTCAACGAAGCCTGGGCCGCCCAGGTGCCGGTGCCGTTCCTCACCATCAACACGGTGGGCCCGACCATCCGGGAGTACGGGAACGACCGCCAGAAGGACTTCTTCTTGAAGAAGATCCTGGCCGGTGAGATGCACTTCTCCATCGGCTATTCCGAGCCCACCGCAGGCACCGACCTGGCCGCGCTCAAGACCCGGGCGGTGCGCGACGGCGACGAGTGGGTTGTGAACGGCCAGAAGCAGTTCACCAGTCTGGCCTACGACGCCGACTACGTGTGGCTGGCCGCCCGCACCGACCCCGACGCCCCCGCCCACAAGGGCATCACCATGTTCTTGGCCCCCACCGACGACCCCGGATTCGACATCCAGCCGTTCATCACCATGGGCGGCTCCCACACCACCTCCACGTTCTACGACAACGTGCGAGTGCCCGACTGGCTGCGGGTGGGCGAGGTGAACGGGGGCTGGGGCCTCATCACCAATCAGCTCAACCACGAGCGGGTGTCGCTGTGCGCCTCCGGGGGCATCGCCAATCTGGTGAACCAAGCGGTGGAATGGGCCAAAGAGGCCAAGCTGCCCGACGGCCGCCGGGTGATCGACCAGGAATGGGTGCAGGTCAAGCTGGCCGAGTGCCGGGCCCGGGTGGAGTTCCTGGACCTGTTGAACTGGAAGGTGGCCTACGAGAGTACTGTCGGCAACAACGTGAACCCTGCCTTGGCCTCCACCATCAAGGTTTGGGGATCGGAGTCGATGCACCTCATCTACTCCGGTCTGACCGAGGTAGTAGGGGCTACTGGCCATCTCAAGAAGGGCTCCCCCCATGCCGAGTTCTCCAGTCGGATGGAGGAGTCCTACCGAGGCTGTTGGATCCTGACCTTCGGCGGCGGAACCAACGAGATCCAGCGGGACATCATCGGCATGGCCGGTCTCGGCCTGCCCCGCGAGAAGCGGCGCAAGTAGCGCAGGGAGAAGAACGGAAAATGGATTTCACTCTTAGTGAAGAACAGCAGGCGGTTTCCGAGCTGGCCAACCGGATCATGGGCGACCGCCTCGACATGGAGCGGCTCATGGAGATCGAAGCCGCCGATGAGTGGTTCGACCGGGACCTCTACGGCGAACTGGCCGCGGCTGGGCTGGTGGGCATAGGCCTGAGCGAAGACGTGGGAGGCGGCAGCCTGGACTTGATGGCCGTCGGACAGGTGCTGGAGGCCCAAGGCCGCCATGTCGCCCCGCTCCCATTGTGGAGCGGGATGCTGGCCGCGCTGGCAGTGGACGCTTTCGGCTCAGACGAACAGCGTCAGCGAGAGCTCCCCGGCTGTGCCGACGGTTCCACCGTTCTGACCCTCGGCTTGCAGGAGTACCTGAACGACGACATCACCAATCCCACGGCCCGGGTGGTGGACGGCAAGATGGTGGGCACCAAAGAGGTGGTGGAGTTCGCGGCTGAGTCGTCCAAGATCGTGGTGGTAGGCGGTCTCGACGATGGCACTGACAATGGCATCATCAGCGGAACCGGGCTGTTCTTGGTGGACCTGTCCGACCCCGCGATCACCATGGAGGCGGGCGTGTCCACCCGGCTTCAACCGGTACACCAGGTGAGCTTCTATGGCGCCCCGTGCGAGCCGCTCGGCGACGCCGACGGCATCTCCGTAGCCTGGCTGGCCGATCGGGCCGTCGCCCTGCTGTGCGCCACCCAGATGGGCGTGGTGGATCGGGCGCTGCGCCTGGCCGCCGAATACACCTCTGAGCGGGAGCAGTTCGGGCGTCCGGTGGCCACGTTCCAAGCAGTTACCCAGCGCCTGGCCGACCAATTCATGCACGTGGAGGCCGTGCGGCTGTGTACCTACGCCGTGCTCTACGACTTGACCGAGGGCAACGACGCCTCGCTACGGCTGCCCATCGCCAAGTGGTACGCCTCCCACTGGGCCCACGACGTGGCCCACGCCACCCAGCACGTCCACGGCGGCATGGGGGTGAGCGTCGACTACCCGCTGCACCGCTATACCCTGTGGAACAAGCACATCGAGTGCAGCCTGGGTGCCGGCACCCAACAGCTCCGCACCCTGGGGGCGCTCTTGGCCGGTTAGGGCGGGAGGCTTGTTCGGGGTCGATACGCCTGGTTAGGGTCTTGCCATGACCCCCCCCCCAGAGTGCTGCTGATCCGTTTGTAGAAGAGCCGGGCCGGAAGCAAGCCGGCTCGAGAGGGGGCCCCGGGGGGTGGCGGGGTTGTCGGTTGGGGTTGGCGCTGTTCGTCGCGCTTTGTTTGTTGGCCTCGGTTCTGGCCCCGGCGGCGTCCGGGCAGCCGCAGCAGACGTCGTGGTATGTGAACGACAACCCCAGTTTGAACGGGCCGAGCCGGTACTGGTGGGCCGGTGACGCGGGCAAGGGGTACGGGTCGAACAACTACGTGTACACCTACGGCACCGCAGGCGAGTCCAGCACAGGCAACTGGGCGCGGTGGTCCATGGGCACAAGGGTCGGCCGCCAGGAGATCCAGGCCTATGTGCCCAACACCAGGGCCACCGCGACGGTGCTGTACCGCATCGACATCGGCGGCGCCCAACACACCAAGCGCGTCGCCCAGCGCGACGCTTACGGGTGGACGTCTCTTGGCGCCTACGACGCAGACGGCGACACGGTCACCATCACCCTTCGCGACAACGAGGCCTCCCAGCACTGGAACCGCCACGGCTACAGCAAAAGCAGCATCGGGGTGGACGCCATCAGGATGCGCTGCATCTCCTCGTGTTCGACAGGACCCGAGATCATCGTCGTGCCCGCCCCCACCCAGGCGCCCAGGGTCGAAGAGCCGTCCGCACCCAGAGGCCTCAGGGTGTCCGCTGACGAGGACAGCGCGACCGTGTCGTGGTCCGCGCCGTCCGACGACGGCGGGGCTTCGGTGTCGGGCTACCGGGCGGACCTGTACCGCGGCAACACCCGGGTGGAGCGCAAGAGCCTGTCCGCCTCCCAGCGGTCGGCCACTTTCACCGGCCTCAGCGCCGACACCGCCTACCAAGTGCGCATACAGGCGCAGAACAGCGCCGGCCGCGGCACCCGTGCCGCAGCCAACTTCCGCACCGACCCCGCCCCCCAGCGCCGGGCGTCTGCGCCGGGGGCGCCGCGGATTGTCGGCTTCGTCAACGGCGCCGACACCGTCGGCGTGGTGTGGAACCCGCCGTCCGACAACGGCGGCGCGCCCATAACCGGATACACCATCGACCTCTACCACAACAACCGCCGCATCGACACCAAAACCGTGTCCGCCAACACCCGGGAGACCGAGTTCAAAAACCTGAGCGCCGACACCGCCTACCAAGTCCGCATCACCGCCCACAACACCGCAGGAACCAGCAACCCCCGCACCGCCAACGCCCGCACCGGCGCCGCGACCAGCGCCCCAAGCGCCCCCAGAAACCTCAGCGCGTCCGCCGGCGAGGACAGCGCGACCGTGTCGTGGTCTCCGCCCTCCGACGACGGAGGCGCAGCAATATCGGGCTACCGGGCCGACCTGTACCGCGGCAACACCCGCGTGGACCGCAAAAACCTGTCCGCCTCCCAGCGATCGGCCACCTTCACCGGCCTCAGCGCCGACACCGCCTACCAAATCAGAATCTCCGCCCAAAACACCGCCGGCCGCAGCGCCAGCGCCGCAGCCAACTTCCGCACCGACCCCGCCCCCCAGCGCCAACAGGCGCGGTCTGTGACCATCGCGCTGGCCGCGGACCGCGCCGGCTGCTCGGACCAGTCGTCGCCGTGCCGGTGGCTCAGCGCCTCCTATTCGGGCTTCTCGCCGGGCAGCTACCGCGTGCGCTGCTACTGGAGCACATCGCGCAGCAGCCTGGGAAGCCAGTTCGCCTCATTCACCACCTCCAGAATCAACGGCGCCAACCCCGCACTGTGCTATTTCAACGGAACCCCCGGCCGCCACCTCACCGTCGTGGTGGACGGCGTCCAGTCCAACACCAACCAATTCACAGGCACCCCCCCCCCCCCGGTGCAACTCATCCAGCCACCGTCAGTTCCCCGTAATGTCAGCGCCACGCCCGACGAAGACAGCGTGACAGTGACGTGGTCTCCGCCCGAAAGCAACGGCGGCAGCGCTATTACTGGTTATCAGGTGGAGCTTGTAGGCGGAAGTACTGGAGGGGTGACGAAGCAATTTAACCGGCTCTACGCGATGAAGCGGGGACGTCGGGTTCTGATTTTTGTGACGGGTTGAGTTTGGCCTGGTTTTCGTCCGGCGGCAAGCAGGATTCTGAGCCGGTAGTTGTGTAGGTTTCGGTAGCCTCGGGCTGAGCGTTTGAC
>JAJEGM010000019.1 GCA_022819825.1 Acidimicrobiia bacterium | reverse complement strand
CCACGCCGCTGCACTACCTTCAACCACCGGGGGCCTCCCGTCTCTTGGACTATGTGTCAGTCACAAGAATCGGCGAGGCCCCCACCCTCAGTGGTGGACCCCCAAATCACCCTGGTCCCAGCTTCGACGCGAAGAGCCCATTAATTACCAACGTGTTGTGAGTCGGTTTGACGATGTCGCGAAGCATGTGTCGAAGGGATCTACGCACCTCGTGCTAGACGAAGCCCACAGAATCAAGCGTGGCTGGTCAGGCGAATGGGGTAGCGCATGTCTTCGCTTGGCCTATTTGGCCGAGCGTCGCGATGTCCTGACAGGGACACCTGCTCCAAACCATCCCAGAGACCTTGAACCGCTGGTTGACTTCTGTTGGCCAGGGCAAGGCCGTCGTGCGTTGCCGGAGGAAGCATTTGACCCTCATCCTCTACCTACTGTGCTCGCTGAGATGAGTGTTGGACTGAAGCCTTTCTATGTACGTACAACGAAGGACGAGCTAGGGCTCCCAACTCCAAAAATTGACGTCATTGAAGTGCCTTGTGGCCCATTGCAATCGGACATTTATGCAGCGCTACGCCATCGTTTTGCAGGGCGAGCTGCTTTGAACCGTAGGCAGGAAGTTCAACTGGCAGAAATGGGACGCATCATCATGTATTTGTTGGAAGCGGCATCTAACCCTGCTCTCTTGGCTTCGGGTTCGAGCAGGAATGATCCCGAAGTATTTCACCATCCACCTCTTGAAATTCCAGATGACTCTCGCCTAGTTGACTTGATATCCAATTATGGCCGACATGAGACCCCTCCAAAATTTGTTGAAGTTGCGAAAGTTGTGGCGGCAAACCGAGACGCCGGAGAGAAAACTCTTGTGTGGTCAAACTTTGTTCGAAATCTAGAATGGCTAGCAAATCGGGTATTGACTGCGATGAACCCTGCTGTCATTCATGGAGGGATGCCAATTGAATCATCAGCGAGACCTACAAGAGACGAAGAGATAGCTCGGTTTCGAAACGATTCTGACTGTTGGGTGCTACTTGCTAATCCAGCCGCTATGGCAGAGGGTATCAGTTTGCATCGAGAGTGCAACCATGCTGTGTACATTGATCGGACCTTCAATGCGGGTCAATTTTTGCAAAGCCAAGACAGAATCCACAGACTTGGCCTTCCCGTGGATGTAAACACAGCTATTACAATTCTCATGTCCGTCGGTACTGTTGATGAAATTGTAGATCGACGGTTGGAGGACAAGGTTAGGACTTTGTCTGTATTGATGCAGGATGAGGGCTTACCTGAAATGACTCTTCCTGACGAAGACAATTATGGGCCACCGATTGATAATGAAGTAGATTTGGAGGAGTTGTTCAGTCATTTGCGGGGTTCATGATGAATGCTGACGATGTGATTATGACTCGGCATCTGATTGAAGCTTCGCAGATCGTTGGGCGACTAGTCAATCGAGGAATACCGACTGAGGTTGAGGACTTACGCACCTCCTTCTTTTCTGTTCCCACAGGGGGGAGGTTTTCTGTCAATGATTTTCTCCATGGGTTGAAGATCTTACACACCATTGGGTTGGTGGAAAATGTGAGCGGCACTCTAAATGCGCTGCCAGCGCTGGCAAGATATTGCGAGATGCCCTTAAACGGCGCAATAGAGCAGGTGGTCTTTTCCTATATTGTGGATCGTAGGGCACTTTGGCTTTATGCGGGCATGTTAGAGGACGGTGCTTTTGCCTCGGAGGTTGTACCAACTGATTCATTGCAGTGGATGGACAGTTTGTTAGGTGATCGGATCTTGAGAGATGAGGTATTATTGGCGGCTGCTAGGAAGGTAGATGCAGAACGAAAGGCAAATATTGGACTGTTGGGAGAACTGGCTGTAATTTCAGAGATTAAAGCGTCGTACAGGGACAGAGGAAGAGTTGATCTTGATACATCTATTCGTCATGTAAGTATGATTTCCGATGAACTGGGATACGACATTCAGTGTTCAACGGTCGATGGGAATTCGTTGCGTAAGTTGGAGATCAAGACTTGTTCTAAGGTTGGAGATTTGCGGGTTTATCTGACGCGCAATGAATGCAGGAGGGGATTAGCGGATCCAGAGTGGCGTTTAGTCGTATGCACTCTCAAGGGAGACGAGGTTGAAGTGGCGGGTTGGTGCCTCATTGGGCATCTGACAGAGGCCTTGCCGTTGGACGGAGGGAAATGGAGGGGGCGGTGGGAGACGGCATCATTGGTGTTGTCTACTTCTCAAATTGTTCCAGGACTCCCACTCGAGTGACTGAGTTGAGCGCTGCCATTGAGAGGAATGTGGTGTTAGAAAAAATGGTGACGTTCAGACGGTCTCGTTGTGGAGAATGGGGAAGACTTGGAAGATGTGGCCAACCTCGGTGGCTGCGTCGGCGAAGTTTTCCCGGTCGCCCCGCTCGGTGGGTGGGTCGGCAGTGAATCCGGCGATTGAGTCCAGGTAGCACTCGGCAATGCCGTCCACGTCGCTGCGGGCGAATCCGGCCTTTTCTGCCAGCGCAGCCGATAGAACCGGGTCGCCGTGGAACTGGTGATAGCCCAGGAAAAACTCGGTGCGGGCGTGGCGGGTGTGCTCTTCCAGCCAGTAGCGGTGGAACTCGACCACTGGGAGATCAGGTCGGTGGCTCATGACGAATGAGAGCTGAAGGTCCCCGGTGCCCGGTTTGATCGTCTCCGTGACTCCAGCGATGACCGCGCTTCGGTCGACGTCGACATCTCGGTATAGGTCGGCGGCCGCGCCTTGTAGGCATCCGGCCAGCAGGCCGGCGTCGGTCAGCGGGCCGATTTCCACCACAGCCTCGTAGACAGGCCGCCCATCAGTCACATGGCCCCGCATCGGGTCGTCGAGCAGCCTGACCAGAACCCGTCCGGCCCGCTGGCCGTCAGGCAGGCTCCCCAGCCGCTCTTCCAGAAGTCGGGTCAGACGTGCAGCCAGCTCCGGATTCGGTTCGGTACAGAGCAGCAGTTGGGCCTTCGTCTCTGCATTCGTCATGGGCACCTGCCTGGGCTATCCCGGTCCAGTGGTTCCTAGTATGGCCGTCGATGTTCCTCGCCCTCACAGAGATGTTGGGGTCGCGGTCATCCTTAGTGAAGGGGATACCGGTCGCGTTGGGCCCTCTTGATGTCATCTCTTTCTAAGACTTCGATCGCCTCTGCGATATCGGCATCCAACGCCACCTCGAATTGGGCCCGTAAGACATCGCTTGGGTTATGGGAGCTGGAGCCGAGTCCAGCGTGATTCCGGGCTTCCTTGTCATTGACGGGGTTGGCATCTTCGGGAGTCGTGTAGTGATTGCAGAACCACTCAACCATGTCCTCAACAGTGGCGAGATTGTTGTCAGCAGCAGCTAAGGCGAACCGGCGCAGCCATTCAATATGGTCGAGATCGGGGGGTTCAGAAGTCATACCGTGGGCAATCTCGTCGCGTAGGCGGGCAAATGTGTCCAATTCGGTTGCTTGGTTGTCGCTGATGACACCGTCGATGTTGAGATTGCGGATGAGAGCCCTGGGCGGGAGGGTGCGAGTTGGAGCAAGTCCTTGTCTCTCGCTGGCCAGGTAAAGGGCAGCCTCAATGGCTGCCCAAGTTAACATGACAGAAGCGTCAGGGGACAGGTCGGCTACTTGATGGGCCTCCTCCAGTCTTCGAACGATGTCCTCACGAGTGGGGCTTCGGGGCTGGACTTCGGGCTCGTATGTGACGATGTCGAGTCGCCATCCGGATTCGGTGGCCATGATTTCAGCTAGACGACCCAGCCGATTCCTCGTCTGGTCGTTCATATTGGCTGAACGGGCCTCAATAATCACGAGTTCGTCGTTGCGCCGGGCTACGGCATCGGCAACAAATGCTTGAAACGGTGGTGGGAGCCGTTCTTGAAGGCGGAAAGTGTAGCCGTCGGCCTCGAATTGTTCCTTGACTCGATCGAGGGCCAGGAGGGCGGCAGCTGGGGCGGTCATGAGAACCCCAGCCTACTGTGGGCAGTTGCAACCCGGATGTAGACAAAATCGCTCGGCGGTTCGGCCAATGCCGAGGCAAGGGTGATCGGAGTGGAGTCAAACTGGGGAAGTCGCCGGAGATCGATCTTGCGAGCGCATACATCAACCACGGTGTCGTCGTCGCCGTAGACGGTGTTCTCTAGAGCATCCTGGATGGGCTTGATGATGTTGTCGGTGTCCAAATTGGTTGAGCCGTTGAAGAAGAAGTCGATTCGGAGTCGCAGCGGTCCTCCAAGCAGCTCAAACCGGGGCGGCACAGCCTGTCTGACCTTGTCTTGCCATCGCCTCTTGGAGCGCGCTTGCTGTGATTTCGGTGTTCCTTGAACAATGAAATCAATCATAGATGTACCTCGATCATCTGCTGATCCTACGAGGTGTCTGTGACAACTACTCCATCGTGCCTGCGGTTGCCATGAGCACCTGCCTGGGCTATCGGGGTCTATGGGTTCCTAGTATGGCCGTCGATGTTCCTCGACCTCACCGAAAGCCAACTCGAGCTGCAATCTACGCTGCGGAACTATTTCGAGAACCTGATGACCCCCGAGCGCCAGGACGCCATGGAAGGCAGACGGGCGGGGCAGGTTTACCGGGAGACCGTCCGCCAGATGGGGAAGGACGGCTGGCTTGGAGTTGGTTGGCCCAAGGAATGGGGCGGACAGGGCTACACCCCGCTGGAGCAGCTCATCTTCTTCGAGGAGGCCAATCGGGCCGGTGTGCCCCTGCCGTTCGTGACCCTCAACACGGTGGGACCAGCTCTGAACGTGTACGGAACCGAGGAACAGAAGGCGTTCTTCCTGCCCAAGATCCTGGCCGGCGAGCTGCACTTCTCCATCGGCTACTCCGAGCCCACCGCAGGCACCGACCTGGCCTCGCTCAAGACCCGGGCGGTGCGCGACGGCGACGAATGGATCATCAACGGCCAGAAGATATGGACCACCGGCGGCCACGAGTCCGACTGGATATGGCTGGCCACCCGCACCGATCCCGACGTGCCCAAGCACAAGGGCATCACCATCTTCGCGGTGGACACCACCCTGGACGGCTTCAGCCACACGCCCATCTGGCTGCTGGGCGGAGGACACACCAACGCCACCTATTACAACGACATCCGGGTGCCCGACTGGGCCCGCATCGGCGAGGTGAACGGCGGATGGAAGCTCATCACCGCCCAGCTCAACCACGAGCGGGTGGGCCTGGCTCCGGCGGGCAATATCGACGGTCCGCTGCGCCGGGTGGTGGACTGGGCTCGCCAGACCACCCTGGACGACGGTCGCAGGGTGATCGACCAGGAGTGGGTGCGCCTGGCGCTGGCCGAGGTGTACGCCCGCAACGAGGCCCTCAAGATGTACAACTGGAAGGTGGCCTCCGCGCTGGAGGACACCGAGTTGAAGCCCGCCGATGCGTCGGCCATGAAGGTGTTCGGCACGGAGCTGAAAGTGAAGTCGTTCCAGGCCCTCATGGAGGTGCTGGGGCAGCGGTCATACCTGGTTAAGGGCACGCCGGAGGCCGTGCTCGCCGGCGAGTTGGAGCGGGCCTATCGAGGGGCCCCGGTGGGAACCTTCGGCGGGGGAGTGAACGAGGTGCAGCGCGACATCATCGCCACCGCTGGGATGGGATTGCCCCGGTCGCCTCGCTAGAAGGTTGTGGTCTGGCCGCCGTTGGAGCGGAAGACATTGCCGGTAGTGAACTTGCCGGCGTCTGAGGCCAGGTAGAGCATGAGGTAGGCCTGGTCGAGGGCTTCGCCGAGGGCGCCGATTGGCGACAGGTCTCGGGCGTAGTCCAAGAACTCGTCGTAAGCCTCTTGGTTCAATGTGCCGTCCTCGTTGTGGAGCCGCCAAGTGGTGAAGTTGGTGAGCGTGCTGCCGGGGGCCAAAGTACAAACCCGGATGTCGTGACGGCCGATCTCCAGCGCCAGGGTGCGACCCAGCATGGCCACTGCCGCCTTGGTAAAGGCGTAGACCCCGATGCCCTCGTAGGCCAGGTCGATGGCTCCCGACGACACGTTCAGGATCACCCCGCCGCCATCGTCCTTCATGGCCCTGATGGCCGCCTGGCAGCCGTAGACCACTCCCTTGAGGTTGAGGTTGATGCCCGCGTCGAGGTCTTGGTCGGTCAGGTCCTCGATCAAACCGGGGAACATGGCGCCGGCGATGTTGGCGATGATGTCGAGTCCGCCATAGGCGTCTACCGCACGCTGCACCAGTGCGTCCACCTCGTCGCGGGAGGTCACGTTGCAGGCTTGGGCGATGGCCTCGCCCCCGTCCTCGCGGATGCGTTTGACGGTGCTCTCTGCTCCCTCGCCGTCGAGGTCGCCGCACACCACCTTGGCCCCAGCGGCGGCGAACAGCTCGGCGGTGGCCTCGCCGATGCCCGAGGCGCCCCCGGTGATCACCGCCACTTTGCCGTCCAGCCGGAATGCGTCCAGCGCGTCTGCCTTCATCGGATCCTCCTGTTACCTTTGCGGCTGCTGAGATCAATTGTCCGCACTAGGCAAACAGCCTTGTGCGATTCATCAGGGAGCAATCATGGCAGATGGCGTGAAGGGATATGGAGTGCTGGTGACCGGTGGCGGAACGGGGATCGGCCACGCCTGCGCAGCTGCGCTGGCCGCCGACGGCGCCGCCGTCACCATTTGCGGGCGCACCGAGTCGAAGCTGGCCGATTCAGCCGAGCGCATCGGCAAAGAAGCCGCCAACGGCGGCAGCGTGTCCTACGTGGTGGCCGACGTGACCGACGAGTCCTCGGTGGCCGCCGCAGTGGCCGCCGCCGCCGAGCCCACCGGGACGCTGAACGGCGTGGTGGCCAACGCGGGTGGGGGCGGTGGGATGGGCCCCTACCACCTCCAGGACACCGACGAGTTCCTGCGGGTGCTGCACCTCAATGTGCTGGGCACCATGCTCACTGTCAAGCATTCGGTACCCCGGATGAGGGCCGCCGGGGGCGGGTCGTTCGTGGGGATGTCGTCGATTGCCGGTCACGTTACCCACATGTATTTCGGGGCCTACACCCCCGGTAAGGCGGGCATCGAGGCCATCATGCGCAACGCGGCCGACGAGTACGGCGCGGCCAACATCCGGTTCAACGCCATCCGACCGGGCTTCATCGCCACCGAGATCATGGAGGGAATCCCCCGCGACGGCGAGGTGTACGACAGCTACATCGACAACACTCCCATGGCCGACGTGGGGTACCCCGAAGACGTGGGCCACCTGGCCCGGTTCCTGATCGGCCCCGAGTCTCGGTGGATAACCGGCCAATGCATCAACATCGACGGCGGCCACAGCCTGCGCAGGGGCCCGTATTTCGGCTCCTTCATCGAGCCCGCGCTTGGCCGCGACGTGATGCTGGGGGACATGCCGGGATCATGACCGGCCAGGACGGCTCAGCGGGCACCGAAATAGGGAGATGCCAGTGAAGTACTACGCCGCGGTGATGTTCGAGGAGACCGAGCAGGTGGTGGACATCGCACGGGCCGCCGAGGCCGAGGGGTTCACCGGGGTTGCTCTGGCCGACCACGTAGCCGTGCCCGCCGGATTCGCCTCGGTACACCCGTCGGGGGAGAACCCGTTCAACCACACGTCGCCATTTGCCGATCCGCTGATCACCGCGTCGGCCATGCTGAGCGCCACCACAGCCCTGGAGGTGCTCACCTACGTGTACATCCTGCCCATGCGCGAGCCGTTTTCGGTGGCCAGCCAGGTCGCCACCCTGTCGCTGCTGTCGAGCAACCGGCTTCGGCTAGGCATAGGGGTGGGCTGGCTGCGGGAGGAGATCGAGCTGATGGGGGCCGACCCCCGCACCCGGGGGCGGCGCACCGACGAGATGATCGAAATCTGTCGTCGCTTTTGGCGCGACGGCACTGCCGAGTTCCACGGGGAGTTCTTCGACTTCGGCCCCACTGGGATGTACCCGCAGCCCGACGCGCCGGTCTCCATCTGGGTGGGGGGCAAGTCGGAGGCCGCGCTGGCCCGGGCGGTCCGCAACGACGGCTGGGTAGGCATGAACTACGACCTGCCCGAGATTCACCAGCTGCTAGACCGCCTCGGCGAGCTGCGCAAAGAGGCCGGCAAAGAAGACGGGCCGTTCGAGACCATGGTGATCCCCAATGCCGATCCCTCGCCTCGACTGCACGACAAGATGAACGAGCACGGGGTCACCTCCACCATCGCCATGCCCTGGTATCCCGGCGACCCGGCCTGCGCCTCCATCGAGGCCAAGCGCGACGCCCTGGGCCGCTTCGCCGACGCCTTCATTCGGCGCTGAACTCCATGGTTGACACCACACCGCCGCTGGCCAAGGGCTCAGTATCGCTGCGGCTGTATCCCCACGACGGCACCGCCGCTGAGCAACTAAACGAGGTGCGCGACCTGGCCCGGCGAGCCGTGGAGGTGGGCTACGACGGGGTAATGGTGTCGGAGCACCACGCCGGTTTCCCGGGCTATTTCCCCAGCCCTCAGCAAATGGCCGGATTCCTACTAGCGGCCATGCCGTCTGGGTGGGCTGCGCCGTGCCCTCTGCTGTTGCCGATGAAGCCCTACGCGCTTATCGCGGAGGAAGTGGCTTGGCTTGCGGCAGCCTTCCCGGGTCGGGTGGGGGCGGGTTTCGCGTCAGGAGCGCTGCCGGTGGACTTCGAACTGGCCGAGGTTCCGTTCGACGAGATCAGCCCGCGGTTCAAACAGGCCCTGCCCCTGGTGGTGGCCGCACTGCGGGGCGAAGCCGAGGGCCCGCTGGCCGACGACCGGGCCATCGCCGCCTGTGCCGATCACCCGGTGCCGATGGTGGCCGCGGCCCAGTCGCTCGCCGCAGTCCGCCGGGCGGCCGGGCTCGGCTTGGGCATCCTCTACGACAGCCTCCAAGCCACGGACCACGTGCGGGCGCTGTCGGATGCCTACGACGAGGCCGGAGGAACCGGCCCCAAGATATTTATCCGCCGGGTGTGGATCGGCGGCCCACCTGGCGAGGCCGTCGACAACCAACTCGACCTCTACCGGACCTACACCACCGAGGGCACCATGGCCCGCTGGGACCAAGGCGCCAACACCGTCCTGGCTGCCAACGCCACCGAGGCTGCCCAGCAACTCTGGGCCGCCATGGAGGCCACCGGCTCCAACACCATCAACATCCGCATCCACGTAGTCGGGCTGTCGCCCGCCTACATCCGCGATCAACTCGACTTGCACGGAGAGCTCGTTGAGCATCTCAAACAGTTGATTTCTGGGTAGGGCTCCACGAGCCATAGGCAGGAGTGAGCCTACGGCTTCATTACCACCAGGGTTCTTGCCGCTTTGTCGTGCCATCCCTGTCGATCGCGATCCCACATCAGGGCCAGATAGCAGAGCAGAAACAGAATCTCTCCAATGTATGGAAGGTAGAACGCTGGAACTAGCAGTACAGCGGGGAGAGTCCAGCGGATGATCGATTGCCCCCATCCCGGGGCGCGACCCCATTCTGGCTGGAAGAGGTCTTCGGCTCGGACCACCTGCGTTCTGGTTGCCATCTTGCCGAAGGTTTGGCCTTTCATCGCGGTCAGTCCGATTTCATAGAGCGCGATGAACAAGATCGGTACCCAAAAGAGTCCTTCCACGCTTTCGGCATAGTCCCGAACAAGGTCGGCATCGTACGGCTCGTCGACCGGTATCGGCCGGATGTCGGTGAAGTGAAGGACGAGCAACAAGGCAAAAGTGAACACAAAATAAACAGCCAAATCGATGAGCCGGCCACCAAAGCGAGCCATGCGAGAGGCCAGTTGGACTGGCTGGTCAGATGAAAGTGCTTCTTGGCGGGCGGTGGTTTCAGAGCCGCGGGCGCGGCGCTCCTTCGGGGGCTCCAGGTTTTCTGCACCGGTAAGGGGGTCGAGGGACTGCACCCCGTCGTCGGCCACATGCTCGGTCCACTCTTCGCCGTCCCACCAGCGATATTCGTGACGGGTTGTGGGATCCGACTCCCAGGCGGGATTGCTCATGCGGAGGTCAGGCTATCTGTTGGCCGTGGGTGATCCCTTGGCGCAGATGGTTCTTGGAGAGATGGATTTGGGATTAGCCGCCGAGCGGGTGTCGAGGCCGGGGAACGGGCTTGAAGAGGTCGTCAGGATCGTCGACAACCACGGTCTTCAACATCTTGTCCCACAGCGCCTGATGCCGGTCGTCGACAAGTAGGGCGATTCCGTTGATCACATCCCAGAGCAGACCCAATAAGAACATCGAAGGAACTATCTTCAATACCAGCTCGCGCAGTGCCATCAATCCGAAGCCGGCCGCTCGCTGGTCTGCAATTCGTACTACTCGCATGCCGAGCACGTGCTTCGCTGGGGTTTGCCCTCGGGAGTAAACGATCAACGCCCAAATCAACCAACCCACGATGAGTGTTACCGGGATCAATAGGATTTCCAGAATGAAGCCGCCGAAACGCTTCCCCCGGGAGGACAGCATCAGGAAGGGATCAGGGCTGTCAGGGGTGAATTGATCTCCGAGTTCACCTGGCATCGGTCTAGAGGGCTTTGAGACCGGGGAAACCATCTCGTGGGGAAGATTCGCCTCGGCAGCGCTGACAGGGTCGACGGATTGGATGCCGTCGTCGGCTACTTGGTCGGTCCACTGCTCACCGTCCCACCATCGATATTGGTGGCGGCCGGTGGGATCGGGCTCCCAGGAAGAAACGCTCATGGTGCTGTCAGGCTAATAGTTGGCAGCGGCAATCCAACACCGGCAGGGTGATGCTGATGACGGGTTACTACGAGTTTTCCATGCTGGCGGACAACGCCTCTGAGGTGGGGCTTGAGTGGAACGGGCCGCCGCCGGTGGAGCGGTGTCGGGTGGAATTGCCCAGCGGACTTGGTTTGAGCGCCATTGTGTGGGGAGACGCGCCGGCCCGGGTGGTGTTTCTCCACGGAGGGGCCCAGAATGCCCACACTTGGGACACGGTGGTGCTGGCTCTGGGGGAGCCGGCGGTGGCCATAGACCTGCCGGGCCACGGGCACTCCGACTGGCGGCCTGAGCACGACTACTGGCCGCCGTCGATGGCCGATGACGTGGCCGTGGCCATCCGGGAATTGGCTCCGCAGGCGGAGTTGGTGGTGGGCATGTCGCTGGGCGGGTTGACGGCCATCTGCCTGGGGGCTCGCCACCCGGAGCTCGTGCCCTCGCTGGCGGTGGTGGACGTGACGCCCGGTACCGACCATGCCAAGGCCGAGCCCATCGTGGAGTTCATCTCCGGACCCCAGACTTTTGAGAGCTTCGACGACATCCTGGGCCGGACCATGGAGTTCAATCCCACCCGCACCGAGTCGTCGCTGCGGCGGGGCATCATCCATAACGCTTTCGAACAAGGGGACGGGAGTTGGACTTGGCGGTGGGATCCGGTGCGGGATTGGAAGCTTACCGACCCCGACAAACCGGGGGGCGGCAGTCCAGAATTCTCCGATCTGTGGACCGCGGTGAATGCGCTGGCTTGTCCGGTGGTGCTGTATCGGGGGGCGGATTCGGGAGTGGTGGGCGACGAGGATGTTGAGGAAGTTCTGCGTCGCCAGCCTGACGCCGAGGTGGTTGTTGTGGCCGACGCCGGTCACAGCATCCAGGGTGATCAGCCGCGGGAGTTGGCCCGCTTGCTGGCCTCTCGCTTGGGCTAGTCGTTCCCGTAGGCGGCGGTGAGGCGCTCGGCGCCGCCGATGCCGGGAGCGGGCTGGCCGCCGGGATAGCGCGCTTCGTAGACCTCGGTCAGGCCGTCTCGCCAGCTCACCTGGCAGGGGCCGGTGAGAGAAATCCGCTTGGCCGGATCGGCGCCCGCGCCGGGCTGGGATCCGGGGAACGCGTCGTAGGCGACTTCGGGCATCTTCCCGGAGAGCTCGCCCAGCAGCATCACCCAGTCCTCGGCCTTGACGTGCTCGTCGCCACCCCAGTTGACCACCGTGGCCGGCACCGACGCAGCGGCCAGCAGCGGCTCGACGTGGGCGTTCATGTCGTCTTGGTGGATGGGGGAGTAGGGCGACGGGGCCGGGGCCCGCAGTCGGATCGGCAGGTCGTTCATCAGCCAGTCCATGTGATAGACGGGCAGCCCGCCATTGGGCCCGTAGCTGGCGTTGATGCGGGCGATGGTGGTGGGCAGATTGAGCGCTCGGGCCATGGTCCGGGCCACCGCCTCCCCACCGATCTTCGACATCGAGTAGGTAGGGGCGTGCACCGCGTGGCAGTCGCCGATGCGGTCGGTCTCGGTGTAGAGGTGCCACGGGTCGGGGTGGGGGTGGTACACCGAGCAGGTGGAGGCGATGAGCGCGGCCTTGGCCTTGTGGCAGTGGGCCATGAGCAGGCCAGTTCCCTCGGCGTTCACCTGAATGGCCCAGTCGTAGTCGAGGCCCTGCCCCTGAAAGGCCGCCATGTGCACCAGGTAGTCGAAATCGTCGGGCAGCATCGAGAAGTCCCCGTCGGCCACGTCCGCAACCTCAGTGTGAACCCCAGCAGCCTCCACCATGTCTCTGCTGCCCTCGGCGCTGAACCGGGCGATTCCCCACACCTCGTTGTGCTCGGCCAGATAGGCGGCCATGGGGAGGGCGATCTGACCGGTCATGCCGGTTATGAGGATCTTCTGGTCTTGCAGCATGGGAACTCCTTCGCAGGTTCTAGAGGTCGTCGATCAGCTTGAACAGCTCGGCCGAAGCCAGTGCGGCATCTGATCCGGCTTGGGCCAGCCTGTCGGCCACCCACGCGTGGAGTCGGGCCAGGTCGGCATGGCTGGGGTTGGGGGGCAGGTCCAGGGTGGTCTCGTATTGGCTGACGAAGGCCTCGATGGCTCTTGCCTTGGCCGACTCGAACCCGGAGGTGTTTTCGGCGTGGTCGGGCTCGTCGGCCTCAAACAGGAACAGGGCGTCGGGGCGGTGGGGGGCCAGGCCCAGTTCGGGAAAGAAGTGAGGGTCGCGAGCAGCCACGATGCCGTCGACGGTCAGCCAGCCGGCGTGGCGGTGATCGGGATGGAGCCGCCATCGCCGCCACGGGTCATGGCCCAGCACCACGGTGGGGCGCAGGGTCCTGATCCACGAGGCCACCTGCCGGCGGGGTTCCGGCCCTGATTCCAGCTCCCCGTCAACCCAGCCCAAGAACACCACATCGTCAGAAGCACCCAGCCGCCGAGCCGACTCGCGCTGCTCGTCTTGGCGCACGGCCACCAGCTTGTCCAGGTCGGCATCGGGGTCCCAGGTTCCCTTGGAGCCGTCGGTACACACCAGCAGGCTCACCTCGCAGCCGCGGGCGGCCCATTTGGCCAGCGTGGCCCCGGCGTTCAGCTCGATGTCGTCGGGATGGGCCCCGATGGCCAGCGCCCGCTCAGGGGTGGCCAGATCCTGCGACCTCACGCCGTCACTGCCAACTCGTCCAAGTCGGCGGGAACGTCGATGTCGAGTCCGAAGGCGGGGTCGCGCAGAATGCGCAGGCTGCGTCCCTGCCGCTGGGCCTCGGCCATGTGGCGGGCAAACGAGCCTCGTCCGTAAGAGAACTCAAACGGGCAGTCGCTGGGAAGGGCGATCACGTTGGTGCCGTCGTTGCGGCGGTCGGGCACCAGAGTGATGCCGGGCCAGTCACCCAGCGGAGTCAGTGATCCGGCCCGCGGGAGGTCTCCGTGGGCCACGATCACCCGGTCGAATCCGCTGTCTCTCAGGTGGTCCACCCCGCTGCGCACTGCGCCGTTCAGCCCGGTACCGGGACGCCACACCACCTCGGCCCCCACGGATTCGGCCCAGTCCCGCACACCGTCGTCATCGCACACCACCGCCACCGCCAGCGGAGCGGCCGACTGAACCACGTGGGTGGCCATGTCGCGGGCAAGAGCAGCCCGCTCCTCGGCCCCTAGAGCCGGTGCAAGCCGGAGCTTGGCCTCGGCGAAGGCCTTCACCGGGATCAACACCGCCACCGTCGGCCCTGGACTCACCCGCAGGAGTCTACGGCCATCGGCTCTGGCGGCCCATACGCAGTACCGCTGGCTTATCTTGGTGTCGGCCCGTCTACGCTCAGTGCCTATGTCGAACAGGGTTGCGGTCATCGGCGGAGGGTCGTGGGGCACCACGGTTGCCCATCTGGCCGCGCACAACGAGCCCACCGTGCTGTGGTGCCGCGATCCGAAGACGGCCGCCGCCGTGAACGAGCGCCACGTCAATCCCCGTTATCTGCCCAGCTTCGATCTGCATCCCCGTCTGCGGGCCACCACCGATTTGGAACAGGCCGTGGCGGCGGCCGAGGTGGTGGTTATGGGGATTCCGTCGTCCTCGTTCCGACAAGTCTTGGAGAAGGTGACCCCTCATCTGCGGCCGTGGGTGCCGGTGGTGAGCCTCACCAAAGGGCTGGAGCGGGGCACCCGCCAACGCATGACCGAGATCATCAACCAGGTGGCCCCGGCCCATCCTGCGGGCACCCTCACCGGCCCCAACCTGGCCAAGGAGATCCTGGCCGGACACGCAGCCACATCGGTGATGGCCATGGCCGACGACACCGTGGCCACCGCCCTTCAGGGGGTGTTCACCACCGATCGATTCCGGGTCTACACCAACGACGATGTGATCGGCTGCGAGCTGGGCGGCACCCTCAAGAACGTGATCGCCCTGGCTTCGGGCATGGTGGACGGCCTTGGCGCGGGGGACAACACCCGAGCGGCGGTGATCACCAGGGGGTTGGCAGAAATGGGCCGACTTGGCACCGCCATGGGCGGTCGGGCCGACACCTTCGCCGGCTTGGCCGGAATGGGCGACCTGCTGGCCACGTGCATAAGCCCCCAGAGCCGCAACCGCCATGTGGGCGAGCAGCTCGGACGGGGCCGCAAGGCCAAAGCGGTGGTGGCCGAGATGGACCAGGTGGCCGAAGGGGTGTTCACCGCGGGGGTAGTAGTGGAGTTGGCCGCCGAGCACAGTGTGGAGATGCCCATCAGCACCGAGGTGCACGCGGTGATCAAGGGCACCCGGACTGCGGCTGAGGCATCGATGGTGCTGATGGGGCGCCAAACCCGCCCCGAGCCAGAGGCGACCAGGGCGTCGCGTTTCCGCCGATTGTGGCCGGAGAAGGCCGATACCAAGGGGTCGCCACTGCGCCGGCTCTGGCGGTTCGTTACCCGATCTTCTTGATGAGCAAACCTCTCGATGTTCTCGGTGCCCCCGGGTGGGGGGAGGTGGATGCCCGCGGGTCGGTCCGCCCCGGTTCCGGGGAATGGACGCTGGACTGGTGGGTGGGCGCATCTGACCGCTGGCACCGGGCATCACAGGAGGCCGCTGTGCGCCAGAGCGAGGTGGGGGCCGGTGCGGTGGTAGAGACCCGCATGAAGGTGCCCGACGGAGACGCGGTGCAGCGGGTATGGGCGGTCGCCGCTGGCGGAGGGCCGGCGGCGGCGGTGGTGGAGGTGGGAAATGAGGCCGCCACCGCTTTCGCGCTCGCCTTGGTGGTGCAGGCTCCGGGGGCGGTGCTGACGGTGGACACCACCGGAGTGGCCATCGGCGGACAGCCGGTGTTGGCTTGGGACCGTCACCCTGCGAGTGCTGCGGTCGGGCCTGATGCAGTCGAGGCTCTTCTTGAGGCTGAAGGTGGGGCCACCACCGGGTTGGACCGTAAGGGCCGCGATGTGGCCGCCGCGGTGTGGCCGCTGCCCCATACCGCCCGGATGGCGGTCAGCGCATCGCTGGGCCGGGGCAAAGTGCCGGCACCGTCCGATCTGCCCGATGCCGAGGCGGTGGTGCGGGGCTGGCAGGCCCATCTGGATCGGGGGGCTCGAATCGAGGTGCCCGATGAGGGCTTGGCCCGGCGCATCGACCGCAACCGCCGCCGATGGCTGGGGCAAACAGGCCGCATGGAGACCCTCGAAGTTGCCCAACTCTGCGAGCTGTCGGTGCGGCTCGACCATCACGGCTACCACGACGACGCCGAGGTGGTGTTGGATGAGATCGCCGCCCGTTGGACCACCGAGGTGCCAACTGAGCGGCTGACGGCGTTCACCGTTCACCACGACCTGACGGACGACCAAGAAACCGCGGTTCGATTCGTTGAGGCTGTGGCCGAGGCAGTGGAGGCTGCCGCCCGCACCGGCTCAGCCGTGCCGGTTGATCCGGTCGAGCGCTTTCTGATCGCCACAGGCCAAGATCGGGCCGCTCAAGATCTCCGCCGTCTCGAATTGGGCCCTGCTGAGCCTCCTGGTGAAGGGCTGCGGGCCGAGCTGGTGGCCGACCACGGCGAAGATCTACTGGTGGCTCCTGGCTTCCGACCAGCATGGAGGGGAGGGTCGCTGGCCGTCTACGGGCTGCCCACTCGGTTCGGAACGCTGTCCTATGCGGTGCGCTGGCACGGCGCTCGCCCCGCGCTGCTGTGGGAGCTGGACTCCCGCCCCGGCCAGGATCCGGTTGTGATCCGAGCCCTGGGGCTGGACGAGAGCTGGTCGAGCCAGGAACCGACCGGAGAAACGCTTTTGGCTGCACCCCAATAGCTACTTTGAAGGGATGCGGGACGCACTCAAGTCGGCTGTCCCCACATTGGCGGTCGAGCGCCGTCTATGGGCCGATGGTCACCAGGTGGTGGTGGGCATAGACGAGGTGGGCAAGGGCGCGTGGGCCGGGCCTCTCACCCTGGTGGCCGCGGTGCTGCCCAGCGATCGGAGGGTCTATCGAGTGCGGGACTCCAAGCTCTTGACCGAAGCCGAACGGGAAGGGTTATTCGACCGGATCGCCGACTGGTGCGTGGCCTGGGCGGCAGGCCACGCCAGCAACGACGAGTGTGACCAATTGGGGATGTCGGCGGCCCAACGGCTGGCCGCTCGACGGGCGCTGGATGGTTTGGGCCTGGAAGCCGATGCGGTGCTGGTGGACGGCCGGTGGGATTTCGTGGGCAACGGCAAGACCCAGGCTTTGGTCAAGGGCGATGCCACCTGCCTATCCATCGCAGCAGCGTCCATCCTGGCCAAAGTCACCCGCGACCGCATGATGAGGGCGGCTTCAAACGACCACCCCGGCTACAACTTCGACAGCAACAAGGGCTACCCCTGCCCCCGCCACCGAGCCGCCCTAACCGCCCAAGGCCCCACACCCCTGCACCGCCGCTCCTGGGCCTTCATGGACACCTACGGTTGGTCCCACCTCCGCATCTCCTCTGGTCCGGACACCGCCCTGCCGTTCTGATTGACCGTGCGGTAGCGGCTACCGGGTACGATCTCGGGGCGTATGGGGCAGCCGGTGACTGTTGTGGAGAGGGCGACAAGCCGTCCGGGGGTGATCCGCTATGAGATCAACCGGAGCATCACGGGCACCGGCCATGAGCACTACTCCGCCGGGCGGGAAGTGGCCGGGGAGCGGCCGGTGGACGAGTTGGCCCGCCGCCTGTTCGACCGGGGTGGCATCGACGCCATCCATGTGAACAGCAACATCATCACCGTGGACCTGGCCAAGGGCGGCACCCGGGACGGCATCGAGGATCTGATCGCCAACCTGTTCATCTACTACGGCCCCGGCGTCGAGGTGCCCACTATCCCTGAAGGGGACTGACGGGCGGCGGAGGCGATGACCTCTCGCCGCGAGGCCGCCGAGCGCTGGTTCATCCGGCGGGGAGTTCCCCACGTAATCCACGACTACCGGGCCAGCACCGATGTCTTCACCCGGGCCGTGCCGTTCTTGGCCCTGGTGTTTCTGGTCGAGATTTTCGCCTCCTTTGGCGACCGCTTCGACGGCTGGGCGCAGTTCGGCGTGTTCTGGGCCGGCGCGGGCATCGCATTGGGGGCGGTGGCGGCGGTCAATCGGCTTAGAGGTCGGCGGCTGTTCCAGCTTCCCGATCGGGTGGGCGCCATTGAATTGGCAGTGTTCGTTTTGGTGCCCCCGGTGTTGCCGGCCTTGTTCTCTGAAGACCGGCTGTCTGATACCGCGGGTCTGGCGCTGATCAACATCGCTCTGCTTGTGGTGGCCTATGTGGTGGTGAGCTTTGGCCTGCTCCCCATGCTGGTTTGGGCTGGGGCTTACTCGATCAATCAGATTGCCCTGATCGGTCGATTGGTGGGGCGAATTCTGCCGCTGCTTTTGGTATTCAGCGCATTCTTGTTCCTGAACGCCGAAGTGTGGCAAGTGGCCCACGATTTCACTTGGCCCTTCTACGCCATTGTGCTGGGGGTGTTCGGTCTAATTGCCTTTGGCTCGGTGGCGGTTCGGGTGCCGTCTGAGCTGGTGGGGTTGGCCCGCTTCGACAACTGGGAGCAGGCGTGCCAGCTGATCGACGAATGTGAATCGCCGCTGTCCCCGGCGACGCCGCCCACGGACTTGCCCGTATCTGCCATTCCACCGCTCGATCGTATGGACCGGGTGAATCTGGGATTGCTGATGTTTGTGGCCCAGGCGGTGCGGGTGTTGCTTGTCGGCGTGGTGATCGGGGCGTTCTATGTGGGCTTCGGGTTACTGACGGTGAGGGAGGCCACCATCGTGTCGTGGGTGGCATCGGACGGGCTGGATCCCCTGGCCCGCTTCGGCTTGTTCGGCAATGAGCTGGTGCTCACTTGGGAGCTGCTGGCGGTTTCGGGCTTCATAGCGACGCTGTCTGCCCTCCAGTTCGCAGTGTCGACCATTGTCGACAAGGCCTACCGGGAGCACTTCTACGATGACATGGCCAATGAGGCCCGCGAAGTTCTGGCTACTCGGGCTCTGTACTTGGCCGAACTCAGCCGCGAGGCGGAGAAGGAAGACGACTAGCCAACTGCCCCGTTGCGCAGAAACGCGCCGGGCAAAGCGCCAGTGGATCGGTCGTCGGCCCAGGTGGGAACGCCGTTGACCACGGTGGCCCGGTAGCCGGCCGGCTTGCGGCTGTAGCGCCAGCTGCCGGTGGGGAGGTCGTCGACTCGGACCTCGTCGCCCAGGTCGATTTCGTCGAGCGCGAACACGGCCAGATCGGCAGCCATGCCCTCGGCCACAGCACCCCGGCCGGAAATGCCGAAGAACGCGGCCTGCTTGCCGGTCACTGAGTGAACCGCCTCCTCGACGGTGAGCAGCCCCAGCTCGCGCACCATCTCAGTCAAGAAAAAGGTGGCGTCGCCCGCCCCGACGAACATTTGGATGTGCGCACCGGCATCCGACGCTCCGTTCACCGTCAGCGGCGAGCGGGCCATGGCGGCCAGCGTCTCGTTGTCCACCGGTTGGGGCTGGGTTTTGAGGTGGGTTCCCATGTTGTTGTCCAGCAGCCAATCGGCCACCGCGTCCGACAGGTGTATGCCCCGGGCGTCGGCCAGATCGGCGATGGAGCGTCCGGTCCACTCGGCGTTGCGGGGCTCGTCGGAGGCCAGCAGGATCATGTGGGGGCGGTTGATGGGGGCCAGGGTGTAGGTGCAGGCGTCCCAGTCGTGGCGGGCCCGCTCTCGCCAGGCCTCGTCGCGGAGCATGGCCATCTTGGCCTCGTCACCGTCCACGTTGCACAGCTCGTGCCACGCTTCCACCCCGCTCCACATGATCGACCGCTCGAAGTGCAGGTTCACATAGCTGGGCCGCACCGAATACAGCGTGGCGATCTGGCCGCCCTCGGCGTTGAGCCGCTCCACCAGGTCTAGGGAGACCTTGCGTTCCTTGGCCCGATTCTCCTGGGAGAAGAAGCCGCCCCAGTTGGCTCGAACCCCCCGATCCCGGCACAGCGCGGCCATGCGCTCCATGTCGCCGGGGAAGTGCTCGAACTCGAAGGCCCGGGGCACGAACTGGAAAGTGGCGCCGGGATGGGCGGCCACCACGTCGAGCAGGTCGCCCCACTCCTGGTCGTCGGCCATGCGGCTGGGCACCAGTCGATTGTGGCGGTCCAGGTCCATCAGCGAGGTCGACAGGCCGAAGGCCCCAGCGGCCAGACCCTCGTCGAGCATCTGGGCCATCTCGGCCCGCTCAGCATCGGTGGCGGCCCGCTCCCACGCCTCGGCGCCCATCACCCACATCCGCAGGGTCTGGTGGGGGAAGAAGGCGGCCACATTGAGCGCCGTCGGGTGCTCGTCGTTGGCGGCCTGGTACTCGGGCCAGGTCTCCCACGTCCACGGGATAGCGGTCTCAAAGGCGTCGGTGGGCAGATCCTCGATGAAGCACATCAGCTCGATGAGCTGGTTGCGGTCGGCCTCTCGCAGCGGCGCCAGGCCCAGCCCGCAGTTGGCCAGCACCACGCTGGTGGTGCCGTGCGACGGCATGGGGTCGATGTGGGGGTCCCACCACAGCGATCCGTCGTAGTGGGTATGGGGCTCGATGAACCCCGGTGTCACCAAGGCGCCGCCGGCATCGATCTCGGGCTCGCCGTCGGGTCGAAGTCCCGGTCCCACTTCGGCGATCTTCCCCGAGCGCACCCGCACGTCAGCTTCGAAAGACGGTGCGCCGGTGCCGTCCACCACCGTCCCCCCGCGAACCAGCAAATCTCCTGAATCCATGCCAGAACCTTAGGGGGAAAATTGACCCAAATCCGACTCGGCTCTGAGGGAGAATTAGCAGACCGCATCGAGCTCATTTGATGCGGTGTTGAAGGACAAGGGTTGCCATAGTGGAGTCCGATGGCTGAGCCAGAACAATTGGTGGTCGAAGCCGAACGGCAGGCGGCGGCCGCGACCACCCTCGATGAACTGAGCGCGGTGCGGACCGCGTTGACCGGCAAGCGCTCTCCTCTGGTGGCGGCTCGCAAGGCTTTGGGCGACATGGAGCCCGACGCCCGGAAGCAGGCCGGACAGGCCTTGAACGCGGCCAAAGCGTCAATCGACGAAATCCTGAGCGCCCGTGAGGCCGAGTTGGCGGCCGCGGCCCGGACCGAGCAGCTGGCCGCTGAACGACTCGACCTCACCGAGGTCACAGAGCATCCCGCCAGCGGTCATCTCCACGTGATCACCCAAACCTGGCAGGAGCTGGAGGATGTGTTCGTGGGCATGGGCTATCGGGTGGCCGAAGGTCCTGAGATCGAGAGCGAGTGGTACAACTTCGGCGCCCTGAACTTCCCCCTCGGGCACCCGGCCCGGGATATGTACGACACCCTGTACGTGGACTACGGCGAGCCGGGTACCACCCTGCTGCGCACCCACACCTCCCCGGTCCAAGCCCGGGTGATGGAGAATCAGGAGCCCCCCATCTATGTGGTGGCCCCCGGCCGGTGCTTCCGCCAGGACACCGCTGACGCCACCCACATGCCGGTGTTCCACCAGATCGAGGGTCTGGTGGTGGACCGCCACACCACCCTGGGTGATCTGGCCGGGACCATCGAGGCGTTTACTGCCGCCTACTTCGGCCCAGGCTTCTCCTCTCGGCTGCGGCCCTCCTATTTCCCGTTTACCGAGCCGTCGGCCGAGTTCGACATCCAGCGACCCGACGGCACCTGGCTGGAGCTGGGGGGCTGTGGCATGGTGCACCCCAACGTGTTCAAGGCTTGCGGCATCGACCCCGAGCAGTGGCAGGGATTCGCCTTCGGTTTCGGCATCGACCGCCTGGCCCTCATCCGGTTCGGCATAGACGACCTGCGCGAGCTGTGGACCAACGACATCCGCTTCCTGGGGCAGTTCTGATGGCCCGCACTCCGATGCTTGAGGCGGTAGCGCGATGAAGGTGCTGTTGAGCTGGCTGCGGGACTTCGCCCCCGACATCGACGGCGACCCCGAGCAGTTGGCTGAAGTCCTAGCCGACTTGGGCCTCGCGGTGGAAGAGCTGTCCCCCGTGGGGCGGGGGCTGGAAGGCATCGTGATCGCCGAAGTGTTGGCCACCCGGCCCCACCCCGATGCCGACCGCATTCATCTGGTGGACGTGGACGCTGGCGACGGCGAGGCCCTCCAAGTGTGCTGCGGGGCCTTCAACATGGCGGTGGGCGACCTGGTGCCGCTGGCCACCGTGGGCACCACCATGCCCAACGGCATTGAGATCGCCCGCCGCAAGATGCGGGGTGAGTGGAGCAACGGAATGCTGTGCTCGGGGGCCGAGATCGGCATGGGCGACGACCACGAGGGCATCTTGATCTTGGAACAGGGCCTGTCGCTGGGAGTCCCCCTCGCCGAGGCGCTGGGCATCCAGCCTGATGTGTTGTTCGACTTGGAGGTGAACCCCAACCGCCCCGACGCCATGTCGGTGATGGGCGTGGCCCGCGACCTGGCTGCCCGGCTGGGAGTGCCCTTCTCGGTGGCGGTCCCCGATGTCGATGAGACTGGAACGCCTGCGGCCGAGCGGGCGTCGGTGGGCATCGCCGCCCCGGACTTCTGCCAGCGCTTTGGGGTGCGAGTGCTCGACAATGTGCCCTCAGGAGCGTCGCCCCGATGGCTGGCCAACCGGTTGTTGGCAGTGGGGCAGCGCCCCATCAACGCGGTGGTCGACCTGTCCAACTACGTGATGTTCGAGCTGGGCCAGCCCAACCACACCTACGATCTCGACCTCGTACCTGGCGGGGAGCTGGGGGTGCGCATGGCCCATCGGGGCGAAGAGTTGACCACTTTGGACGGCACGGCGCTAGCTCTCACTACCTACGACGGAGTGATCGTCAACCGCGATGACGAGGCCATCGGCCTGGCCGGGGTTATGGGTGGAGCCTCCACCGAGATCTCCGCTGATACCCGCTCGGTGCTGCTGGAAGCCGCCTGGTGGGATCCTATGACCATCGCTCGCACTGCCCGACGACTCGGCCTGCGCAGCGAGGCATCGGCTCGATTCGAGCGGGGGGCCGACCCCGAAATCATCCCCATGGCGCTGGACCGCTTTGCCGAGTTGGCCGCCGCCCTCGGTTCCACTACCGCCCCCGGCATGATCGACGCCACCGGCAACCGGCCCGAGTCCGCTCCTGTTCGGGTCCGCCCGCAGCGGGTCAACTCCATCCTGGGCACCGACCTGAGCACCAGCGAGATGACCGGTCTGCTCGAGCCCATCGGGTTCACCTGTGAGAAGGGTGGCGACAGCCAGGACTTCAACGTCACCATCCCGTCGTGGCGGCTGGATTCGGCCACCGAGATCGATGTGATCGAGGAAGTGGGTCGGCTCCACGGATTCTCCAAGATCGCCCGCACCGTCCCGGTGACCGAGCAGGCTGGCGCGCTCACCCCCCAGCAACAAGACCGCCGCCGGGTCCGGGAACTGCTCACCGGTATGGGGATCAGCGAGGCCATGCCTCTGCCCTTCTTGGCCCCCGGTGATCTGGCCCGAGCCGGCCTCGGCGACGACGGCATCACCGTGACCAACCCGCTGGTGGCCGAAGAGTCGATCATGCGGACCTCCCTGCGCCCCGGCCTGCTCAAGGCGGTGGCCTACAACGCGGCTCGGCGCACCACCGGGGTGTCGCTGTTCGAGATCGGCCGGGTGAACCCTGGCGGGGGAGGGGATCTCCCCGACGAGGGAGAGCACCTGGCCGTGATTCTGGCCGGCCAAGAGGCCACGGCAGCCACCATGCTGTGGCGCCGCCTAGCCCGCCACCTGACCGTGACCCGCACCGGCGTGGTCAACGGCCCGGTAGACGGCCTTCATCCCGGACGCTCTGGCCGAGTGTTGGCCGATGGCCACCCGGTCGGTGCGCTGGGCGAGATCGACCCCCAAGTGCTGGATGCCTACGAGATCGACGAGCGGGTGGCCTGGCTGGAAGTAGATCTGGGCGCTTTACTGGACGCTGAACGAGCCCTGGCCCCGTATCGAGCCCCCAGCCGCTACCCGTCCAGCGACGTGGACTTGGCCTTCACCGTTTCCGACGACGTGTCAGCCGACGAGGTGTCCGCCACCATCGCCGAGGCCGGAGGCGAATTGCTGGCCTCCGTCGCTCTGTTCGACGTGTTCCGCTCCGACCAACTAGGCGAAGGCCACCGCAGCCTGGCCTTCACCCTCCGCTTCGAAGCCCCCGACCGCACCCTCAACGACGCCGAGGTAGCCCAAGCCCGCCAATCCTGCATCGACGCCGTCTCCAACACCCACAACGCCTCCCTCCGCGGCTGAACTTCCACTGCAATTGACTTGAATACTTATTCATAGTTATGCATAATTGTACCTATGGCAGAAAGAGTCCCCATTGGGATCATTGGGGCTTCGGGATATGTGGGCGCGGAGTTGATGCGGCTGCTGGCTCAGCATCCTGGCTTCGACGTGCGCTTTGTGACCGGCGACACCCAGGCGGGGCAGCCAGTCGCTGACCTCTATCCTCACCTGGCCGCCATTGGTGCCGACCAGGAGTTTGTGAAATACGACCCCGCCTTGCTGGATGACGTGTCGTTGGCATTTTTAGCGCTGCCCCATGGCCAGTCCATGGCTATGGCTGCCGACATTCTGGATCGGGGCAAGGTCGCCATCGATCTGGCTGCCGACTTCCGGCTGAACGACGCCGAAGAATACGAGCAGTGGTATGGGGAGTCTCATCTTGCTCCCGAGCTTCTCGGCCAGTTCGCCTACGGCCTGCCAGAGCTGTTCAGAGATGAGTTGGCGGGTGCTGCCGCGGTGGCTGTACCGGGCTGCTATCCCACTGCTGCGGCGCTTGCGGTGGCTCCTTTGGTCCGCTTGGGCCTCATCCAGACCGATGGGGTCATCGTGGACGCGGCCAGCGGGGTTTCCGGCGCGGGTCGGCCCCCCAAAGCCCACACCACGTTCTGCGCGGTCGATGAGGACTTCACTGCCTATGGGCTGCTCGACCACCGCCACACCCCGGAGATCGAGCAAGCCTCGGGCGCATCGGTGCTGTTCACCCCCCATCTGGCGCCGATGAATCGGGGCATCTTGGCCACCTGCTACGCCAAGCCGACGGGGGAGACCTCCAGCGAAGCAGTGCTCGCGGGGCTGGCCGAGTTCTATGCCGACGAGCCGTTCATCGTCGTGTCTGAGCGTCCGCCGTCTACCAAGGCCACGCTGGGCTCCAACGCCGCCCACCTCACCGTCCGCTACGACGCCCGCACGCAAACCGTGGTGGCGCTGTGCGCCATAGACAATCTGGTGAAGGGGGCGGCCGGACAGGCTGTGCAGTGCGCCAACATCATCAGCGGACTGGACGAAGCCTCCGGACTGACCGCGGTGGGGGTGTACCCATGAGCGTGACCGAAGTCCCCGGGTTCACTGCCGCAGGGGTGACGTGCGGCATCAAGCCCAGCGGCAAGCCCGACCTCGCCATCGTGGCCACCGCCGACGGCGCCGCCGTGAGCGCGGCCGGGGTGTTCACCTCCAACAAGATGACTGCCGCTCCGGTGCTGGTGTGCCGGGAGCATCTGACCACCACGGGAGGAAAGGCCGCCGCGGTGGTCCTCAACAGCGGCAATGCCAATGCGGCCACCGGGGCGCAGGGCATGGCCGACGCCCACCAGATGTGCAAGGAGACCGCCGCTGCCTTGGGAGTGGCCCCTGAAGAAGTGCTGGTGTGCTCTACCGGGCTCATCGGCTACGTCCTGCCCATGGATGCGGTGTCGGCTGGCATCGCCGCCGCGGCCGCCGCCCAAACCGCCGAGGGCGGCCCCCAAGCAGCCGAGGCCATCATGACCACCGATACCGTCCCCAAGCAGGTGGTTGTCGCCGGCGACGGCTTCACCGTGGGAGGCATTGCCAAGGGCGCGGCCATGCTGGAGCCCAACATGGCCACCATGCTGGCCGTGTTGGTGACTGATGCGGCTGCCGACCCCGACACCCTTCAACACGCCCTCAGAGTCGGAGTGGCGGGCACGTTCAACACCTTGACGGTGGACGGCGCCGAGTCCACCAACGACACCGTGCTGATTTTGGCCAACGGACAGGCCGGCCCGGTCGATCCCGCCGTCCTCACCCAGGCCATCGCCGACGCCTGCGAGAGCTTGGCCCTCCAAATGGCCGACGACGCTGAGGGCTCCACAAAGACGGTGTTCCTCTGGGTCACCGGGGCGGCCACCGATGTCGAGGCGGCCAAAGCGGCTCGGGACACCGCAAATTGCCAGTTGGTGAAATGCTCCTGGTACGGCCAAGACCCCTACTGGGGCCGCATTGCCTCGGAGATGGGCGCAGCCGGTGTGGCCTTCGACCACACCAAACTGACCATTGCCTACGGCCCCCATGTGGTGTATCAGTACGGCGAGCCAGCCCATCCCCCCGAGCTGGCCGAGTACATGACCGGCCGGCGGCTCGACCTGCATGTGGACCTCGGCATGGGCGACGGCTCGGCCCGGATCATCACCACCGATCTCACCCACGCCTACATCGACGAGAACATGGGGACGTCATGAGCTTCAGAGCTGAAGACACCGCGGCGGTCCTCACCCAAGCCCTGCCTTACATCCAGCGGTTCTCGGGCTCGACCGTGGTGGTGAAGTACGGCGGCAGCGCCATGGACAGCGATCACCTGGCCGGGTTTGCCGCCGACATTGTGCTCATGCAATCGGTGGGCATCCGCCCCGTGGTGGTCCACGGCGGCGGCCCTCAGATCGGCGAGATGATGGAGCGGCTCGGCTTGGAACCTCGGTTTGTCGACGGGTTGCGGGTGACCGACGCCGAGACGCTGGACATCGCCCGCATGGTGTTGGTGGGCCGGGTCAACCGCGACATCGTCTCGGCCATCAACGTCCACGGTCCTCTCGCCGTGGGCGTGTCGGGAGAGGACGCTGGACTGATCCAGGCCCGGGCCGAGAACCCCGAGTTGGGCTATGTGGGCACGGTAGACACCGTCAACACCGCCATCATCGACCGGCTGCTGGACGAGAGCTTGATTCCGGTGGTCTCCACCATCGGTGTCGACCCCACCGGCCAAGCACTCAACATCAACGCTGACACTGTGGCCGGGATCCTGGCTGGCGCACTGGGCGCGGCCAAGGCCGTGTTCCTCACCGACGTCGAGGGCCTGTACGCCGATCCCGGCGATCCGTCCACCCTCATCAGCGTGACCACCACCTCTGATCTAGATGCCATGATCGCCGCCGGAGATTTGGCCGGGGGCATGATCCCCAAGGCAACTGCGGCCATTCACGCCGTTCGCCACGGAGTGGCCTCGGCCCACATGGTGAACGGCACCACCCCCCACGTGCTGCTGCTGGAGCTGTTCACCGATTCCGGCGTGGGCACCATGGTCTACCCCGACTCCGCCGAACAGGAGGCCACCCCATGAGCACTCACACCGATGCGGTAGGAGTCGACGCCGGACCCTGCCCGCTCATGCCCACGTACGGGCCGCCGTCGGTCATGTTCGTGCGGGGGGAGGGATGCTGGCTGTGGGACCGCGACGGCACCCGCTATCTGGACTTCCTGAGCGGTATCGCGGTGTGCAGCCTCGGCCATGCCCACCCCAAAGTGGCCGATGCGGTGGCCGAGCAGGCCCGCACCCTGTGCCATGTGTCCAACCTGTATGCCACCGAGCCCCAGATGCACGTGGCCCGCACCATCGACCGTCTGGTCGGCGGGCCGCCCGGCCAGGTGTTCTTTGCCAACAGCGGGGCCGAGTCCAATGAGTGCGCCATCAAGCTGGCCCGCAAATGGGGAGGACCCGGCCGCTACACCGTGATCAGTGCGGGCCGCTCATTCCACGGCCGTACGCTGGCCACGCTGCACGCCACCGGCCAAGCCGAGAAGCACGAGGCCTTCCAGCCCCTGCCCGAGGGATTCCGCCATGTGCCCTGGGACGACATTGCCGAGCTGGAGAAGGCCATCGACGACACCACCGCGGCGGTGCTGCTGGAGCCCATCCAGGGAGAAGGGGGCATAAACGTCCCGACTGACGGCTACCTCCAAGCGGTGCGCGACCTGTGCGACGACCGGAGCCTGCTGCTCATGCTCGACGAGGTGCAGACCGGGCTGGCCCGCACCGGGCGCTGGTTCGCCCACCACCACGACGGCGTCGAGCCCGACGTGGTGACCATGGCCAAGGCGCTGGGCAATGGCATGCCCATCGGGGCATGCTGGGCCCGGGAAGCGGTCGCCGCCGCCTTCAAGCCAGGCGACCACGCCACCACCTTCGGCGGGCAGCCCTTGGCTGCGTCGGCGGCCAAGGCCACCCTGGGAGTGATGGAGGAACTGGATCTGCCGGCAAAGGCCGCGGCCGCCGGGGAGACAATGCGGTCCGCCGTTGAGGCGCTCGAGGGGGTGGCCAGCGTGCGAGGTCGGGGCCTGTTGCTGGGCGTGGAGTTGGCTGGAGAACGGTCGGCAGGCGAGGTGGTGACCGCTGGAATGGCTGCCGGCCTGGTGTTGGGCACCGCCGGGGCCACCTCACTGCGCATCGCGCCACCCCTGATCATCAGTGATGATGAGATCGCCCACGGCGTGGCCCTGCTCGACAAGGTGCTGAAGTCATGACTCCGGCATTGCCTTTTGATTGCATCCGTCACATTCTTGAGGTCGACGACCTCAGTGCCGGCGAGCTGGCCCAGATTCTCGACTTGTCCGGCGATCCCGCTCCTGCCCAAGTACTGGAGGGCAAGGGCATGGCCCTGCTGTTTGAGAAGCCCTCGGCCCGCACCCGGCACTCCATGGAGATGGCGGTTGTGCAGCTCGGAGGCCATCCGGTGACGGTTGCTGCCGCCGAGGTGGGGATCGACTATAGGGAGTCCGCCGAAGACGTCGCCAGGACCCTGGCCTGCTTCCACGCGGCTATCGGTGCCCGGGTGAAGTCTCACGGCCTGCTCGAGCGCATGGCCGCGGTCAGCTCGGTTCCGGTGGTCAACATGCTTAGCGACCAGGCCCACCCGTTGCAGGCTCTGGCCGACCTATTGACCGTCAAGCAGGAGTTCGGCGGGATCAGCGAGCGTCGCATCGCCTTCGTGGGAGACGCCAACAACGTGTCTCGGTCGTTAGCCATAGGCGCCGGTTTGGCCGGTGCCCAGTTCGTGATCTCCGGGCCTCCTGGCTACCAATTCGACAGCACCGATCTTGATCGCATAGCTGCGACGGGTGGCGCTGCTGAAGTGGTCGATGATCCGTTTGAAGCAGTTACCGGTGCCCACGTGGTGTACACCGACGTCTGGGTGTCCATGGGCGAGGAGGCTCAGGCCGCCGAGAAAATCGACGCTTTCTCCGGTCGTTATTCGGTGAGCAAGGCCCTCATGGGCCAGGCCTCCACCGATGCCATCTTCCTGCACTGCCTGCCCGCCAACCCCGGTCAAGAGGCCAGTGAAGAGATTCTCTACGGCCCGCAGAGCCGGATATGGCAACAGGCCGAGAACCGGATGCATGCCGCCCGCGGCCTGTTGGCCTGGCTGTTGGGAGTGTCATGAGGTTGGGCAAGAACCAGCGACAGCATCGGATCGCGCAGATCCTCCGGCAGGAGTCGGTGTCCAGCCAAGATCACCTGGTGGACCTCCTAACCGCTCAGGGCGTGGCGGTCACCCAGGCCACCGTGTCGCGCGACCTCGACGACCTCGGCGCGGTCAAAGTCCCCACCGGAGGCGGATCGGTGTACGCCATCCCTGAGCTGCCCTCAGAACAGATCGCTCCCGACGACCACCTTCGGCGGGTGCTGGGAGAGTGGGTGGTGGCCGTGGGCTTCTCTCAGAACTTGGTTGTGCTGAACACCCCTCCGGGGTCGGCCCATGTGGTGGGCTCAGCCATAGATCGCTCGGCGGTTAATGGCGTGCTGGGCACCGTTGCCGGCGACGACACCGTGCTGGTGGTAGCCACCGAGGCGGCCGGCGGTGCAGCGGTGGCCGATTTCTTCCACTCATTGGCCGGACTGTTGGACTCGGCTGACAACTCCCCAATGGAGGAGAGCTCGTGAATCAGAACTTGAACAAGATCGTGCTGGCCTATTCCGGCGGACTGGACACCTCGGTGATCCTGCGCTGGTTACAGGACACCTACGGCTGCGAGGTGGTTACCTTCACCGCCGACCTAGGCCAAGGCGAGGAGCTGGAACCGGCTCGGGCCAAAGCCGAGGCCATGGGCGTGACGGAGATCTACATCGATGACTTACGGGAGGAGTTCGCCTCCGACTTCGTCTTCCCCATGTTCCGAGCCAATGCCATCTATGAGGGGGAATACCTCCTGGGTACTTCCATTGCCCGCCCGCTGATCGCCAAGCGGCTGGTGGAGATTGCCGCTGAGGTCGGCGCCGACGCCGTGTCCCACGGCGCTACCGGCAAGGGCAACGACCAAGTGCGCTTCGAGCTGGGGGCCTATGCCCTGAACCCCGACATCTCGGTAGTAGCCCCGTGGCGCATCTGGGACCTGGGTTCCCGGGAGAAGCTAGTGGCCTACGCCGGGGAGCACGGCATCCCCATCGAAGCCGAGCGGGAGGGCGGCTCGCCATTCTCCATGGACGCCAACCTGCTCCACATCTCCTACGAGGGAGGCCCGTTGGAGGATCCGTGGTTCGAGCCTCCCGAAGAAATGTGGCGCTGGTCGGTGTCGCCAGAGAGTGCTCCCGACACCCCGACCGAGATCGAGCTCACCTTCCAGGCCGGTGACATCACCGCTATCGACGACCAGCCTCTCAGCCCGGCCGCGGTGCTGGCCGAGCTGAACCGCATCGGCGGGGCCAATGGCATCGGCCGACTCGATTTGGTGGAGAATCGCTACGTCGGCATGAAGTCGAGGGGCTGCTACGAGACCCCTGGCGGCACCATCATGCTCAAGGCCCACCGGGCCATGGAGAGCCTCACCCTTGACCGGGAGGTGGCCCACCTCAAAGACGAGCTCATGCCCCGCTACGCCCAGCTCATTTACAACGGCTACTGGTGGAGTCCCGAGCGTCTCATGCTCCAGACCGCCATCGACCACTCTCAGCAGCGGGTGAACGGCACCGTGCGGCTCAAGCTCTACCGGGGCAACGTGACCGTTACCGGGCGGCGCTCCGACGACAGCCTGTTCGATGAGGCAGTGGTCACCTTCGAAGAAGACCAGGGCGCCTACCAGCAGGCCGACGCCGAGGGATTCATCAAGCTCCACGCCCTGCGGCTGCGCACTCTGGCCCAGCGGTCAGGCCCGTCATGAGCACGCTTTGGCACGGCAGGTTCGACGGCGACCCCGCCGATGAGCTGATGGCCTACACCGCCAGCATCGGCTTCGACGTGAGGCTGGCACCCGACGACATTGCCGGTTCGCGGGCCCACGTCCGGATGCTGGGCGGCGTCGGCATGCTCACCGACTCCGAAGTTGACGAGGTGCTGGCCGCCCTCGACCAGACCGAGCAGGAGTTGGCCACCGGCGACTTCGATTTCGCCCCCGGCGACGAAGACATTCACACCGCCATCGAGCGCCGGGTCACTGAGTTGGCCGGACCCGCCGGGGCCAAGCTCCACACCGGTCGCAGCCGCAACGACCAAGTGGCCACCGACCTGCGCCTGTTCACCAAGCGGGAGCTGGCCGCCATCGCTGGAGACTTGATCGCCCTCCAGCAGGTGCTGGTCGAGCGGGCCGTCGACGCGGGCGACACCTACCTGCCGGGCTACACCCATCTTCAGCGGGCCCAGCCGGTGCTGCTGGCCCACCATCTGCTGGCCCACGGCTGGGCGCTGGCCCGGGACGTGGACCGATTGGCCGACGCCCGCAACCGACTGGACGTCAGCCCCCTGGGCGCGGGCGCGTTGGCGGGTTCTTCGCTTCCCCTGGACCCCGATGTGACCGCGGCTGAGTTGGGCTTTGCCGCCCGGTTCGACAACTCCATGGACGCAGTATCCGACCGGGACTTCGTGGCCGAGAGCCTGTTCGCGCTGACAATGGTGGCCATCCACTTGTCCCGGCTCGGCGAGGAGATCGTGTTCTGGACCTCCGAAGAGGCCGGTTTCGCCGCCCTCGAAGACGCCTATGCCACCGGCAGCTCCATGCTGCCCCAGAAGAAGAACCCCGACATCGCCGAACTGGCCCGGGCCAAGGCTGGCCGGCTCATCGGCAACCTCACCGGCTTACTGGCCACCCTCAAGGGCCTGCCCTTGGCCTACAACCGCGACCTTCAAGAAGACAAGGAGCCCCTATTCGACACGGTCGACCAGGTGCGCCTCGGTGTGCGGGCCATGACCGGACTGATGTCATCCATCGCCTTCAACGCCGAAGCAATGGCCGCAGCCGCCGACGCCCCCACATCAGCAGCCACCGATCTGGCCGAGCACCTAGTAGCCCAAGGCATGCCGTTTCGCGACGCCCACGCGGTGGTGGGCGACCTGGTCCGCCGCAGCCTGGACGGCGAGGCGTCCCTGGTCGACCTGGTACGAGCCGACCCCCGCCTGGGCAACGACGCCGCTGAGCTGCTCGCCACCGGCATCCCTGTCACCCGCCGCACCACCCCCGGCGGCGCAGGCCCCGAGCCAGTAGCCGCGCAGCTCGAACAATTCCGCGCCCGCCTCAACGCCGACGCAGCCCGCTTTGGCTAGGGCAGCCGGCCTCTAATCGGCGGCCAGCTCCAGCATGCGGTCGTACATCGCCTGAGCGGGAAAGTCGCCAGCATGCCTGCCGACCCATCGGTCCACCACCGATTGGGTGGCGTCTCGCCATGCGGCCAACTGGGTGTCATCGAGCACGATCTTGTTGATCCCTTCTTGGGGGTAGCGCTCGGCCACCGCGTTTGAGGCGGCGTCGTAGGCCCTCGCCGCGGCCAGGGAGACCTCTCGGCCCGACAGCCGTTCGATGGCTCGCTGCTGAGAAACCGACAGGCTGTCCCAGAGGTCTTGGTTCATGGCCAAGAAACTGGCCGACACATAGCAGTTGCACTGCACACCACTGCCCAGCACGCCGTACAGGTCGTAGCTGGACAAACCGGAGTTGGCGATCATCACCCCGTCGATAGCGCCCTGCCCCAGCGCATCTCGAATCTCCTGCACAGATAGGTTCACCGGGGCTCCTCCCAGCGTTTCGATCACCTCGACCTGTATCTGCGTTGGCGCCCGCACCGTCAGCCCGGAGAGGTCGGGGGCGTCAGAGGCCTGGTCTCCGGCCAGCCACAGGTCGGCCACGTCGTGGGTCCACAGCCCGAGCAGCTTCACGTCGGCGTACTCGTTGCGGATGGCCTCGAATTCGTTGTGGAGAGTCCACAGCACTTCGGTGGCCTCCACCGCGCTGTCGAACACGAACGGCAAGCCCACCACCTCAGCGGCCGGGAAGCGGCCCACGGAATAGCCCTGAAGGGCCCAGCCGATGCCCTGGCCGCCGTCAACTGTGCTCTGGTACACCTCACTGCGAGCGCTCAAAGTCTGACTGGGATAGAACTCGATGGTCACGGTGCCGCCGGTGGCCAAGAGCACCTCGTTGGCCCACGGCTCGAACACCTGCACATGAACCGGGTGGGTCGGGGGGAAGGGGTGGCCGAAGCTGATCGTGACCGACTGCTGCTGTTCCACGTTGTCGCTGCATCCGGTGGCTCCCGCCAACAGGCCAAGAGCCAGCACTGCTCCCAACAATGAACTACACACGGTTCTCCTGGACATCAACCTCTCCTTCGCCAGCGCCATTTCGGCCGTTCAAGTATGGGCAGGAATCCACTTCCGTTGCCTTATCCTGACGGCGATGAGCCTGGAGCGGGAGTTCTATGCCCGAGACCCTCGGGAGGTGGCTCCCGACCTGCTCAACAAGGTGTTGGTGTCTGGAGGATGCCGGGGCCGGATCGTGGAAGTAGAGGCCTACACCGGCGCCGATGACCCGGGCAGCCACGGCTATCGGGGTATGACCCCCCGCACCGAGGTCATGTTCGGACCGCCCGGCCGGCTGTATGTGTACTTCACCTACGGTATGCACTGGTGCGCCAACGTGGTATGCGGCGCCGATGGGGAGTGTGCCGCGGTGCTGTTGCGGGCGCTGACTCCACTGGCCGGTCTGAAGGACATGTGGGCGCGGCGACCGAAAGCCCGCCAGGATCGAGACCTGTGCAGCGGGCCGGCCAAGCTCACCGCTGCGCTGGGCATCGACGGCGCTGCCAACGGCGCTGATCTGGTGGTCGCCGATTCGGGGATCGAAGTGCTCGACGATGGGACCGCACCCCCCGCTGAGCCGGGCCGCTCGGTTCGCATCGGCCTCAGCGCTGGTATTGATCTCCCTTGGCGCTGGTACGTTCCCGGTTGCCCCGACCTTTCTCGGAGAGGATGATGAGCGGCGCTGAAGAGCTGACCTGGCTGGGCGACGGGCACCCCCTGTTGTCATCCACCCAAGATCTGGCAGTGGCCCGTGAGCTGTTAGCTGGGTTCGACGACGATTTGGGCTATCGCTACCGGGCGCTGATCGACGGCCACCCCGACGCCTGTCTGCGAACGTGTCGGCCCGGACATCTCACCGGCTCGGCCCTGGTGGTGGACAGCGGTGGAACCAACACCCTGTTGATGCTCCACGCCAAGTTCGGCCGCTGGCTTCAGCCGGGGGGTCACGCCGATGGCGATGCCAACCTGGTCGCAGTAGCGCTGCGGGAGGCAGCCGAGGAAACCGGCATCCAGAACTTGCTCATCTGGCCCCAGCCCCTGCACCTCGACGTCCACGAAGTGGATCCCCCCGGCGAGGATCCCCATCTGCACTACGACGTCCGGTTCCTAGTGCAGGCCCCAGCCGATGCCCAGCCTCAGGGCAACCACGAGTCCCGGGGTCTGCGCTGGGTGCCGCTTGACGGCCTGGCTGATTTCGGCTGCGACCCCGGCCTGGTGCGCCTCGCTCAATTGGGATCGGAAGCCCTCGAAGGGCTGCCGCACACTTAGCGTGGTTCAGCCGATGTCCAGCGGGTCGCCGCAGGAGGGCATCCGATTGCGGTCGGCGAAGGCGTCCAACAGGGCGTCAACCCCTTCTCCTCGCTCCACACTCACTCGGAACTGGCGGTCTTCTCCGGCTCGGAGGGCCTCGGCGTGGGCCAGACGGTCGTTGAGATAGGTCTCCCAGGTGCCCAGCCACAACCCCACCAGCTCACCGTCATCGCCGCCCGGAGCAGACGCGGCCAAGTCAGCCGTCATGTCGGCCAGCACTGCGGTCGAGACTTCGATCTGGTCGGCCCGATCGTCCATCTGGTCGGCCTGGTCGTCCGTATCCTCCAGATCGAGGGCTTGGGGAAGCCGGTCCAGTTCGTCGCGGGCCTGGGCGCATCGGGCCTCGGCATCGGCCACCCACTCCCGGTCTTGCAGCCAGTCAGGGTTCTCGTCGCCGAAGAACCAGATGGTGGCCCCGATCCAAAACACGGCGAACAGCACCACCACCGCTATGCCAATCGACAAGCCGAGTCGCCTGCCCGTCACGTACTCATTCTCCCTAGGCCGTCGACTCTCGTAGCATTCGCATGGTGCTTGAAGAACTCGAATCCCGCGGCCTGGTGCAAGACACCACCGATCGGGATCTGCTGGCCCGAAGATTGAGCAGTGGGCCGGTCAGCGTGTACCACGGCATCGACCCTACGGCCAGCTCCCTGCACTTGGGCAACCTGATCGGGGTTCTGGTGCTGAGGCGGTTCCAAGAAGCCGGTCACCGGCCCATCGCCTTGGTGGGCGGGGCCACCGGCATGGTGGGCGATCCCAGCGGACGCTCAGATGAGCGCAACCTGCTGGATGACGAGACGCTGGCCGCCAACTTGTCGGGCATCCGGTCGCAGCTTGAGAAGCTGCTGGATCTCGATGGCGAAGCCGAGTTGGTCAACAACTATGACTGGACCCGCGACCTAACTCTCATCGAGTTCCTCCGAGACACCGGCAAGCACGCCACGGTGAACCAGATGGCGGCCAAGCACTCGGTGCGCAGCCGGATGGAGAGCGAGACCGGTATCTCCTTCACCGAGTTCACCTACATGCTGTTGCAGGCCTACGACTTCTGGTGGCTGCATTCCCATCACGACTGCGAGCTTCAGATCGGCGGCTCCGATCAGTGGGGCAACATCACTGCTGGGGTCGACCTCATCCGCCGCCGGTCCGGTGCCCAAGTCCACGGCCTCACCTGGCCGCTGCTCACCCGATCTGACGGCGCCAAGTTCGGCAAGACCGCCGAGGGGGCGATCTGGCTTGATCCCGAGCGCACCAGCCCCTATCGGTTCCACCAATACTTCATCCAGGTCCCCGACGAGGACGTGGAGCGCAGCCTGCTCCAATTCACCATGCTTCCGGTGGCCGAGATTGCCGAGGTGGTTGAGGCCCATCAGCGCGATCCCGGACGAAGAGAGGCCCAGGGCATTCTGGCCAACGAGGTCACCTCCCTTGTCCACGGCCGGCCCGCGGCCGCCGCGGCCGAAAAGGCAGCTCGAATCCTGTTCGGTTCTCCGGTGGACGACATGGACGAGGCCGCCCTGGAGGCAATTGCCGCCGAGGTGCCCACCTCCGACATCCCCGACGGCGGGTTCGATGCCGCCTCAAACAGCTTCGATCTCGTGGAATTGCTGGCCTCCACAGGGCTGGCTTCCTCCAAGGGCGATGCCCGCCGGGGACTGGCAGAGGGGTCGGTGTATGTCAACAATCAGCGGGTCTCCGGGGAGGACACCGAGGTGGCTGCCGACAGCCTTCTGCATGACCGCTACCTCCTGCTTCGCCGAGGCAAGCGTCGCTACCACCTGTTGCGGGTGGAATCGCAGTAAAACCCCTGATTGAGTCGGCAAAAGGGGCCGAGTTGCAATCTTGTGATTGAGTTGACGTTGCTGGCTGAGGCCGGTAGCGTTACCACTCGCCTCTGAAACGGGTTTCCTTTAGGTTGCCCCCAGTGGCAGAGCAAGGTTCGGCTTGTCCGGGCCGATGCGGTTCTCCCGTCAGGGTCACCGCCTCACGCTCCTTGAAAACGGAAGAGAGGACGGAAAAGCCAGTGCGGGCGACGGCCCGGCGCACCTCGCGTCGATGTCGTCGACCTAACACAATTCCAAGGAAACCAAGTCAGGAAGGGTTTCGGCCCTTTTGACTTTCCGGAATCGCTTCGTCTTGCCGAGGCAATTTAGTAAGACGAGCACTTGATCGAAGGCAGTGATCTCCCTCGGGGAGGATCTGCTGGAGATGTTGACGGAGAGTTTGATCCTGGCTCAGGACGAACGCTGGCGGCGTGCCTAACACATGCAAGTCGAACGAGGTCGCCTTCGGGCAATGACCTAGTGGCGAACGGGTGCGTAACACGTGAGGAACCTGCCCCGAAGACTGGGACAACCACGGGAAACTGTGGCTAATACCAGATGCCCTCCTCTGATCGCATGATCGGATGAGGAAATGCTCCGGCGCTTCGGGAGGGCCTCGCGGCCTATCAGCTTGTTGGTGGGGTAACGGCTCACCAAGGCAGTGACGGGTAGCTGGTCTGAGAGGACGATCAGCCACACTGGGACTGAGACACGGCCCAGACTCCTGCGGGAGGCAGCAGTGGGGAATCTTGCGCAATGGGCGAAAGCCTGACGCAGCAACGCCGCGTGGGGGATGAAGGCTCTCGGGTTGTAAACCCCTTTCAGCAGGGACGAAATTGACGGTACCTGAAGAAGAAGCCCCGGCCAACTACGTGCCAGCAGCCGCGGTGACACGTAGGGGGCGAGCGTTGTCCGGAATTATTGGGCGTAAAGAGCTCGTAGGCGGTTTAGTAAGTCAGATGTGAAAGGTTGGGGCTCAACCCTAAGACTGCATCCGATACTGCTATGACTAGAGTCCGGTAGAGGAGTGTGGAATTCCTGGTGTAGCGGTGAAATGCGCAGATATCAGGAGGAACACCGACGGCGAAGGCAGCACTCTGGGCCGGTACTGACGCTCAGGAGCGAAAGCGTGGGTAGCAAACAGGATTAGATACCCTGGTAGTCCACGCCGTAAACGTTGGGCACTAGGTGTGGGGCCTTATCAACGGGTTCCGTGCCGTAGCTAACGCATTAAGTGCCCCGCCTGGGGAGTACGGCCGCAAGGCTAAAACTCAAAGGAATTGACGGGGGCCCGCACAAGCGGCGGAGCATGTTGCTTAATTCGAGGCAACGCGAAGAACCTTACCTGGGTTTGACATGTACGGAAAAGCCATAGAGATATGGTGTCCTTCGGGGCCGTACACAGGTGGTGCATGGCTGTCGTCAGCTCGTGTCGTGAGATGTTGGGTTAAGTCCCGCAACGAGCGCAACCCTCGTCCTATGTTGCCAGCACGTAATGGTGGGGACTCGTAGGAGACCGCCGGGGTCAACTCGGATGAAGGTGGTGACGACTTATAGTAATAATTACCCTTATATCCAGGGCTGCAAACATGCTACAATGGCCGGCACAACGGGCAGCGACACCGCGAGGTGAAGCGAATCCCTTAAAACCGGTCTCAGTTCGGATTGGAGTCTGCAACTCGACTCCATGAAGTCGGAGTCGCTAGTAATCCCGGATCAGCAACGCCGGGGTGAATACGTTCCCGGGCCTTGTACACACCGCCCGTCACACCACGAAAGTCGGCAACACCCGAAGTCAGTGGCCTAACTCTTTTGAGAGGGAGCTGCCGAAGGTGGGGTTGGCGATTGGGGTGAAGTCGTAACAAGGTAGCCGTACCGGAAGGTGCGGCTGGATCACCTCCTTTCTAAGGAGTTCCGTTTCCACTTGATACCGCCAAATGGTGGAATCAGGTTCGGACACTCCCAGTTGATGCACTGGTTTCTTTTGTCCTCTCTTCCGTTTTGAGGGAGCGTGATTATCACGCCCGAGGCTCTGCGCTGACGCTTTCGTTTTGCGGAAACCTCCTGTGCTCTTTGAGAACTGCATAGCGAGCACGAGCATCTGATCGAAATTAGAGTTCTTCGATGTACGAATCTTCCAAGCTACGAAGAGCCAACGGTGGATGCCTTGGTGCCTACGACCGATGAAGGACGTGAGAGGCTGCGATAAGCCTCGGGGAGCTGCCGACTGAGCTTCGATCCGGGGATGTCCGAATGGGGAAACCCGATACTTGTAAAGGGGTATCACTCCGGTGTGAACACATAGCACCGGTAGAGGGAACCAGGTGAACTGAAACATCTAAGTAACCTGTAGGAAAGGAAAGCAACCGCGACTCCCTTAGTAGCGGCGAGCGAAAAGGGAAGAGCCTAAACCGTGCCGGTGGAATAGCCTGGTGGCGTTGCCGGTCCGGTGTTGTGGGGCCTCAGAGGAGGAGCACCAGATCCTCCACGAAGTTACAAACGTGCGTGGTAGTGGAATCGTTCTGGAAAGGCGAGCCGCAGGGGGTAAGAGCCCCGTACACGAAACTGCTGCACACTTCGCTGAGTGTCCCCGAGTAGCGCCGTTGCCGTGTAATTCGGCGTGAATCTGCGAGGACCACCTCGTAAGGCTAAGTATATGTAGGCAACCGATAGTGAACTAGTACCGTGAGGGAAAGGTGAAAAGTACCCCGGGAGGGGAGTGAAATAGTACCTGAAACCGTTGGTTTACAAGCAGTCAGAGCGTCGTCTCAACCGATGATCTTCGGATCGTCAATTAGAGATCGCAATGGCGTGCCTTTTGAAGAATGAGCCAACGAGTTACGGTATGTGGCGAGATTAACCTGTGAAGGGAAGTCGGAGCGAAAGCGAGTCATAACTGGGCGTACAGTCGCATGCCGTAGACCCGAAGCCGGGTGATCTATCCATGGGCAGTGTGAAGCGGGGGTAAGACTCCGTGGAGGCGCGAACCGACCTAGGTTGAAAACTGGGCGGATGACCTGTGGATAGGGGTGAAAGGCCAAACAAACCCGGAGATAGCTGGTTCTCCGCGAAATGCATTTAGGTGCAGCGTTGTGCGTTCAACCATGGAGGTAGAGCACTGGATGGGCAAGGGGGCCGACAAGCTTACCAACCTCAGCCAAACTCCGAATGCCATGGTTCCAGAGCACAGCAGTGAGACCCCGGGGGATGAGCTTCGGGGTCGAAAGGGAAACAGCCCAGACCGCCAACTAAGGTCCCTAATTTCTAGCTAAGTGGTAAACGATGTGGGATTGCACAGACAGCCAAGAGGTTGGCTTAGAAGCAGCCATCCTTGAAAGAGTGCGTAACAGCTCACTGGTCGAGTGATCCTGCGCGGACAATGTAACGGGGCTAAAGCTAGAAACCGAAGTTGCGGATTTCTGCCATTAGGCAGGAGTGGTAGCGGAGCGTCGGGCTTGGAGTGAAGCGGCAGCGCAAGCTGACGTGGACCGAGTCCGAGTGAGAATGTTGGTATGAGTAGCGAGAGAGGGGTGAGAAACCTTTCCGCCGAAAGCCCAAGGGTTCCTGGGGAAGGCTAATCCTCCCAGGGTGAGTCGGGAGCTAAGGCGAGGCCGACAGGCGTAGTCGATGCACAACCGGTTGATATTCCGGTACCGCTGTGAACGCGTCCAGGCTTAACCGGTGTTGCTAAGGGGATGTCTGTCCCGCAAAGGGACAGAAGAAACCGACCCACACCGGAGCGGCCAGCAAAGCGGGGACGCAGAGAGGTAGGTGAACCCAGGCGACGGTAGTTCCTGGGGTAAGCGTGTAGGGTGGGGCCCAGGTAAGTCCGGTCCCCATAAAGCCTGAGGCGTGATACCGAACCGCATGAGGTGAAGTCACTGATCCTGTACTGCCAAGAAAAGCCGCTAGCGAGCTTTCACAGCGCCCGTACCCCAAACCAACACAGGTGGGCAGGTAGAGAATACCAAGGCGATTGGGAGAACTATGGTTAAGGAACTCGGCAAATTACATCCGTAACTTTGGGATAAGGATGACCCCAGTAAAGTGAAGGACTTCGCGTCTGGAGCTTGACAGGGTGGCACAAACCAGGGGAAAGCGACTGTTTACTAAAAACACAGCAGCGTGCGAAGTCGTAAGACGCTGTATACGCTGTGACGCCTGCCCGGTGCTGGAAGGTTACGGGGAGGGGTTAGCCGTAAGGCGAAGCTCTGAACCTAAGCCCCAGTAAACGGCGGCCGTAACTATAACGGTCCTAAGGTAGCGAAATTCCTTGTCGGGTAAGTTCCGACCTGCACGAATGGCGTAACGACTTTCCCACTGTCTCAACCATAGACCCAGCGAAATTGAAGTACGAGTAAAGATGCTCGTTAGCTACAGAAGGACGGAAAGACCCCGTGGACCTTTACTACAGCTTGATATTGGTGTTTGGTATGTGTTGTGTAGGATAGGTGGGAGACTGGGAAGCATGGACGCTAGTCTGTGTGGAGTCAACCTTGAAATACCACTCTGCTCATGCTGGGCATCTAACTTAGGCCCGTTATCCGGGTTGAGGACAGTGTCAGGTGGGTAGTTTGACTGGGGCGGTCGCCTCCCAAAGAGTAACGGAGGCGCCCAAAGGTTCCCTCAGCCTGGTTGGCAATCAGGCGTCGAGTGTAATGGCACAAGGGAGCTTGACTGCGAGACCGACGGGTCGAGCAGAAACGAAAGTTGGGCATAGTGATCCGGCGGTTGCGTGTGGAAGCGCCGTCGCTCAACGGATAAAAGGTACCCCGGGGATAACAGGCTCATCTTCCCCAAGAGTCCATATCGACGGGAAGGTTTGGCACCTCGATGTCGGCTCATCGCATCCTGGGGCTGAAGCAGGTCCCAAGGGTTGGGCTGTTCGCCCA
>JAJEGM010000049.1 GCA_022819825.1 Acidimicrobiia bacterium | reverse complement strand
GACGCAACACCGACCGAAAACCCGACTGCCGGCACGCCGCCCTATGCCTCGCCACCACCATCTTGATCACCGCAAAACTCATCGACTGGAAAAACCGCTGGAACCCCTGACCAACCACCTATCCGCTAGGCCCCTAAGTCGCCGCTTAGCGCGGTATCTTCTAGTCGTGAGTTCCGCCACATCGCCGGAGCGGTAGAGATGGCCAAGCAGTACACGCTGCCGTACATCTTGAAGGCACCCTCTGAAGAGACAGAGGACATGTACCTGGCAGAGGTACCGGTACTTCCAGGTTGTCGGGCATGGGGTGCCACTGCCGAAGAGGCCTTGTTCAATCTCGAAGGCGTGACTGCGGACTACATCGCCTCCTGCGAGGCCCACGGCAACGCCCTACCGTCGTCTCGATAGGGGAGAGCCCAAAGGCATCCCCGGAGATAAACTCAGTGGCGTGTCACGGCGCGACGAAGTGCTCACAACCCACCGGGAAGCCATCAGGGCCATCGCGGCGCGCCACAACGCCGACCACATAGCCCTCATCGGCTCAGTGGCCCGCGGCGAAGACACCGACCAAAGCGACTGCGATTTTCTTGCCGACTACACCGATGAGACGTCGCTGTTCGATGTTGCCAGGTTGATCAGGGACCTGGAGGCGCTGTTGGAATGCGAAGTAGATGTGGTATCGCGCCGGGCCTTGTCACAGTCTTCTAGCGGGATTCTCGACGACGCAATATCGCTTTGATGCTCAGAGATGAGTGAAGGCCGCCACTCCCAACAACACCCTCACCTACACCGACGGCCTCCCGGGCGTTGAAGGCTGAGATCGGCCTTTACCGGTACACGTCTCGGCGGTGGCCGATTCTCAGCACGACGACCTCCCGCTTCTCTTCCTCAATTCGATAAAGCACCCGGTAAGTGCCTCGCCGGGCGCTCCAGAGCCCTTCAAGCTCGTTTTTCAGCGCCACCCCCACACGACGGGGGTTGTCAAGCAGCGGCCCGGTGATCAACTCGATCACCGCAGCGGCCACCGCCTCGGGAAGCTCTTCGGCGATTGTGGTAGCTGCTGGTCGTGCGACAACCAACTCGTATGGAGGCTCGCTCATGAAGGGCGCAGCGCCCTTGCGGCTTCAACCCCTCGCACAACATCGCCCTCCAAATAGGCACGATGGGCCTCGGCAAGCTGGGCGATAGCCTTTTCGTCGCCCAAGATCTCCAGTGTCTCCTCAAGAGACTCGAGATCCTCGGGGCTCATGAGCACCGCGGCTGGCGAGCCGTTGCGGGTGATGACAACCCGTTCATGTTGAGTGCTCACTCTCTCAATGAATTCAGAGAACCGATCTCGCACTGTCCTCAGCGACTCACTGCCCATGGCCACAATTGTGCCACACAATCTCCCAATCCACACCCCCCTTCTCTCTCCACAAAAGAAGCTGCGTGCGCAGCGGTGCCAGGAAGCCCCCCGCCCCCTTTTCGAGCGCGCGCCTAATATATAAGGCAACACGCCAGTATCCTCGCGGGGTATGGCCCCCTCCTCTTCCCGCCCCTCCACCCCCAAGCGCGCCCTCGCCGCCATTGCAGCCGCTGCCCTCTTCATAACCGTCCTCGCCACCACCCCCGCCACCCACGCGCAGCAGAACCAGCCCCCCATCGCTGACGCCGGTGACGATGAGGTCTACGCCGTCGGCACCACCGTGAGAACCCTCAGCGCCAACCGCAGCTTCGACATTGAAGACGATTTCAGCAGCCTCACCTACCGATGGGAGGTAGTTACTCCCGCCTACCAATGGCTCAACCTCACCCCCGCCGGCTCTCCGCCGGGGATCCAGGCCACCTTCATTGCCCCATCACAAAACGAGGTCAACCAACGCGGCGACACCATCGTCTTTCGCCTGACCGTCACCGACTCCCAGGGCGCCACCGGCACCGACACCGTCAGAATCCGCTTCGAGGGCGCCCCCACCGCGGCCATCGTGGTAACCGCCGGCCTCCTAAACCCCGATGCCACCGACACCGACGGCGACGGCTTCATCGAAGACGAGGAGCGCTACACCATCAATGCCGTCCTTGGCCGCCCCGGCCAAGGCGGCAACAGCAACAACGAGTGGGATGTCAAGGAGGGGTCCCGCCTCACGTTGCGGGGCATCGGCAGCACCGCATCGGGCGGCACCAACGACCGGACGCTGCGCTACAGGTGGCAGAAGCAGTCTGCGGTGCCCAATCGGGCCGACTTCAACATCCCCGGCAGCCAGATCAACTCGCAGAGCTTCTCGATCATCCTCCCCGGCAACTTCGAGAGCAACCGAGGCGCCATCCTCCACTACAACCTCATCGTCACCAGCGCCAGCGGCCTGCAAACCCTCAAGACGGTGAGGATCAACTTGGTAGACCAGCCGCAAACACCTGAGGTGTCCCTCAGGCTGGCCGACACCCTCCAGCGAGTGCAAGACGCCAACGCCCTTGATCCCGAGGCTGCCACTCTGCGGTACGTGGTAACCCCCGGCACATCGGTGCAGCTCATTGCCACCGCCACCGATGGCGACGCCGGCCAAGCCCGGACGCTCACGTATGCCTGGTCGGGCTCCGGCGTCACCCCCGCCTCCAGCCAAGCCCGGGGCACTCTCTCCCGGGCCACCTTCACCGCCCCCTCCACCGCCATTCAAGGCCAGACCTTCACCGTCACCGTGACGGCCACCGACACCTCAAACCGCGTCGGCCGAGACCAGATCGTCTTCGTGGTCGCCAACAACAACCCCCCCGTGGCCACCGCACCCTCCGATCAGGCTGCCGAAGACGGCCCTCGGGGGGGCACCGGCAACCAGGGCGACGTTGTCCTCACCGGCACCGGCACCGACAGTGACGGCGATCTGCTGGCCTACCGCTGGGTACAGGTCGATTCCGAAGGCGTGCCCCTCAAAAGGCCCACCGTCACATTGATGAACGCCAACACCGACACCGTCTCGTTCACCCCTCCCCGGCTCGGTGCCCGCGACGTGCGGGGGATCCACCTCGCCTTCACCGTCATAGACCAGTGGGGGGTGGGCGACACCGACACCGTGACAGTCACCGTTTTGGGCCGCAACCAGCGGCCCATCGCCGACGCCGGCCCCAACCAAGTGGTTGCACCCGGTGCCCGCGTCAGCCTCGACGGCACCGCCAGCAGCGACCCCAACATCAACGCCGTTCTCCGCTGGTCGTGGAAGTACACCAACCTGACCACTGTTCCCACCTTCCGCCAGCGCCCGCCCGACGCCTTCGACCGGCGGGCTCTCAGCGGCTTCGTGCCTGGCGGCAGCGACTACACCGATTACTCCAGGCTCAATCCGCTCACCGGCGCGATGTTCTCCCGCCCCTACTTCGACGCTCCCGACCTCGGTGCCTACACCGGCATCTCGCTCACCTTCGAGCTCACGGTCACCGACTTCAGCGGTGCATCCGATAGCGACACCGTCACCATCACCGTTACCGGCCGCTTCTTCTCCGGGATCATCGACGGCCCCGACTTCTGCACCAATCTGAGCTTGGGCGGTCCTCGCACCTATGCGTTCGACAGCGATCGGGACGGTGTGGCCGACATCTGCTCGCTGCCCACCACCCGCCGAGAGGCGGTGGCCCGCCAGAACGCCCTGGAGACACTGGCCTCTCTCGATCTGGTGAGATTCCGCACCCGGGTGCAGGATGCCTGCACCTCGCTCACCGGCAACTTCGGCGACGATCCCGCCGACCTGGCCAACGATGCCTGTGCCACCCGCAGAGTGGTAGGTCCGCCGCCCCCGGTTGATCCCACGGTGGCCAACCAGTTTTTCTCCGGGATTGTCGACGGTCCCGACTTCTGCACCAATCTGAGCTTGGGCGGCGCCCGCACCTATGCCTTCGACAGCGACCGGGACGGGGTGGCCGACATCTGCTCGCTGCCCACCACCCGCCGAGAGGCGGTAGCCCGCCAGAACGCCCTGGAAGCCTTCACCACTCCGGCAAACGAGTTCGACAACGCGCTGGCCCTTGCCTGCCGCGGGCTGACCGGCACCGCCTTTGCGGGAGATTCAGTGGCCGATCTAGCCCGCGATGCCTGTCCGTAGCCGCCTCATTCGCCGTCGCGCCGACTTTGAGTGCCTACCCCACCTGCCTGTTTTCGCCGGAAGATTGGTTGGGAGTGTTTGAAACTTCCCGCGAGACCTGTAAAACTATCCGCTGTGCTGAACCGGGGTCAGGTTCAGCCTGTCGAGTGGGGCCGAATGGCTCCATGCCCGTGTGGGTCTCGACAAACCTATAGACTTTGAACCATTGGCCCGGTCTGATAGAAAGTTGCCCATGATGACGATGCTTCACTCGGTTTGGTCCGGCGGCGGGAGTGCTGCTGGTCGTCGCAGGTCCTTGCTCGCGCTCGGGGCACTGCTGGCGTTGGTGGCGAGCGTGCTGTTTTGGGCTGCTCCTTTGGATGCCCAGAGGAATGAGAGTCCTCCGGTGGCGCTCGCTTCGGTGGCGGTGACTACGGCGGCCACTCCGACCACTGCTGCTACAGCGACGTTGACGAGCAGCAGCTTCGATCCCGATGACGGCAACGCGGACTGCACGGGTTGCACCTTGAGGTGGGAGGTGGTGACCGAGGCTTATTCGTGGATTGCGCTTTCGACTACGACGGCATCTCCTGCGACCTTCAGTGTGCCGAGTCCGGCGTTGGCGGCTCGTTATGGGCAGTCGATCGAGTTCAGGCTGACGGTGACCGACAGCGACACCCCGTCAGCTACCGACAGCATCACGGTGACGTTCAACATCAATCAGGGTCCCATGGCCGATATCGCCGTCACGGCGATGATGGCTGATCCGGCGAGTCCCGATGTGGACAACTTTGACGACAATGGCAACGGCGTCAAGGATGAGAACGCGGAGAAGTATCCCCTCGACGGGGTGATCGACGGTCCGGGCGAGAACGGCAACGCCGACAACGAGTGGGACATCGCCGAGGGCTCGTTGATCATCCTGGACGGCTCGGGCAGCTCCGATCCCAATGGCGCGCTGCCTGCTGCGAGCCATGACTGGACCCGGGTGTATATCTCCGAAGGTGCTGCCTATGCGAACGACCCGACCGCGTCGTTGCCCGGCACCACCGCCGACGCGAAGATGATCAGCACCGACGAGAATCTCGAAGTTGATGCGGACGACCGGTCGACGGAGGTGATGACGCCTCTGGTGAGCGCTAGTGGTCGGGCCGGGCTTCCCGCTCCGTCGTTCTTCGTGTACTACAGGCTGACGGTCACAGACACGAACACCCAGAATCCGGCGACGAACACCGCTGTGGTCAAGATCGTTGTCCACGACCAGCCGAAAGACCCGGTGATCGACTCGATCATCCCGGCCGCGAACACCGATACCACCGCGGGCGGGGCCGCAGGGTCTGCGATCAGCGGTGAAACCGGTGCGCCCGGCAGCAACCGCTACATCATCGCCCCCCGCTCGGCGATCACCCTGACACCGACGGTTGCCCCCGCACGGGCTGCTATCCCAAGTGTTACTGCGGTGTGGGACGCCGACGGCGACGCCCCGACGGTGACCTGGGAAGGTGCGAGGGACTCGAACCCGGCCAGTAACGTCGCCCCCGCATCGTTCACCGCGCCGGCTTCCGCCGAGGAAGGCGACGAGTTCACCATCACCGCCACGGCAAGAGACATCACCGGACGCACGTCGACGTCGACGGTGACGCTCGTGGTGGCAACTAACACTGCCCCCGAGGCGGTCGCTCCCGGCACCCTCAATGCAGCCGGGTACACCACGATCACCGTCAATGACGGTCCCGACGGCGGCGACATCGACCCGCTCACCGGCAGGGGCACCGGTGTGGTGAATCTGCGGGGCATCAGCCACGACGCCGACGGCGACAGCCTGATCCACGCCTGGACCGAGTTGGATATGGCCACTGATACCAGCACCGGTGCCGATGTGTTGCCGACGAGTGCGGCCACTTTCCCGCGAGGGATCAGGCCGCCTGCTAAGCCGCATGTGACTATCGACGGTGCGTTCAGCCGGGATGCCTCGTTCGAGGTGCCCGAGGTGAACGCCCAGCACCCCACGATCGAGATCACGGTCGATGGCAATACGGTTCAGGCTTTGCATGTGCCTATCGCGTTCACGGTGCTTGATCAGTGGCAGGTGAGGACGACGCAGATTGTGATCGTCCGCATCGTCAACAACGACGACGTTCCGAGGGCCAATGCTGGGCCTAGCCAGCAGGTGACTCCTGGTTCGTTCGTCCGGTTGAACGGCGCGGGCAGCTCCGACTCCGATCCAGGCGACAGGCTGTCCTACGCGTGGACCTACATCGGAATCGAGACCGATCCCCTCACCCAGGACCGTCCAGCCATCACTCCCACCGAGGTGGGCCTGGGCTACGTCGAGGGCAAGTGGTTCCCGTACGACGGGATGACCGAGCCCACTGATGGTAGCGATCCTGTTGCAACCACCGACGATGATCCCGACTTGGCGGGCGACCAGGGTCGCGGCAGCTACCATCCGACCGCTGGTGGGGCGTTGATGAACGCGGGCACGGCGTTCCCGTACTTCGATGCTCCGAGGCTTGGCGGCTTCAGCAGCATCAAGCTGAAGTTCCGGTTGGTGGTCAAGGACGGGTTCCAGACCCTAACTGCGGCTGAAGTAGCCAGCGATCCTAACCAAGATGGGGCGGCAGGGGGTCGAGATTCCTCCACCGCGATCGTCACCATCACGATCACCGATGGCTTCTATTCCGGCAATGTGACTGGCCCGGACTTCTGCCTGGGCCAGAGCTTGGGCGGTCCGCAGACCTATCCGTTCGACAGCGACTTCGACGGTGTGGCCGATACCTGCTCGTTGAACACCACCCGCCGTGCGACGGTGGCCCGCCAGAACGCTCTGGAGACCCTGGCCGCTTTGAACCCGGACACGTTCAAGGACCACCTGCACGGCAAGACCGTGGCGGATGACACGGACACCGCCGAGGTGGACGAGAGCTTGCAGTCGATTGCCAGCCAGTGCGCTCAAGCTCCCAGGAACCTGGGCGATGATGCCGGTGATCTGGCGAATGACTCCTGTGGTCGGGTCGGGTCGTTCAACCGGGTGGTGTCCGCGCCGCCGAGGCCGGTCGACCCCCCCAGTGCCGACGAGTTCTTCTCCGGTGTGATCACCGGTCCGAACTTCTGCGCCAACAACAGCTTGGGCGGGGCCACCACCTATGCCTTCGACAGCGACGGCGACGGCGTGGCCGACATCTGCTCGCTGCCGTTCACCCGCCGTGAGGCGGTCGCCCGACAGAACGCCCTCAACGCGGCGTTCTCCGCCCATGATCAATACCCCGAGGCGCTGGCAGCAGCGTGTGCCGCACTCGGCAGCACATCGTTCGGCGACTCAGCCGGCGCGCTGGCCACCGACGAGTGCTCCCGGCCCCCGTCCCCCACCACGGGCACAGCGCTCCCAACCCCAGCCACTAGCTGACAACCAACCCGGTTCGCAAGAACCAATAACTCCGGAGTGGCCCGGCCCCAGCGGCCGGGCCACTCCGCGTCTACTCCCTCAAAGAGCATGGCGAACGACTGCTAGGATGACTCCATTCACTTCCCCCTCTTCAACCCTCTTTGAGGGAGTTATGAATGAATGTCGTAACCATCACTCTGATCAGCGTTATCGGGACCGGCTTGATTTCCGCGTTCTTCGTGCTCGTTCGCATGATTTTCGGGTTGATCAACAAATTGATCAGCTACATCAACCGGCTTGAAGACAAGTTCACCGGCCAGTTCGACCAGCTTGAGAGCAAGTTCACCGGGCAGCTCAACCGGCTCGAAGACAAGTTCGACAACCTAGCGAGCGATGTCCGCACACTGGAAACGACGCTTACCGACAAGTTCACCAGCGAACTGAAGGCGTTGGAGCACAGGCTCACCGACAAGTTCACCAGCGAGTTGAGGGCCCAGGGCGAAAGGATCGACCGGGTTTACGATCTTGTCATGGTCCAAGGCGAGCGCTTGGCCCGCATCGAGCTCTAACCCGAGATCTGCCACCCGTTAGTTGCTAGGCGGCTTCGGCAGGAGGTTCTTTGTCTAGCTTGGCCTCGATACGAGCCAAGCGCTCCCCGTGTTGGACAACAGCTGCCTCTAGTGACTTTATGGAGTCACCATGGCCGCGCAATCCTTGTTTCAGGTCATCCCGCAGATTCTGAAGCTGCACGAAAAACATGCCGATCAGGCCTGTGCCCACCACACCTATCACGGTGCTCAGCATCGCATCGTTCATGACTTTCTCCCTCTCTGCATGGAGGGTTGCTAGGGGGGAAGGTTTGAAACAGGTTACCGAACGCCAGCCTCAGCTACAATAGCCTCGAAGTAGGCGACCTCGGACGTCGTTGTCGGGGTCGTCGCCGTAGGGAGCCTGCTTGAAGCCCGGGGCGCCGCACACCGCGTTCACGGCGTTGCGGAACTCGACCGGGTTCAGGTTGGCCAGCGTCTCCTGCGCGTTCTGCACAGCCACAGCCTCCCGCCGCGTGCTCATCAAAGAGCACACATCGGCCACGCCGTCGCCGTCGTCGGCGTCGGCGGGGACCCTGACCACAGCCATGCTCCGGTCAGCGCCCGCAGTGGCCCCGCTCCACCGGAAGCTGTGGCCGGAATCCTGATCGATGTCGTCCACGGTGGCGGTCAGCCGCACAGTCGAGCCGGCGGCCACGATAAACTGGTTCTCAACCCCGGTGATCTGGCCGACCGTGCTCTGGGGCGCAGCGTCGCCGCGAGACGAGCTCGCGGAGGTCAGCGCGGCTCCGATCTCCACCTCGGGAGCAGACGAGGTGTCGTGGACCACGATCCGGATCAGCGCGGCGCCAGTGCGGCCGCCGGTGCAGTTCGACGCGTCCGTGATGTCTCCCGTGGACGGAGTCGAGCTGCTGTCGCACACGGTCAGACGGTAGAACACCGTCTGCGGCGCCCTGGGCTGGACATCAGGCAGGGTATAGACGGTGAGCGTCTCGTCCCCGTCTGCGCCATCGATGTTGCCGAAGTTGATGACCGTCTCGTTGGGATCGCCAGCCGAACCGGTCGCGACGGTCAATCTCTGGCCGGTAGCAGAAGCAGCGATCTGGCTGTCTGCGTAATTGGCCAAGGTTTCCGGCCGCACCCGGGTCCACTGATACGAAGACGGGCGGCCGGTAGAGGGGTTCTCATCGGTGCTGGCGGAGCCGTCCAGTTGCAGGAAAGCCCCTTCCATGATGTCCCACTCGTTGTCGCGGTTGCCGTTCTCGCCCGGCCCGTCAATCACCGCGTCATCGGGGAAATGGCCATGGGCACCAAGGTCGCCGTCCACAATGTCCTCGTCGCGCAGACCCGCGTAGAGCTGGATATCGGCCACCGGACGCTGGTTGATGTTGATGCTCACCGTGTCGGAATCGGTCGCGCCGTCGTCATCGGTAACCGTCAACCGCACCACGATCTCATACTTCTGGGGATCGCTGTCTGACACCTTGTCGACAAAAGCCTCCGACGGCACCTCGAACGCCGCACCAGGCGTCGAGTTGTCGTCAGTCGCCGTGTCTGCGCTCTCCCCGATCTGAATCCAGTCGTACGGGCCGGTCTCGACCTCCCACTCGTACTCGCAGCCTCCACAATCACCATCAGACCCAGCGTCGACATCGATACTGCCCGCACCAGAGAGCACGACCGCAGCACCCGGATTCAACGTCTGATCAACACCCGCATCAGCGAAAGGCGCCTGATTGCCCTGCGCCTGCAAACTGGGCGCCGCCCAGACCAGCACACTAGCCACCAACGCCAAAAGCGCCAGCAGAGTCATAACTTTCCGACGAGCAGCAGCACTCCCACCGCCGGAGCTGCCACTATCAGGGGCTGCGGGGTGCCTCTCCTACAGCCCTATATAGATCCCGTTACCCCGGTCCTTGGCGGTTCCTCTGCGCTGAAGTTCGTCCAGATTGCCCCTCTCCAAGCTGCGGAGCCCGTCGAAGCGGGCTCGGGTGGCGTCGTCTAGCTGTGCGTAGAGGAGCGGCAGCCAGAAAATCTGTGGATTTCAGATCCCCAAGGACGGCTCAACGGTGTCCCGCTGGCCCGAATTGAGGCCAAGCGGGAGGCCGACCTCCCCGCCAAGGCCGCCTGGCGGTACACTGCAACGGCCATGGGTAGATCGTGGATATTCATGCTGACGACGCTGGTTGCCGGGATGCTGGTGTGGGCTGCCCCCAGCTCCGCCCTGCAGGCCTACTGGCAGGGCCCTATCCCCGGCCCCGACTTCTGCACCAACTTGAGTTTGGGCGGCCCCCGGACCTACGCATTTGACAGCGACGGCGACGGCATCGCCGACATCTGCTCGCTGCGGGACACCCGCCGGGCCACCGTGGCCCGCCAGAACGCCCTTGAGACGCTGGCCACCCTCAACCCCGAGGAGTTCCGAGCTGCGGTGCTTGAGGAGTGCGAAGACGAGGACTTTCTGGAAATCAAGTTCGGCGACGACGCGGCCGACTTGGAGAAGGACGTCTGCACAACCCAACGGGTGAGCCCACCACCACTTCCTGTCGACCCGGCCACCGCGGCCACATTCTTCTCCGGTGTCATTGACGGCCCCCATTTCTGCACCAACCGCAGCCTGGGCGGTGCCCGAACCTATCCCTTCGATCGGCCCCCTGGTGACGGGGTGGCCGATACCTGCTCGCTGCCCTACACCCGCCGCGAGGCTGTCGCCCGCCAAAATGCCCTTGAAGCCGCCTTCGCCGAGCATCCCCAGTTCAAGACCACCCTGGCCTTTGAGTGCGCCGCCCTGGGCACCCTCGACTTTGGCGACGATCCCGAAGACCTCGCCGTCGACGCCTGCAACCCCCCGCCCGACCCCTCAGACTTCGGCGAACCCCTGCCCACCTCCTCCAGTTGACCAAACCGCATTGGCTCCTGCTGGCACTGGCGGTGCTGCTGGTTGCCTCGGTGGCAGTGGTTGCCACCGGCCAAGCCCAAGCCCAGAACCAGCTTCCCCCCATTGCCATCGCCTCTTTGGAGGTCACCACCGAGGCCACCGACACCACCCCGGCGGTGGTCACCCTCGACGGCTCCGACAGCTTCGATCCCGACGGGAGCATCGTGGCGTACCAGTGGGAGGTGCTCACCGAGGCCTACAGCTGGCTCCACCTCGTCCAGGCCAGCCCGCAATCGCCGGTGGCCACCTTCGAGCTTCCGGCGGAAAGGCTCATCGAGCGGCTCGGCTGGTCGATCGAGTTCCGCCTGACGGTGACCGACAGCGGCCGGCCCGCCGCCACCGACAGCGATACGGTGAAATTGCGGATCAACCAGCCCCCGGTGGCAGACATCCATGTGACCGCCAAGCTGTTCGACCATGACGATGTGGAGGGCAGCGACGACAACCGAAACGGCGTGGCGGACGAGAACGAGGAGCGCTATCCCTTCGAGGGCGTGATCAACCGCCCTGGAGAGGGGGGCAACGACGACAACGAATGGAATGTGCGCGACGCCACCCTGTTGGTGGTGGACGGCTCAGGTAGCTTCGACCCCGACGGCGATCTCACCGACCGGAGCTTCACCTGGGAGCTGCTTCGTTTCAGGGGGGCGACCTCGGTGGCCCAGTCGCTGCCCATAGGCGCCCAGGGCCAGTCGGTTGTCGGCCAGAGGTTCCTGAGCACCGACGAGGATCCCAACACGCCGGCCAACCCGCGCACCGAGACGGTGGCCCGGCTCCCCTTCGTATACGGGGAGGACACCGAGCCTTTCCTGGTGTACTACCGGCTGACCGTGACCGACCAGGACGGTGCCAGCGCTCGCCAGATCGTCAAGATTGTGATCGAGCACATCCACGACGACCCCGAGGAGTCGGAGCTGCGCTACTCGGGGGCCATCGAAGGCCCCGATTACTGCGTCAACTTGAGCTTGGGCGGACCGCCCACGCATCCGTTTGACAGCGACGACGACGGGGTGGCCGACACGTGCTCGCTGCGAGACACCCGCCGGGCCGCCGTGGCCCGCCAGACCGCCTTGGAGCAGCTGGCGGAATTGAACCCGGATACCTACCGCGACGCCCTGTTCGGCGTTGTCGACGATCCGTTGACCCCGGGCGTCGACGAGTCTGCCGCTGGTGCCTGTGCCTCAGCGCCGGTCGATCTGGGCGACACCGAAGCCGAGCTGCGAAACGACGCCTGCGGTCGCTTCGCCGCCGATCCCCGCGACAACGAGGCGGTGCCGCCCCAGCCCGAGCCGGTTGATGCTGCCCAGGCTCGGGTGTTCTATTCCGGGGCGATAGACGGCCCGACATTCTGCGCCAATCACAGCCTCGGCGGGCCCGTCACCTATCCTTTCGACAGCAACGGCGACGGCATCGCCGACGTGTGCGCCCTGCCCTACACCCGCCGAGAGGCCGTCGCCCGCCACAACGCCCTGCGGGCCGCCTTCGTTGACCACCCCCGATTCGGTTTCGCCTTCTTCACCGCCTGCGCCGCCCTGGCCACTGCCGATTTCGGCGACTCCCGCGACCAACTAGCCACTGATGCCTGCAACCTTCGCCTAGCGACCTAGGCGACCCCCCTCATGCAGGTTGGTACGGATCAGGTTGCGCACTGCTCGAGGTAGGGGAGATTCTCAAGCTCGTCGGGGAGTTTGATCTCAACGCCCAGCACGTTTTGGTCTGCAACCTCGACGGGAATGGCTTGGTCGTCTGTGGTGGTGAAGCCGCCTGGGCCGTACCAGCCGACCAACGAGCAGTCGCTCGGCGGGTCGGCGTGTACCTCGATGGTGTATGTGCCGTTGGGAACCCTGGCTACGAACGTGCCGTCGGTGCCGGTGACGTCGAAGGTGCGATCGGGGTTTGCCTCTGCCCCGAACCACAGCAAGGCCCGGTCAACCGGCTCCCCGTCTGGGCCCAGCACCACGCCTTCGATGTTGTCATAGGAAATGTCGAGCGTTTGGTGGCACGAGGAAGGCACCGAAGCGTCTCCGTAGACTTCGCCCACCAACTGAGCCAGTGCCGGGTCGTACTCGATGAGCTCAGCCCGGGTGTTGACGTTGTTGTTGATGGGGCCGGGCGGGCTGTTCAGGTCGAACCAAGCCAGAGTCCCCTCGGCCCAGTATTCGTCTGGATTGGTGGCCGCGTAGGTGTGCCGCCAGAGTCCGGCGGCTATCGCACTGGCATAGGCGGATTCGACGCGCGAGCGGAACTCGGAGTCCTTCAGCTTGAACTCGATCGCCATGGTGAGCACCGCATGGGCAACCTCGTGAATGAAGACGTCTGCGTGGGGAACCCGATCGCTTTACAGGCAGATCAGGTTCTCCTCCGCAACCACCAGTACGGGGATCAAGGTGTTCGGCCCCAATCCGCCTCCCTTCAAAACGGTGTCCCAATCTCTTCCGGGAGCCAGCTGGTACAGGAATCTGAACTCCGGGATGTCGGTGATCACCTCACTCTCGGCCATGATGGCGACGTGGGTTCGCGTGTCGGCGAGTGCCTCAAGCAGATCGGGCCGGTTGGCCAGCACCTCGCGGATGAGGTCTCTGGCTTGGTAGTGCGCCCGGTCGTGTACCGCCGCTGAAGAGACGATGGGAATTCCGTAGGCGTCCAGGTACTTCTGGTAGAAGGAATCGAAGCGAAGCCCGGCCGGCGGGCGTCCGAGGGCGGCAAGCGATGGTTCGGGCTCTGCCATTGGCGCGGGCTCTTCCACCACTGCCGGTTCGCCGTCGATGCATCCTCCGGGCACGGTTTCGGTGTCGATGTCGAATCGGCAGCGGTAGGTGTTCAACAGCGCCTCCTGAGCCGCTATCAGGTGGTCGCGGGCCACTATGTCTGCTCTGGTGGGAGTGCCGGTGAACAGAGCAGGCTCCTCAGCGGTCTGCGAGGGCGCGCCGTCGGTGCATCCTCCGGGCACGGTTTCGGTGTCGATGTCGAATCGGCACCGGTAGGTGTTCAACAGCGCCTCTTGGCTGGCGATCAGACGATCTCGAAGGGCGACATCATCCACAGTCTGGGCCGAGGCCCCCGCCGGCAGCGCCACAACCCCGCCCACTGCGAGTCCGGCGGCGAGCACCATGCTGAGAAGCGCCTGCCTGTTGGCCAATACCCGAATAATGCAAAGACGATACCCATCCGACAATGGGCACCCGCATCCACGGCGAGCGTCTGGCCCGCATCGAGCAAAAGCTAGACATCGACCCCCCCGCCGAGGCCGCCTAGCCGGACCGCCTTTGCTCAGGCGGAGCGGGCCATGTTGGCGAAGCGGGTGTGGTGTTTGATGAAGGCTAGGCGGGTCTTGCCGGTGGGGCCGGTGCGGTGTTTGGCCACCATCACCTCGGCGGTGCCGGCGTCATTGCTGCGGTGAAGTACTCCCATCGGGCTGTTTGAGCTACCTTCAGGCAATGCAGTCACACCTAGCCAGTATTCTCTGGGCTTTAGGAGGTTGCACCTGTGGCTCGTAGTGATTTGGTGAAAGCACTGATTCGCAGTCACCAACAGGGCGACGACGTTGGCTTCCAAAGTGCTGCTCAGGACCTTATTCAAGATGAGAGGCGAAAACGCCACGATCTTGTTGCCGACCAGCTAGAGGCAATTCTTGAGGATCACGGGAGGCGCCGCAGGCCGCACCAGATCTCCTCGCTGCGGCCGCTGCCAAAGACCCGTGACGATCTCCCGCTACTCACCTTGGAAGAACCCAGGATGACATTTCAAGACTTGGTCCTACCGCTAGATGTTGTGGGTGTTCTTGGGTCACTGACTGACGAGTTTCGGAAGCGCTCTGCCCTGCGTGCTCACGGGGTCGCACCTCGCTCAAGCGTTCTTTTCGTTGGACCTCCTGGTTGTGGCAAGTCCGCAAGCGCGGAAGCCATGGCTGGCGAACTGGGAATCCCAGTAGCTCGAGTGCAGCTTGCCACGGTCGTCTCGTCGTACTTGGGAGAGACAGCGCGGAACCTTGAACAGATCTTCAGCTTCTTGGATGTGGGTTCATGGGTGCTCATCTTTGATGAGTTCGACATGCTGGGACGGGAGCGCTCTGACCGTGCCGATCATGGCGAGTTGCGACGGATTGTGGCAGCAATGCTGCAAGTAGTGGAAGACCATCGAGGCGATTCGCTCTTTGTGGCTACATCCAACCATCCGACTCTGCTTGATTCAGCCGTTTGGAGACGTTTTGACGAGATCGTCGAACTGCCAGCGCCCGACGAAGATGCTCGATGCGCAGTCTTGGAGCTGAAGTTGCGGTCAGTCAGGCATGAATTCGACATGATGGGAGCAAGCAAGAGTATGAAGGGGTTTAGCGCAGCTGAGGTCGAAGCAGCTGCTCTCGACGCGATCCGACTTATGGTTCTTCGTATTGACAAGTGCGTAGGCGAGGAGCACATCGCGTATGCAATTGAGCGAGGGGAGGAAAGACGCCAGATAGTGAACAGCTCCCAGGGATAAACGGTGGGCCTCAACGAGGCCTACGACTGCTTCGTCTTCAACGAACTATCGATCCCCACCCACGCCGACCCGGTCCAGGAGTTCCGGGATCACGCCGACATGCCGATGCGGGCGGCCACGGGCGTGAAATCAAACATCAGGCTCAAGAGGTCACAATGGAGTTCTCCCAGCGCTCCAGTGTTCTGGGGATCGATCCGAAGCTTGTCCTCGTATTTGATCTTGGCCCAACAGCGAGCATTGAGGATTTCAGGAGGGCTGATCTACAAATTGTCGACTCCTCAGAGAAACAGGTCGTTGTAGCGTTTGCTGATGACCCTGAGCTAGCTGCGTTTCATGAGAGGCTGGATTCTTACACTGCTGGTCCTCCGGAAGGCCAGAAGTCCGAACCGCATGCTTCCTTCTTTGATGCCATTGACGCCTTAAGGCCATACGGTCCCGATGACCGCTTGACCCCGGAATTGAAAGAAGCAATGTCCCAGCCGCTCACTGACCGGCTTCGGTTAGACATTGAATGTTGGCATCCAGGCGACAATTCTCTCGCAATTGAGTGGCTGGGTGAGGTGGCGGCAGGCGTAGAGGAAGGTGGCGGCAGTGTTGCTGACACCTTGGCCCAACACGGAGTTGGATTGTTGCTTATGCGCGCCTACATGCCTGTTGATCGAGTTATGGAACTGGCTCAGATCGATGTCATTGCCCGCATGGATATTCTGCCATCTCCTGCGCTTCCGGTACCGGTGTTCCACAGCCTGTCGGTCGAAGATCTTCCTCCAGTCTTGGCGCCAGACTCAGATTCGCCGATTGTGGGAATCATTGATTCTGGAGTTGCGTCTGGTCATCAGTTGGTGGGTCCTGCGGTCTTCGCTTCAGATGCAATCGGTACGGGGCTATCCGAAGACCAAGACGAGCATGGCCACGGAACCATGGTTGCTTCGTTGCTGCTGCATGGAGACGTCCAGAAGGTGATCGCCCGTGGGCTTCCGACTCGTCCTCTGTGTCGGATCGTCTCAGCAAGAGTGCTCGATTCCGACAACCAATTCCCTGTCGATGACCTGTGGGAGCGGGACCTTGCCGAGGCCGTCGAATGGTGTTCCAGGCATGGAGCCAAGATCATCAATCTGTCTATCGGAGACGAACGATCCCCCTTTGCGCCGCCACGGCAAATGTCTGCTGCAGCGATCGTGGATGATCTGGCAAGAAGCCTGGGGATCGTCACCATCGTGCCAACCGGCAACTCTCGTCCGGCTGACTACCTGCCGTCTGTAGATGAAGCCGCGACGCAGACCTATCCGGTGTCACTTTATGGTAATGGTCAATCGGGGATACTCGATCCAGGCACGTCAGTACTAAGTCTGACGGTAGGAGGTGTTACTGACGCAGCCGCTTCGGGAGGGCAAAGTGCTCGTGAAAGACTGACAACCCTTCCAATGGGCCAGCCTGGTTGGCCCTCTCCGATCACCCGTAGAGGTCTTGGTCTTGGCGATTCAGTCAAGCCTGAAGTTGTGGAGCATGCGGGGACTCTCGGTGTCGAAAACGGGCAATTGGTGAGGAGCGATCCAGAGCTTGGTGTTGTGGGTGCGCGGGCTGAGGCCGGAGCTCTCTTGACCTGGGGTATTGGTACGAGCTACGCCGCTCCCCTCGTAAGCCGAGTTGCTGCGGCGGTTGTGGCTCGTTTCCCAGATTTCAGACCTGAGCTCGTTCGAGCACTCGTCTTGCTGTCGAGCGATCGAGTTGACTTCGCCGAGAATTTCGAGGGTAAGCCCGCAGATCGCGCAAGGGCTGAACTGTCACTATTGGGCCATGGCCGACCATCAATCGCACGTGCAATTGAGTCCACCTCCCATAGGACGATTCTCGTTGCCAATGACGAAATTCCGATCAACGGGGTCCACGTATTCGAGATCCCAGTGGCTTCGACCTTTTTTGGACGTGGTGGGCAAAGGGGCATAGACATCTCATTGGCCTTCTCGCCTCCGACAAGAGTGCGGAGACTTGACTACATGGCAAGCAAGATGGAGTTCCATCTCGTCCGAGGTCTCCCTGTGGAAGGGGTAGTGGAGGTGTTTTCCAAGATTCAGGGAATGGATCTAGAAGATGCCTCCGATGACGATGACACTCCTCCTACGCCCAGCCAGCTGGGCAGACACATCATCCAGCTTGAACCTAGTACCAAAGCGCGCTCCCGTGGAGCGAATCAACTAGGACGGAAGAAATTCGGTCAGCGCCTCGACCCTGACCTGGACACACCGATGTTCCTAGTGGTCCGCAATGTGAATCGCTGGGATGTTGAGGGCAACTTTCAGCCATATTCGCTGGCCATAGCCCTATGGCGCGATGAGCAACATGCCGAACTGCATTCAGAGCTAGCGGCACAGCTCGAAGCGGTCATCGAACTACCGGTGGAGATCGAGATCGAATTCTGAACTGAGGTAAAACCGCCAGCTGGCTCACCTTCTACGAGAACACAAGCAGCCATTCGTCGGTTCGTATGGCCATTTAGGCGACCAGGCCAATTGCGATGCTGGTCTTGCCCCCCGACTGCCGACTGTCTTTGATTAGGCGGAGCGGGCCATGTTGGCGAAGCGGGTGTGGTGTTTGATGAAGGCTAGGCGGGTCTTGCCGGTGGGGCCGGTGCGGTGTTTGGCCACCATCACCTCGGCGGTGCCGGCGTCTTGGGTCTCGGGGTTGTAGATCTC
>JAJEGM010000047.1 GCA_022819825.1 Acidimicrobiia bacterium | reverse complement strand
ACCACGCCGCTGCACTACCTTCAACCACCGGGGGCCTCCCGTCTCTTGGACTATGTGTCAGTCACAAGAATCGGCGAGGCCCCCACCCTCAGTGGTGGACCCCCAAATCACCCTGGTCCCAGCTTCGACGCGAAGAGCCGTTTAAGGACATTCCGGGCTCTAACGTCGAAAATGTCGTACTCTATCGGTTCATTGGCAACGTAAGCCATCCAGGTGTACTTGTCGCGAAATTGCGTTTCGGAAGTATCTGAATAAGAGATTGACTGTAATTGTCCGATCCCTGCGGCCGGATGTCGATTGTTTTCGGAGGGTTCAAGGGCAGGAGAACTCTTGTCAGGCGACTGTTGCATCTGTCAATTTGTCCTTCTTGCGTCTTGTTGGTGAAGCCGCTTCACTGGGGCTTAAAGGCACCCAGTTGCATCCCTCCGGTACGTCCTGGTGTCGCAAAGGCTTATCGCTTAGCCAAGAAATGCTATGCACGGCTCCTAACAGTGTGCAACTCTGCGTACCTTCGTTCGTCATGCGTGGCTGCCATTCGCCAAGGCTTTGAAGTTAGCAATGTCAGGTGAGATATGCGAAGGTCCGCTGATTGGCTTGGCAGCTACTGATACGGGTGGGTCTCGCAAGACTGACATGCCCGATTTCTTGGTTGGCTTGAGGAGTTGGGTTAGGCATCCGGCAACCTGCCTGTTAGGGCCATTGATGTGTGTATGGAGCTCGGGGGGCGAGATGGGAGGTGAGGGTGGAGAAGTCGGGGGTGTCGGCGGTGAGGATGTTGTCGTCTAGGCGGAGGGCGAGGGCCACGATGTGGGCGTCGACGACGTCTGAGGTTTGGGATCGGCGGAGTAGGCCTCCCACCACTGGGGCATTGGCAAGGGTGAAATCGTGAACCTCAACTGTTGCGAGGAACTTGGCGAGCCTGGCCTGTCAGCTTCCGTCGCGCCACACCTGGGCGACGACCGGAGCGGTCGTGCGCAGCACGGCACCCACCTGCAATGCGGAGGACTACTTATCACAACTTATGACAAGTTGTGATAAGTCTTCTCACAGGTTGCGAGGACTTGTTAACGGCGTGACAAGTGCGGCAAGACATGGGCCGAAGCAGCAGCCTGCCTTCTGCTGAGGCTCAGTTGAGCTTGCTGCTGGCAGCTAGGCATCTGCGTTGTATTTTTTTGAAGTTGACACCCCATCTGGGTATTCTGGTTTGGTGACGGGAGCACAGTCGCAGCTGGTAGGAGAGCTGTTTGACGACCTCGGGGCTGAGCTGCTCATCGCCGGTTTGCGTTGGCCGGACGGTCCGGAATGTTCACATTGCGGGTCGGGTGATGTCGCTGTGCGGTCGGCGGTTTCGCCTCTGAGATGGCGATGTCGCGGATGCCGCAGCGACTTCACCGCCACCTCCGGTACGGCCATGCACGGATCGAGGATTGGGGTTGGTGGGTGGGTCACGGCGGCAATGCGTTGGCAGGGCCGTCGCTCTGAGTTGGCCCACATGCTCGGAGTGTCGTCGGCGACGGCTGGCCGGGTGCTGGCCGCTTTGGAGGCGACGGGGAGGCCGCCTGGCGAGGAACGACTCCGGGCGCTGCTCGGTCAGCACCCCGATCCCGCCGAGGCGAAGCGGTCACGGCTGCCCGGCTACCTCGCCGCAGAAGACGATCCGACCGTCGACATGACTGCGTCTGAGCGGGCGTGCTTGGCAGTGCTCCGTGACAGGCCTCGGGGTGTTCGGGCAGAAGAGGTGGCTATTGCGGCGCACATCTCCAAGAGGCACGCCCAGAGGTGCTTGAGGCGTCTCGCCGAGAACAAATTCGCCCGCAAGGAGACCGCCAGCATTCCTTGGGGGTACAGGTCCCTTGACGTCGACTTGTGGTACTTGGACTTGACGGAGGAATGCGTGGCGGCATTGGCCCATCTGCCACGGCTGTCGAGAAGCGAGGACGGGGAGTGCCCCGAGCGGGTTCCGCCTGAGTTCTGGTGGGTGTTCTGGTCTGGAACCGAAGCGGCTGAGCTCAAGCTCCCCGAACATGCGGACTACGTCGCCAGCGTGGTACTCGACAGCCCCGACAGAGCGGCAAGAGAATGGGCGCTTAAGTCGCTGCCGGTGAGCGCCCTGTCCAAGTGCCGACAGATGCGCGGGTACGACACGGGCCGTCTCGCTGCCTGCATAGACGCCGCCATCGACAGGAGGAGCGGCCGTGCCTGAGATTGGCGACTACGACGATGTGCTCCCCGCCGAGATGATCGGAGTCTGGCCGGTGCTGGCACAGGCGGTCCGTGGAATCGACGGGTCGCTGATGGGGGGAACGGCGCTGACGATTCATCTGAGGCACAGGACTTCGTTCGACTTGGACTTCATGACTGACAGGTCTTTCTCCGGTGAGGCCCTCGTCGGCGAACTCGTCCAGCTCGCGCCGGAAAGGCGGGTCGAAACGCTCAGCGCGGGCACAGATGCACTCGATGCCCGGATTGACGGTGTTGCCGTGCAGGTGTTCCGGCCGCAGCCCCGACCAGAGGTGGGGCACCTGACGGTGCTGAGGGCCCCGATTCGAGTCAGTGGAATGCGGGTGGGATCGCTGCCCGACCTGCTGGCAGCCAAGTTGGATGTCATCCTGCTGCGACCGAAACTGCGCGACTACATCGACATCAAGGCCATTGATGAGCTGTCGCCCTACTCGCTCGAGGACGGCATCTTGTTCCATATGCGGCGATACGGAACAACCACCGCCAGCCGCGACCTCTCCAGGATCGTAGACCTGCTAGAGGATCCCGGTCCGCTCCAGCCCGATCGGGTATTCGACGATGATGACGACGACACGCTCGACTACCTCAGCGCCAGGGCACAAGACCTGCGCCAGTATCTCCACCACGAGATCATCGCCAGTCCGATAGCCCCCGCTCCTGACCTTCCCGATAGACCCAAACCCGCCGGAGGGGCGGCTAGCTGAGATTGGGCTAGCCACCCCTGGGCGGGGGTTGGGTTGGGGGTTAGATGGTGAGGCGCTTGCGGCGGGTGGCGGTGGCTAGGAGGAGGCCGGCGAGGATGAGGGTGGCGGCGATAATGAAGAGGAGGCGGCTTTCGACGCCGGTTTCGGCTAGCTCGTCGTCCATATCATCGGCCATGCCGTCGTCCATGTCGTCCATCTCAGCGGCCACCGCAGTGATTCTGCCCTCTCCGCCTTCGGGGTAATCGGCGGCGGGGATGGTGCCGTTTAGGCCGTCGCTGATGTAGGCGGCTAGGGACTGTTGGTCGGTGAGGCCCAGGTGGGTTCGGGTACCGTCGCCGAAGAGGTATTGGTCGCCGCCGTTGGCCAGGAAGTTGAGGGTGACCAGGGCGATTGAGGGGGCACCGTCCACCACGGCGCCGTCGCTCACGATGGCGGTGCCGTCGTCCAGGGTGATGGATTGCACACGAGAGCCCGCGGTGGTGACGGTGTCGTCGTCGCCGATCTCCTGGGGGGTGCCGGCTGGGTCGTAGACGAAGCTCAGTCCGGCCACCTGGGCGAAGCGTCCGCTGGAGCTCTCCACTCGGGATACGGCGTTCTCCAACAGCACCTTCACCTGAGCGGGCGACACGTCTTCGATCACGGTCACGAGGTTGCCGAACGGGGAGATGTTGAAGGTCTCCAGCAGGCTGATCGGCCCGACTGGGATCACCGAGTCGTTGCGGATCCCGCCGCCGTTCTGGAGGGCCACGGCCGGTTCGGGCACACCGAAGTCGGCAGCCAGCCGCTGGCCGTTCCACAGCAGGGCGTCGGCTAGCAGGTTGCCTTGGTTGGTTTCGTGGGTGCGGATTCCCGGTGAGCGGCGGCCGTCCAGGGGCACCTCGGTAGTGCCCACCGGGGTGGCGGCCAGTTCGGCCAGCGCGGCGGCCACCGGCTCTGTCACCTGGGTCACCACGTCGGGGTGGGGCTCAACTGCGTCGGATTCTTCGCCGCCGATCACTCGGCGCAAGCCGCTGGTCTCGTCGATGGCGGTCACGTTGCCGTCGGCGTCCACCGTCAGGATCAACTGGCCTACGTAGGTGTAGTCGCCCGGTGTGGTCACGATAGGCACGCTGTTGCCGTCGGCCAGAGTGGCGGTGAGCGGGTAGGGGCCGTAGGGGTCGCCGTCGTCGGGCAGAAGCACGGTGGTGTCGTCGGCCAGCAGGGCCCCGCTGCCGCCGGCCACGATGGCGTCCACGCCAGTGAGTTCAGCGGCCAGATCGCTCTCGGCGCTCAAAGCCTGCAAGTGGGTGGACAGCACGATGACGTCCACGCCGTCACCGGTCAGCCGGTCGATCTCGGCCTGCACGATCTCAGCCACATTCGACATCACCGCCACGTTGCGGGGGCTGGAGATGTAGGTCAGCGAGGGGGTGGTGGCGCCGATGATGCCGATGCGCCGTCCTTGCTTCTCCACCACAGTCGACGGGGCGATCCGGCCCTGCTCCACCAGCGCGGCCAGAGCAGGCTCGCCGGAGAAGTCCAGGTTGGCGCTGATGAACGGGGCGGTGGTGGTTTCGGTGATGAACCGAGCCAGAAGATCGGGCCCCAGGTCGAACTCATGGTTGCCGATGGTCAAGGCGTCGTAGCCGATCAAGTTGAGAGCCAGCGCGTCATAGAACGGGCTGTCGTCGCCGAGGCTCACCGACAGTTCGGGGCCGCTCAAGAAGTTGTCGCCCGAGGAGATGGTGATCACCGCCGCGCCGTCGTCGGTGGCCTGGGACCGCAGTTGATGCACCAGCGAGGCAAAGCGGGCCACGCCGCCGAAGTCGGGCAAGTCCGAAGAAGCCTGCACCAGCTGGGATTCGCCGTCGTTGTGGTGGAGGATCACCAGTTGGAGATCGCCACTGCTCTCGCTGGTGGTCTCGACTTCTTGTGCGCTGGCCGTGACCGAGCCCAGCAGGGCGGCGGCCAGTCCTAAGGCGATCAGTGCCCACGCGATACGGCGGATCTTCATCAGTCGGCTCCCTTGTCTTGATGAAATCTCAGTTGGACTTCGCAACTGGCGTTCCGGCATCACAACGCTGTTGAGACTCTGCCACCCGCAGCATTACCCATGTCAACGCGGGCGCGAATTCCGCGTGAACATCACAAGACGATCAGGGTCGGATCACCTCAGGCGCCCAGTTCGACTCGAAGCCGATGCCCGAAAGCCAGGTCTCCACCAGCTTGCCGTTCTCGGCCCGAAAGGCCTGCACCCAGTCCCACTGGTTGCCGTCCACCTTCCAGGTGCCGATGGCCACCACATGGTCGTCCTCGGCGATGAGCCGGTAGCGCAGGTCGGTGAACTCGGCCTGGCTGCACAGCGCGGCCACCTGCTGCTGGTACTCCTCGGCGGTCACCGATCGGGTGCCGCCCATCTCGTGGCGGACGTAGACCGGCCCGGCCAACTCCGGCACCAAGTCCGGATTCTGCGCCCCCCACATCTCGTCATACCACCGCCGCAGCACGGCCTTTGTCTCTTCAGCAGTTCCTCGATCACCCATGGCCTGAAAATACGTCAACCGACGCCTCAGGGCAGCTTCAGGGGTCCAAGTGGGTGACAAAAGATTCTTGACCAAGTACTTGGCCAAGTTGGTACCCTTTAGAGAGCCGATGCTGTGACCCATACCACGCGAAGTGCCTCTCGGCAGGATGGCTTGGCAATAGAACAGGGAGAAGAAGCGGAGAACATGGCGCGACACGTGAAGATCGGGGAAGCGAAGACACATCTTTCGGCGCTGCTGGCAGAGGTTGAGGCCGGAGAGGATCTGGTCATTTGCCGCGGCGCCACGCCAATTGCCCATGTGACTCGCATCGACAGCGACCAGGAGTGTGCCGAACTGCGCGAGACAATGCGCCGAGAGCGAGCAAGGCAGCAGAAGGTGACAACGGCAGAGATCCTCACCTGGCGACACGAGGGGCACGAGCGCTAGTGGCGTTCGTACCCGACGCCTCGGTCGCCGCCACTTGGGTGTTGCCTGACGAGACCGCGACTGCGGCAGACCGGGCACTCGACCGGATGGGGCAAGAAGCAGCGATTGTTCCGGCCATGTTCTGGGACGAATTGCGAAATCTCTTGTTGACTGCGGAACGGCGGGGCCGTATCGACGAAGGCTATGCCGACGCTTCCATGGCCCGCCTTCGCCGACTTCCCATTCGCTGCCCGGGCGAGCCAGACGACCGAGAAGTCTTGGAGTTGGCCCGAAACCATCAGTTGACTGCCTACGACGCCAGTTACTTGGCCTTGGCGATCCGCGAGGGCTGCGAGTTGGCCAGCTTGGACCAACAACTCAATGAGGCGGCCGCTGCCGAGGGCGTGCCTCGGTTTGAGTGACTTGACGCAGAGTGACACCAGTAGCAGTCGCGGCTAAAGAATGAGCGACGTGAACCCCGGTTCCACTAGTGGGATGTTCGCGTCGCTGGCCAACCGCAACTACCTCTTGTTGTGGTGGTCGGGGCTGGTGGCCTTCCTCGCCGTCGGGATGCAGATTCTGGCCCGGGGCTGGCTGGCCATCCAGCTCACCGACAGCAACTCCAGCTTCGCCCTGGTGCTGCTGGCCTTCGGCATCGGCATGGTCACCGTCACCCCGTTCGGGGGAGTGGCCGCCGACCGATTCCCCCGCCGCGCCCTCATCCTCGGCTCCCACCTCTCGCTCACCTTAAGCGCGTTGTGGCTCGGGATCATGGTGGTGTTGGGCTTGGAGCAGTTCTGGATGCTCCTATTGGCGTCGCTCATCCAGGGATCGTCGTTCGCGTTCATGGGACCGGCCCGCATCGCCATGACCGGCGAGGTGGTGGAGCGCGAGCTGCTGTCCAACGCCATCTCGCTCACCCAGCTCACCGTGGCCAGCACCCAAACAGTCGGGCCAGCCCTAGCCGGATTTCTGGCCGACACGCCTAATTTTGGGCTGGCCGGGGTGTACCTGCTGAGCGCGGGCCTCACCGCAGTGGGCACCATCCCGGTACTCCTGCTTCCCACGTCGCGGCCTGAGCGGCTAGAGGCCCATAGCCCCTTCGAGGAGATAGCTGAGGGGGTGGCCTACGTGGCTCGGAGCCCCTATCTGAAGGTGGTGGTGATATCCACCGCCCTCATGCTGCTGGTGGCCATGCCCTACCTGGCGTTTCTGCCCAAGTACACCGAGAGCGTATTCGGGGTGGGAGCGCTGTGGCTGGGGGTTCTCCAGGGGGCCAACGCCCTCGGAGGCACTGTCACCGCCCTCCAAGTGGCCCGAATGCGAGACAACACGCAGCTTTGGCGGCTGCGGATAACCAGCTTGATCGTGGTGGCCGCCGGGGTGGCCGTACTGGCCATCACCCCCAATCACCTGGTGGCTCTGCCGGTGCTGTTCGTGCTGGGCGGAGCAGCCACCACGTTCCAGACCACCAACATGTCGATGTCGCTGCTGCTGTCCGAGCCGGTGTACCACGGCCGGGTGCAGAGCCTGGTCATGATCTCCTTCAGCGCCCAGAGCCTGATCGCATTCCCGCTCGGCGCCCTGGCCGATCAGATCGGGCTGCGCGAGATGCACGGCTACATGGCTGCGGCCACCGTGCTGGTGGTGGGGTATTCGGTACTCGCCGGACGCCAGGCCCGCCGCTTGACTCAAGCGGCCAGAACCCGGGTGCAACCGGCCGGTGGTTAGCGCCAGCGGCTAGGCCCGGGCGCTCACCAGCCAGGCGGCGGCACCCATGGTGATGCCATCTGCGGTGCGACGGCGGTCCACCATGGCTCCGAGGGCGGCTTTGACCCGGTCGATCACATGCTCGTCGGCGTTGTCGGGGATGGCCGTGCCGGGCAATAGGTCTACGTAATAGCGCACCAGCTCATCAGTGGTGCCGCCGCCGATGTTCACCGGCAGGTCATGGGGGGTGATGTCGATGTCCACCAGTCCGGCCTCGGTGAGAATCGAGCTGATGCGGTCGGCCGAGGCCAGCGAGAACGGCCCCGGTGCGTCGGGATCCATCGGCTCAGGCGGACCCAGCACCTCGGCCACGGCCTGTCCTGGTTCTGTGACCCAGGAGTTCTCCGCTGGGGATCGCCAGCACACAAAGGTAAGCCGGCCCCCCGGCCGCAGTGCCCGCCGGAGGTTGGTGAACCCGGCCACCGGCTCGGCGAAGAACATGATCCCCATGCGAGAGAAGGCGGCGTCGAAGTGCCGGGGCTCGAACTGGTGGGCACCGGCATCGGCCACCACGAACGTGGTGTTGGCCAACCCGGCATCGGCGGCCCGGCGGCGGGCTTCGTCCAGCATGGGCGCCGACACGTCCACCCCTGTTACCTGTCCGCTCTCACCCACCAGGCGGGCCAGTTCCAGGCTGGTGGTGCCGGTGCCGCAACCGATGTCCAGCACAACCTCGCCGGGGTCGGGGTGCAGTCGGGCGACGGCGGCCTCTCCCAGAGGGGCCAGCATGGCGTCCAGCCTCTCCCGGTACTCCACCCATACCGGCCCTCGGTCGTTCCAATAGGTGCGGAGCGCATCGGCTACGTCGGCCATCGCCCAAGTCTGCCAGAACGCTCGGGCATGGGGGCAGGCCAAGCGCTACTGCGACGGGCCGGCAACGAAGCAGGCCAAACCCCCGTGGCCGGTTGGTCTGCACCCATTCAGCCCAGTCGGGCTACAGTCCCCGGCGGTGAAACCTGCTCCTTTTGAATACCACGCTCCCGAAACGGTGGCCGACGTGGTGAGCCTGCTGGCCGAGCACGGTGACGACGCCAAGCCCCTGGCCGGAGGCCAGAGTTTGGTGCCCCTGCTGGCCATGCGCCTCACCCGCTTCGAGCACATCGTGGACTTGAACCGGGTGGACGAGTTGTTCGGCGTGACCGCCGACAACGGCGGCGTCCGCATCGCGGCCATGACCCGTCAGGCCGCGGTCGAGACCGACGCCACGGTGGCCCACCGAGTGCCGCTGCTGCACCTGGCCACCCCCCACATCGGCCATTTCCAGATTCGTAACCGGGGCACCATCGGCGGCTCGGTGGCCCACGCCGATCCGGCGTCGGAGTATCCCGCGGTGATGCTGGCCCTGGATGGCACCGCCGAGATCGCTTCGGCATCAGGCACCCGGGAGGTGCCAGCCGCCGAGTTCTTCGAGTCCACGTTCATGACCGCAGTGGCCCCCGATGAGCTGCTGGTTGCCTTGCGGTTCTCGGCGTGGGACCAGCCGGCCGGGTTCGCCTTCGACGAGATCGCCCGGCGCAGCGGCGACTTCGCGCTGGCTGGCGCCGCGGTGGGCATCGGCACCGACGCAGCGGGGCGCATCAACCGGGCCGCGGTGGGCATGCTGGGCGTGGGCCCCATCCCGCTGCGGGCATCGTCGGTGGAAGCGGCGCTCATCGGGCTGGCCGCGGCCGATGCCGACCCCCATGAGATCGGGCGTCTGGCCGCCGACGACATGGACCCGATCGGCGATGTTCACGCCAGCGCCGACTACCGCCGCCGGGCCGGTTCCACCCTGGTGGGCCGGATCCTGGCCAGCGCCTTGGCCCAGCTGACACAGGAGGCCGGCAATGGCTGATCAGGTCCCTCTTTCCATGACGGTCAACGGCCGCACCCGCCGCGGAATGGGCGAGCCCCGGTTGACGCTGGCCGATTTCTTACGGGAGCAGGCCCTGTGTACTGGCGTCCATTTGGGCTGCGAGCACGGGGTGTGCGGATCTTGCACCGTGCTGATGGACGGCGAGGCGGTGCGCTCCTGTCTGCTGTTCGCCGTGCAGGCTGAAGGCGCCGACATAACCACCGTGGAGGGGCTCGCCCCCGACGATGAGACGCTCCACCCCGTGCAGGAGGCGTTCCGCGACTGCCACGGTCTTCAGTGCGGGTTCTGCACTCCCGGCTTCGTGGTGTCGGTGGCTGCCTTCTTGGAGGCCAACCCCGATCCGTCTGACGATGAGATCCGCCACGGCATCGCCGGCAATCTCTGCCGCTGCACCGGATACCAAGGCATCGTGGCCGCCACCCGCCAAGCCGCCGCTGTGCTGAAGGGAGAAGGGCAATGAGTAATACAGCAGCCGCCGCCAGATACGTCGGCCAGTCGGTCAAGCGGCTGGAAGACCCCCGCCTGGTCACCGGGCACGGGCGCTACGTGGACGACATCGTTCTGCCCGGCATGCTCCACGCCGCTTTCGGGCGCAGCGACCTGGCCCGGGCCACCATCACCCGTCTCGATACCTCGGCCGCCGAGGCGCTCGAAGGGGTCCACGCCGTTTTCACCGGCGCCGACCTCAACTCCCACAACGATTCGCTGCGGGCGTCGCTTCATCCGCCCGAGTCGCCCTCGCCCCCGGCCAACATGCTGGCCGATGGCGACGTGCGCTTCGTGGGCGACCCCTATGTGATGGTGGTGGCCGATAGCCGCTACATCGCCGAAGACGCCCTAGATCTGGTGGAGGTGGAGTTCGAGCCGCTCGACCCGGTGGTCAACTACGAGACCGCGGCCGAATCCGACGACCTCGTCCACCCCGAGTTGGGCAGCAACCTGGCCCACGACCTGCCCGTGCCCAACCCGGCCCAACAGGAGGCCTTCGAAGGCGCGGCCCACATCATCACCGAGACCTGGCACCAGCACCGCCAGACCAACGTGCCCATGGAAACCCGGGGAATCGTGGCCTCCTGGCAGCCCCACGCCGGGGTGATGGAGGTGTGGGCCTCCACCCAGAGCCCTCACGAGATGCAGCTTGTTGGCGCCCGGGTGCTGGGCATCGGCGAGCACAAGATCGTGGTCCACTTCGGCGATGTGGGCGGCGGATTCGGCCAGAAGATGTTCTTGGGCCGCGAGGACATGGCGGTGTTGGTGGCCGCCAAGCTCCTGGCCAGCCCGGTGAAGTGGATCGAGGACCGCCGGGAAAACCTGCTGGCCTCCAACCACGCCCGCATCGAGCAGATGACCGTCACCATGGCGGTGGACGAAAACGGCAACTTCTTGGCCGCCGATCTAGACCAGCTGGAAGACGACGGCGCCTACCCGCTGGGCGGCCCGGCCACTCCCGGCGCCATGGCCACCATGCTCTATCCCGGCCCCTACCGGATGGGACCGGTGAGCTGGCGGGCCCGCACCGTCTACACCAACACCTGCGGACGGGGGGCCTATCGGGGCCCGTGGCAGATGGAGAGCGTGGCCCGAGAGCAGATGATCGACCGGGTGGCCCGAGAGATCGGCATGGACCCCCTCGAGCTGCGCCGCCAAAACGTGTTGAAGCCCGACGACCTGCCCTATCAGGTGTCCACCGGGCTGTTCTTCGAGACCACCATCTCCCCGGAGCAGACCCTGGAGCAGGCCGCGGAGATGATCGGCTACGACGACTTTCGGGCCGAGCAGGCCAAGGCCCGCGAGGAGGGGCGCTACCTGGGCCTGGGCATGGCCCTGTACATAGAGCCCACGTCGATGGGCATGGGGCCGCTGGGCACCGAGTCGGCCATGCTGCGGGTGGAGGTCGACGGCCACGTCAACGTGTTCATGGGCACCGGCTCGCACGGCCAGAGCCTGGAGACCACCATCGCCCAACTCGTGGCCGACGAGCTCGGGGTTCGCCCTCAAGACGTCACCCTGCACCAGGGCCACGGCTCCGGCTACGGGTTCGGCACCGGCGGCAGCCGCTCAGCGGTCATCGCCGGCAGCGCGGCCCGGGGCGCGGCCTCAGGGGTGCGGGAGAAGGTAGTAGCCATCGCCGCCCACCTGATGGAGGCCTCGGCCGACGACCTGGAGGTGGCCGACGGGGTGATCTCGGTCAAGGGTACGCCGGCCGCGTCGATGACGATGGCGCAGGTGGCCGCCACCGCCTACCAGAACTCCGACGCGCTGCCCGAGGGCATGGAGGCCGGCCTCGAGCACACCGCCCGGTACAAGGCCCCACCCTCCACCCACTCCAACGCCTGCCACATCTGCACCTGCGAACTCGACCCCGGCACCGGCAAGGTCACGCTGCTGCGCTACGTGGTGAGCGAGGACTGCGGGGTGCTGATCAACCCCATGGTGGTCGACGGCCAGATCGCCGGGGGAGTGGTGCAGGGCATCGGCGGGGTGCTCTACGAGCACTGCGTGTACGACGAGAGCGGCAATCCGCTGGCCTCCACCTTCCTCGATTATCTGGTTCCCACTGCGGCTGAGGTGCCCGATCTGGAGTGCGGCCACGTGGTGGTGCCCTCCGACACCCCCGGCGGGCACAAGGGAACCGGCGAGGGCGGTGCCATCGGGGCGCCCCCGGCGGTATTCAACGCGGTGGCCGACGCCCTCGCCCCCTTCGGCGTGTACCCCAACCGCCAGCCCCTCGATCCCAACGCGGTGCTCAGCCTGATCGCCTCGGCTTCCGACTCCTAGGAGTGTCCAACCCATGAGGTTCGCCCTGTTCTACGAGATCCCCGTGCCTCGCCCCTGGGACGAAGACAGCGAGCGCCGCGCCTACGCCGAGGTGCTGGAACAGGCCATCTTGGCCGACAAGCTGGGCTTCGACAGCGTGTGGACGGTGGAGCACCACTTCTTGGAGGAGTACTCCCACTGCTCCAACCCCGAGGTGCTCTACGGCGCCATCGCGGCCCGCACCGAGAACATCCGCATCGGCTACGGGGTGCGGCTCGCTCCCCAGCCCTACAACCATCCGGTGCGCTCCGCTGAATCGGCCGCCACCCTCGACGTGATCAGCGGCGGCCGAGTGGAGTTCGGCACCGGCCGGTCCAACAGCCGGGCCGAGCTGGAGGGCTTCGGCATCGACCCCAACGAGACCCGGGCCATGTGGACCGAGGCCGTGGAGCACATCGCCGGCTGCTGGATGAACGACGAGCACAGCTTCGATGGCCAGTACTGGTCGATGCCCCGGCGCCGGGTGATCCCCAAGCCCCTCCAGAAGCCATGCCCGCCAATGTGGGCTGCGGCGGGCAGCGACGAAACCCACCACATCGTGGGCTCCATGGGCATGGGGCTGCTGTCGTTCAGCGTTTTCGTGCCCATGCCCGACCTGAAGAACAAGATCGACATCTACCGCAGCGCCATCGCCGATTGCGCCAACCCGGTGGGCGGGCGCATCAACAACCGGGTGGCCAGCTTCACCATGGTCCACTGCGCGCCCACCACCGAGGAGGCCTATGAGGTGGGGCGCCAGTCGTTCGAGTGGTACCCCATCGCCGGATTGCAGCTCTCGGCCTCGATGCCCGCCTGGCAGGCCGACCGCAACCTGGAGTTCAACGACTTCCAATACCTCGGCGCGATCACCGAATTGCTCGACAGCGGCATGGCCGAGCAAGCCATGAACCTGGAGGGGCTGGTGGATATGGGCACCGCGCTGATCGGCGATCCCGACCAGGTGATACGCCTGGCCAAGGGCTATGAGGAAATCGGCACCGACCTGCTGTTCTGCGCGGTGCAGCCCTACAACATCCCCCACGACAAAGTTATGGCTTCCATCGAACTCCTCGGCCGCCACGTTTTGCCGGCGTTCGACCATTAGTTCTTCGCCACCCGCCTCGGGACCGGGAACCGCCGGTGCCCCCACGTCCAAGTCCGGCATGGGCTTGGGGATGTGGGCGGCGGCCACCGGCGTCTTCTTATTCAGCTGGGGTCCGGTCTTCGTTCGCGACAACGAGTTCGGGGCCCTGCCGTTCGCGTTCTGGCGGCTGATCGGGGCCGCGGCCTGGGCGGTAGCTGCGCTGCACTTGCGGGGCGGCCGGCTCGACCGCCGGGTGCTGCGCCACTCGTTGGCCGGCGGGGTGGTGTTCACCGTCAACGGGGCCACGTTCTTCACCGCCATCAAGACCACGTCGGTGGCCAACGCCATGGTCATTGGCGCCACCGCCCCCATCTTCTTGCTGTGGGCCGCCAGCCGGATCTTCAAGGAGCAGATCAGCTACCGGGTGATCGTGGCCACCCCGGTGGCCATCGCCGGGATGGTGATGATGCTGCTGGGCCGCTCGGATAGCAGCGGCGGCGGATCGCTCACCGGCGATGTGCTGGCGGTGGTGGCCGTCATGTCCTTCTCCGGCTATCTGGTGGCTTCCCGCATCGCCCGCAATCACCTGACCGCGCTGGAGTATCAGGCGGGCTGGTCCACCATCGCAGCCGCCCTCATGCTGCCCATCGCGCTGTTGTCGTTCGACCCCCTGTTCATAAGCGACACCTGGAGCTGGGGGGTGGCCGCCGCCATGGCGGTGACCGCCGGAGTGGCCCACCTAACGTTCAACTACAGCCACCGGTACGTGTCGCTGCGGGCCATCTCGCTGTTGAACATGACCGCCCCGGGGCTGGCCGTGATGTGGGCCTGGTTCTTGTTCGACGAGCAGCTCGGCGGATTGCAGTGGATAGGGGTCCCCTTGGTGGCGATTTCGGTGCTCGCCGTCATATTGGATGAGTGAGCCAGCCTGTGGGCAGGGTAAAATCACAGGTTGATCCGGGGTAGCTCAACCGGCAGAGCAAGCGGCTGTTAACCGCTAGGTTGTGAGTTCGAGTCTCACCCCCGGAGCCAAACCAGCACCAGAGCGCCAAACCAGCACCAGTGCAAGAGTCCCGCCCAATAGGCTGTCGGCGGGCCCGTAGCTCAGTGGTCAGAGCAGGCGACTCATAATCGCTCGGTCGCGGGTTCGATCCCCGCCGGGCCCACTTCTTCTTCCTCGACGCCCTCTTCTTGCCAGCGGCGGGTGAGCCAGCCCAAGCGGTGGGCGACGTACAGGCCGATCATGGCCAGCGCAACGCCCACGAAGCCGTCGATCACCCAGTGGTTGCCGGTGAGCACCACCGCAACCGCCATTAGCAGCGGCGAGGCCACCGCGAAGATCCGCACCGGGATCGACCGCACAGTGCGGAACAGCACCACGCAGGCCAGCACGTTCCATCCCACGTGGAAACTGGGCAAGGCGGCGTACTTGTTCACCACCGACGGGGGCTGGAGGTACTTGTAGGAGGTGGACAGCTCGGTGACCGTGTCGGTGAACCCGTCGAAGAAGCGGGGCGGGGCCACTGGGAAGAAGGCGAAGAACACCAGGCCCAGCGCGCCGGAGATGATCATGGCATTGCGCATCAGGGTGTAGCGGCGCCGGTTGTAGTGGTACAGCACCAGCAGCGCTCCGATGATCACCGGCCAGTGGAGCCAGATGTACACCCAGTTGAAGAACGTCACCGCCCAGTGGTAGTCGAGGATTGCACTCTGCGACCAAGCCTCGAAGTCCAGGCCCAGGGTGGACTCGAAGGTCAGCAGGTCGTAGGCGTTCTTGAATGCCGCGACCTCGGCCCCTTTGGTGATCATCCGCACCCCGAAGTAGATGAGCGCGGCCACCGTCACAATCAGTACTTGACTAGGGAAATTGCGCCAGCTCCGCGCGTTGCCGGCGATTTCCGGCGCGACGATGATCTTGAGCTGACGAACCATGGAACCTTAATGTTACCGATTCGTTACCGAGATTTTCCACCGGTTCACTCGATGGGTTCCATCGGTGCCGGCAGAAGCGTGAGTGCCCTCAGATACGCCTAGACGTCGCCCAGCCAGGCAGGGGCCCGGTCGAGGAGGAACTCGCTGATCTCCGCCACCTTGGGCATCACGCCGCCCAGGCACTCCTGGCCGGTGAACATGCCGCTGATCGACACCTCCACCCGTGCGGTAATGGAGATGCTCCGCTCCGGAGCGTCGGTGACCGCGGCGTAGGCGTCGATGGCCGACACGTCCAAAGGCAGCTCCATGCCGCCGATGCCGGCCAGGTCGGTGGCCAACAGCAGCAGGTCGGGGCCGTCGGGCAGCGGGGGCAGGCTCCACGACACCACCATGGGCAGCTTGAAGTCCTCGGTGGGCTCCACCCCCTCGGGCAGCTCCATCACGTGGTCCTCGAAGCCCAGCATCACCCGGGGGTCCACCTCCAGCGTGATGTGTACATCGAGCGGGCCGCCGCAGGCCGCCGCGGGGTGCAGATCCACCTCCCAGGCCTGGCGCATGGAGTAGGTCTCCACGAAATGGCGATCATCGTGGACGTGGAAGCCGTGATCGGCGGCGTGGTCCTTGAGATCGGCGATGAAGGTGGCGATATCGACGACAGCCAAGAGCCCCACACTGCCACGAAATTGACCGTGCTGGCTATCCGATACCGGTTAGTTTCACCCCGGTGGACAGCGACCGGATTCTGACCGTCTTCGACCAGGCCGCAGCCCGAGTGGCCGAGGCAGTGGCCCGGATCGACGGTGGCCAGCTCACCGGCAACCGAGAAGGCCAGTACAGCTTCGACGTGGCCGCCGATGAAGCGGCCCGAGAGGTGCTGGCCCAGGCCGGCTTCGGGGTGTACAGCGAGGAATCGGGATCGCACGACGCCGATCGGGAGCTCGTGGTGGTGCTCGACCCCGTGGACGGCTCCACCAACGCGGCCCGCGGCCTGCCGTGGTACTCCACCAGCTTCTGCGCGGTCGACTCCGAGGGGATGCTGGCCGCGCTGGTGCTCAATCTGGTGAACAACAAGGCCTACCGAGCCGTTCGAGGCCAAGGTGCCACTGTGAACGGCCGCCCGCTGGCTCCCCCCGCCGAAGGCGAACCCCGCCGGGGATCGGGGCCCTCGGCTCAACAGTCGCTGGGGGAGGCCACGGTAGGGCTCACCTACATTCCCCCCCGCCACCTGGGCTGGAGGCAATACCGGGTGCTGGGATCGATCGCCTTGGATATGACCGCGGTGGCCGAGGGAGTTCTCGACGCCTACATCGACTGCACCAACGAAGGCCACTCCACCTGGGACTACCTGGGCGCGGCGTTGGTGTGCGCCGAGGCCGGGGTGGCCATGGGCGAGGCGTGGGGGCGGCCGCTGCTGCCCGACGACCTCGCCGAACGGCGCTACCCAGTGGTGGCCGCCACGCCGCCGCTGCTGACCGAGGCCTTGGCTCAACGGCGCACGTTCGGCGCCGACGATCCTGCTGCTATTGGTGCGGGAGAGGTCGCAAAACACCACTAGCCTGGCTGTTGCACCGGGCGCGTAGCTCAGATGGCAAGAGCGCTTCCCTTACAAGGAAGAGGCCGGGGGTTCAAGTCCCTCCGCGCCCACCAGTAGAATCCGGCCTATACAGCCACAGCCAGTGTGCATTAGCATCCTTGTCGGATCTGTCCTCCCGCGAAACGGTTTTTTCTTCTAGGCGGGTTACCTTGCCAAGCGGGGGTAGGAAGTAGCCAGCAGCACGTCAAGCCGAGGCAATGCTGCGGGGATCCGCGCACTGACGGGCAAGTGGCTGATTTCGTGAACCAGACGGCGGTCGAATGTGCTGAGATCTGCCGTTTGTGGCCCATCTAAATTGAATGGACCTTGTCTGTCGGGTTGGCGTTTTGCCTGTTCAGATAGGGATATCAGGCTTGTTGTTGGGATCCTCGCTGCTGGTTCGTGGTGTCATGGCTGAAGTCGGATCTCAATTCCGATTTGACACCCCACCCCCCCCCCCCCTCTATGTACTAACGGCTATGAAACGCCGTTTGGCAGCTTTAGCCGCCGTTTTGAGTGTAGTAGCCGCGGGCCTGATCTACGAGATGGGAGCATCGGCACAGGATTCTGACCAGCAGGGTTCTGTTGATGTGGTGGTGTCTGCTGGCCGCGAGCATTCGTGTGGGGTGAAGTCTGATGGGTCTGTGGCCTGCTGGGGCTACAACGTCTCCAAGCAGGTTTCGGCACCTGCGGGTGCGTTCTCTTCAGTATCGGCGGGATTTCTTCACACCTGCGGGGTGAAGTCTGATGGGTCTGTGGCGTGTTGGGGCAGCAACCGTTTCAAGCAGGCTTCTGCGCCTGCGGGGGTGTTCTCATCAGTATCGGCAGGAGAGCACCATTCGTGTGGGGTGAAGTCTGATGAGTCTGTGGTCTGCTGGGGATCCAATACCAACGGGCGCTCGACAGTACCCACTGGAGCCTACGCATCAGTGTCAGCTGGCGACGACCATTCCTGCGGAGTCAAAACCGACAATACCGTTTCATGCTGGGGCCACAACGGCGGCGGCCGATCGACCGTCCCTATGGCACTTGCACAGAGTTCGTCTCCCTCTCCGTCTCCGAGCCCGTCCCCGTCGCCGTCTCCGATACCAAAAAGGTCGGGTGAGTGCCATTCCGATCAGGAAAGGATTAAGTTGGTCTTCGCTTTGGACTCAACTGCCATATTGATGGAATTTTTTGACAAGAATCTAGATATTGGAATTGGCAGCATTGAAACCACTATTGTGGCCGGAGTACCAAAGATCGAAATTGGCCAACTGTCATTGCAGAAGTCAGGGACAGGGAGTTATCTGGTCGAATTTTGCAGAATAAAACCTTTTCCAAGTCTCAATATATCTCACTGTCCATCTGGATACATACAGACTTGGACCTTAGGCGCCCTTCCCCAAGATGTAACAGGGGATCTAAAGGACTTGTTTGAAAGCAGCAAGAGTATAGGTGGCCTATTAGTTGCAGTAGGAAATAGTGCGGTTGAGGTCACGGATGTTTTGAGCAGCTTGTCTCACTTCGTCAAGATTGGCAATAAAATAGAGTGTGTATCTCAGTCAAACTCGAATACTCGGGATATAAAGAGCCACTGGAAGCCCTTAGAACCCAAGGTGACATGTCCAGCAGATGCCACGTCTCCAGATAAAATGGATACCGCTGCACTTATTGTCACTGATCCTGCTCCTTCCTGGATAGAAACAGTTCTATGGTTCAAAGATAGAGTTGCAGACTTTGAACCTGTGTTGAGAGTTATAGCCCCTCCAACAAGTATTGTGCCTGCAATAGCTGGAGCGATACATATAGAGACATACGTCACTTTTTCACCACCGCCCTCAACCAAGTATCGGTGGCGTTTTCGCGCAATACCTAACCTTTCAAGCGATGAGACTTCAACATCGCAATTTACTAGTTGGGTTGAAGGGGAATATACGAGGGAAAATACTATGAGTGATTTTGGCACGCCTATTAAGGCTATACACCTAACTGGAACTTGGGAAAAAGGTCCTGTGGAATTTGAAGTGGAAGAGTATAACGTCAATGGTTGGGGACAAAAAGCTATTGTCAGATGTAATTTATTGGGACCACCTCCCGAGGTCTCATGTGGGCAGTCCTCCTACAGCCAGGTAGTGTTCAATTCGTCTGTGGGAGAGGTGCTGTCTGATCGCAAGTACTCGTGGCATCCAGTGTCGAGGTCGCTTCAACATTGGAGGTGGCCAAACCCTTCACCGTCCGTTATCTTAACAACGCACAATGGAGTGTATATAGTTAATATCGTCAGATTATCTCTCGGAACAACCGATGCTGACGGGGATTGGACGTATTTCAAGCAACATACATGTTATCCGGGAAGAGCTTTGCCCAATAGCATCAATTATTGGTGCGGTACTACTGGAAGTAGCAGTATTGAAGTGATGCATTATGAACCTAATGGCCCAACCGGACTCATAACGCTGAGCTACAGATGGAGATACAAGAAGAACCAAGATCCATCATATAGATATACATTGCCGGTAGAAATTGAAGAAAAGCCTGCATCGCTTCAAGAGATAAAGCTTCTTCGTTTGGAGCCTGCGACAGAGTACGATATTCAAATTTCCTATCGAAATGAAGCAGGTTGGGGTGATTGGGACACTATAACGTGCGAAACGGAGGATGAGGATTCTGAAAGCACCAAGGCATATTGTGTATTTGCAGCTGAGAATGGCGATATGGTGTCACGAGAAGTGAAGAGTGGCAGCTGTGTTCATCCAACAAATGTATATAGAAGTTATGGATCTGAAATTGGTGACCAAGTTGAGTGTCCTGGAGGGGGTGTGTACAGACTTCTAGGTGTCACCCAAAATGCGTCTTCTCAATATTATCGGGCTAGATGTAATGTCTTACCGCCATCGGCTCCTGTGCCGGTTTGTGACAGTGTCGGGGCGCGCTCGTTTGGAGTGAGTTGGGCGGAGCCTTCTGGGAATCCTACCCGTTATCGCTATAAGGTGGGCTCGGCTTCTTGGAAACACGCCTCGTCCCGTTCGTTCACGGCTTCGGGGCTGAGCCCCAGCACCAAGTACTCAGTCCAGGTGCAAGCCGAAAACGCCGGAGGCTGGAGCAGCACCGGGACCCAAGACTGCACAACCAGCGCTGTGCAGCAATGGTGTGTGTATCAGGCTGAGAACGGGGATGAGGTACTGCGCCAGGAAAGGGTCGGCGGCTGCCTCACGACCGGGCTCACCGCCTATGAGTCCAGTGGCACGGCGTGCCCCCACGGCGGCACCTATACCCACACCGGCGACGACGGGACTCTGTGGAAATACGTTTCGGCATGCAACCCCGCACCGCCGTCGGCTCCCTCGCCGTCATGTTCGAATGTGGAGGCGCGGGTCTTCACGGTGTCGTGGGGCGAGCCGAAGGGCGATCCGACCAAGTATCAGTACCGTATTGGCAGCGGTTCATGGAGTGAGACGGCGGGACTGTCGTTCCAGGCGACGAGCCGTTCGCCTAGCACTCCATATGCGGTGGATGTGCAGGCCTATAACGCTGGCGGATGGAGCCCGTCGGGATCGGTGACCTGCACCACTACTGCCGAACAGCACTGCGTCTACTACGCAGAGGACAACACCGAGATCGAAAGGCTGGTGAGAAGCGGCGGCTGCCTCACGACCGGGCTCACCGCCTATGAGTCCAGTGGCACGGCGTGCCCCCACGGCGGCACCTATACCCACACCGGCGACGACGGGACTCTGTGGAAATACGTTTCGGCATGCAACCCCGCACCGCCGTGTCCGGGTGGCCAGCATCGGCATTCTCCGAGTGAGGATTGTCACAATGTGTTGTTGGATCACACGACCGGTTGTTTGTCGGGGTGGCACAAGCATGATGGTTTGGCGTGCCATAAGGCGTCGGATAGTCATGCTCCGCCGCCGTGTCCGGATGGCCAGCACCGGCATGGTTCGCATGATTGCCACAATGCGTTGTTGGATCACACGACCGGTTGTTTGTCGGGGTGGCACAAACACGGCACCTTGGCTTGTCATCGATCAAGCACTCGACATGACCCGCCGCCGTGTCCTGGGGGCCAGCACCGGCATGGTTCCAAAGACTGTCATCATGCGTTGTTGGACCATGCCACTGGCTGCTTGTCGGGGTGGCACAAACACGGGAGCTATTCGTGCCACAAGTCGTCGACCAGCCATTCATCGAAATAAGTGACTCAGCCTAATGGTGCCTTCAGCTGCGAGAAAGGTTCTGATCCGGTAATAGCTGGTTTGTTGACCATGGAACTTGAAGATGCGGCTAGGCGAGCGTTACAGGACGTAGTTGATGAGGGGATCTTTGCGGTTGGGGGGCAAGCAGCAGTGTATTTGGAGGGGAGGCTGGCAGTTGACCTTGCGGTTGGGGAGACTGCTAGTGGGAGGCCGTTGAAAAAAGGCAATTTGCACAATGTGTATTGCCTGGTGAAGCCGTTGCCGTATTTGTTGTTGGCCCATGTGTTGGAGCGGGCGGGGGTTGGGCCTGATGATTCCCTTGAGAAGGCGGTGGAGCTACCGGACTGGTGTCCTGTGGACTTGACGCTTCGCCGGCTGGCATCGCATGAAGCAGGGTTGATGGAGCCGACGGCGATGCTGTGGAGGATGACACCCCGTGGCCGCAGGCAGGCGTTATTGGAGCGGGCCGCAGTGGGTAGGTCCATTGGCAGTGGAGGTGCCGAGGGCAGGGGGTATAGCGAACTGGCAGGAGGGTTGGTTTGTGAAGCTGTCATCGAAAAGTTGACGGGTTGCACGGTGAGCCGGTTTTGCTCAGAGGTTCTGTTGGAGCCGTTGGGGTTGGGCAGTGACGTGTTGGCGGACGCGGCATCAGCGTTGTCGGCGCGTTGGCGGGCACAGGCACCGGTGTCGGGTTTGCCGGTTGGGAGGCGGGCGATGCTGTCCGAGATATTGCCTGTTCACTTGGGTGAGATTCGGTTGGCTTTGGGTGCTCTGGCGACGATGCGGGGGTCGGCCGGACTGATGGCCGCGGTGGGCCGGGTGATGGGAGGTGTGGTCCAGCCGGGACTGCCGTCACCGGGGCTGCTGTGGGAGCTTTTGGACGACGACAGGCCCTTGGTATTTGATCCGGTTTTACAGCGGCCCGCCAAGTGGGTGGGTGGGCTGATGACCGACCTTGACCAGCAGCATATTTCGCAGGTCGCCGGGCCTGGCGCAGTGGGCCACGCGGGTGGACTGGCTAACAGCGTCGCCTTGTACGACCCGGCCCGTGACTCCAGCGTGGCCGTCTACCTGAACGGAGTCGGAGCAGGGTTCTACGACCAGGCCCTGCCCCGTCAGCAGGTCGTGGACAAGATCCTTGATGCCATCCCCACAGCCTGAACCACCTGCTTTGACGGGGATGGGGCCACGCCGATTCGGGTCACCTGAGTGGTTCGAGTCGGTGCCGGTGCCTAAACGCACGCCTGACGAAGCGGCTCTTGTGGTCGAGCATCGGGCTACTGGGCCAAGCGGTGAGATGGTCGTCCACCAGCAGATATTTGACAAGAACGGACTGGCCTGCTGGATCCCGGGTCGGGCAGCATCTGATGTTGATCTGGTGCTGATGCGACCTTCCCATATAGACGCTGGTGATCTTCTGGGCCTTCTTCCTGGCTCACAAATAGTTGAAGCCACCATGATGACTGTAGGCGGAAGGTCCACAGATCCATTTGGTGTTGGCCCCATCGCCCGACCTGGCCTTGACCTGCACACCACTGGTGTATTTGATGTGGGCATCGAAGCGCTTGACACCCCCTTTGGTGATGTGGAGGCGGCAATACGCCTTCACCCCGACGGTACCCAGCAAACCATCCCAGCTTCAGAGTCCGAACCCCAGATCACCATCAGAGCTGACTGGGGAGATCTCGTTGACTGGGCCCACAATGACCTCCTCCTCGGCCACCTTGCCATAGACGACCGAGTCCAAATCGACGGGGACCTTGTGTTGTGTAGTTACGCGGGAGGCCACATCGCCTGGCCCAAAGCCCCCCAAGACCAACAATGGAGCATGCGCTTCTGCAAGGCCCTCAAGACTTACCGCCGACACCGCCACAACCCCGACTATCAGGAGATAATGGATCGCATTGAGGAAGTTCACTCACTCTTGTCCACAGCTTGAGCTAGTCAGGGTTGGCCTTGCCCTAGAATTCTTTATCGTCTGGCCAGCCTAGGGATGTCTGCTTCCATCTGGCATGGAGGTAAGGAAGTGAGTAACATATGGCACCCGTTATATCGCCGGCCGCGGAATGGGAGCGAGCCGGTCCTGTGAAGGGGGAACCGTGAAGCACTTCCGTTGGGTCATCTGCCTGTTGGCTGTCTTCGCCCTTGTTGCCGCGTCGTGCGGTGGCAACGACGACGATGATTCGGGCTCTGGCGCGCCAGATGCCGCCCCCACCGCGGTGCATGACGACTCCATGGATGACGACATGGACGACTCCATGGATGACGACATGGACGAGGAGATGGACGACTCCATGGATGACGACATGGACGATGAGATGGACGACTCCATGGATGACGACATGGACGACTCCGATGCAGGGCCGGTTGCAACCGAGGAGCCCGAAGTCGATCCCTGTGCCAGTGTGGAGTTGCAAGCTACCGATATCGGGGTATCCGAGGACACCATCTCCATCTTGGTCATGGCAGATGTCGAGAACCCCTTCGCTCCCGGCCTGTTCCAGGGGGCAATTGATGGTGTCAATGCATGGGCCGAGAGGCTGAACTCTGAAGGAGGGATTGCCTGTCGGCAGATTGAGGTGATCGAGCATGACTCGAAGCTGACAGCGATCGACGCCACCAACGGTTTTCTTGTGGCTTGCGAGAGAGCTTTCGCAATGATCGGTACCACTTCTCTGTTTGCCAATGACACCTCTGATTTGCAGACCTGTCCGGATGCCCAGGGCAACGACATCGGCGTGCCCGACTTCGCCTATATCACCACTGAGCCCACCCATCAGTGCTCTGTGGTTACGTTCGCCACCAGTCGCCCCAATAGCGAATGTCCTTATGAAGGCACCGGCCCTCGAGTGGTTCAAAGCCAGGTGGGGCATGCTCAGTGGGTCTTGGAGAACGTCGAACCAGATCTCCATGGCCTGTACTTGGTGCCAACCGATCTAGCATCCACGATTACTTCGACGATGCCTCAGGTGCGGTCTTTCCAGGAGATCGGCGTCGTCATCGATGCAGAGCCGGGAGTAAGCGGATTGGCAACTCAGGCAGAGTACGGCCCGTATCTACAAGCAATGGCAGAGGCGAATTCCAATTTTGCCTACACAGGGTCGAATGATCAGTCAATCATCAAGTGGCGCAGCGAGGCGAGAGCGCAAGGCTTCGACGACGAGGGTGTTATCTGGATGTGCCAGCTCGCGTGCTACACACCGACGTTTTTGGAGCAGGGTGGCGACACCGTTGAGGGAACCTACGTGTGGCTCTGGTTCCTGCCATTCGATGAAGTCGACCAAAACCAGGAGCTAGCTGACTTCATGGATTCGATTGGCAAAGAGTTCCCTGAGGCATGGGCTGCTGGCTCTTGGGCGGGAGGCGTGCTGTTTGAGCAGGTGGTGAACGAAATCGTGGCCGAAGGTGGCCCGAATGCCATCACTCGAGAGGCAGTGCTGGAGGGCGCTCGCAACCTTGCCTCTTTTGATGCTAACGGCTGGTGGAGTCCGGCCGACTACACCACTACACAGAACATCATGCCGTGCTTCATGCTCTTGCAGGTACAAGACGGCGCGTTCGCCCGAGTGCATCCGCAGGAGCGAGGCGAGTTGGACTGCGATCCAGACAACGTAGTGGAGCTAACCCGAGACTGGGCTGCCGAATTCGGCGGGTAGCTGGAATTACTGGCTCGGGAAAAGAGTGCTAGCACAGTCTGAGAAGCTGTGACCTTTGGACTCCGCCGGTCGGTGGTGGTCACGGCCGTGGTGGCTGTGGCTATTGCTACGGTGATTGCCGTATTCACCTGGGCTGGCACCCCGGTCACGGCCAAGACTTTTCTGAACGCTACTTACATTGGGTTGACCCTAGGTGCCCTGTGGGCGATGTATGCCACTGGACTCGTCGTGGTGTACACCACAACAGGAGTTTTCAATTTTGCCCAAGGTGCCATCGGCGTATTTGGCGCATTCTTCTACTGGGAACTCCAGATGAATCGGGGGTGGCACCCCATCCTGGCTCTATTTGTGGTGGTGTTCCTCTTTGCCCCGCTATTGGGAATTTGTCTGGATGTTTTAGTCATGCGCCGATTGCGCACAGCTCCTCTTGTGGTGCAGCTCATGGTCACTGTGGGCATGATGGTCTTTCTTATATCGCTGGTGGGAACCATCTGGAATGCCAACACCCCAAGATGGGTAAATGCATTCTTCAAGGACTCAGGCGGAATCGACCTGGGACCCGCGCAGCTCACATGGCACCGCTTCATCGTGTTCGTCACGGCAGTGGTAGTCGCAGTCATTCTTCGCTTCCTGCTTTATAAGACTCGAATAGGCACTGCCATGCGTGCCGTAGTGGACAATCGTGAACTGGCCGCACTCAATGGTGCGCGACCGAACATGGTGTCGTCACTTGCTTGGGCTATAGGTTCGATGTTGGGAGCGCTCGGGGGAATCCTGATTGCATCAGAACTGGAATTCAACCCATCGAACCTCAACGACATTGTCATTATTGCATTCGCCGCTGCTGCATTCGGCGCTCTTCGCAATCTGCCTCTTGCGGTTGTGGGAGCTCTATTGCTAGGTCTGCTTCGACAGCACACCGAGACGTGGTTGAACTTCGGAACTAACTTCAGCAAAGCGCATTTGGGCATCGCTCCCCTCTTGCTTTTCGCAGTTGTAGTGGCTCTTCCCCAAGCCCGTCTGGAAGTCGGTCGGGTGGTCAGCAATCTGCGTCGACGTGAGCGCTACACCAACTGGTGGGAAGGTCTCATCGGCTGCGGGGCATTGATGTTGTGCGCGGTCATGTTCTCTGGAGGCTGGCTCAACTTCGGAATCTGGGATCCCGAAGCTTGGGGAGGGCCAGCATTGAACTCCGCCAACGCTGCGATGGCCCTTGCCTTGATCGGGCTTTCCCTTGTGCCACTCATCGGCTGGGCCGGGCAGGTCAACTTCGCACCTCTGGCGTTCGCTGGGTTTGGCGCGTTCGTGTATCTCAAACTCGCCGGGGATACTGGAAACGGCTATTGGATTCCACTAGTCGGTCTAATTTGTGCACCTTTAGGTGCGCTCGTTGCGTTGCCTGCGGCTAGGTTGCGCGGACTCTATCTTGCGTTGATGTCAATGGCCTTTGCGCAGGGTATGGCCTTGATCTTCTTTCCCCATGAATGGGTTATTCCCCGCATCGGGGTAGGACGGCAATTTTCTCATATTGAGCTGTTCGGCATTACCTTCGATGACCGTCGGGGGTACTTCTTGCTGATGATGAGCGTCTTCGTCATTGGTGTGTATGGCCTGGTCTTGCTGAGAAATTCCCGCTATGGGAGACGGTGGATGGCTATGCACGGCTCGCAAGCGGCGGCGGCCACTGTCGGAATACCTGTGGTCCAGACCAAGGTGGTTGTGTACGCGGTGTCGGCGTCACTTGCAGGAATGGCTGGCGTGTTTTGGGCAACGGTCGCGGGCAACCTGAGCGCGGGACAAGACTTCGACCTGCTCAATGGATTTCAGATTGTCCTACTGATTGCCGCGGCAGGCGTGTCTATTCCAATGGCTGGGATTTTCTTGGTCTTCACTCCACTCTTTACTGGCCTCAGCCACCGTCTGGAAGACACTGGGAATGTTGGGTTTCTCGTCGAGATTTTGGATCAACTTGTCGTCTTGGGCCCAGGCCTGCTGGCTATCGGCATGGTGTTCAACCCTCGGGGGGCCATCTTCGAGATGGGTCGGGGGTTCTCGCCCATCCTGCCGTGGCGCAGTGATGCCCGAGCCGAGATCGCCGCCGAGAATGCCCAAAAGCGCGAACCGGAGATCGGCGAACTGGGCTTGGAGCGGCCGTTCACTCCCGAAGAGGTGATCGCCATCGACCGACGGCTGGGGATCTTGGACGAAGTGGTACCGAAGGAGGGCTATGGCGCTGCTCGAAGCTGAGCAAGTGGTCATGCGCTTCGGCGGCGTGGTGGCCCTGGACAACGCCTCGGTGGACGTCGACCCCGGTGAGGTGACCGGCCTCATCGGCCCCAACGGCGCGGGCAAGACGACCTTGTTCAATGTGGTCACCGGCCTGTTGCCCCCCACCAGCGGCACGGTGAAGTTCGACGGAGTCGACATCACCCGGGCCGGCGTGTCCCGGCGGTCGCAGATGGGCATCGCCCGCACCTTCCAGAAGCTGGAGGCGTTCAACACGCTGAGTGCGTTCGACAACGTGAGGGTGGCGGTGGAGAAGAACCACCGCGCCAAGTGGAAGCACCAACGGGTCAACGACGTGGCCCACGGGATGCTGGGCAAGGTGGGTCTCGACGATGTGGCCGATGTAACGGTGGGCACCCTTCCTACCGGCAGCGCACGGTTGGTGGAGTTGGCCCGGGCCCTGGCCTGTCGGCCACGGGTTCTTTTGTTGGACGAGCCGTCGTCTGGTCTCAACGAAGAGGAGACCACTGCCATCGGCCAACTGCTGTTGGGGTTGGTGGCCGACAAAGACAACGATTTAGCCGTGCTGCTGGTGGAGCACGACATGAGCTTTGTGATGGGAGTGTGCGCCCGCATCCATGTGCTGGACTTCGGCAAGATCATCGCGGTGGGCACGCCCATCGAGGTGCAGGCCGACACCGCGGTGCGCGCTGCCTACTTGGGGAGCGACGAATTCCGGGGGGCATACGTGGGAGTCGACGAATGAGCGACGAGACCGCAACGCCGCTGTTGGAGCTGCTGGGCATCCGCGCCGGCTACGGCACCATCGATGTGCTGCACGGGGTGGACCTCCGGGTCATGCCCGGCCAGGTGTACGCCTTGTTGGGTCCCAATGGGGCGGGCAAGACCACCACCTTGGGGGTGGCAAGCGGCCAAATCCAGCCCCACGCCGGCTCGGTCCTGCTCGACGGCCACGAGGTGAACGGCGTGTCTCCCGATCGGCTGGCCCGGGCCGGGGTGTGTCTGATCCCTGAGGGCCGGGGCATATTCCCCAACCTCAGTGTGGCCGAGAACCTGCGGATGTCCACCTACGCCGGTGTGTCCTACAAGCAGGTGCAGGAGCGGGCCTTCGCCCAATTCCCCCGCCTCCAGGAGCGCCGCAATCAGATGGCGGGCACGCTGTCGGGCGGGGAGCAGCAGATGCTGGCCATGTCCCGGGCGCTGTCCACCGACCCGGCCATCTTGATGCTCGACGAGCTGTCCATGGGGCTGGCCCCCATCATCGTGGAGGAGCTCTACGAGCAGGTGGCCTCTCTAGCCGAGGCCGGACTGTCCATCTTGATTGTCGAGCAGTTCGCCCAAGCAGTCTTGGGAGTGGCCAACGAGGCCGCCATCATGCTCCACGGTCGCATCCAGCGCACCGGCCCGCCGGCAGAAATCGCCGAAGAATTGACCGCAGCCTATCTAGGCATGTCCTGAGGAGACACCATGAGTGACACAACCGACGCCGCGGGCGACAGCAGCCGTCTTGAGGAATTCCACCAAGAGGTGGGCAAGCTCCGGGCTTCCGGCGGACGGGCCAACCCCGACCGGTGGGTGTTCCGCATCGGATTGATAATCACCATCGTTGGGCTGGCCTTCACCCTGGTGTCGTTCATCATGACCGGTGGCGCTTCGAACGCGGTCAACCACCTCGACTTGGTGGTATCCGCCATATTCGGCCTCAGCCTCACGTTCATCGGCTTGGTGATGATCGCGGTCAGCTCCTTCAAGCGCTTCATGCGCTATTGGCTGGTCCGCCTTGTCTACGAATACCGCGAGCAGACCGACCGGGTGGTGGGCAGCTAGCCACCGACTCTTTCCGGCTCAGAGTTCGTCGAGCTGGGCCTTCAGACAGTCGCTGGAGGGGTTCTCCAGCCAGAACGGGTTGTCGGCGGGCATCTCGCCCCGCAGCACTGTGCGGTTCATCACCCTCACCACGATGGCGGTGTAGCGGGCCGCGGCGAAAACCTCGTACCAGGTGGTGTCTCCCGGATCGCGCCCCGCGTGGGCGGCGTAGAGATCGCGCTGTTCGGCCCGAGAGGGCTCGCCCTTCAGGCGGGGTTGATTGCCCATGTGCTCGTGCGACCACCGGTCGAACATCAGCCACCACCCCAGGTCCACCAGCGGCGAGGCGATGCAGGCGGCCTCGAAGTCGGTGACGCAGGCGGGTTCGAAGTCCTGCCAGATGATGTTGCCGGGCCGCCCATCGCCCCAGTTCAGGCACAGGCCGTCGTCAGCGGGCATGTTCTCGTAGAGGTAGGCGAACCCGGCTTCCAACACCGGATGGTCCCGGCCGTCGAGCTCCCGGTCGGAATAGTCCCGCCAGATTCGCACCTGGGTGGCCGTGCCCGGTTGGTCGCCGGTGGCCACCAACCAGTTGAGTTCGGCGGCCTGCCAGTCGATGCTGTGGATCTGGGCCATGGTCCGCAGCCCCCGGTCCACCAGCTGGCGGCGCTGGCCGGGCTGGGCGTCGAAGAAGAAGCCGGAGCCGGTGTAGATCGGGTCTTCCCGGGGAATGTCACCGCCCACGAACCCCATCACGAAGAACGGCCCGCCCAGGGTGGCGTCGTCGGCTTCGTAGCCCACCAGCGGGGCGATGGGGGCATCGCTGTGGGCGGCGACCGCCGACATCACCCGGTACTGGATGTCCACCTCGACGTCCAGCTCGCCCGGCGCCTGTTGGGGATACACCGGCGGCTCAGGCAGCTCCCGACGGACCACGAACCGCTCGACCGTCGACCCGGCACCCCGGTCCACGTCGGCGTCGAACAGCAGGGTCTCTGCTGAGTAGCCCCCTGACGGCACCTCAAATGGGCCGACGGCCACGCTCCGAGCGCCGAGCCGCTCAGCCAACCACCCGGCCAGCGGCTCCCTAAGCTCAGAACGGTCGCTTCTCACCCCCAGGATGTCGGGTCCCTGGTCGCTCATAGCCGTTGTCGCTCTATTGCTATGCGAGTTCTTCGGCCCGGGGAACGTCGTACAACGGGTCGGGCGTCATTTCCAGCGGACCGCCGTGTTCGATCCGCAGACGGGTGCTGCGGTGCAGCGGGTCTTTGTCCAGCTTGGGGATCACGTGGGTGCCGAACAGCCGGATGGTCTCCAGGCAATTCTCATGGCTGAGCTGGATGGGCAGCCCGAACGACACCTGGTCGCAGCCGATCTCCTCGTACCGCTTCACCTGCTCCAACACCTCGTCGGGATCGCCGCACAAAAGGAACCCGGCCGCGATGCGCTCTTCCACGTCCTCCAAGGTGGGCTCGGGGATGATCGTGGGATAGGGCGGCAGGTCCTCGGGCTTGGGGAAGGTGTCGTGATACTTGAACACCAGCGACTGGAGGTAGCTGAGCTGCATCTGCTCGCACACCACCCGGCGGGCCTCCTGGCCGTCTTCCAGGCACACCAGGCCGTTGGCGATCATCACGTTGTCGTTCACGTATTCGCCGGCGGGTTCGGCATGGGGGATGGCGTTCTTGTAGGCCTCCACGTGAGGGGCCATCTCGTAGATGGCGGCCACGTTGAACCCCAGCACGCCCAAGCCGTGGCGAGCGGCCTTCTCATAGGTGGGGGTGTTGCCAGCCGCCACCCACATGGGCGGGTGGGAGTGGCAGTAGGGCTTGGGCAGCACGTTGAAGGTGCCCCACGTGCCGGTCTCGGGGGTTTGGAAGGCGGTGCCGTCGGGGTGGGAGTAGGCGGTGCTGCCCCAGATCTTCTTGAACTCCCAGATCACCTCGTCCCAGTTGGCCTTGGTCTCTGATGGGTCGATGCCGAAGCCGCCGATCTCGTGGCTGCCCGCGCCGCGGCCGGTGCCGAACTCGAACCGGCCCTTGCTCATGTGGTCGAGCATCGCCACCCGCTCGGCCAGCTTGATGGGGTGGTTCACGATGGGGTTCAGGTTGAAGATGCCCGATCCCATGTGGATTTGGGATGTTTGGGCGAAGGAGTAGGCCATGAACACCTCGCTGGCCGAGGTGTGGGAGTAGTCCTCCAAGAAGTGGTGCTCGCTCACCCAGATGTACTTCCAGTTGTGCTGGTCGGCCACCCGGACCATCTCCAGTTCGTTCTCAAAGGCCTGATGCTCCCAGTAGGGGCTGCGGGCCCCGCCCCGGCGAGGCGATCCCTGCAAGAAAATGGCGAACTCCACGATGTGCTCCCTTTGGTCCCGGTGTTTTGCTTGTGTCTGCGGCTGGCAGAATACTCGCCGTCGCAGCGGCAGGCTCAGCCCGGCCCGCTCACGCCCCCAGATCCAGCACCACCCGGCCCACCACCTGGCGAGACTCCAGGGCGGTCATGGCCTCGGGCAGCTCCTCAAACGAGTAGGTGGCACTGACCACCGAGGCGAGGCTGCCCGCGTCCCACAGCGCGCTGAGCTGGCGGTGGTCGTCCAACCGCTCCTCCCGGCTGTAGCGGGCAGGGATGGCCCCCACCACCGAGTAGTTGCGCTGCACCATGTGGCGCACGTTCACCGGCGCCCACTCGCCGCTGGCAAAACCGATGAGCACGATTCGGGCGTCGCGGGCCGCGCACCGAGAGGCCGCGGTGTAGGCATCACCCCCCACCGGGTCGTACACCACGTTGACCCCCTGCCCGTCGGTCAGCTCCATGACCGCAGCGGCGATGTCGCCCTCTCGGTGGTCCACTGTCTGGTGGGCGCCAAAGCCTGCGGCCGTCTCGCAGCGCTCCGGGCCGCCGGCCACCCCGATCACATGGGCGCCCAGCGCCACGCCCAGCGAGCAGGCCGCCGCCCCGGTGCCGCCGGCCGCTCCCAGCACCAGCAGGGTCTCGGCCGCCTTCAACCCGCCCCGGCGCACCAGTCCTATCCAAGCGGTGTGATAGGGGATCAGGAATCCGGCCGCCGCGGCGTCGTCCATGGAGTCGGGCACGGTGAACGCCGAGCCCCCCAGCCCCAGGCACAGCTCGGCGAACCCGCCGTCGCCGGTCTGAAACGAGGTAACGGCCATCACCCGCTGGCCGGGGGTCAGGTCGACGCCGTCGCCGGCCTCCACCACGGTTCCGCACACCTCCTGGCCGGGGGTGAACGAGCCCTCCGACGGCCCCAGCGGGTACACGCCCCGGCACATGAACACATCAGGCAGGCCGACGCCCACCGCGCCCACCTTCATCTGGAACGTCCCCTCTCGGGGATCGGGCGCGGCCCGGTCTGTCAACCGCAGCACCTCACCCGGCGCTCCCGACCCTTCGACCACCCAAGCTCGCATCCGCCTAGCTTCGCCCACCGCGCCGGGAATCCACCACCCGGCCTGAAATCCACCATCCAGCCTGCGAAGTGCGAAGCTTCCCTTATGGCAGACCGGTACGGATTGGAAACCATCGCCACCGAGCTCGACTCCTCCGGGGTGCTCACCGCCACGCTTAACCGGCCCGACCGGGGCAACGGCCTCAACAAGCAGATGCACCTCGACCTTCGGGATCTGTACCGCCGCATCGCTGAGGACACCGACGTGCGGGCGGTGGTGCTCACCGGCGCGGGCCGGTCGTTCTGTGTGGGGGCCGACTTCGCGGTGATGGAGGAGAACCTGGAAACCGGGTATCCCGAAGGGCGTCCCGACCTGCTCGACGACGGGATTGACATCGCCCGGGGGGCGCTGCGGGTTCGCCAGCCGATGGTGGCCGCGGTCAACGGCCACGCCATCGGGCTGGGGGCCTCGCTGGCCCTGTTCTGCGACATCGTCTATCTGAGCGACGCCGCCCGCATCGGCGACCCCCACGTAAACGCTGGGCTGGTGGCCGGCGACGGGGGAGCGGTGCTCTGGCCGCTGCTGGTGGGGCTCAACCGGGCCAAAGAGCTGCTCATGACCGGCGACCTACTCGACGCCGCCCAAGCCGAGCGCTACGGGCTGGTGAACCATGTGGTGCCCGCCGACGAGGTGCTGGCGTCGGCGACTGCTATGGCCCAGAGGCTGGCCGCCGGTCCCCGCCACGCCGTCGAGTTCAACAAGCGGCTGTGCAACAAGGAGCTGGAAGACCGGGTCAACCGCCTCTACGACCTGGCCTTCGCGCTGGAGGCCATCACCTTCGACACCGACGACCACCGGGAGGCGGTGGACGCCTTCTTGAACAAGCGCACCCCCAACTTCGGCCGCGGTGGCGAGGATTAATCGTGGCCAACGAAAAGCTCTACATCCACGAATTCATCGACATCATCGGCCACAACCGGGCCAACTACATGCACCACATGACGGCCAACTGGTCGCCCATCGCCCAAGACGAACGCGACCAGCTCTGCTACGGAGTGTGGGCCATCGTCGGCACTACGAGGGGTTGGCCCCAGGTGCTGAACCTATGGGAGGAGGACGGCTGGGACGGCATGGCCACCTCGTTCCGCCTCGAGTGCCAGGGTGCCGGTGCCCAAGATCCCAAACTGGCCAAGTGGTGGGCGGAAGCGGCCAACTACCGCCAAGGGGGTACCGACCGGCTGCTGGTGCCCGCCCCCTGGACCCGGACCATCGAGGAGCTGTGCGCCGACGGAGTCACCGGAGAGTGCTACGCCCACGAGCAAGTGAGCCTCAAGCGGGGCACGTCAGCCGAATTCTTGGAGCGGGTGCGCACCGACGCTATAGCCGCCCATGAGCCCTTTGGCTGGGAGCTGGCCGGGGCGTGGGAAACGGCCATGGTGGCCGACGACGAGGCCTTCCTGCTGTGGGCCATCCCCACCTGGGAGGCCTGGGCCGACTTCGAGAAGGCCCAGCGCACCGACCCGGGCCTGGCCCGCTGGCAGAGTGCGGTGGACGACCTGGTGGAAGGCTGGCACCGCTTCCTGCTGGTAGACGCCCCCCTGTGCCCGTTCAAAACAGGCCGCCAACCGGCCCGCAGCGACCGGATCGACTACGAGGATCTCTAGGCGAACTGTCCGCCGCTAGACCGCGATCTTGTAGAGGGCGGCGGCGTTGTCTTGGAGCACCTTGCGGGCCACGTCGTCGTCCACATCGCCTAGGGCGTTGGAGGCTTCTTCGAGGCCGAAGGGGTACAGGCAGGTGGGGTGGGGGAAGTCGGTCTCGAAGAGCACGTTGTCGGGGCCGATCTGGTTGATGAGCAGGTCGGGGGACAGGTCCTCGAACCAGTAGCAGCCGTACATCTGTCGGCGGAAGTACTCGGTTGGGCTCAGGCTGAACTGGGACTGCACCTCGGTGGTTAGCTGGTCCATCTGGTAGTCGAGCGACTCCAGCACGAAGGGGATCCAGCCGATGCCCGACTCTACCGACACGATCTTGAGCGTCGGGTGGCGCTCCAGCACGCCGGAGAAGATCAGGTTGGCCAGCACCCGGGCATTGGTCAGATACATCATGGCCGAGCCGATGGCCAGCTTCTGATCGTCGCCCTGCGATGGCCACGGCGAGGTGCCGAACCAGCCCATCGAGCTCTCGCTGGCCCCGATGTGGAAGTTCACCGGCAGCTCGTGGTCGCAGCAGAACTCCCACAGCGGCCGCCAAGCCTCCTCGCCCAGATCGGGCAGCCCTCTCAACTGCGGATCGCTGCACATCACGATGCCCCGCAGGCCCAGGCCCACAATGCGCTCGGCCTCGGCCAGCGAGCCCTCGATGTCCCACCACGGGATCAGCCCCATGGGGAACAGCCGCTCGCTGGAGCTCTCCTGAATCTCGGCCATGGCGTCGTTGTACACCGACACGCACAACCGCTTGAGTTCCACGTCTTCGATCTGGCCGAACTTCTGGCTGCCGAAGCCGGCCAGGTTGGGGTAGAGGATCTGGGCGTGGACGCCGATCTGGTCCATGACCTCCACCCGGGCCTCCATGTCGTAGGCCCCCGGATGGACGTCGTCGATGGTCCAGCCGAAGAACTCGGTGCCCAGGGCCTTGGAGCCGTCGGGGCGCACCACGCCGCTGGCCGTGGCGAAGCCCAAGACCTCACCGTCGAGCACCCAGTGGGGCCGCCCGTCCACATCGGCCACCTTTGGGAGCCGGTCGACATAGTCCGCCGGCGCCCGGCTGCTCCACAGGTCGTGGGGTTCAGTTAGATGGGTGTCTACGTCAATAACTCGGATCTGATCTCGCGTTGCGGTCATGCCCAAGTTTGGCACGTTTTTTCCTTGTAATTCCTTGTCGGGATCAGCCTGGCGCGCCGTCCGAGAGGTAGGCGCGCGCGATGGTCAGCACTGCTTGGGCTAGGGCGCCCTCGACGACTAGATCAGATTTATCCGCGGGCATTCGGCGGGTGGCGACTCGGCACCAGTGGGCGGCGGAGCCGGTGATGGACTGGGGGGCTTTGGGGTCGCCGTAGGTCCAGGCTTCCCCGGAGGGGGAGGTCAGCTCTAGGCGGAGCTCAGACAGCGGGGCGGGCGGGGTCACGCCTTGGCTGCGGAAGGCGTAGGGGAGGGCCCGGAAGCCGAGGTGGGCCACGTGGCGGAGGCGGTCGGTGTCAACGGGCTCGACTCCGGCGGTGGTGAAGCAGTCGAGGCCGTGGGCCCAGGTCTCCATCAATCGAGCAGTGGCGAATGAACGGCAGGTCATGGGGCCGTCACCCCAGATAATCGGGGCTTTAGCGTCCAGCGTGGCCATCACCTCGAAGCTGGCCGCCCGCGACTTGCGCCAGTTGCCCAGCACTTCGGCCGGGTCGTCGGGCAGAGCGCGGTCGGGCCAGCGGCCGGTGGGAGCGAATACTTGGTCGCTGTGGCCGGTCAAAGCCAGCAGCGCGGCGCCCTCGCTCACGTCGAGATGGTGGATCTGGTGGGCCAGTGTCCATCCGGGGGACGGCGACGGCTGGGCCCACACCTCTGCAGGCAGCGAAACCACCAGATCGTCTAGCACCTGATGCTCGGCGGCGAGGTCGTCCAACAACACGTCGTCCATCCCCCGAATGTACTGATCGGGGCGGGCCACTAAGGTGGCGCAGGTCGAATAGTCCAGGGGGAAATAATCGGGTGGGCGAGTTCATCCAATTGCTCGTGAGCGGGGCCATTGCTGGCTCCATCTACTCGCTGATCGCCGCCGGGCTCACGCTGAGCTACACCTCCACCGGCATCTTCAACCTGGCCTACGGGGGCATCGCCTACACCTCGGCCATGCTCTACTTCCAGCTGATCAATGCCCTGGGCATTGAGAGCCTGGGTATGAGGCTGCTGTCGTTCTTCCTTGTAGTGGTGGTGTTCTGCCCGCTGCTCGGCCAGCTCCTGAACGTGGCGGTATTCCGACCCCTGGCCCGGGCCAACGACGCGGCCAAAGTCATGGCCACCATCGGAATCCTGGTGGCGTTGCCCGCGCTCACCGACTTGCTGGTCGACTTGGGCACCAAGACCTGGGACTGGGGTCTGCAATCCACCGACTACGTGTTCCTCACCCCCGGGGTGTGGAAGGTGCCCAGCGAAACCTGGACATACGACCTTGGCAGCTTCGACCTGCGCATTAGCAGCAACCAGTGGGCGGTGCTAGTGGTGGCGGTGGTTGTCGCGGTGGCGCTATGGGCGCTCATGCGCCACACCCGTATCGGGCTCCAGATGCGGGCCGTGGTAGACCGCCCCGATTTGGCCGGGTTGCGGGGGGTCAACGAGTCGTTCACGTCGTCGGCCGCCTGGATCATCGGCACCATGCTGGCTGGGCTGGCCGGAGTGATCGGCGCACCGGTGTTCAACTCCCTCGAGTCCAATCAGTACAACGTGTTCATGTTCATCGCCACCGCCGCTGCGGTGGTGGGCGGGCTGCGCTCCATTCCGCTGGCATTCGCCGGCGGTGTGGCCTTGGGCGTGGTCACCAGCTGGGTGGGCCGGTACGCCACATTCGCCCAGGACATCCGGGGGTTTGAGAGCTCGGTGCCATTCGTCGTGCTGCTGGTGGGGCTGCTGTTCATGGCCCGAGAGAGGACTCGTCGCTCCGGCGTGGTGGCCGACGCGCCTCCAGCCACCGTCTACACCGACGACCTCCCGGCATGGCGCGTGCAATTGCCTTGGGCGCTGGGCGCGGCGTTCATTGTGATCCAAGTGTTCGCCTTCGCCGACCAGTTCTGGTTGGGACTGTGGATCACCGGCCTGGCCTTCGCCCTGGTGTTCATGTCGTGGGTGCTGCTCACTGGTCTCGGAGGCATGGTCAGCTTGGCTCAGGCCGCGTTCGTGACCATGGCCGCCATGACCGCTGGTCTGATATTGGACAAGACCGGGCTGCCGTTCATACCTGCGCTGATTGTGGGCACGGTCATCGCCGGGGTGCTCGGCGTGATCGTGGCCCTGCCCGCCTTGCGGCTGGGCGGCTTGCCGCTGGCTTTGGCCACTCTGGCGCTGGCCTTCATGAGCGAGCGGGTGCTGTTCGAGTGGAGCTGGTTCAAGAACGGCCAGGGCACCAAGGGATGGGACATCCCCCGTCCCGAACTGGGGCCGTTCGACTTCGAAGACGAAAAGTCGCTGGCGGTGCTGCTGGTGATTCTGGTGCTGGCCGCGGGCTGGCTGGTGCGAAACCTCCAGCGCTCGGTTACCGGCCGGGCCATCATCGCGGTGCGCAACTCCGAGCCCGCCGCAGCCACTTCGGGCCACTCGATCGTGCGTACCAAGCTGGCCGTGTTCGCCCTGTCGGCGCTGTTGGCCGGGTTCGGCGGCGTGTTCTTCGCCACCTTCATCGGCAACGTGACCCCGTTCACCGCCACCACCCAAGCCGGGCTGTTCTGGCTGGCGGTGGTGATCCTGGTCGGCATCCGCCGCCCCGGCGGGGCAGTGCTGGCCGGAGTGATGGTGGCGGCCAGCGGCCACACGTTCGGCACCGGCTGGCATTGGGAGTGGATGGAGTCGTGGCACGTGGTGCTGGTGGCCTCGGTGTTCGGCGCGGCCGCGCTGGCCACCGCCATACGCGACCGCCAGGTGGGATTGCCGTTCTCGCCGCCAATCCTCGGCGTGCTGGCGGTGCTGGCCTTTATCTGCCTGGCCCGGGTGTACTCCTGGTACCCCATCGACTGGGACGGCTTCGATCAGTACGACGAGGCCCGCAACATACCGGCCTTTATGTTCGGCCTCGGCGCCATGCAACTCGCCCGTGAGCCCGATGGGATCCTCGCGTTCACAGCGGCCCAGAACCGGGCCCGGCGCGATGCCTGGCGCCGGCGGTTAGCCGCCTGGCGAGGAGAGGTCGAGGCTGTTGAGCCAAGTCCGGCCGCCGAAGCGGCCCCGGATCCGATGGTGACAGCTCCGATTCCATCCGACACATCGGAACCTGCCGAGGAAGCGGGCGACCAATACGTCGGCGATCACCCGCCAGCGCTGGAGCTGGTCAACGTGCGGGCTAGCTATGGTCTGGTGGAGGCCCTTCATGGAATCGACCTCTCGGTGCCCCGGGGCGAGGTCACCGCACTGCTCGGGCCCAACGGCGCGGGGAAGTCCACCACTTGTGCGGTGGCTTCGGGTTTGCTGCCCGCCACCCACGGGATCGTCCGGCTCGATGGGAAAGTCATCACGTCGTTGCGCAGCCACCGACGGGCCCGCCGGGGTGTGGTGCTGGCCCCCGAGGCTCGGGGAATCTTCAGCGGTCTCACCGTGCGGGAGAACATGCAGCTCTGGCTGCCCAACCCCGATGACCGCGAGCTGTGCTGCGAGCGGTTCCCCATCCTGGGAGAGCGCCAGAACCAGTTGGCCGGGAACCTCTCTGGGGGCGAGCAGCAGATCCTCACCTTGGCGCCGCTGCTGGCCCATCCGCCGGAGGTGCTGATTGCCGACGAGCCATCGCTGGGGCTGGCTCCCCTTATCGTGAACCAGATCCTGGAGCTGTTTATCGAGTTCAAAGAGCGGGGAGTGGCCCTGCTGCTGGTGGAGGAAAAGGCCCGCGACGTGCTGGAGATCGCCGACTCGGTGGCGTTTATCAGCCTCGGCCACATCACCTGGCACGGCCCCCGGTCCGAGGTGGACCACGATCAGCTCGACGCCGCCTACCTCGGGGAAGCCGCCTCTGCATCAGACTGACCATCTCGGGGATGACAGTCGAAGGTCGCTGTCCTACTATGTCGGCAGCCCAAATCTCGGAGGGGGACATGAAGAAATCACTGCTGTACAAGCTTCTCGCGCTCTTGGCCGCGTTGACGCTGGTGGCCGTTGCCTGCGGCAACGACGACGATGACGACGGAGCTGGCGACGCTCCTGCCCCGGCAGCTTCCCGCGCGTGGGGTGCCTACTCCTACGAGATTGATTTCGAGCCCTCCACCCGGGGCGTAACCGACGACACTGTTCGTCTCGGTGCGATGACCCAGGATGCGCTGTACGGCGGATTCACAGACGGCATCAACGCCCGCCTCGGACGGGCCAACCGCGACGGCGAGCTGCCCGGCGGCCGGATGGTCGAGCTGGTGCAGTACGTGGACGACGGCAGCGACCCGCAGGCCAACTTCGAAGGTGCCCGAAGCATGGTGGAGAACGACGAGGTGTTCGGCATCATGGTCACCTCGGCGGTCTCGCTTCCCCAGACCACTGACTACCTGGCCGAGAACCAGGTGCCGTTCACCGGTTGGGGGTTCATGCCCGGCTTTTGCGCCCCCAACGACTGGGGCTTCGGGTTCAACGGCTGCCTGAGCGGTTTTGCCTTCGGAGTCGAAGGCGCTGATCCCCTCGTGTCGGTCCAGAACATCTGGTACGACTTCTTCGGCACCGAAGACATCCAGGTCGGCATCTTCAACAGCGATGACGACGCCGGTCGCGCCGGCCATGCTCTGTATGAAAATCTGTGGGCCGGCAAGCTGGCGTTCAACGATTTTGTGCCCACCCAAACCGCAGGGGGCATCACCGATCCCACTCAGTTCGTGAACACGGTGCTGGAGCACCAACCCGACTTGGTGATCCTGTCCACCGACTTTGCCGGAGCTATCACCCTCAAGGCGACCATCGCGGCTTCGGGATATGAGGGCCCGGTGGCCGACTACCTGACCTACGTGCCCGGCCTTCCCGGTTCCAGCCCCGACCTGGGCCAGGCCTTGGAAGGCGGCTACGCCGTGACCCAGGTGCCTCCGCTGGACGACTCCGAGCCGGCCATCCAGCAGCTTCTGGCCGACTACGAGGCAGTTGGAGCATTCCCCGGCTTCGGCAGCCTGGTGGGCTACTGGTCAGCCGATCTGATGATCCAGATGATCGCCGCCGCTGGCGAAGACTTGAATACCGCCAGCTTCTACCAAGCGGTCAACATCGACGGCTTCGAGACAACCCAGCAGTCCGGTGGCCTCGGTCCGGTGAAGTGGCCGGCCGACCACGTCATCGCCCCCGACTGCACCGGCATGGTGCAGGTGGTGGATGCCGACTACGTGGTGGCTCACCCGTTCGTCTGCTACGGCGATCCCAACCGGTAAGCCAACTAAGTCAATAGCGACTGTGCCGTGCCCGATCGGCTGCCTCAGCGGCGGCGGGTCGGGCACGGCCGCGTCTGCCGCCGCTGATCGGCAATGACCAAGGGGCCGCTGGACGGCATCCGGGTGGTGGACCTCACCCGGATCTTCTCCGGGCCGATCTGCGGACGGGTGCTGGCCGATCTGGGCGCTGACGTCATCAAGGTGGAGCCCCCCGCAGGCGACCTCACCCGCCCGGTGCCCCCGGTAGACGACGAGGGCATCGGCGTCACGTTCAGCCACATGAACGCGGGCAAGCGCAACATCTGCATCGACCTAAAGGCCGAAGGCGCCCCCGAGCTGGTAGCTGCGCTGGCCGACCGGGCCGACGTTCTCCTGGAGAACTACCGCCCCGGCGTCATGGCCCGCTATGGGCTGTCGTATGAGGAGCTGTCGGCCCGCAACCCGCGGCTGGTGTTCTGCTCAATCACCGGGTTCGGCCAGACCGGGCCGTGGACCGATCGCCGAGCCCATGCTCCCATGATGCACGCCGTGGCTGGCACCATCGAGCTGGCCGCCCGGCTCCGGGAGGGCGAGCCCCTCCAAGAGATCCACCAGCACGGCGATCTCTACGCCGGGTTCATCTCGGTGTCGGCGGTGCTGGCTGCCCTCTACCAGCGGGAGCACACCGGCACCGGCCAGCACCTCGACATCGCCATGGCCGAGACCCTCATCTACGCCAACGACCAAGCTGGCAACGACCTATCGGGCTACGACGGACCGAGGGATTTCGATACCTGGAACTACGCCGTCGCCCGCACCGCCGACGGCCAAGCGGTGTCGCTGATCGGCAATCCCGAACAGATGCTGCCCCGGTGGGTGGCCGCCCTCGGCGGCAATGCCGACGATTGCCCCGAGCAGCCCACCCGTGAAGAGGCTCTTGCCATGCTGCGAGACCTGGTGGCTGGCTTTTCGACCTACGAGGAATTGGCCGAAGTGGTGGAGCAACAGCCGTTGCCCGCGGCTCGTATCAGCTCGGTGGCCGAGCTAGCCGCCAGCGACTGGGCCTCCGACCGGGGCCTCATAGCCGAGATCCGTCCGGGGATTCCGGTGCCGTCCAAACCATTCGCCATGGGCGACGCCACCGTGGGGGTTACCCACCGATCCGCCCGCCTCGGCGAGGACACTCGCTCGGTGTTGGCCGACGATCTCGGCTTGGACGACGACGAAATCGCCCGCCTCATTGCCCGAGGCGCGGTGCGAACCGCCGACTAGCCGGCCAACTCCGATGAACCGAAAGCAGTGAATTAGGGTCGCAGCCATGTCCGATGCCCCGTGGACCACCATCTGCGAGTTGGTTGACGACGCCGCCCAGCGGTTCCCCGATCTGGAGGCGCTGGTGGACGGCGAAGTGCGCTGGACCTTCCCCGAGCTGCGAGATCGCGTCCGGGCCTCGGCCCGGGCACTGATGGCCTCGGGCATCGAGCCCGGCGACCGGGTGGCAGTGTGGGCCCCCAACATCTGGGAGTGGGTGGTGGCCGGCCTGGGAGTCCATCTGGCCGGGGGCGTGCTGGTGCCGGTGAACACCCGGTTCAAGGGCCGGGAGGCCGACTTCATCCTCCAGAAGTCGGGGGCCCGCATCCTGTTCACGGTCACCGACTTCTTGGACACCGACTATGTGGCGCTGCTGCGCGACGCCGACGGCGGCCGCAGCCTCGACGAGATCGTGGTACTGCGGGGGATCGTCCCCGAGGGCACCACTGGCTTCGCCCAGTTCCTGGAACGGGCCGATCAGGTGGCCGAGGCCGACGGCGATGCCCGGGCGGCTGGGGTGAGCGGCGACGACCTGTGCCACATCATGTTCACCTCGGGCACCACCGGCCTGCCCAAGGGGGCCATGCTCATCCACTCCGCCATCTGCCGGGGATTCCAATCGTGGTGTGACGTGATCGGCTTGCGGGCCGGCGACCGCTATCTGATCGTCAATCCCTATTTCCACGCCTTCGGCCTCAACTCCGGCATCTTGGCCTGTCTCATGACCGGGGCCACCAACATCCCCCACGCGGTGTTCGACGTCCCCTCGGTGATGGCCCGGGTGCCCGAAGAGCGCATTTCCATGCTCCCCGGTCCACCGGCCATCTACCAGACCATCTTGAACCACCCCGACCTGGACAGCTTCGACATGTCCACCCTGCGGCTGGCAGTCACCGGGGCAGCCGTCATCCCGGTGGAGATGATCCTCCAGATGCGGGCCCGACTGGGGTTCGAGACCATCGTCACCGGCTACGGCCTCACCGAGGGATCGGGCATCGCCACCATGTGCCGCCACGACGACGACCCCGAGACCATCGCCAACACCTCGGGCCGGGCAATACCCGACGTGGAGGTGCAGATTGTGGACGACGACGGCAACGAGATGCCCCGAGGCGAACCCGGTGAGATCGTGGTGCGGGGCTACAACGTGATGCTGGGCTACCTGGACGACCCCGAGCAGACCGCCGAGACCATCGACGCCGACGGCTGGCTCCACACCGGCGACATCGGGGTGATGGACGAGCAGGGCAATATCGACATCACCGACCGAAAGAAGGACATGTTCATCGTCGGCGGGTTCAACGCCTATCCGGCCGAGATCGAGAACATCATGCTGGCCCACCCCCAGATCGGGCAGGTGGCGGTGATCGGGATGCCCGACGACCGGCTCGGCGAGGTGGCGGTGGCCACCGTGGTGCCCGCTCCCGGAGCCGAGCTCTCCGAAACGGAAGTCATCGCCTGGTGCCGCGACGAGATGGCCAACTACAAGGTGCCCCGCCGGGTGCGATTCGCCGACGCCCTCCCGCTCAACGCATCGGGCAAAGTGCTGAAGTACGTGCTCCGCGAGCAGGCAGCCGCCGATTGACTGCTGTTATAGCCCCTGACACTGCAATCATCGCCATGTCATGAACAAGTCGAAGTGGGGTCGGGGTGGCCACCTCATGAACAACCCCAAGTGGGGGCCAATCGGGGTCGGAGTGGCCACCGGTTTTCTGTCCGGGCTGTTCGGAGTGGGCGGCGGGATCCTCATGGTGCCTTGCCTGGTGCTGCTGTTGGGCATGGAGCAGCGCCGAGCCCATGGCACTTCACTGGGCGCCATGGTGCTCATTTCCGCCTCCGCCCTGGGCGGATTCCTGCTCGAGGGCTCGGTGGCCTGGGCGCCCGGTCTGCTGATCTTCGCCGGCGCCTCGGTAGGGGTCACCTTCGGCACTTCACTGCTCGATCGGGTTCCGATCCGGTCGCTTCGGGTTGGCTTCGCCCTGCTGCTGTTGGCCACCGCGGCCCGCTTCTTGGCCATCGCCCCCGATACCGACGGCCACAGCGACATCACCGTGGCCTTGGCCTTTGCCTATGTGGCCTGCGGCCTGGCCACCGGGCTGTTGTCGGGCACTATGGGGGTGGGTGGCGGCGTGATCATGATTCCGGCTCTGATCTTGCTGTTCGGCTTTGTCGACCCCACCGCCAAGGGCACCTCATTGCTGGTGATTCTGCCCACGGCAATTGTCGGCACCCTTCGGAATCGCCGCTCCGGCAACATCGACCCCAAGTCGGCGCTCACTGTCGGTACATCTGGGGTGGCCTCGGCTTTCGTAGGCGCACTGGGTGCCAGTGCTCTCAGCCCACGTTTGTCGGGCATCTTGTTCGCCATCTTGCTCATCGTCAGCGCAGTGCAAATGCTGCGCCACGCCAACGACCCGTCGCCGCCGAGCGAAGCGATATGAGAGACTTCGAAAGTCGGTCTTTGCCGTGGTCGAGTGCCCGATTGAAGCCAGTCCAAAGTTTTTTGGGTGCGAAGGCGGGGCAACAGGATAGAGTGTGGGCAGATGAGCGACGCCCAGATTGAGTGGCTGAACACCGAGACCGCGGCAAAGCGGCTTGGTATCACTACGCGAACGCTGTACCGGTTCATCAATGAGGGGGGTTTGCCCGCCTATCGAATGGGCCGGGTAATCCGGGTCAAGCAGGCCGATGTGGATGCTTTCGTCGAGAGCAGCCGCATCGAGCCCGGCACACTCGGCCATCTGTATCCCGACCCTGTCTCTGTCGGCAGCGCCGATAAGGGAGAGGAAGGCGATGCAGGCGCTGAGTCCTGAATGACCACCGCAGCGCCGGTCACCATAGACATCCCGCGCAATGGGCTCATGGCAGCCCTATTGGGCGAGCGCGATCAGCATCTTCGCCAGATCGAGCAGTCGTTCCCCGATGCCGACATCTTCGTGCGGGGCAACCGGATCACGGTGTCGGGCCAAAGCGCCGACCGGGTGGCCGGCCTCTTCGATGAGATGATCCTGCTGGTGCAGGGCGGCCACCAACTCGATTCCCGCACGCTGGGTCGGGCGATCAAGATGGTGGAGGCCGATGAGAGCCCCTCGGGTGTGATGGACACCGACGTGCTGAGGTCGGGGCGGGGTCGGGTGATCCGGCCCCAATCGGGTGGCCAGCGCCGCTACGTCGACGCCATGCGGAGCAACATCATCACCTTCAGCATCGGCCCGGCTGGCACCGGCAAGAGCTGGCTGGCCGTGGCCACCGCGGTGCGGGAACTGAAGGCTCAGAGCGTGGAGCGGATCATTCTTACTCGGCCCGCGGTGGAAGCAGGGGAGCGCTTGGGGTTTCTGCCCGGTGACATGATTGCCAAGGTCGATCCCTATCTGCGCCCGCTCTACGATGCCCTCTACGACATGCTCGACACCGAGGAAGTGCAATCGCTGATCGATCGAGGGGTGATCGAGATCGCCCCGCTGGCCTACATGCGAGGCCGCACCCTCAATGACAGCTTCATCATTCTGGATGAGGCCCAGAACACCACCCCCGAGCAGATGAAGATGTTCTTGACCCGCATCGGGTTCGGCTCCAAAGCCGTGGTGACCGGCGACGTGACCCAGGTGGACGTCGAGGGGGGCCGCAGCGGGCTGGTCTCTCTGGAGAAGATCCTGGTCGGCATCGACGGCCTGTCGTTCATCCATCTGAGTTCTCGCGATGTGGTTCGCCACCCCATCGTGGCCGACATTGTGAACGCCTACGAGCGGGCCGAGCAGTGATGGCCGACGGCGACTCCGGCCCGAGACCCGGCGACTCTGACTCTTATCAAGAGGTGGTCGTGGTGTCCGACCGCCAACAAGATCTGCTCGTGGCCCAAGACCGCTGGGCCGGGCTGCTTCGCCGGGTTCTGGCCGAAGAACGGATAGTCGCCCCCTGGGAGGCGGGGCTGTCGTTCGTGCCCGCCGACGAGATGGCCGCCCTCAACGCCGCGTACCGGGGCATCGACCGGCCCACCGATGTGCTGGCCTTTGGCGCCGACGACGGCAGCGCCCCCCGAGCTGACAACGAGCCCCGACTGGTGGGCGACGTGGTGATCTGCCCCTCGGTGGCCGCGTCCAACGCTGAGGCCCACGGCAGGACCGTCGACGACGAACTGGCCTTGCTGGTAGTACACGGCGCTCTGCACCTGTTGGGCTACGACCACCTCGACGACAACGACGCCCAGGTGATGGAGCAACGGGAGCAGGAGCTGCTGGCGAGGGCACCGGCTTCGGACGCGCTGGCGGGGTCACAGGCGGGGTCGCGATGAGCGTTCTCGGCCGATTCAATCTCCTGCGGCGGCTGGTGCGGGCCAGTTGGCGTCGGGAGGCGCCGCAAGTCTCCGAGGAAGAGCTGCTGGCCATGGCCGAAGCGGCCGAAGCGTCGGACGCCATTGAGCCCGAGGAGCGGGAGCTGATCGGCCAGATTATCGAGTTTGGCGACACGGTGGTTCGAGAGGTGATGGTGCCCCGCACCGACACGGTGGCGATGAGCAATCAGCACACGGTGGAAGAGGCCATCGCCATCGTCATCGAGCACGGCTATAGCCGGGTGCCGGTGTACGCCGAGGGCATCGACGACGTGGTGGGAGTGGTCCACGCCAAAGACCTGATGCGCGCCGAGCGGGACCAGGGTCCCGGTTCTCCCGCAGTAGCGGTGGCCCGAGCTCCCCGCTTCGTGCCCGAGACCAAGCGAATATCCCTTCTGCTGCGGGAGATGCAGGCCGAGAAGTTCCATATCGCCATCGTGGTGGACGAATACGGCGGCACCGCCGGAGTGGTCACGCTGGAAGACCTCATCGAGGAGCTGGTGGGCGAGATCGTCGACGAGTTCGATGTGGAGGAGCCCATGATCGAGCGGGTGGCGACCGGCACGGTGCGGGTCAATGGGCGGGTGCCCATTGACGAGCTCAGCGAAGTGCTGGACGCGCCCCTGCCCAACGGCGATTGGGACACGGTGGGCGGCCTGATCTTCAACACTCTGGGCCATGTGCCCGAAGAGGGGGAGACGCTGGTGGTGGACGGCTGGGAGCTGTTGGTGGAGCGGGTGACCGGGCGGCGCATCGCCCGGGTTATCGTGAAACCGGTTCCCGACCCGGCCCAGACCTGACCCGCCCGAATTGTCACCGGAGCAGGTTGTGGCCACAGTGAGCTTGACCGAGGCCAGCCATGCGTTGGCCCAGACCTCGAAGGTGATGGCCGGACTCGTGCAGCGGTTCGGTCCGGCCCGATTTGGCCCCAAGCCCGCCGTGGGGGAGCGGTTCGAGGTGCTGAGCCGCGAGATCGCTTATCAGCAACTGGCTGGCAAGGCGGCCGGGGCCATTTGGGGTCGGGTGCGGGAGCAGGCGTCGGAGTGGGCACCGGATGCGGTGCTGGCGCTGGGCGAGCAGCCGCTGCGAGAAGCAGGGTTGTCGGGGGCCAAGACCCGGGCGATGCTCGACCTTGCCGCACACTGCGAGCAGGGCTTACTGGACTTGGCCAAGCTTGGGCGGCTGTCAGATCAAGAAGTGGTCGACCGGCTCAGCCAGGTCTGGGGCATCGGCACCTGGACGGCTCATATGTTCTTGATCTTCTCGCTCCGCCGCCTGGATGTGTGGCCGGTGGGCGACTTCGGAGTCCGCAAAGGGTACGGCCTGGCCCACGGCTGGACCGAGCCCCCCACCGCCGAGGAACTTGACTCGCTCGGCGAGCAGTTCCGCCCCTACCGCAGCGTCGCCGCCTGGTACTGCTGGCGAGCCACCGAGATCTAACGCCCCCACCAGGCACATTGCTGAACCAGCCGAGTGGAGCTGGGGGGAATCGAACCCCCGTCCGCTGGGCGAGACCTGTCTGCGATACGACCATTCCCGGTGTGTGGCGTCGATGGCAGCCGCACCGCCGGGTCGGGCGGCCCCCGCTAGGGGGCCCGCCACCGGGTCTGTTCCCCGGAGCCAGCGGTCTTTCCCGCCGTCAGTGGTCTGTCCCTACTGTCTCCACCGCTTCTGTTGCCGGGCTGCGGTGGACCGGCCCCGCGTGCCGTTACCGGTCGCGGTTCTTCTCTAGGCCAGAAAGATCAGGCTGCGAGAAGTTCACGGTCGTTGCCGTTTAGTTGGTTGCCCCGTTTTGCGAGTCTGAGCAACTCGGGTCGCACAGCGCAGCCCCCGGTCCCAACGTCGAAACCGATCAGCCCCGTGTGCACAGTTGTCAAGGTGCCCCGCCATGATACCGGCCCGGCGCGACAGCGATCCCCAGGATTTGGTCGCTAAGTCCGTCTCTTGACGGGCTTAGCTCGGCTGAAGAGGTCCGACGCTGCGGGGATTCTGGGCTAGATTTCTCGCCAATAACCGGGTAGGGCGAGGTGCCCGGATCAGAGGAGGCTCAGCTGCGGATTGGTTTCGTTGGGTTGGGGACGATGGGCGGGCCCATGTGCCGGCGGCTGGTGGCCGCGGGCTACTCAGTGACTGCGTTCGATCTCAGCGAGGAGGCGCTGAGTGTCGCGGTTGAGGCCGGTGCGGAGGCGGGGAAGTCGGCCCGCCAGTGCGCTGAGGGCGCCGATTTCATGTTGACGTCGCTGCCAGCGCCTCACCACGTGGAAGAGGTGATGGCCGGGCCTGACGGCGCTTTGGCGGCCATGAAGCCGGGCGCGGTGTGGGTGGATCTCACCACTAACCGCCGAGAGCTGGTGCTGGAGTTGGCTGCGGCTGCCCCAGAGGGTGTGTCGGTGGTGGACGCTCCGGTCACCGGGGCAGTGGACGGAGCTCGTCAGGGCCAGCTCACAGTGTTCGCGGGTGGCGATCCCGAACCGGTGGCCGCGGCCCGAGAATTGCTGAGACATCTCGGCAATGTGCTGGAGTGCGGGCCTCTCGGCACCGGAAACGTGGTGAAGCTGGTTACCAACCAGCTGTGGTTCGTTGCTGCGGCCGCGCTGGGGGAGGGGCTGGCGGTGGGGGTGGCCAACAACGTGGACTTGCGAACACTGTGGGAGGCCATCTGTGACAGCGTTGGCGATAGCTTCGTGGCCCGCCATGACGCCCCGAGCATCTTCGCCGGCCACTACGACCCCTCGTTTCCGCTCGGTCTGTGCCTCAAAGACCTGGGGCTGATCGGGGAGCTGGAGGCGGGTGTGAATGCCGAATTGCCCATGACTGCCGCGGCTAGAAGTGCTTTCGAGCGCGCCGCGCAGCGCTACGGCGTAGACGCCGCCGAGCTGTGCGTGGCCCGGCGTATTGCCGACGACGCCGGTGTCTGCTTGCAGCTCGATGGCGACTGGACACCCCATTGGGAGGCGTGATGAAACCGACCCCGCCGGTTTCGCTGGCCGACTTGGTTGAATTGGAGGCATTTCCAATCCACGACCCGGCCTCACCGCGATACACAGCGGTGGTAGACGGTGCCCGGAGCGACCTGAGGGCCGAGGGCTGCGCCGTGCTCAGCGGCTTCGTGCGGGCTGAAGCGATCGAGCTGCTCAACGAAGAAGTCCTTGAGCGCAAGAAGGCCACCCACTACTCCACCCAGGTGATCAATCCCTACTTCCACACCGCCGTGAACCCCGATTATCCGTCCGATCACCCGGTGAACACCTTCCTCGAGCGCACCAGCGGCTTCATCCCCGGGGATGCCTGGGACCAGGACTCTGCCACCGACATGCTGTTTCGGTCACCGGAGGTGGCTGGCTTCGTCGCCGATTGTCTGGAGATTCCGGCGCTGTATTGCTACGACGATCCACTGGCCCGTCTGGTCACCAACGTCTGTGACCCGGGCCAGCAGCTGACCTGGCACTTCGACACCAATGAATTCACGGTCACCGTGTTGGTTCAGCCCGCCGACGAAGGCGGCATGTTCGAGTACGCGCCGAATATCCGATCAGCCGACAACGAGGGGTTCGATGCTATCGCCGAGGTGCTGGCCGGAGGCCGACGCGGAGTGAGAACCCTGGATCTTCGCCCCGGCGACCTCCAGATCTTCATGGGCCGCTTCTCGATGCATCGGGTGACCAGGGTGGGGGAGAAGTCAAGACCCCGCCACACCACCATTTTGGCCTACACCCCCGAGCCCGGCGTGATCGGCCGCGTGGAGCGCACCCGCCAGCTCTTTGGGCGCGTTTTGCCTGCCCACGAGCACGCCGAACAGGAACGAGTCCGCGCCGACGCCCTGCTCGATTGAAGTTCAGGGGTGGGCTGCTCGGCCCATCTCGTTGCGGGCCTCGCGGCGGGCGTCTTGTTCGGCAATGGCTTGGCGCTTGTCGGCTCGGCGGCGGCCCCGGGCCAGACCGATCTGCACCTTGGCCCGGCCTTGCTTGAAGTAGAGGGACAGGGGCACCAGGGTAAGGCGGTCCTGCTCTAGGCGGGCCTTGATGCGGTTGAGCTCGCCCCGGTGCAAGAGCAGCTTCTTGGGGCGGTCGGGGTCGTGGCCGCCGGCGCCTCCGGCGTGGCTGTAGGGGGCGATGTGCAGCGACTGGAGCCACAGCTCGCCATCGGCCATGCGGGCGTACGACTCGGTGAGGGTCACGTTGGATTCCCGCAGCGACTTCACTTCCGATCCCACCAACACCAGGCCGGCCTCGTACTCGTCGAGGATCTCGTAGTCCCTCCGGGCGCGGCGATTGGTAGCCACCACCTTGGTGCGCTCTTGCTCGCTATTCGTCCCCGGCTTCGGCCCGGCCATTGGCTCACGGTACCCGGGCGGCAAGGGCAGGACAGCGGCAATTGAGCGGTACCCTGGTGGGCGTGGCCAACCCGGAAGACACGCCGACAGACGATGCAGTCGGCGATCCCGGTGGCCAAAATCCGTGGGAGGGCTTCCGGTCGGGGTTCGTGACGCTGTTGGGCCGGCCCAACTCGGGCAAGTCCACTCTGATCAACGCCATCGTGGGCACCAAGGTGGCCATCGTCTCCGACAAGGCCCAGACCACCCGCCACGCGGTGCGAGGCGTGCTGCACCGCGACGAAGTGCAGGTGGTGTTCGTGGACACCCCTGGTATCCACAAGCCCCGCACCGCGCTGGGGGAGCGGCTGAACGCCACCGCGGCCGACGCCGCCGACGATGTGGACGTGGTGTGCTTGTGCATCGACGCCACCCGGCCACTGGGGCGGGGCGACCGGTTCATCGCCGAGCGGCTGGGCCCCGACTCCATCGTGGTGGTGACGAAGATCGACGCCGCCCCCCGCTCCAAGGTGGTGGCCCAGTTGGCCGCGGCCGGCGATCTGGGGTTTGCCGAGTACTTCCCCACCTCGGCCCGCACCGGCAAGGGGGTGGACGCCCTGGTCAGCCGGTTGTGCGAGCTCATGCCGCCCGGCCCCCCGCTGTACCCCCCCGACATGGTTCGCGACATGCCCGAGGCGCGCTGGGTGGCCGAGTTGGTGCGCGAGCAGCTACTGGCCGTGACCCGAGAGGAGCTGCCCCACTCGATCACCGTGGCGGTGACCGAATGGGAGTGGCCCCGCATCAAGGTGGAGATATTGGTGGAGCGGGAGTCGCAGAAGCCCATGGTGATCGGCAAGAAAGGCACGGTGCTCAAGAAGGTGGGCACAGCGGCCCGGGCCCAGCTCCCCAAGGGCGTGTTCTTGGAGCTGCACGTAGGGGTGGAGAAGAACTGGCAGCGCCGCCCTGAGATGCTTGACCGCTTCGGCTACGGGCCGGGCTCCATGGCCAGTCCCGATCTCTAGGCCCAGACCTGTAGGTCAGACCCCGTCGCGAATCGACCGCAGCAGAACTTCGGCCTGGTCGCGCTCGGCGGTGCGGGGGAACGGGGGAAGGGCGTCAACGAGCGTCCAGCGGTAGCCGGCGGTGGCCATCCGGGAGTCGAGCACCGCCACCACGCCCCGGTCGTCGCCTCGTCGGATGAGCCGCCCAGCGCCTTGGGCCAGCCGGGTGGCGGCCCGGGGCAGGTCCACGAGGCGGAAGGCCTCTTTGCCGTAGCGCTCCCGCCGGGCCTCCAGCAGAGGGTCGTCGGGTCGAGGGAATGGCAGGCGGTCGATCACCACCAGCGACAGCGACTCTCCCGGCACGTCCACCCCCTGCCAAAAGCTCATGGTGGCGAACAGGCAGCTCTCCACCTCAGCGGCGAAGCGCCGCAGCAGCTCGGGTTTGGGCAGGTCGCGCTGGGTATAGATCTCGAAGTCGAGCTGGCCTCGCAGCACCTCGGCGGCCCGGTCCATGGCCCGGTAGCTGGTGAACAGGGCCAAGGTCCGGCCCCCCGCGGCCTCGATCAGCGCGGCCAGTTCCTCGTGGGCAGCCGACTCGTAGTCAGGGCTACGGGGTTCCGGCAAGTGCTTAGCGCAGTAGAGCAGCGCGTTGGCCTCGTAGTCGAACGGACTGCCCACGTCGACGGCGTCGTGCTCGTCGGGGTGCAGCCCCAGCACCTCGCCCAGGTTCATGGGGATGGTGGCGCTGGTCAGCACCGCGGTGGTGTGCTCCCACAGGTGCTCGGTCAACAGTTCCCCCAGTTGGATAGGGGCGATCCGCCATGCGGGCGAGGTCTCGGTGCCCGACACCCAGGCCACCTCAGCGGGGGTGGCTTCCACTGCCCGGGCTAAATCCTCCGCTAAGGCACCGGCCGACAGCATGGCCCGCAGTTTGCGGGGGGCGACGTCGCCGGGAGCGTCATCGGGCACTCCCCGCAGCTCGACAAGCACCTGCTCCACCCGGCCCCGGGCCACCACGGCTGTGCGCTGGAGTTCGTCGGGCAACGGAACCGGCAACGGCTTGTCCCGGTAAGGCGACAGGGCCTCCCGCAAAAGCTCGCCGGCATCCTCCAAGTCGCCGGCCGCGGCCGACTCGGCCACCACCGCCCGAACGCGGCGGGCCAACTCGTCGAACCGCCCCCCGGACAAAGACAGCCCCGCGGTGTCCGACACGATGTCTTCCAGGCCGTGGGCCTCGTCGATCACCACCGTGTCGTGCTCGGGCAGAAGCGGGGCTTCGCTGAACAGGTGCAGGCAGTAGAGGTGGGTGTTCACCACCACAACCTCGGCGGCCCCGGCCCGGTGGCGGGCCTTCTCCGCGAAGCACACCTCACCCGACGGGCAGCGCTGCGCCCCCGGACACTCCCGGCCCGACACGCTGAGCGCGTCCCAGGCGGATGTGGAGGGCTCGAAGTCGAGCTCGGCCCGGTCACCGGTGTCGGTTTGTCCGGCCCACGCCGCCAGCCGCTTGATCTCGGCCTTGGGGCCGTCGGCGATTTCCAGGCTCAACTGGTCGTCGGCGAGGTGCTCCTCCAACCGCTGGAGGCACAGATAGTTGGACCGCCCCTTGAGCACAGCGAAGCGCACCGGTTGTCCCAGCGCCTCGGCCAGTTGGGGGAGGTCTTTGTTGACTAGCTGGTCTTGGAGGGTCTTGGTGGCGGTGGCCACCACCGAGGGGCCTTCACCCAGAACCAGCGGCACCAGATAGGCCAGCGACTTGCCGGTACCGGTGCCGGCGGCCACCACCAGATGCCGCCCCGACTCCATCGCATCAGCCACCGCCTCACACATGGCCCGCTGCCCCGACCGACGCTCGCCGCCGCCGTCCAACGCGGCGACGGCCGCCTCCAGAGCCTCCTCGACCGCGGCGATTTCGGGCATCACCCCGACGCTAGTGGTGGCTGGTCGAAGAATCGGGGAGAAACCCGATTGGGAGGCTTCTCCCGCACACGATCGGGGCTTGCGGGGGAGTACCGTGCAGGTGTGGACTTGTCGGGTCATGGCCTGGATCTGAATCGGATTCCCCGCCATGTCGGATGCGTGATGGACGGCAACGGGCGCTGGGCCGAGCAGCGGGGCATGGCCCGCACCGAGGGCCACGAACAGGGTGAGCACGCTCTGTTCGACGTGATCGAGGGGGCGCTGGAGCTGGGCATCGAGTGGCTCACGGTGTACGCCTTCTCCACTGAGAACTGGAACCGGCCCGACGACGAGGTGCGGTTCTTGCTGAACTTCAACCGCAACATATTGCGGCGGCGCTGCGACGAGCTGAACGAGATGGGGGTGCGGATCCGCTTCATCGGCCGGCGCGATTGGCGAGTGCCCAAAGGCCTGATCAAAGAGATGGACGAGGCCATCGAGCTCACCCAGCACAACAAGCGGATGACGCTGGCGGTGGCCTTCAACTACGGAGGCCGAGCTGAGATCGTAGACGCGGTGAAGCGCATCGCGGCCCAGCGGACCCCGTCTCGCATGATCAACGAGCGGACCATTGCCCGCCACCTCTACGACCAAGAGATGCCCGAGCCCGACCTCATCATCCGCACCTCGGGTGAATACCGCATCTCCAATTTCCTGTTGTGGGAGCTGGCCTACTCAGAACTGGTATTCAGCGATGTGCTGTGGCCCGACTTCACCCGCCACGACCTGTTTGCCGCCATTGCCGAGTACCAGCACCGCCACCGCCGCTTCGGCCGGGTCAGATAACGGGCGCATCATGAGCCACTCCCGGTTCGAGGAGTGAGAGGCTTGGTCCGGTGAGCCTCTACCGGGACCAGGGGATCGTGCTTCGCACCTACAAGTTGGGCGAGGCCGATCGCATCGTGGTGTTCTGCACTCGGGGGCACGGCAAGGTGAGGGCGGTGGCCAAAGGCGTCCGCAAAACCCGCAGCCGGTTCGGGGGGCGGTTGGAGCCCACCAGCCATGTGCAACTCCAACTCCACCGGGGGCGAAGCGAACTCGACATAGTGACCCAGGTCGAGTCGGTGGACCAGTTCCGGGAGGTGCGGGAGGATTTGGGCCGGCTGGGCAAGGCCATGGCCATGCTGGAGGCGATCGACCGCGTGGGAGTCGACCGGGAGTCCGACGGCGCGCTCTACCGGATGCTGCTGGGCGGACTCCGGGCGCTGGACGCGGGCGACTCGGCGCTGGTGGTGCCCGCCTTCTATCTCAAGCTCCTGGTCCACGACGGAGTGGGCCCCGAAGTGGGGGCGTGCGCATCTTGCGGATCCGCCGACGACCTTGCGTCTTTCGACTACGCCAGCGGCGGTGCGCTGTGCCGCAACTGCCGCCGGGGAGCCCCCCTGTCGCCCGACGCCCTAGACCTGATGCGAATGGTGCTCGGCGGCAGCCTCAGCGCCGCACTGGCCCTGCCTCCCTCGTCCGCCACCAGCGAAGTCGAGCACCTAGCCACCGCCGCCATGGAGCACCACCTAGAACGCCGCCTCCGGGCCGCCGGCGCCTACAGCTGAGAGTCTCGTCCGAAGTGTGCCCGCCGCTTTTCGGTGTCAGGCCTGTCACTGGGGGCCGGTAGCCTGCGGGCCATGAGTGGTGGCGACGTCGACCGGGGTGTGGGCGACGATCTGATGGACAAGGTGGTGAACCTCTGCAAGCGGCGGGGGTTCGTGTACCAGTCGGCGGAGATCTACGGCGGATTCCGCAGCGCCTACGACTACGGCCCATTGGGCGTGCTGCTGCTGCGCAACGTGAAGGACGCCTGGTGGCGGACCATGGTGCAGCTCCGCACCGATGTGGTCGGCCTCGATGCTTCCATCCTGTCGCCCCCCCAGGTGTGGGAGGCATCGGGGCACCTGACCAACTTCACCGATCCCCTGGTGGACTGTCGCAACTGCGGCGCGCGCCACCGCGAGGACCAACTTGAAGACCCCAACACGTGCCCGAGTTGCGGCGCGAAGGGCCAGTTCACCGAGGCCCGGGAGTTCAACCTGATGTTCCGCACCCAGGCCGGCCCGGTGGCAGGCGCCGGGGCCGACGTGTACCTGCGGCCCGAGACCGCCCAGGGCATGTTCATCAACTTCGCCAACGTGCTGAACACCATCCGCAAGAAGCCGCCTTTCGGCATCGCCCAGATCGGCAAGTCGTTCCGCAACGAGATCACCCCGGGCAACTTCATCTTCCGCACCCGGGAGTTCGAGCAGATGGAGATGGAGTTCTTCGTGCCTCCCGACGAGGCGGCCACGTGGTTCGAGTACTGGTGTGGGGCTCGGATGGACTGGTACACCGAGTTGGGCATTCCCGCCGACAAGCTCCGACTGCGGCCCCACGACGCCGACGAGTTGAGCCACTACTCCGCCGGCACTGCCGATGTGGAATACCTGTTCCCCTGGGGCTGGGGTGAGCTGGAGGGCATCGCCAACCGTACCGACTACGACCTCACCCAGCACGCCCAGCACTCCGGCGTCGACTTGGACTACTACGACCAGCAGGCGGACGAGCGCTACCGTCCCCACGTAATCGAGCCGGCCGCAGGGGCGACTCGCACGATGATGGCGTTTTTGCTGGCCGCCTACGACGCCGAGGAGGTGCGGGGCGAGACCCGGACGGTGCTGCGACTCCACCCCCGGCTGGCCCCCTACAAGGCCGCGGTGCTGCCGCTGTCGAAGAAGCCCGAGCTCCAGGCGGTGTCCGAGGAGGTGCTGGGCCTGCTCCAGCCCCGCTGGATGACCGACTACGACGTGACCCAGTCGATCGGCCGCCGCTATCGCCGCCAAGACGAGATCGGCACCCCCTACTGCGTGACCGTGGACTTCGACTCCCTGGAAGATCGGGCGGTTACGGTGCGCGACCGCGACACCATGGACCAAGACCGGGTGCCCATCGACGGGCTGGCCGAGCACCTGGACGCCAAGCTCGACTTGTGAGGGCGTCGGTGATCGGCCCGATCAGGTTGCAGCGGTGACCAGCGCGATCGTTTCCGCGGTACAGGCCGCCGAGCGGGGCGAGCTGGTTCGGGCCGACGCAGTGCTGGCGGTGACCCCCGACGACGTGGAAGACCTGCTCCACGCCAAAATGACCGACGGCCTGTCGGCGCCGGTGGCCGCTCACGGAGTGGCCGCCTCACCAGGAGCGGCATCGGGCCGGGTGTGCCTGACGGTAGACGCGGTGCTGGACGCCGACGACGAGGGTATCCCCGCGGTGTTTGTGCGGCCGTTCACCACGCCGGCCGACGAGGTGGCCATGTCGGCCGCCGCGGCCATCATCACTGCCAAAGGGGGTATGGCCAGCCACGCCGCGGTGATCGCCCGAGGCTGGGGGATCCCCGCAGTGGTGGGAGTGGAGACCCTGGCGGTGGACGTCGCAGCCGGGGCAGCCCGGCTGGGCGAGGTGGAGCTACGCGACGGCGACCCCATCACCGTGGACGGCTCGGCGGGCACGATCATGCTGGGCGCCGCTGAGGTGGGCGAAGTGGAGATTCCCGACGAGCTGTTCACGCTGCTGGGCTGGGCCGACGAGCTGCGAGGCGGGCGGCTGGCGGTGCGAGCCAACGCCGATGATGCCTTCTCGGCCCGGCTGGCCCGGGAGTTCGGAGCTGTCGGGGTGGGGCTGTGCCGCACCGAGCACATGTTCTTGGGGGAGCGGCTGCCGCTCATCCAGCGGGCCATCACCGACGGCGGGCCGGCCGCGCTGGACGCGCTGGCCGAGGCCCAGGTGGAGGATCTGGTGGATCTCTTGGAGGTCATGGATGGTCTGCCGGTGACCGTCCGGCTGCTTGATCCGCCCCTGCACGAGTTCTTGCCCGACCATCCCGAACTGGTCGAGGAGAATCCCATGCTCGGCGTGCGGGGCGCCCGGCTGGGGGTGCTGCGTCCCGAGCTGTATCGAGCCCAGGCCAAAGCGGGGGCCGAGGCGGCCGCCCGTCGGGTGGCGGCCGGAGGCGATCCACAGGTGCAGATCATGGTGCCGCTGGTGGTGGGCGGCCCGGAGCTGTCCCATGTGCGGGCTGCGGTAGCCGAAGAACTGGCTGGGTTCGAGAGCCGCTTGGGGGGCCGAGCCATCCCGGTGGGGGCCATGATCGAGACCCCTCGCTCAGCGTTGGCCGCGGCCGAGATCGCCGCCTGCGCCGACTTCTTGTCGGTGGGCACCAACGACTTGACCCAGATGACCTTCGGCTTCTGCCGCGACGACATCGAAGCCCGGATCATGCGTCCCTACATCGATCACGGCCTTCTGGCGGCCAACCCGTTCGAGACCCTGGACGAGACCGGGGTGGGACGGCTGGTGGCCGACGCAGTTACCGGGGCCCACGCCGCCCGCCCCGGCATTGAGATGGGGGTGTGCGGCGAGCACGGCGGCGATCCCGCGTCGATTGCGTTCTGGGCTGCCGCGGGGGTGGACTATGTTTCCTGCTCCCCGCATCGGGTGCCAGTGGCCCGGCTGGCGGCCGCCCTGGCGGTTGTGGCCTCGGGGTCCGGCTAGCGACTGCCCAAGCTGTCATCGGTTCGGCCTAATCTCCCACTGTGGGCATCCACGACGAAGACGTGGCCCGGGTGAGAGAAGCGACGGACATCGTCGCGGTCATCAGCGAGTACGTGCAGCTGAAGCGGGTCGGGCGCCGCTGGCAGGGACTGTGCCCGTTCCACGCCGAGAAGACCCCTTCGTTCTCGGTGAACGCGGAGATGGGCGTGTACCACTGCTTCGGGTGCAAGGCCAGCGGCGACGCCATCACCTTTGTAAGGGAGGTGGAGCACGCCGATTTCGTCGAGGCGGTGGAGCGCTTGGCCGCGCGGTCGGGGATCGTGCTGCGCTACACCTCGCCCGGCGAGGGCGCCGACCGTCAGAAACGGGGCAAGCTCACCGAGGCCCTAGAGCAGGCAGTGGAGTGGTACCACCAGCGGCTGTTGACCTCCCCCGACGCCGGACAGGCCCGCGGCTATCTCCGCCACCGGGGCTACGACGGAGACGTGGTGCGCCAGTACAAGCTGGGATGGGCGCCCGACGACTGGGATGCGCTGGCCGCCGACCTCGGGGTGGGCAAAGACGGGGGGATGCCAGTGCAGGTGTTCTCCGACGCCGGACTGGGGTTTCGCAACAAGGGCAGGCGCATCCAAGACAGCTTCCGGGCCCGGCTGCTGTTCCCCATCTTCGACCCCAGCGGCAAGCCGGTGGGGTTCGGCGGTCGCGTCCTGCCCGGCGGGGAGGGGCCCAAGTACAAGAACTCGGTGGACAACGCCGTGTATCGCAAGTCCCGAGTGCTGTACGGCCTCAACTGGGCCAAACAGGACATTGTGAACGCCGGCGAAGTGATCGTGTGCGAGGGCTACACCGACGTGATCGGCTTCGCCCAAGCCGGCATCTCCCGGGCCGTGGCCACCTGCGGCACCGCCCTCACCGAGGATCACGTTCGAATTCTGCGCCGGTTCGCCCCCCGCATCGTGCTGGCCTTCGACGCCGACTCCGCGGGCCAGACCGCCGCCGAGCGATTCTCCCAGTGGGAGCACGCCTTCGAACTTGAAGTGGCGGTGGCCGACCTGCCTCCCGGGGCCGATCCTGGCGATTTGGCCCAGAGCGACCCCGATCGGCTCGTTGCCGCGGTGGAGGGAGCGGTGGACTTCATGGACTTCCGCATAAACCGGGTGCTGGGGGAGGCCGACCTGTCGACCGTGAAGGGACAAGTGCGGGCAGGGGAGCGGGCCGCCCGGCTGGTGGCCGAACACCCCAACCCCGAGATCAGGGACAAATATCTGGTGGAGGTGTCGGACCGCTGCTCGGTGAACGCTGATCATCTGCGGGGAGTGGTGGCCGCCGCCCGCCGCCGCGGCCAGCGCCAGACAGATCGCTCCGCTGGCGGGGATGCGCCCCACCCGGCCGATGCAGGGTACGAGTCCGGCAGCGACCGCGGGGACTACTCGGCGCTCGGGGGCAATGGGGTAGACGACAGCCCCGACAACCCTCCGCCCAACAACGTGGAGCGCCAAGTGCTGTGGCTGGCCGCCAACGAGCCCGATGGGGTGTGGCCGGAAATCGGCCCCGAGCTGTTCCACCATCCGCTTTATCGGGGGGTGTTCGAGGCCCTGCTGGAATATCCCGATATGGACACACTGCTGGCTGAAGCGGAACCGGGGGTGAACGCTCTCATGCGAGAGCTGGTGGTGGACGAGGACGAGGAGCTGCGGACCAGTCGCCACCGACAGGACGTGGTCATGGCCATCTTGCTCTACGAGTCGGCCCAACGGGAGCTGACCTACCTTGAGCGACAGGCACGAACCGGCTCAGCCGACGACGACCTTCTGCGTCGGGTGGCCAGCTTGAAGACGAAAATGGACCGACTCAGGGAATCGGAGTGGGACGCGGGTCAAGCCCGAGCCCTGCTGGAGCTGCTACGACCTGCGACCTAGAAGTCTTCGTCGAAGGCCACGTCGCCCTCGACACCTACCTGGTAGGAGGCCACGGTGCGCTCGAAGAAGTTGGTCAGCTCCTGCACGTCTTGGAGCTCCATGAACGAGAACGGGTTCTTGGCCCCGAACTGCTTGGGCAGCCCGAGCTGGGTGAGGCGCTGGTCGGCGACGAACTCGAGGTAGCGGCGGGTGTCGGCCACCGACATGCCGGGCACGCCCTGGCCCAGCAGGTCCTCGGCGAACTGGTACTCGCAGTCGACCGCTTCGCGGATCATGGTGGTGACCTGCTGGCTGAGCTCGGCGTCGAACAGTTCAGGCTCCTCGGCCCGAACCGTGTTCACCACCTCAAGGGCGAAGTTCATGTGGCAGCTTTCGTCGCGGAACACCCAGTTGGTGCCGGCGGCCAGCCCGTTCAACAGCCCCTTGGACCGCAGGAAGTACACGTAGGCGAATGCTGCGAAGAAGAACAGCCCTTCGATGCAGGTGGCGAAGCAGATCAGGTTCAACAGGAACTGCCGCCGCTGCTGAGGGGTGTCGCACTGGTCGATGTCTTCCATCGAGTTCATCCACCGGAAGCAGAACTCGGCCTTCTGGCGGATGGAGGGAATGTTGTCGATGGCGGCGAATGCGGCCTCCCGCTCGGCCAGGTCGGGGATGTAGTTGTCGAGAAGCGTCAGATAGAACTGGACGTGCAACGCCTCTTCATAGAGCTGCCGAGACAGATACATCCGGGCCTCGGGGGCGTTTACGTGTTGGTAGAGGTTCAGCACCAAGTTGTTGGCCACGATGGAGTCGCCGGTGGCGAAGAAAGCCACCAGTCGGTTCACCAGGTGCTTCTCGGCGGGAAGAAGGGTGCGCTCCAAATCGACCAGATCGTCGGAAAAGTCGATCTCGTCCACTGTCCAGGTGTTCTTGATGGCGTCGCGGTACATGTCGAAGAACTGCGGATAGCGCATGGGGCGCAGCGTCAGCTTGAAGCCAGGATCGAGGATGCGCCCTTGGGCCGGTGAGACCTCAGGCGCCGCCTCCGGCGCCGGGCTGAGAGCCAGGTCTTCTGCGAGGAAGGGGGTTTCTGCCAGGGCCATCAGTCGCATGCCTCACAGGTCTCGGGGTTTTCCAGGGAGCAGGCCACCGCCTCGGCGTCGGGCACTGGGGCGGCGCTCGCGGCATCGGGGGCGCCGGTGGTGGTCTGGTTGATCCGGGTGGCCGGGCGGGATCTCAGGTAGTAGGTGGTCTTCAGCCCGGCCTTCCAGGCGTGCAGGTACATGGAACTGAGCTTGCCGATGGTGGGCGACTCCATGAACAGGTTCAGCGACTGAGACTGGTCGATGAACGCCCCCCGGTCGGCGGCCATATCGATGAGGGAGCGCTGGGGAAGCTCCCAGGCGGTGCGGTACACCGCCTTGAGACCGTCGGGGATTCGCTCGATGTCGGCCACCGAACCTTCGGAGCGCTTCACGTCGGCGATCATCTGGTCGTCCCACAGGCCCAACTCCTGGAGGTCGCGCACCAGATAGCGGTTGATCTGCAAGAACTCCCCGGAGAGGGTCTCCCGCTTGAACAGGTTGGACACCTGGGGCTCGATGCACTCGTAGCACCCGGCGATGGAGGCGATGGTGGCGGTGGGGGCGATGGCGATGAGCAGGGAGTTGCGCAGTCCGTGTTCGGCGATGCGGTCCCGCAGCGTCTGCCACCGGGCCGGATCGGATGAATCCTTATCCCATAGGTCGAACTGGAGGTGGCCGCTTGCTGCCCGGGTTTCGGCGAACGCGGGATGGGGTCCGTGCTTTTCGGCTAGCTCGGTGGAGGCCCACAGGGCGTTGAAGTAGATCTCCTCGGAGATGCGGGCCGACAGTTGGCGGGCCTCGTCGCTATCGAACGGCATAGCAAGATGGAAGAACACGTCTTGGAGGCCCATCAGGCCCAGGCCCACCGGGCGCCACTTGGCGTTGGAGTTGGCCGCCTCGGTGGTGGGATAGAAGTTGATGTCGATCACCCGGTCCAAGAAGGGCACCACGGTGCGGATCACATCCCCGAGCCGCTCGAAGTCCATCTTGCCGCTGTCGGTGTCGACGAACTCTCCCAGATTGACCGACCCCAGGTTGCACACCGCGGTCTCGTCGTCGCTGGTGACCTCGATGATCTCGGTACACAGGTTGGACAGGTGTACGGTGCGGCCCTCTTGGCCGGTCTGGTTGCAGCGCAGGTTGGAGGCGTCTTTGAACGTCATCCAACCGTTGCCGGTTTGGGCCAGGCACCGCATCATGCGGCTGTAGAGCTGGCGGGCGGGGAGCTGGACCTCGTACAGCTTCTCGCGCTCAGCCTCCTCGTAGGCCTCGCGGAACTCATCGCCGTACAGGTCGGTGAAGTGGGGGACCTTCTTGGGGTCGAACAGCGACCACTGCCAGTCTTTCTCCACCCGCTCCATGAACAGATCGGGAACCCAATTGGCCAAATTCAGATTGTGGGCTCGGCGGTTGTGGTCGCCGGTGTTCTCCTTGAGCTCCAAGAAGTCCTCGATATCGGCGTGCCATGACTCCAGGTAGACGCAGGCCGCGCCCTTGCGCTTGCCGCCCTGATTGACGGCGGCCACCGAGCTGTCCAGGGTCTTGAGCCAAGGCACGATGCCGTTGGACAGGCCGTTGGTACCCCGGATGAGCGACCCCTTGGAGCGAATGCGGTGCCAGGCCACGCCGATGCCGCCGGCGAACTTCGACAGCCGGGCGATGTCGGTATAGCGCTGGTAGATGCCCTCGAGGCTGTCGGTGGGGGAGTCGAGCAGGTAGCACGACGACATCTGCGGGTGGGCGGTGCCCGAGTTGAACAGCGTGGGGCTCGACGGCAGGTAGGCCAGCGAGCTCATCAGGTCGTAGAAGGCGATGGCCTCATCGGCATCGGCGGAGAGGCCGCAGGCCACCCGCAAGAAGAAGTACTGGGGGGTCTCGATCACCTGGCGGGTGTCGGGGTGGCGAAGCAGGTAGCGGTCGTACACCGTGCGCAGGCCGAAGAACTCGAAGTTCCTATCGCGCAGCGAGCTGATGGAGGCGTTCAGCGCCGGCGCGTATTTCTCAGCGAAGTCGGCAGTCTCATCGCTGATCAAACCCAGGCTGTGGCCGGTTTTGATCGACTCGGTGAACCAGGGGATGTTCTGGTTGCGGACCTCTTTGTCGATACAGGTGGACAGAAGGCGGGCGGCGAGCCTGGAGTAGTTGGGCTCGGTGACGATCAGCCCGGCCGCGGTGCGGATGGACAGCTCGTCGAGCTCTCGGGTGGTGGCCCCATCGGCCAGAGCGGAGATGGTCCGGGTGGCCACCCGCATCGGGTCGACGCCCACCAGTCCCTCGGCGCAGCGGGCCACCGCGTTGACGATCTTGTTGACGTCCACCGGCTCCAGTTCGCCGTTGCGCTTGCGGACCCGCATCCCGGTGTCGCTGGCGGCATGCTCTCCGTTTTGGTCGGCATCGGCCCCATTGGTGACCACTGCGGCCAATGGCTCCTGTATGAGTGTCATCAGTCCCCCCTGAGAACGAGGCTTGGATGCTGCAAGCGCGAAGTTCTCAAAGTGTAATTACAAAGGGGAAACTTCATCAATGAACTTCTTTGGCGCGACGCTATGACCAGGGATTTCGCGCTCAAGGAATTTTCCTGAGTGCTCCACAAGGCACTTTGGCGCGCGCGTCCGCGCGCGCGAACTAGGCCTCTCGGACGGTCAATTCGGTGGCTTTGAGGGCGGCCCAGCACCGCGAGCCGGCACTCAGTGCCAACTCGCCCACCGCCTGGGGTGTGACCCATGCCTGGCAGGGCACCGGGGCCCCCAGAAGCACCCTGACCCGGTCGCTCTCGGGCTGGATGCGGGCCACTTCGGCCTCCCAGGTGTTGCGGGCGCTGGTGTGGGGCTCGACCGTTGAAAGGGTGACGGCCGCGGGGGAGAAGGTAACCAGAACTGGCCCGGTCATTGGGGTGGCTGTGGTGAGGGCGACGCCGCTGTGCAGGGCCACTTGGGTGCCCGAGGCGGTACCGGTGAGCAGGTTTATGTCGAGCAATCCAGCGGTCCACGGGGTGCGGGGATCGCCGGCCACTTCCTCGGGGGTGCCGGTCTGCACGATCTCACCCTTTTCCATCACCAAGAGTTGGTCGGCCAGCACCCTGGTTTCCACCGGATCGTGGGTGATGAGCACCCGAGTGGCCTCGATATCGGCAAGCAAGTGGCGCACGTCGGTGCGGGTTTCGGCGTCGAGGGAGGCCAGGGACTCATCGAGGAGCAGAACGGCGGGTTGGCAGGCCGCGGCCCGGGCCAAGCCCACCCGCTGGGCCTGCCCGCCTGAGAGCTGCGCGGGACGCAGTCCGGCCAGGTCGGCCAGGCCGACCCTGCTGAGCCATTCCTCGGCCCGCTGGCGAGCCGGACGAGCGGCCAGGCCCGCACACCGGGGGCCGAACGCCACGTTGTCTACCACGCTGAGGTGGGGAAACAGCAGGTTGTGCTGGCCGTGAAGGGCGATGGGCCGGCGGTCGGGTGGTGTCTGGATGCCTTGGGCAGGATCTTCGACCACCTGACCAGCCAGCACGATCTTGCCTTGCCGCAGCGGGATCAGACCGGCGAGCGCGTGAACCAGGGTGGTCTTGCCCGCCCCGTTGGGGCCGACGATGGCGGTACAGCTCCCGGTGGGTGCATCGAACGCGGCGTGGATAGCAAAGCCTCCGGTGGCGGCATGGATCTCAGCCTGGATGCTCATGAGGGCGACGTCTCCGATGAGGTATCGGGTTGGCTAGTGCGGGGGGCGATCCAACGGTGGCGCAGACCGATGAGGATGAGCAGTGACACCCCGATTAGCAGCACCGACATGGCGATGGCCGCCTCGGGCTGGCCGGCCTCGTTGGCTTGGGCAATGGCCAGGGGCAGTGTGCGAGTGCGGCCCGGGTGGTTGCCGGCGAAGGTGATGGTGGCCCCGAACTCGCCGAGGGCCCGGGCCCACGACAGGGTGGCCCCTGCGGCCAGCGACGGGGCCAGCAGCGGCAGCGTGATTCGGCGCAGCACCGTCCAGCGGCCGGCGCCCAGGGTGGAGGCGGCCGACTCCAAGCGGGGGTCGAGCTGGCGCAAGCCGGCCTCGGCGGTGATCACGAAGAACGGCATCGACACGAACGCGGCGGCGATCACCGCGCCGGCGGTGGTGCCGATGAGGGTGTCGATGCCGAACCAGTTTTGCAGCGCCCGGCCGACTAGCCCCTTTCGTCCGAGGGCGAAGAACAAGGCGATCCCGCCCACCACCGGGGGCAGCACCATGGGCAGCAGCACGACGGCCCGCACCAGCGCCCGCCCTCGGAACGTCAGCCGGGCCAACACCCAGGCCAAGGGCAGCCCCAGCACCATCGAGACCGCCGCGGCTAGAAGTGACACCACCACCGACACCTGGAGGGCCTCTAGGGTGGCCGTCTCGCCCAGCCTGGTGCCCAGCGTTGACCACGGTGTTCGCTGCAGCAGGCCCACCAGGGGCAGCGCCAAGACGGCTACCGCGATGATTGCCATTGCCACAATCGCGATGGGCGGGCTGCGATTGGGCTCTTTGGGAGTGGGACGGTCGGTCATGGGAAATCGAATCCGTGACTCCGGAGGATGCGCTGGCCATCAGGACCGAGGATGAAATCCACAAAATCGGCGGCAACGGCCCGATCGCTCACCGCCACCACTGGGTAGTCGTTGACCCTGATCTGGGGGCCGAGGGGCACGGTGGCCACTTTGTTTCCGCCGGCCGCCACGTCGGTGGCATACACCAGCCCGGCGTCGGCCTCTCCCAGCATCACCTTGGTGAGCACGGCCCGCACGCTTGTCTCCTCGGTGTCGGGGTTGGCGTTTACCCCGGCGTCGGCCAGCACAGCCTGGGCGAGGGCGCCGCAGGGCACCTCGGGGGCGCACATCGCCAGCACCAAGCTGTCATCTGACAGGTCTTCCAATTCGGTGACATCGCCGGGGTTGTCCACTGGCACCACCAAGGCCAGTCGATTGCGGGCGAATAAGACGGGGAGTCCGGCGGTGCGCCCTTCGGCTACAACCCGGCTCATGTTGGCGCGGTTGGCCGATGCGAACACGTCAGCCCGGGCGCCGGCGCTGATTTGGGCGGCCAGCCGAGCGCTGCCCGCAAAGTTGAGCTTCACGTCGACATCGGGGTTGGCGGCCTCGTATTCGGCGGCCAAGTCCTCGAATGCTTCCGACAGCGACGCTGCCGCGTACACCGTCACCGCGGTCTTGCCTTCACCCCCGCATCCTGTCACCAACCAGGCAAGAACCCCGGCCAAAACACCGAGGCCCAATCTGTTCATCTCAGACCACTAGGCCGCGGACTCGGTTTCCAGTTCCGCAGTCACCGACAGCTCCGGGCCCTCCGAGGTGAGCAGTTCTCGGCACCGCCCGGCGTCGGCCACGTCGTCGGCCACCTGCTCCAAGATGGCCAGCCGCTCAGCGGTGTCGGTGACGGTGGCGGTGGTGACCGCAGTGGCCAGGCGCACCTTGGCGTCGCTCTTGATGCGACGGATCTCCCGCAGAGCGTCGGCGGCCACCGCGGCGGCCTCGGGGTTCACGTCGCCGGCCGCGGCCCGCAGCTCGGCCCCGACAGGCCAGGCGGAGCGGTGGACTGAGCCCTGTTGCCACCACGACCACACTTCTTCGGTCACATACGGCAGGAACGGGGCGAACAGCTTGAGGTAGGCGATGAGGGCCGTCTCCAGGGTGGAGCGGGCCGACTCGCCCGCTGGCCCGCCCCGGCCGCCGTAGGCCCGGTTCTTCACCAGCTCCAGGTAGTCGTCGGTGAACGACCAGAACGACGTCTCGGCGCTCTCCAGGGCTCGGGCGTAGTCGCCCCTGTCGAAGGCGGCGGTGGCGTCGTCGATCAGGTCGGCCAGGTGGGCGAGCAGGGCCCGGTCGAGGGTCTCGGTGGGCTGGGCGTCGGCTGCGGGCTCCTGGCCGAGCACGAACCGGCTGGCGTTGAGGATCTTCACCGCCAGGCGCCGGCCCACCTTCATCTGGCCTTCCTCAAAGGCGGTGTCGGTGCCGGGGCGCCCCGAAGACGCCCAGTAGCGCAGCGCGTCGGCGCCGAATTGCTCCAGGGTGCCCATGGGGGTGACCACGTTGCCCTTCGACTTGGACATCTTCTTGCGGTCGGGGTCGAGCACCCAGCCGGATATGGCCGCGGTGGACCACGGCAGCCCGCCGTGCTCGAAGTGGGCCCGGGTCACAGTGGCGAACAGCCAGGTGCGGATGATCTCGTGGGCCTGGGGGCGCAGGTCCATGGGGAAGGTGCGCTCGAACAGGTCGGGGTCGTCCTCCCAGTAGCAGGCGATCTGAGGGCTCAGCGACGAGGTGGCCCAGGTGTCCATCACGTCGGGATCTGCGGCGAAACCGCCGGGTCGGTCCCGCTGATCCTCGGTGTAGCCGGGGGGTGTGTCGGAGGAGGGGTCGACGGGGAGGCTGGCCTCGTCGGCGGCGATGGGGTGGTCGTAGTCGGGCTGGCCGTCGGCATCCAGCGGATACCAGATGGGGAAGGGCACGCCGAAGAAGCGCTGGCGGCTGATGAGCCAGTCGCCGTTCAGCCCGCCGACCCAGTTCTCGTAGCGGACCCGCATGTGCTCGGGCACCCAGTTGAGCTCCCGGCCCCTGTCGATGAGGGCGTCGCGCAGATCCTGGTCGCGCCCGCCGTTGCGGATGTACCACTGGCGGGAGGTGACGATCTCCAGTGGGCGCTGGCCCTTCTCGAAGAACTTCACCGGGTGGGTGATGGGCCGGGGCTCGCCGATCAGCTCGCCCGACTCGGTGAGGAGCTCGACCATGCGCTGCTGGGCGCCGTGGATGGTGCGCCCGGCGATCTCGGCGTAGGGGGCGGGGTCAATGCCGGTGGGGGCGTCGTCCACGATGCGCCCGCCCCGGTCGACGATCGCCCGCACCGGCAGATTCAGTTCCCGCCACCAGGTCACGTCGGTGGTGTCGCCGAAGGTGCAGATCATGGCCGCGCCGGTGCCCTTCTCCGGGTCGGCCAGGGTGTGGGCCACCATGGGCACCGCCGCCTTGAACAGCGGGGTGGTGATGGTCTGGCCGAACAACGGCTGGTAGCGCTGGTCTTCGGGGTGGGCCACCACGGCCACGCAGGCGGCCAGCAGCTCGGGGCGGGTGGTGTCGATGGGCAGGTCGCTGCCGTCGGGGCGGTGGAACGCGAGGCGGTGGTAGGCGCCCGGGCGCTCCCGGTCTTCGAGCTCGGCTTGGGCCACTGCGGTGCGGAAGGTCACATCCCACAGGCTGGGGGCCTCGCTCTGGTAGGCCTCGCCCCGGGCCAGGTTGCGGAGGAAGGCCCTCTGGGAGGCTCGGCGGCTGCGCTCGTCGATGGTGGCGTAGGTGAGCGACCAGTCGATGCTCAAACCCAGGCGGCGCCACAGCTCCTCGAAGGCCTGCTCGTCGGTGGCGGTGAGTTGCTCGCACAGCTCGACGAAGTTGCGCCGGGAGATGGGGAGCTGGTCTTTGCCGGGCTCATCGGGGGGCTGGTAGTGCGGGTCGTAGGGGAGGGAGGGGTCGCAGCGGACGCCGAAGTAGTTCTGCACCCGGCGCTCGGTGGGCAGGCCGTTGTCGTCCCAGCCCATGGGGTAGTACACCTGCTTGCCCTGCATGCGCTGATACCGGGCCAGGGTGTCGCAGTGGGTGTAGCTGAACATGTGGCCCACGTGGAGGCTGCCGCTGACGGTGGGGGGAGGGGTGTCGATTGAGTAGACCTGGTCGCGGGTAGCAGTACGGTCGAAGCGGTACGTTCCGTTGGCTTCCCAGATTTCGTCCCACTTGGCTTCGAGGCCCTCGAGCGCGGGCTTCTCGGGGACGTTGCGGGGGGCCGTCATCGCTTGGTCATCGTACTGTTGTATTTGCAGCGGGTTGCAGTCGTTACGCGTGGGGGCTGTTGGCACCACCCTCTTTGTCTTGGGACTCACATGGCTATGTGAGGTGCTGGGCGATCAGCGCTGCGACCTTCGCGTTGTTGAGCACCAGCTCTTTGTTCGCTTCTAGGCTCTCGCCGTCGGTTGCATCGACGAGCCATTGCAGTAGGAATGGGGTGAGTTCTTTGCCGCTGATGCCCTCAGCATCGGCGTGAACGCACGCTTGGGCTATTGCCGCCTCTATGCGGTCGGTAGGGATTGCTGCGTGTTGTGGGATGGGGTTCGCGATCACGGCACCGCGGGCTGGGTCAAGGTTCCAGTGGGTGTGAAGGTAGTCGCCGATGGCTTCGGGACTATCCAACTGGAGGTTGACCTCATGGGGACTGTCGATGCTGTAGAAGGACGGGAGAATCGCCGTCTGGTAGCCGACGATCGGGACTCCAAGTGTTTCTAGGTATTCGGTGGTCTTGGCGATGTCGAGGATCGACTTGAAGCCTGCGGACACAACGGCCACGGGGGTGCGGGCGAGCTCTTCGAGGTCGCCGCTGATGTCGAAGCTGTACTGCGCGCCGCGGTGAACGCCGCCGATCCCGCCCGTGGCGAAGATCCTGATTCCGGCGAGAGCGGCGAGTTTCATCGTTACCGCGACGGTGGTACCGCCAGTTTGACCAAGGTAGAACGACGCGGCGAGATTCTGGTTGCCGATCTTGACGAGCTCCGGGTCGGGCTGGCCGAGCCGGTCAAGCTCCTCGTCAGTGAGTCCGATGCGGGCGACGCCGTCGACGACCGCGATCGTGGCTGGGGTTGCGCCGTTGGCGCGAACGGCTGCTTCCAGGTGACGGGCGGTCTCGACGTTGTCAGGTGCGGGCATTCCGTGGGTGATGATGGTGGACTCGAGAGCAACGATCGCTTCCTGGTTGGCTGCTGCGGCGGCGACCTCGTCGCTGAACACGATGTGGGGCGTGTGCTGTGAGTTCAATTCATCTCCTGGGGATTGCCGGCCTACTGGGCGCCGGGGGTGAGTTCGGTAGTGATGGCTGCGGCTTGCTCGGTGGCGAGCTCGATGAGTTCGTCGGGGCCGGTGAGGTTGCAGAATCCCCTAACGAGTGCTGCGGTGAACGCGTCACCAGCGCCGGTCGTGCTGAGCGCGTGAATCTGTGGTGCCGAGAGGAATCCGCCGCCGCCTTCCTGGTCGGCCCAGACGACACCGTCGGGTCCGAGCGTTAGGTAGACGGTGGCGACACCAGCGTCAAGGAGCCGCTGCGCAGCTATGCGAGCTGTCGCGGTGTTGCGAATGTCGATCCCGGTGAGCGCGGTCGCCTCGGCGCGGTTTGGCTTCAGCGTGTGGATGCGATCCAGATAGGGCCGAATCCGGGGTGCCTTGGCGACCGAGGTTGTGTCGACGAACACAGTAGGGGAGAGGCTGGTGATCTCATCGAGGGCTTCGTCGTTGAGGTTGCAGTCCACAACCACAACCCGGGCGTGGCGCAAGAGCTCCGCGCGCGCGGCGATGGCCTTGCGGTCCACGACTGCGGTGATGGCCATATCGTTGACGGCCATGAGGAGTTCGCCGTTCGCGTCAATGATGGACAGGTAGGTGGCCGTCGGGTGCTGGGAGGTCCACAGCACCGACGACAGATCAACGCCGCTTGTTGATGTGCGGTTGTAGATGAGTTGGCCGTGGTCGTCCTCTCCGAGGGCGGTTACCAGGTGTGTTTGGAGTCCGGTCGCGGCGAGATTCGCGGCGATGTTGCGGCCGACGCCACCAGCCGAGATGGCGACGGCACCAGGGTTCGATTCGTGTGGCAGTGGTGGTGTGGAGCATCGGCCCTCGATGTCGACGTTTGCTCCGCCAATGACGACAACATAGGGCTCGTCGGCCACGACATAGCCTCGCCCCCTTGCCTTGCCTTGAGCCGTGAGGTTGCTGATGTGGGTCGCGACCGATGAGCGGGTGATGCCGACACTGTAATGCGGGGCATAATTGGCCAGAGGCTGGGGGAGGATGTGGCGAGACGCCATTCGAAACCTGCGTCAGTGCAACCAACCTGGCCAGGTATGGCACCGTGGAAGCCGGTCCGTGGCTTCAGGCAAAGTTCGATTCTGCGTACGGGGGTGGGCCCCTAGCTTGATGTTGCGGGGTTATGGGCGTACTGGTTGTGGTCTTGGCCTCTAATGAGGCGGATGTCTAGGCGGGGGTTGAAATCGCCGATGGTCTTGGTTTCCCCGCGCCAAATGTCCTCGCAGTGGGAGCTGGCGTAGTGGACGGCAATGGCCCGACGAAGGTCCTCGGTGCGGTTGTAGCCGGAGCCATGGACCAGTAAGGGGTGGAAGAACAAGGTGTCGCCGGGATCCATCTCCAAATGGACTCGCTGGTCGACGTCGATACCTTTGGCCCCGAAGAACAGGAAGTTCTTGTGCTCCCAGTCGGGGTAGTCGTGCTCGAGGAGCTCGCCGGTGTGGGTGGCGGGCAACACCACCAAGCAACCGTTTTCTCGGGTGATGGTGTCGAGCGCCGTCCACACCCCGACGATGCGGTCGGCGGGGCGGAGGGGAAAGTAGAGCAGATCCTGGTGCATGGGGTGGCGGCCGTCGACATCGGTGGGCTTGTTCAGGTACATGCTGTTCAAGGCGATCAGGTCGTTGCCGATGAGCTCGGTCACCTGGTCGATGATCGGCTCGTAGAGCGCATAGCGGGACAACACCGGGTCGCCGTTCACGAAGTTCACCTTGGCGATGCCGTGGGCGGGGGTGCGGGGGGTGACCAGCCCTTTGGCGATCTCCACGTTGCGGGCTATCTGCATGTTGGGAGCCTGGGCGACGGTGCCGTCGGCGATATCGGCGAACCTCTGGTTGAGGGTGTCGATCATCTCTCCGGGCACCAGCTTGCGCCGAATGAGGTAGCCGTCTTTCCAGTAGTCGGCGTCCATTACGGGCCATGCTCCCACAATCCTGATTGAGGGACGACGAGCCGGGCCGCTGTAAGTTCAGCTTGTGGGCATGATCCGGACGCTGCGGTCGGTGGCGCGGTTTCGGCGCTTTGAGCCCAATCGGGCCAAGCGGCGGTTGAGCCGGGCGGCGTCGGTGGCCGACCTGCGGGAGCTGGCCCGGCGGCGACTGCCTGCGGGGGTGTTCGATTACATCGACGGCGCGGCCGAAGACGAGCTGACCATGGAGCGCAACGCCGCCGCGTTCGACCAGAGGGAGTTTGTGCCCCGGGTGCTGCGGGACGTGTCGGCGTTGGACACCTCGGTGGAGCTGTTGGGCCGGCGCCACCCGGTGCCGTTCGCCCTGGCCCCCACCGGGTTCACCCGCATTGTGTGCCCCGACGGGGAGCTGGCCGTGGCCCGGGCCGCGGCCCGCAAGGGCATCGCCTACTCGCTATCCACGCTTAGCACCCGCTCGATCGAAGAGATCAGGGAGGTGAGCGACGGCCCGCTGTGGTTCCAGCTCTATTTTTGGCGGGATCGGGGCCTAGTGGCCGAGTGGCTCCAGCGAGCGGCCGACTGCGACTACGAGGCACTGCTGGTGGCGGTGGACACGCCGGTGTTCGGCCGCCGGGAACGGGACGTGCGCCGTGGTTTCAACTTGCCGCCCACGCTGGGCCCCGACACCGTGTTGGACGGCCTGCGCCGACCAGGCTGGACGTGGTCGCTGCTGCGGTCCGAGCCCATCACTTTCGCCAACCTGACCGGAGTGAAGGGCTACGACGGCAGCTCAGCGCTGGGCCTGGCCGAGTTCGCCCACAACCAATTCAACCAGGCGCTGTCGTGGGACGACCTCGACTGGCTGAGAGAGCGCTGGGCCGGGAAGCTGGTGCTCAAAGGCGTGCAATCTGTGGCCGACGCCCAGGTAGCCGCTGAGCAGGGCGTGGACGGAATCATCCTCTCCAACCACGGCGGCCGCCAGCTCGACGGCGCTCCCCCCATTTTGGAATTGGTACCCCAAGTGGCCGACGCGGTGGCCGGCGACCTCGACATCATCTGCGACGGCGGCATCCGCCGAGGCAGCCACGTCGCCATGGCCCTCGCCCTAGGCGCCGATGCCGTGATGTTCGGTCGCCCCTACCTCTTCGCCCTAGCCGCCGCCGGCGAACCCGGCGTCGACCACCTAATCGACCAATTCACCGAAGACCTCCGCCGCACCCTCGCCCTAATCGGCGTCCCCAAAACCACCGACCTAACGCCCGCCTCCGTCCGCCCACGGATATGAATTGCACCTAATATTGACCAAATTGGTCTGGTCTAGTCTGACCAACTTGGGGTAGGGTGGGTTTATGGTGATCAACGTTTACGAGGCCAAGACCCATTTGTCGAAGCTGCTCGAACGGGTTGCTAAGGGGGAGGAGCTCGTGTTGGGCAAAGCTGGCAAGCCAATGGCTCGGCTGGTGCCTTTCCGAGAGGTACGACAACCTCGAAAACCCGGTCGCCTGGCGGGAAAGATGTGGATTGCCCCTGATTTCGACGAAACGCCAGAGGACATCATCGCCGCCTTCGAGGGTGATCTTGAAGATGAGAACTGGGAATGAACCTCCTGCCCGACACCCACGTTCTGCTGTGGTGGGCCGACGAGCAGAAGATCTCCTCTGAGGCATTTGAAGCGATCGCTGATCCCGACAACATCGTCTATGTGAGTGCGGCCAGCATCTGGGAGATCAGCATCAAGCGGGCTAGCGGGAAACTGAAGGTTGACGACGCCATATTCGACGTGAGAATTGACGACTTCGAACCGCTTTCCATCTCCCACGACGACGCCCGCCTAGCCGGTTCTTTGCCTGATCACCACCGGGACCCGTTCGACCGCATGCTGATCGCCCAAGCGCTGAACCACGACCTTCTGCTCGTCACTCGAGACTCCCAAATGGGGCTCTACGGAGCCAACATTCTCTCCGCTTGATCTCGAATCCGAGGCGGGGTCTTTTCTCCCTGAACTTCCCCCTTCCCAGGACTTCGATGATCACGCCCCCGTGCCTTGGGAGTATTCGAGCCAGACGGTCGGTATAGTCATTTCATGGTTCGCCGTTCAGTTGAACAGGTAGGGGCTGATCCCCGGCGCTGCGAGGATGCCCCTGCCGTCAAATTCAGTTCTGACGGTGTCCCAGACCGCGGACCAGGTGATGGAGACCCGCGTTTATCGCCCGAGGGTCGTCGGGCCTTGACTGAGTTGCTCGAAGGAGACGACCTGTGGGCCATATTCCAAGAAATCGGCGAGGAGGACCCCAACTTGGCCTTCCCCTAATGGGGTAGGCCGGTGATCATTGGGGACGAGTGGATCGTCATAGCCGCAGTCGCGGGACGGCTGCCGGACGAGCTCAAGGATCAGCCTTTGATGACGGTCCCAGCAGCCATTACGAGAATCCGTAGAAGTACACAGAGGGCACAAGAGGGCGCGGCTCTCGGACGAGGACGGCTCACCCGAGCTCTTGGGACGCTCAGCCCAGGTGATCTCGCCTTGTTGCTGGGCCCTGCCCGTCGCCTATTCGGCGTAGTCAACCTGACCGCTGTTGGAGCAGAAATCGCTGCTGCACGTTCTGAAGCCGAACAGCGCGGCATCCGCCTCAACGAATTCAGTGCCCAGTATGTCGGGGCAGCGAGCCACTATGGCGCTCCAATTTGGGTTGGATACGACCGCAACATCCCTAGATGGGCGCAAGAGGGTGTGGTTCTACGAGGTGTTCGGTGGCGACGGCTCAGTGAGCTGTAGCCATGAGTTCGACGAACGATTCATCAAACGGCAACTCATCAGTCGACCGGATGTGTGACACTTGAGTCGTACGCTCCAGATGGGCCTCTCACCCTTGGTGATGCTCCTGTAGCAGACAAATTGAGGGCTGGGTGGGGTCGCCCACCCAGCCCGGTTCTCCCAACTGCGGCGAACCACGCCAATTTCTCTCGCGCTGACCTAAGGTTCTGCTGTGACCCCTGAGGAAGAGCACGCCTTCTATAGCGAGCCTGAGAATCTCATGCCTCAGGGACCTGCCCATCGGCGGAACAAGCACCAAGGGCCAGATGAGTCATCGGTGCCCCCGGATTCTGAGGCCAGCTAGTCGGACCCTCGACGGGCTGTTCCCGCAATTGTCACTGCTACGGGGTAGCTTGCTGGCGTGAGCGATAGGGGCGGCGGGGAGCTGTTCATTGTTGACAACAGTGTGTCGGGGTGGACGGGGCTTGAGTACCTCCAGCAGTGGACCGACTTAGGGGCCTAGCGGATAGGTGGTTGGTCAGGGGTTCCAGCGGTTTTTCCAGTCGATGAGTTTTGCGGTGATCAAGATGGTGGTGGCGAGGCATAGGGCGGCGTGCCGGCAGTCGGGTTTTCGGTCGGTGTTGCGTC